>NZ_JH414802.1:65717-82978 GCF_000238715.1 Klebsiella sp. 4_1_44FAA
AGATAAGTGGCGGTGATGACTATAGCCGAAGCCCGCCAGACCGTAAACCATCAAGAGTCGCCACGCCGCGCGACGGGTATCGCTCCCGGACGCAGGCGAGGAGGTTTCAACATGGGAAACCCGCACCAGTGCAGCCGGCGGAGTCAGCAGCCAACGGATCGCCAGCGCCAGCAGCAGACCGGCGCATAATGCGCAGAGCAGCCAGATCTGCTGGCTGGTGAGGTTCAGGGCATGTCCAAGGGCGATCCCCTCCGCGGAGATAAATATCCCCAGCCCCACCCCGGCATACAGCAACGGCGCCCCGTGATGATGCCCCATATGTTCCAGCAGCCACAGCGAACCTGCAATCAGCGTTATCGCGCTCAGCGCGCCCGCGACGGCGCGCAGCGTAATAATGGTCCACGGCGAGCTCACCCAGGCCAGCAGCGCCAGGCTGGCGATGGTCAACCCGGCGGAGATAATGCTCAGTCGGGTGGCGGCCCCAGGCTGCACCCGCGCCAGCAGCAACGCACCGACCAGATAGCCAGCGTAATTGGCCGACGCGGCGAGATTGCCCTCGTGCAGGGTTAACAGACCTTCATTAAGCATAAGCGGCAGCACGCCGGTGAAGGCAAAGCGCCCGTAGCCCATGCCGATCATCAGTACTATCGATCCAGCCAGTGCCAGCCATAAGGCCTGGCGCGATTGGTTATTCATCCACCACCCCACAGTGATTCTCAATTTAAGAATAATAAGATTGAATGATTCTTTTTTTATTATGATGGAGAGGTATTGTTGGCGCAAGGCGGATGTTAATCCGCTATGGTATTTACAGAGAGAAGGTGGCGCCTGGGCACGGCTTAACACACGCCGGGCCGATTTACCGGTACAGTATCAACTCAACTTATGCTCACGGGAGTCATTATGTCGTTCTGTCATATGCGCATTGCCAGGCCGGTCAGCGAACTGGACACCACCGCCAGCTTGTATTGCGCCGGGCTGGGACTCGAGCTGCTCGGCAGCTTTACCGATCATGAAGGATTCAGCGGGATAATGCTCGGCGCGCCCGAAGCGGGCTGGCATCTGGAATTCACCCACTGCCGCCACCATCCCGTCACCCCCTCGCCAGGCGATGAAGATCTGCTGGTGCTGTACTATCCGCAGCAGGCGGCATGGGAGGCACAGTGCGCAGCCATGGACGCCGCCGGATTTCTGCGCGTTACGGCGTTTAACCCTTACTGGGAGGTCAATGGCGTCACTTTCGTCGACCGGGACGGCTACCGCACGGTATTGCAAAACCGCGCCTGGGGCATGGTGTGTGATTCGTCGGGTATGGCGGCGAGCTGACGCTGAGCGAGGCGGGCGTTAAGCGCTGTAAAAGCAGTTATTTACATTCGTACAAATATCGTTCCCGTCGGTTACCGATAAAACGCTGTCGCGCCTCGCCAGCGTCCTCACGGCGCGCTATGCTACACATCCCGTTGTATTAACCTCTTATCCCTATGAGCACTTCCGTCAGCACTACACAACTCAATTTGCGCATTATTTCGATCGTTGTTTTTACCTGTATCTGCTATCTCTCCATTGGTCTGCCGCTGGCCGTACTGCCGGGCTATATTCACTATCAGCTGGGCTACAGCACCTTTGTGGCCGGAATTGTGATCAGTCTGCAGTACATATCGACGCTGATAAGCCGGCCGCACGCCGGGCGCTATACCGATATCTGGGGGCCGAAAAAAGTGGTCAGCCTTGGGATCGTCTGCTGCCTGCTCAGTGGCGCCTTCACGCTACTGGCGGTAGTCCTGCAGGCAACGCCGATGCTGGCCATTGCCGCGCTGCTGGCGGGCCGGGTGTTTCTCGGCGTCGGCGAGAGCTTTACCGCCACCGGCGCCACCCTGTGGGGGATCAAAACCGTCGGCGCGATCCACACGTCACGGGTTATCTCCTGGAACGGCGTGGCGACCTATGTGGCGATGGCGGTCGGGGCGCCGCTGGGAGTTACCCTCAATCACTATTTTGGCATCAGCGGCTTTGCTACGGTGGTAGTGCTGGTCGCGGCCATCGGTCTGCTGTTCGCTCGTACCCGCCAGGACGTCAAGGTGACCGCCGGCGCCAGAGCGCCCTTTCACGCGGTGGTGCGAAAAATCTGGCCTTACGGCCTGGGGCTGGCCTTTGGCACCGTCGGTTTCGGCGTTATCGCCACCTTTATCACCCTCTACTTCGCCGCGCACAGCTGGCAGGGCGCCGCGTTTACCCTTTCGCTGTTCAGCGTCGGCTTTATCTGCGTTCGCCTGGTGCTGGGAAATACCATTACCCGCTTTGGCGGAGTCCCGGTCTCCCTGGCCTGCTTCATCATCGAAAGTCTCGGCCTGCTGCTTATCTGGCTGGCGCCATCAGCATGGATGGCCGGCGTCGGCGCCTTTCTCACCGGTTCGGGTTTCTCGCTGGTCTTTCCGGCTTTAGGAGTTGAGGCGGTAAAACAGGTGGAAGAGCAAAATCAGGGAACCGCCCTCGGCACCTACTCGGCGTTTCTTGATCTGGCGCTGGGCCTGACCGGGCCGCTGGCCGGCTGGGTCGCCGGGTTCTACGATCTCGCCACGCTGTATCTGCTGGCGGCGATCGTGGTGGCGCTCGCATTCCTGCTGATTTTCCGCGTACATCGGCAACAGCGGCTTGTCGCCAGAGAGTAGTGTGGCCCGGCTCGCGGGCCGCCGCGGTCCGATGACGCCGGCAAAAAATGAATCGGCAATTGACGACGATTCGGCTTCCGTGCCAACATCCCGTCAGCGTCTGGCAACAGATGCATGGACGGTACTGGTAGACAACAGAGTTCGCGCAACGATCCAGCCCGGTACCGTAGTCCAATCCGAATCACTGACCCACACGGTGAATTCCTGATTCTGGCGGGAAACACAGACATGCACCAAAGTTTTAATCAGCGCGTTCATTTCTATTACTGCGTCCTGGTCGCGCTGAAGATGCACGGAAAATCGAAAAAAGCGGGTGGTATCAGGGGAAAGAATAACTTTCTGCTGAAATGGCTGCGCCGGGCGCAGGATAACAACATTTTTCCTCCCGATATCACCAGTGAAATCGAATGGCTGCGAGGAAAAATTATTCAGGCTGGCTATGACACCGATCTCGAGCCGATGCTGGATTTTGTCTACGCCACCGCCAGCCGCGCCGAGGCGCTCAAAAACGCCGAATAGGCTCCTGCGCCCGCCACGGGCACAGAGACGTTCCCTGCCATGTCTCAATCCCAGGTTCGGCCAACAGCGCAGGCGCAATCCAGCCACGTTCTATTTTGTGACACTGTCACGCACAAAGGTGACCGCTGAGGTTCATTAACCGCTGACATGCCGCCTGACGCGTTCTATGCTTTTCCCTGTCTCCCTCCTCACACAGGAACTGCACCCGATGGCCGACTGGAATCCTTCGTTGTATCTGCAATTTGACGCTGAACGTACCCGCCCCGCGGCCGACCTGCTCTCGCGTATTGCCCATCTGCAGGTCGAGCACGCCGTCGACCTCGGCTGCGGGCCGGGAAACAGCACCCGCCTGCTACGCGCCGCCTGGCCGTTGGCGACGATCGTCGGTATCGATAACTCCCCGGCCATGGTGGTCCAGGCGGCGCAGGCCTTACCCGACTGCGAATTCATTGATGCCGATATTGCCCGCTGGCGGCCTGCGCAACCGCCAGATGTGATCTATGCCAACGCCTCTCTGCAGTGGCTGACGGATCATGAGACGCTTTTCCCCCATCTGGTAAACCAGCTGGCGGACAACGGAACGCTGGCAGTGCAGATGCCGGATAACTGGCAGGAACCTTCCCATACCCTGATGCGTCAGGTTGCCAGCGAGATGGGGTTGCCGGACCGTGGACGCCAGCCGTTACTCCCGCCCGCCGCCTGGTACGATCTGCTCAGCCGCCAGGGTTGCGAAGTTGATATCTGGCGCACCACCTATTTTCATCCCCTTGCTTCTCATCAGGCGATTGTCGACTGGCTGCAGGGCACCGGGTTACGCCCCTATCTGGCAGGCCTGGACGAGCAGGCCGGAAGCGCGTTTCTCACACGCTATCTCGCATTGCTGGCCGCACACTATCCGTTACAGTGTAACGGGAAGGTGCTCCTGCGTTTCCCACGGCTGTTTATCGTGGCGCGAAAGATCGCCGCCTGACCGTTGGGATAGGTGGGCAGAAAAGCGGAGTGATGAAAGGTGTAAAGGATCGGCTATACCATCCTGATTTTCAGGATTGATAATCCCGAACGTTGCGATATTCAATATCTTAGTCAGCGTGCGACAGTGATGACTCCTTTAACCTGCAAAGAGAATCACTATGAGTACTCCTCCTGTCGATCGCCGAACGCTGGCTGCTATCGCGCCAAAGCTAGCCGAGCTGACCGAAACGGTGCTGTTTGGCGATATCTGGGCGCGGAGCGAGCTGTCGCCCCGCGAACGCAGCCTGATCACCCTTTCCGCCCTGACGGCGCAGGGCAAAACTGAACAGCTGCCGTGGCACATCGCGCTCGGCTATCAGAATGGCCTGAGCCGGGAAGAAATTGTCGAATTGTTTACCCATCTGGCGTTCTATGCCGGTTGGCCGGCTGCGGCCAGCGCCCTGACCTGTCTGAACGCGCAGGAGGCGTCATGCCCCTGACCCGAATTTCGCTTGGCACCGCCTGGCATCCCGCGGAGTTTGCTCAATTGTCGGCGCTCTTTCATGAGTGTCTGGTGGCGGAGTTCGACGTTCCGTCAGCAGACAGATTTCAGTTTATCGAACGGGCCGCCGATGAGCAGCGCATTTACGACCCGCACTACCTCAGCGAAGGACGCAGCGCCCGCTTCGTGCTGTTTCATATTTTCGCCGGAAAACCGCGCAGCCGGGCGCAGAAACAGGGACTCTATCGTCGGCTCTGCGCGCGGTTAGACGACGAGATGGCGGTCAGCCCGCAGGACGTGATGGTGGTTATCCAGTTTAACCAACTGGAGGACTGGAGTTTTAGCGCAGGGAAGATGGCGGATGAATGAGACAGGCGGCGCCGCAAGAGGCGCCGCGTTTCAGATGATATAATTTACTACCAGGCGAGATGATGCACCAGCGAGAGATCCCAGGCCGTTGCCAATAGCGAAAGAAACATAATCACATTGACCACTGTTTCAAGACGTTTTTCCATCGTTGCTTCTCCTGAGCCTGTTTCCCCTGTTATAGCGGGAAAAGCTTAACAACCTCTTACCGCTTCAGGACTCAAGCGTGATCCTGTAGCGTACGTAATCGTCAGCCGGGGTAAACTCATCATACAGATGACGGGCGGGATTATCACGGCGCGTATGCCAGTACAGCCGCGACCAGCCTTTGTCCGCCCCTTCGCTTTGCAGCGACTTAATCATGGTTCTGGCAATACCCTGTCCACGGAAGGCGGGATCGACAAACAGATCCTCCAGATAGCAGATCGGCGTGGTAACCCAGGTTCCCTCATGAAGAACACAGATAGCGAAGCCGACCACCGCATCATCCACCACCGCGACTCTTCCCAATACAGACGAGTTTACATCCAGCATCCGCTGCCAGGTGCATTTGGTCACCTCTTCCGGCTGCGGGCTACCGTAAAAACGAGTGTAGCCTTGCCAAAGCTGAAGCCATTCGGCTTTGTCGTGGGGCCGTACTTCCCGGATATCGATGACCATGAGAGTTTCCTTACAGATGAATGCATTAGCCTGCGAATATTGGCAGGAGATATGAGTTGAGGTCATTATTTTCCTGCGCAGATATTTGTTCAAGCGCTTCGGCCATAATTCTCCTGCTGTTCGGAACGATTTGGCACTAAAAAGCCGTATGCAGAGGAGCCACTGACCGGCTGTTACAGGTTAGTATAATGGTATGTTGTAACTAATAAAAATCCTGCACAACCCGGCCGCAGCCGGGTGTATAGATGGACTATCAGCAAAGAGGTTTGACGGCGTCGCGCATACCGCAGGTCAGGATAGCGTCAAGGTCGGCAGTCACCAGCTCCACCAGCCCCGGGGTCTGGCTCAGATCCTGCTGCCAGTGATCCGCCACGCTGAGCACGGCGGTGACCAGCTCGCGAGTGCTCATCTGGCCATCGCGATGGCGGGCCCACAGCGTTTGATAGCGCGATATCCAGTCGGCGTCATCCTGTACTGGATAGCTCTCACCATCCCGCTCTCCCCGGTAAAAGGCGATCAGCGCCGCCAGGGCAAAGGTCAGACGCGGCGGCAGCGCGCCATGCGCTTTCTGCCCCGCCAGCAGCTGCGGCAGAATACGGGTGCGGTACTTGGTCATGCCGTTGAGCGCAATCGAGAGCAGCTGATGTTTAATATAGGGATTACGGAAGCGCCCTGTCACGGCGCTGGCGAATGACACCAGCTCATCGCGCGGCAGATCCAGCACCGGAATAATCTCGTCATAAATCGCCTTTTCGACAAACGCGCAAATCTCTGCGTCGTTCATCGCCTCACCCACGGTGTCGATCCCGGCCAGGAAGGCCACCGGCACCAGCGCGGTGTGCGCCCCGTTAAGGATCGCCACTTTGCGTTCTTTATACGGCTTAATATCGTCCACAATGCGCACATTCAGCGGCAGTTTATCGAGACGCAGCTCGGCCTCCAGCGAGGCAGGTCCCTGGATAACGAACAGGTAGAAATGCTCAGCGGTATCAAGGAAAGCATCTTTATAGCCGGTCTGCGCCTCGAGAGCCTCCACTTCATCACGCGGATAGCCGGTCACAATGCGATCCACCAGCGTCGAACAGAAGGTATTCGCTGAGGTCAGCCAGGTGATAAATGCCTGCGGCAGTTCCCATTCGCTAGCATAGCGCAGCACCAGCGCCTGCAGCGCCTCGCCGTTATAATCGATCAGCTCGCAGGGAATAATCACCCATCCCTTGTCGGCCGCACCGGCGAAATGCTGATAACGCTCAAACAACAGACGGGTCAGTTTCGCCGGATAACTGACCGGCGGCGCGTCGTCAAACCGATCCCCGGCATGGTAGCTGATGCCCGCCTCGGTGGTGTTGGAGAAGACAAACCGCATCTCCGGGTTATGCGCCAGGCGTAAAAAAGCGTCGAAGTCTGCGTAAGCGCTGATCTCCCGGTTGACCGAGCGGATAAGACGCGCATCGCTGACCGCTTCGCCCTGCTCGTTCAGGCCGCGAATAATAGTCGTGTACAGGCCATCCTGGGTGTTCAGCGAAGGCGGAAAATCTGTGGCGATAGGCCGCACGACCACGATGCCCGCATTCAGGTCGGTATGCTCGTTGAGCAGGTCGATCTGCCAGTCAACGAATGCGCGCAGGAAGTTACCTTCCCCAAACTGGATGATACGGTCAGGGTACTGCGCGCCGGGGAAATCACGACGGTTTAAAGTTTTCACAATGGGTTCCCTCTAATAGTAGTCATACAACCTGAGTAATTGGTCCAATAAGTTATCAGGTTTTTCTACCAGTGAAACCCTGTTTTGATCAAAGCAATCTGCAATAGCGGCCGTCAGGGCAGAAACTTATAGAATAGTGAGGTGGCAGTCATTTCGCCGTCGGGCATCAGCGCATAGCGCGGAATTTCCCCCACTTTTTCCCAGCCGCAGCGGGCATAGAACTGTTCCGCCCCGCTGCCGGTCGCCGTGTCCAGCACCAGCACCGTCTTCCTTTCCCGCCGGGCAATGCGCTCCAGCTCGCTCATCAACGCCTGGGCGATCCCCTTGCGGCGGACATTTTGGTGAACCAATAATTTGGCGACATCCGCTCGATGGGGCTGGTTTTCCGGTTGACTGGTGATAAGTTGCACGGTGCCAACGGGACGTTCCTCCGCGTCGAAGGCGGCCAGCACAATGCGCTCCCCGGCCGCCACGCTGTCGGCAGTGCGTTGCCAGAACGTTATCGCCGTTTGCGGCGCGAAAGGCAGCATAAAGCTCACCGAGGCGCCGCCGTTGACGCAGCTTGCCAGGATCTCGCTTAATGCCGGGAGGTGATGGAGAATATCGTCACGCGAGAGCGTGCGCAGTGAAAAGGATGTGGTCATAAAAGCTCCCTGTTATCGACCACATCACTATGTTTTTAACCAAAAATTAGCACAAGTAGGATCCCGATAGGATTTTCTTATGGCGCGCTTTCGGTCAGCGTCGGCATACAAATTTGGTTACGACCGCTCTGTTTGGCTTTCACCATCTCATCGTCCGCCGCCAACAGCAGCTGGTTAAACAGCTCGGTGATGCGGGCGTGGCCTACCTCGCGCGTCTCCAGTCCCAGACTGATGGTCAGGTGGATCGGGTTCTGGCCCAGGCCGAAAGGCTGCGACTCCACCCCGTGACGGATCTTTTCCGCCAGCAAATAGCCCTGCTGGGCGCTGTCGACGACGGCGGCCACCGCAAACTCTTCGCCGCCGATACGGGCCACCATCCCCTGCTCACCCACCAGCTGTCGAACCTGCTGGGCAAACTGGGTCAGCACGCAATCGCCGCCTTCATGGCCCAGAGCATCATTCACCCGTTTGAAGCCATCGATATCCAGCACCATCACCGTCAGCAGCTTATCCGCCGGCAGCGTCTGACGCTTCAACGCTTCGCTCAGTCCGGAACGGGAATAGACGCGGGTCTGAAAGTCAAAATCGGCGCGCAGGGCCAGCTGCTTCACCAGCGTGTTAATCGCTTCGACACTGGATGCGACAATCACCGGGCTAATCAGCATGGCGGCAATTCCGAGGCGGGTGGAGAACAGCTGCCACGGCTGCATTCGCGCATCTGGCGAAAAGTGAATTAACGAATTAGCGACCAGCAGTATTTCGCCGATGCCAGTGAGAAAAGTCAGCAGACAGGTCAGCGGCAGCGGATAGCGTACAGCGCACCAGATCAAAGCCGGCAACGGGAAGGTAATGCTGCCCGCGCCGCCTACCGCCACGCCAAGCGCAATTGACAGGACCAGCGCCAGCACCGGCAGCAGCTGGCGAAAGCGAAAACCGCTTAATGCCGAAGGCAGCGTCAGGGTCAGAATAAAGGGCAGGATTAATACCGCCGTTGAGAACTGTTCGCTAAACCAGTCCGCCAGCTGGGGAACGAAGGTGGCGCGTTCAACATCCACCGACCCCAGCGCGCCGACCGCTGCGCACAGTAAGGCGGCTAACAGGCAGAAACAGAATAAATTAAGCGCGTTTATCGGGCCCGGCATGGAGTCGGCGCGACGTTTATCCCACAGCACCAGCTGCGCCAGCGTCACAATAAAGACAATATTGGAAAAGTTAATCAGCAATGAGGCAAAGCCCATTCCCCAGCGCGAGGTTAATCCGTCATAGACCAGCATTGCCGCAAAACAGACGGCATAAAAATAGCTGCGGTTAAGCCATACATAGCGTGCAAAAATCCCGGCCATCACTGCATTGAGCGGCCAGAAGAAAGAGAGCTCCTGCACCAGACGCAGCATAGCGCCAAGAAAATGCAGCAGTAGCGTTAACGTAAATAAGACCAATGCATCGCGCACGGGTTGTTCTTCACGAAACAGCGTAAATGACCGAATCGACAGTGAAGACATTCAGTAATTATCCGTCTAATTGTTTCAGGAAATTATTATGTTAATAGTTAGTTAGCGGATTATCATAACATGAGAATATTTATCAGGCATACTCCGGCGCCGATCAAATGCAAATTAGCGCACAGACGGCGCATTCATTTGTAGCACCAGCCAGCGGTGGATGACCTGCACGATATAGTCCTGCTCCGGCTCACTCAGCGCGCGGCCGTGGGGAATGGCATGCCATTTTTCCAGGCAGCCGCGACAGCAGGTAGCGGTCGCGTGCTGGGCGATAAACACCGGGTGACCGCGCATCGGCGTCTGCTTGCCATCATTGATCGGCGCAGCGGGCGCCAGCCGCTGGCGAATAAAGTCTGCGGCATGCCGATCGATGACCTCCGGTCCCTTATCGAGACAATATTGCCGCTCTTTCCCCCCCAGACGGAAGCGTGAGCGAAACGTCGAGCGCGCCAGGCGCGCAAACAAGCGATCCTGATCGACCATCAGAACACCGACCTCCCCATCCGCTGAGTCAGTTTTTCCAGCATCGCCACGCCGGCCAGCGAGTTCCCGGCGTCGTCAAGCTCCGGGCTCCACACGGCGATCGCCATCTCCTGCGGGACAATCGCCACGATCCCGCCGCCGACGCCCGATTTCGCCGGCAGGCCAACGCGCCAGGCGAATTCACCGGCGTTCTGGTACATGCCGCTGGTCATCATCAGGGCATTAACCTGGCGGGACTGGATGGGCGCAATAACCGGCGCGTCGAGATGCGGGGCAATGCCGCGGTCGGCGAGAAACAGAAAGGTTCGCGCCAGCTCAACGCAGCTCATCTCCAGCGAACAGTAGTGGAAATAGTTCTGCAGCACGGTGGCGACGTCGTTATGGAAGTTACCAAAGGATTTCATCAGCCAGGCGATGGCGGCGTTGCGCGCCGAATGCTCAAACTCTGAGCGAGCCACCACCGGATCGTAGGCGATATCGGCCACGCCGCTCAGACGGCGGACAATCTCCAGCATCCGCTGACGCGGGGCGCTGAGCCGGCTCTGCAGCATGTCGCAGACGACCAGTGCCCCGGCGTTGATAAACGGGTTGCGCGGTTTGCCCTGCTCGATCTCCAGCTGCAGAAGCGAGTTAAAGGGCTGGCCGGAAGGATCTTTCCCCACCCGCTGCCAGATCTCCTCCTCCTGATAGTGGTTCATGGCCACCACCAGGCTCAATACCTTGGAGATTGACTGGATGGAAAAACGTTCATGGGCATCGCCAGCGGCAAAGTGCTGACCGTCCACCGTACTGATCGCGATACCAAGCTTGTCGCCGCTGACGCTGGCCAGCGCCGGAATATAATCCGCCACTTTTCCGCGGCCAATCAGCGGCCTGATTTCTGCCAGAATGGCTTCCAGCATTGCATTATTGATAACCGTCGCCACACGCGGCTCCTTGCCCACCATCAAAATTCGGTGGGCGAGTATAGCAGACGTGGACGACGGTCGTCAGGGGCTAACGTTGATTAGCGACGGTCTTTCCAGACGGTCTGCGCATTACAGAACTCGTGCAGGCCAAAATGCGACAGCTCGCGGCCAAAACCGCTCTTCTTCACGCCGCCGAAGGCCACGCGGGCGTCGCTGGCGCAGTAGCCATTGAGGAAGACGCCGCCGCACTCCAGCTCGCGGGCAAAGCGCTGGGCCTGCGCCTCGTCGGTGGTATAGACCGTGGCGGACAGGCCAAACTCGCTGTCGTTGGCGAGGGCCAGTGCATGGTCAGCGTCGCGAGCGGTGGTCAGGGTTGCTACCGGACCAAACAGCTCCTGACGAAAGCCGGTCATCCCGGCGGTGACGTTGCCCAGCACCGTTGGCGCATAGTAGTTGCCCGCCCCTTCGATTTTTTCCGCGCCCAGCAGCAGAGTCGCTCCTTCATCAAGGGTAGCCGTTACCTGCTGGTGCAGTTCATCGCGTAAATCGAACCGCGCCATCGGTCCGACGTAGTTTTGCTCATCGCGCGGGTCGCCCATCTTCAGCGCCGCCACGGCGTCGACAAATTTGCGGGTGAAGGCCTCGGCAATGCCGGCTTCGAGAATAAAGCGTTTCGACGCCGCACACACCTGGCCGCTGTTCTGATAGCGGCCGGTGACGGCGGCTTTTACCGCTTCATCGAGATCGGCATCGTTGAGCACGATAAAGGGATCGGATCCCCCCAGCTCAAGCACGCATTTCTTCAGCGCCGCGCCCGCCTGGGCGCCAATCGCCTTCCCGGCGCGGACGCTGCCGGTGACGGTCACCGCCGCGATGCGGTCGTCATTGATAATCTGCGAAACGCCGTCATTGGTGGCGTTCACCCAACCAAATACACCATCCGGCAGGCCGGCGGCGGCAAAAATCTCGCCCAGCAGACGGGCGCTGCCCATCACGTTCGGGGCATGCTTCAGCAGATAGCTGTTGCCGGCCAGCAGGATCGGCACCGCGCCGCGCATCACCTGCCAGACCGGGAAGTTCCACGGCATGACCGCCAGAATGGCACCCAGTGGACGATACTCTATTACCGCCTGGTTATTTTCCACCAGGGTAGCTTCCGTCGCCAGCATCGCCGGGCCGTGTTCAGCGTACCAGTCGCAGAGGTTGGCCGATTTCGCCACCTCGCCGCGCGCCTGAGCGATCGGCTTGCCCATCTCAAGGGTGATCATCTGGGCCACCTCTTCACCGCGGGCGCGCAGCGCGGCCCCGATGCGGCGCAGGGCATCGGCGCGGTCGGCAAGCGGCGTCTGACGCCACTGGCGATAGCCCGCCGCGGCGAGCGCGATGGCCGCGTCGACCTCGCGTTCGCTGGCCCACGGCAGCGAGGAGACCACCTCACCGGTAGTCGGATTGACGGAGACGGCGTGCGTTGCAGATAAATTCATCATTATTCTCTCTCGTTGCTTGCGAAGTGTCCGTATTCTGGCTTACCTTTCCATTCATTGAAAATGAATAATATTAAGCAACGCATTCACAAAAGAAGAATATCATGGACCTGACTCAGCTAGAGATGTTTAACGCTGTCGCCAGCACCGGCAGTATTACCCAGGCGGCGCAGAAAGTGCATCGCGTGCCGTCCAACCTCACCACCCGCATCCGCCAGCTGGAGGCCGACCTCGGCGTTGAGCTGTTTATCCGCGAGAACCAGCGCCTGCGCCTGTCGCCTGCGGGACACAGCTTTTTGCGCTATAGCCAGCAGATCCTCGCCCTGGTGGACGAGGCGCGAATGGTGGTGGCGGGCGACGAACCCCAGGGGCTGTTTTCTCTTGGTTCGCTGGAGAGCACCGCGGCGGTACGGATCCCCAGCACTCTGGCCCACTTTAATCAGCGCTACCCGAAAATTCATCTGGCGCTCTCAACCGGCCCTTCCGGGACGATGATCGACGGCGTACTGGAAGGCGCCCTGAGCGCCGCGTTTGTCGACGGCCCGTTGGTGCATCCGGGCCTGGAGGGGCTGCCGGTGTTCCCTGAAGAGATGATGATCGTCGCCCCCTACGGCCACGCACCCATCACCCGCGCCAGCGAAGTGAACGGGGCCAACGTCTACGCCTTTCGCGCCAACTGTTCCTATCGCCGGCATTTTGAGAGCTGGTTTCATGCCGACAGAGCGACCCCGGGCAGGATCCACGAGATGGAGTCTTACCACGGGATGCTGGCCTGCGTCATCGCCGGCGCCGGCCTGGCGTTGATCCCGCGCAGCATGCTGGAGAGTATGCCCGGCCATCAGCAGGTTTCCGCCTGGCCGCTGGCCGAAGAGTGGCGCTGGCTCACCACCTGGCTGGTGTGGCGCCGGGGCGCCAAAACCCGCCAGCTGGAGGCGTTTACAGCGCTGCTGAACGAAGATCGGCAAACAGTGGTTTCTCCATAAACACGCTGAGCGGATCGGGTTGATACGGCGCAAACGCGCAGCGGCTCTGGTAGCCGTTGCGCGTGTAGAGGGCGATGGCCGCATGCTGATGGATACCGGTCTCCAGGCGCAGGGTATGGCAGTCGCGCTGACGCGCTTTCGCTTCCAGCGCCGCCAGCAGCTTTTCTCCCAGCTGCTGGCCACGGTGCTGAGGATCGATATAGACCCGCTTCATCTCGCCAAAGCCTTCCTCACTGAGGACAATAGCCCCGCAGCCAACGGCCTCGCCCTGCGGGCTGCGGATCGCCAGGGCGATGACCGTCTGCGGCGGCAGCTGGCTAAGGTCCAGCAGGTGGTTGCTCTCCGCCGGGTAGAGGGTCTCCTGCCAGGCGTCGAGGGCGGCAATCAGGGCGATAAATTCGGCGTCGGTAGGGGCGATGTCGGTGATGGTGTACATAGGTGAGCTCCTTTTTTACCCCACTGTAGCGCGGCCGGCGGCTTTTCCCGACATAGCATTAACTTATATTGCCGCCCGCCTATTGCGCTAACCCACTGAAACACAGTAATTTTATCCCCTGCCGTTCGTACTTGAGATCTGAATATGCGCACCAAAGCCCGTAAAGTGATGATTATTGGCGCCGGCAATGTCGGCGCGTCGGCGGCCTACGCCCTGCTCAACCAGAGCATTTGCGAGGAGCTGATCCTCGTCGACCTTAACCAACAGCGCGCTGAGGCCCACGCTCATGACCTGAGCGACGCCGCGGCCTACCTGCCGGGGATGATGACCATCTCCACCCGCGAGGCCAGCGACTGCGCCGATGTCGATATCGCGGTGATCACCGTCTCCGGCGGCGCGCTGCGCCCCGGCCAGAGCCGGCTGGATGAACTAACCTCCACCGCGAAGATTGTGAAGAGCATTGTGCCGACGATGATGGCCAACGGATTTAACGGCATCTTTCTGGTGGCTACCAACCCCTGCGACATCATCACCTGGCAGGTATGGCAGCTTTCCGGCCTGCCGCGCAGCCAGGTGCTGGGCACCGGCGTCTGGCTGGATACCACCCGCCTGCGTCGCCTGCTGGCGCAGGAACTGGAGATTGGCGCCCAGAGCATCGACGCCTTTATCCTCGGCGAGCATGGCGATACCCAGTTTCCGGTGTGGTCGCACTCCTCGGTATATGGCACGCCAATCGCCGACCTCTACCAGCAGCGCACCGGCCTGCCGCTCGATCGCGAGGCGATGGCTGACAAAGTGCGCAAGCTGGGATTTGAGATCTACGCGGGTAAAGGCTGCACCGAATATGGCGTGGCAGGGACCATCGCCGAGATCTGCCGCAATATCTTCACCGGCAGCCACCGCGCGCTGGCGGTCTCCTGCATTCTTGACGGTGAGTACGGGGTCAGCGGCGCGGCGGCTGGGGTGCCGGCGGTGCTGGCCCAGGGTGGCGTGAAGCAGATCATTGAACTGCAGCTGGCCGGCGAAGAGCAGGCGAAGTTCAGCCAGTCGATCGCGGTGATCAAGGCCAATATCGCCCGTCTGCCCTGACGGCAGCCTGCGAGTCAGTCGGCAATGATCAGCTGCGGGGAAAGGGTCTCCAGCGCCTCGCGGGTTTTATCCGGCAGGTGGGCGTCGGTCACGATATCGGTCAACGACGCCAGCGGAGCGATGTTGAACAGTGACCAGGCGCCGTATTTGGAGCTGTCCGCCAGCAGGATACGCCGCCGGGCATTGGCCATCAGATCGCGCTTCAGGGCGGCCTTTTCCTCCGTCGGGGCGGTGATCCCCTTCTCAAGGTCCCAGCCGTTGCAGCTGACGAAGGCGAGATCGGGCCAGATGGTCTGCAGCAGGCGGCGGCCGTGATCGCCGATGCACGACTGGCTGCTGTCATCGATGCGCCCGCCGATAATCGTCACTTCGATCTGCTTAAATTCCGATAGGAACAGCGCGATATGTAAATCGCTGGTGATCACCCGCAGCGGCAGATGGGTGATCTGCCGCGCCAGCTCAATCATGGTGGTGCCGGCGTCAAGCACAATGGCGTCGCCGGCTTTCACCAGCGCTGCCGCCGCACTGGCGATAGCCTGCTTCTCAAGCGGACTGCGCTGGGCTTTCTCCAGCGTCGTCGGCTGGGAAGGAATAAACCGGTTCAGCGTCACCCCGCCGTGCGTTCGGCTGATCACCCCTTCCTGATCGAGTTTGATCAGGTCGCGGCGAATGGTGGCCGGCGAGGCGTTGGTCGCCGCCACCAGCTGGTCGACTGTCACCAGATTATGGCTTTTCAGGAAGTCCATAATCTGCTCTAACCGGTTATATCCCTTCATGTTATTCCTGCGCGATGTGCATGGCGAGCTCAATGGAGGTTGCCATGCTCTCAGACTTCGCTTTACCTGTCCAGGCAATATCAAACGCAGTGCCATGATCCGCGGAGGTACGGATAAACGGCAGCCCGGCGGTAATATTCACCCCGTCATAGAATCCCAGCAGCTTCAGCGGAATATGCCCCTGGTCGTGATACATCGCCACCACCATGTCGTACATGCCTTCGTGACACTGCATAAACACCGTGTCCGGCGGACAGGGGCCGGTCACCTCCACTCCCTTCGCCCGCATGGCGGCGACCGCCGGGGCGACGATACGGATCTCTTCATCGCCAAACAGGCCGTTCTCCCCGGCGTGCGGGTTAACGCCGGCGACCGCGATGCGCGGACGCTGATAGCCGACGCGGCGCAGAAAGCGATCCGCCACGCCAATCACCGTCTCAATCCGCGGCTGGTTTAGGGTATCGAGGAACTGGCGCAAGGAAATATGGGTAGTGATATGGATAACCTTAAGCTTCTCGGTATAGAGCACCATGGCGTAATCGGTAGTCTGCGTCAGGTGGGCCAGCAGTTCGGTATGGCCGGGATAAGCGTGCCCGGCGAGATGCAGCGCCTCTTTATTCAGCGGCGCGGTAGCGATGGCCGCGACCGCGCCCTCCAGCGCCAGCGCGGTCGCCCGCCTGATGCAGCGAAACGCGAGATCCCCTGCCTGGGCCTGGACTTCGCCAGGGCGCAGCCCCTGCGGGTCGCTGAGTGGTTCATCAATGACGTTGATGGTCGCTGGGGAAAAACTCGCCTCGGCGGGATGGTCAATAATGCGCAGCTCCGCACGCGGTGTGATATTTAGCGCCAGGATCCGCCGCAGCGTCTGCGCGCAGCCCACCACCACCACCGGCGCGCCGCTCAGCGCCCCCTCGGCGAGGGATTTGATAATAATCTCCGGACCAATCCCTGCCGGGTCGCCCATTGTCACTGCAATCATCTTAGACACTCAGTTTCTCCTCAATAAAATTCACAACATGTAATAGCGTGGTGTCGGTGCCGAATCCTCCGGCTTTGGTCATCACCGGCCGCGACCAGCGGCCGCCGAGAAAATGCCCGTATGGAACGCACTCCGCCACCCGGCCGCGGATCTGAAACCCTGTGGCGCCGAGCGCGTGCGCGACGGCGATAGCCACATCGCCGCCGGAAAGATACAGCGCGCCAGGGGAAGACTGCGCCACCGCCTGCGCCGTGACGTCGGCAAGCCAGGCGCAGATGTGCTCCCCGTAGGCGGCGCGGCTGAGGCCGCGTTCACGGCACCGGGCTTCAATCCCTTGCCGGACGGCGTGATTCGGGCGGGTGGTCACCACGCAGTGCTGGCCCTCGCGCAGCGCCCCGGCGATCCGTGAAGCTTCCTCCTTCGGCGATCCGCTAAAGGCCTGTTCGACATCAATTTCAATCACCCGTACTCGGGAATGGACCTGCAGCGCAGCAACCTGACGCTGCGCCATCTCGCTCATCGAACCGACCACCGCCAGCAGCGGGCCCTGCTCGCTGCGGCGCAGGCGGCGAGCCAGCGCCTCGCAGAGACCCGCCGAGCCGACC
>NZ_JH414802.1:83207-87564 GCF_000238715.1 Klebsiella sp. 4_1_44FAA
TGTCTCCGACTCAGTCCTTCCACTCGATCACCTGGTCCAGATGGCTGTCTTCCCAGGCGTCGACAATCAACACTCGCTTCTTCTCGCCCGCCGTCGCTAATGCCGCCGGAAGCTGGCCAGCGTTCAGGGTCAGACAGGGAAGACGGCTCTGCATGGCGATAATTTCGCTAATCTCCGCCCGGCTCACCGGCGTTTTCGGATCGCTGGCAAATTCGGTCTGATCGAGGGGCACGCCATGCACATAGCAGCGCCCGTCCCGGGTATGCCGCCCGGCTGCCGGATAAGCCGGGGCCACCACCGCCATCCGGCAGCCTTGCGCCGCCATCATTGCCTCCAGTTCGCCGCCGGGATTACCGCGCAGCGTGGAGTCGATCTTCTTTACCTGCCAGTGCGGGACGAATGTCGCCGCGCCGCGCAGCAGAGCGGCGACCTTGTCCGCCGCCGCGGCGGCGGTCATCGCCCTGCTGTCGCTGTTGAGAATTAATGCCCGGGCGGTTGATGGCTGTCCGGCGGTGAAGGCCACTTCCACCGACATACCCGCCTCCGCCAGGCTGACCCCGGCGTCATTGGCCCCGGTAAAGTCATCCGCCAGCACCAGCACTCTGTTATTGCCGTCGTTCATTGTCCTGCCTTGTAGTCGATAAAATCTTAAATTGATTATATTCAATCATATATGATTAAATGTGAGCAAGCTCAAGTTATTAAGTTGCCGTATAAATTATAACTTTTCCCCATCAGACGAGTAGCAAGATTTATGAATGATTGAATTCAATCAATTACTACCAAGGAGAAACGCGTGGCGACGATACACAGCACAATCATCAGCGGGGCTGGCGCCTCATCGGCCCTGCTCCCGCTGCTGACCGGTAAAACCTCAATCCTGCTGGTGACCGACAAGAACGTCGGGGCGCTGGAGGCAACCCAGGCGATTCATCGCCTGCTGGCGGCTGAAGGGCGTGAAGTTGAGGTCATTGACAGCGTGCCAGCGGAGCCCAACCATCACGATGTTACGCAGATCGTCAGCCAGCTGGGCGCCAGCCAGCCGCAGATGGTCGTTGGTATCGGCGGGGGGAGCGTACTGGATGTAGCAAAACTGCTGTCAGTACTTCTGCACCCTGAGGCGCCCTCGCTGACGTCCCTGCTGGCAGGCGAGCAGCCGCGACGACGAATTTGCTCATTGTTAATCCCGGCCACCGCGGGCACCGGATCCGAAGCGACGCCGAACGCCATTCTGGCGATCCCCGAGCAGCAGACGAAGGTGGGGATCATCTCCCCGGTGCTGCTTCCGGACTATGTCGCCCTGCTGCCGGAGCTGACCACCAGCATGCCGCCCAGCATCGCGGCGTCGACCGGAATCGATGCTCTGTGTCATCTGCTGGAGTGCTTTACCTCCACCGTCGCCAACCCGGTGAGCGATAACGCCGCGTTAATCGGTTTACACAAGCTGGTACGCCATATCGAGCGTTCGGTAAATCAGCCGCAGGATCTGACGGCGAAGCTGGAGATGCTCTGGGCCTCGTGGTACGGCGGCGCAGCGATCAACTATGCCGGCACTCACCTGGTGCATGCGCTCTCCTATCCGCTTGGCGGTACCTGGCACCTGCCGCACGGGGTGGCCAACGCCATTCTGCTGGCGCCCTGCATGCGGGTGGTCCGCCCTCACGCGGTGGCGAAGTTCGCTCAAGTCTGGGACCTGATCCCCGATGCAGATCGCACGCTCAGCGCGGAAGAGAAATCCCATGCGCTGGTCGCATGGCTGGCGGCGCTGGTCAAACGACTGCCGCTGCCGGACAACCTGGCCGCGCTAGGCGTGCCTCAGGAGAGTATTTCCGCCCTCAGCGCAGCGGCGCAAAACGTCAAACGCCTGATGAACAATGCCCCATGCAGCGTCAGCCGCGAAGAGATCGCGGCCATCTACCAAACGCTGTATCCAGAACATGCCTAACAGGAGAAAGTTAAATGAGGAAAGCTATTAGCGGCGTACTCACCGCCATTGTCACTCCCTTTACCGCCGAGGGAGCGCTTAACCTGCCGGCGCTACGCCAGCAGGTGCAGCGCCAGCTCGCCGCAGGCAACGGTATTTTCTGCGGCGGCACCAACGGCGAGTTTTTTGTCCTCAATGAGGAAGAGAAGATCGCCGTCGCCAGAACCTGCGTGGAAGAGGCGGCCGGTCGCGCGCCGGTGGTGGCCCATATTGGGGAGGTTTCCACCCGGGAGACGCGCCGGCTGGGCCAGCAGATCGCCCGCCTCGGAGTTGACGCGGTATCGGCCATTACCCCGTGGTTCGTGCCCTTGAAGCAGGAAGAGCTGATTAACCACTATACGGCGATCGCCGACGCGCTGAGCGTCCCGCTCTTTCTTTACAACATTCCCGCCCGCACCGGGAATACTATTGCCCCGGAGACCGCGCGCCAGCTGGCCCGCCACGAGAATATCGTCGGCATTAAGGATAGCGCCGGCAGCTACGACAGCCTGAAAGGCTTTCTCGACGCGGTGCGCGATATCGACGGTTTCGACGTTCTGAACGGGCCGGACTCGCTTATCCATCAGGGATTTGTCGACGGCTGCTCGGCCTGCATCTCGGGGCTTGCCAACGTCGCCCCCGCTGAAATTAACGCCATCTGGTCGCGCTTTCACGCCGGGGATATCGCCGGATCGCGCCAGGCCCAGGAGCAGGTAACGGGCCTGCGCACCGATCTGTATAAAGTGGCGTTCTCGCCTGCGGCGGTGAAGAAAGCCCTGCAGCTAATGGGTCACGAGGTGGGCGACAGCCGCTACGCGGTGCAGTTTAGTGACCACCAGCTGCAGCAGATTAAAAATATCATTAACACCTACCTTCACTAATTTACGTATCCGCCCCGGCCATCACTGGCTGGGGCAAGGTCTTGTATTTGCGACGCTCATTGTCGCCAGTAAACAGGAAACGGTTATGAAAGTAATTTGCACCTCGCCCTCATTCGCCAAATACGACGATGCGCCCATTTCGGCACTGAAAGAGGCCGATCTTGAACTGGTCATGTTGCCTGCCGATGCCTCTATAGAGATGCTGGCTCAGCATCTGCCTGATGCCATAGCGATGATTGTCGCCTTCACCGACATCAATGAATCGCTGCTGGCAAAGGCCCCGAGGTTAAAAATTGTCTGCAAACACGGCGTTGGTGTGGATAACATCGATCTTAACGCTACACGTCAGCGCAAAATTTTTGTCACTAACGTTCCTGATGCCAACAAGCATGCGGTGGCCGATTTTGCTTTTGGCTTAATTCTCAATACTGCCCGCCAGATTTATCAGGCAATCAGTGAAACGAAAGCAGGCAACTGGCCTCGTATTTTTGCCACTGATGTATATGGCAAAACCCTGGGGATCGTCGGTTTAGGCCATATCGGTAAGGAAGTGGCGCGACGTGCGCGCGGATTCAATATGCGAGTGCTCGCCACCGACGCCTGGCCAGACAGAGAATTTGCACAACAACACCAGATTGAATATGTCTCACTGGATACCCTGACGGCGCAAAGTGATTTTATTAGCCTGCATACCCCTTTAACCCCGGAAACTGAAAATATGTTTAATGCCGCCCGGCTACAGCAGATGAAATCAGGGGCATTCCTGATCAATGTTTCCAGAGGCGGTATTGTTGATGAACAAGCGTTGTATGAAGCACTAAAATCAGGACACCTCGCCGGAGCCGCAGCTGACGTTTTTCTCGAGGAACCTTGCGCGACGCACCCTTTATTTACCCTGGCGAATTTTGCGCCAACATCTCATATTGCTGGATATACGGATGGCGCAATTAGCAATATTAGCGCGCGCTGCGTCAACAATATTATTACCTGCGTCTGTCGTGGTGAACGACCTGAAAACATTATGAATTCGCTGTAAATAACGAGGTGGGAAGCATGCCATTCCCACCAATATAACGAACATCTACTTAGAGCCGAATATATGAACACGACAGCTAAGGAAGGTGCGAACAAGTTCCTGATATGAGATCATCATATTCATCCGGAGCGCATCCCAGAGGGACATCATGAGCCATCAACTCACCTTCGCCGATAGTGAATTCAGCACTAAGCGCCGTCAGACCCGAAAAGAGATTTTCCTCTCCCGCATGGAGCAGATTCTGCCATGGCAGAATATGACCGCTGTCATCGAGCCGTTTTATCCCAAGGCGGGCAATGGCCGACGGCCCTATCCGCTGGAGACCATGCTGCGTATTCACTGCATGCAGCATTGGTACAACCTGAGCGACGGTGCCATGGAAGATGCCCTGTACGAAATCGCCTCCATGCGCCTGTTTGCCCGATTATCCCTGGATAGCGCCCTGCCGGATCGCACCACCACTCATGAATTTCCGCC
>NZ_JH414802.1:87852-89665 GCF_000238715.1 Klebsiella sp. 4_1_44FAA
TCGTGAAAGCCAGATACAGGGGGCTGCTGAAAAACGATAACCAACTGGCGATGTTATTCACCCTGGCCAACCTGTTTCGGGTGGACCAAATGATACGTCAGTGGGAGAGATCTCAGTAAAAACCGGAAATAACGCCAGAAATGGTGGAAAAAATAGCCTAAATAGGCTGATTCGATGTGTTTGCGGGAAAAAAATCGGCCCAGATCCGCGAAATTTTAATCAGCGAGTCAGCTTGGGAAGAAATGACCTGCTTATTCGCACCTTCCCTAGATCAGACAAAAAACCGGGCAGCGCGCCCGGTTATCTTGTCAGACTAAAATTGCCCTACGCACTCAACCCGCGATTTTTCAGCATCGGCTCAATCTGCGGATCGTGTCCGCGCCACTGGCGATACAGTTCAGCTAAATCAGTGCTGTTCCCGCGTGATAAAATCGCCTCACGGAAACGCTGACCGTTCTCACGGGTCAAACCGCCCTGCTCCACGAACCATTGATAGCCGTCGTCGGCCAGCATCTGGGTCCACAGATAGGCGTAATAGCCTGCCGCATAGCCGCCGCCGAAGATATGGGAGAAATAGCTGCTGCGATAGCGCGGGGGGACCGCCGCCAGATCCAGGTTCTCTTCCCGAAGCACCAGCTGCTCAAACGCGTCCACCTCCTCCGGTAATGCCGAGGTCGACAGGCTATGCCACCGCATATCGAGTAACGCAGCAGCCAACAGCTCGCTCATGTCGTACCCTTTATTGAAGGTTGCCGCACGCAACATATTGTCGCGTAGCGCCTGCGGCATCGGCTCCCCGGACTGGTAGTGCTTCGCGTAGTGGGCAAACACCTGCGGCTGGCTGGCCCAGTGTTCGAAGATCTGCGAAGGAAATTCGACAAAATCGCGCGGCGTATTGGTCCCCGAGAGACTGGCGTAGCGCTGGCTGGCGAACAGCCCATGCAGGGTATGGCCGAACTCATGAAACAGGGTGATCACCTCATCCCACGACAGCAGCGCGCTCTGCCCTGCCTGCGGGCGGACGTAGTTGCAGACATTGTAGATAACCGGGCGCTGCGCGCGCAGAGTCGACTGTTCGACAAACACATCCATCCATGCGCCGCCGCTCTTTGAGTCACGAGCGTAGTAGTCACCGTAAAACAGCGCCATCCCTTCGCCGTTGTGATCGAAGATCTCCCAGACCCGCACATCCGGGTGATAGACCGGTATATCGAAGCGCTCAACAAAGCGCAGACCAAAGAGCTGCGAGGCCGTCCAGAAGACGCCGTCGTGCAGCACCCGCTCGAGGGCAAAATAGGGTTTGAGCTGCGCGTCATCAATGGCGTAGGCAGCCCGCCGCACCTGCTCGCTGTAGTAAAGCCAGTCCCATGCCGTCGCGCGAAAACCCCCGCCTTCGTTGTCGATCACCTGCTGGATGTCCGCCAGCTCACGTTCCGCCCTCGCCCGCGCCGCCGGGGCGATCTGACGCATAAAGCCCAATGCCTCCGCCGGGGAAGCCGCCATTTGATCGGTCAGCGCCCAGCTGGCGTAATCAGCGGCTCCCAACAGCTCAGCCTGCTGCGCGCGGATCGCCGCCAGCCGCAGTACCAGGTCACGCGTATCATGCTCATCGCCCTGCTGATTGCGGGTCCAGCCGGCGGCGAAGAGATTCTCCCGCGTTTGCCGGTCGCGCAGCGCAAGCAGCTGTGGCTGCTGGGTGGTATTGGTCAGCGTCAGCAACCAGCGGTCGCTAAGCCCTCTTTCACGCGCTGCGTCAGCCGCCGCCGCTATCTCCTCATCGCTCAGGCCAGCCAGTTGATGCCGGTAATCAACC
>NZ_JH414802.1:90035-94922 GCF_000238715.1 Klebsiella sp. 4_1_44FAA
CGTAGCCGCTTCGGTGTTCAGTGTGCGCAGCGCCGCCTGCTGCTCGGGAGCCAGCGTCGCCCCGGCGTGAACAAAACGTTGCCACGTCAGGGTCAGGAGACGATAGGACTCGCTGTCCAGCGCCAGCGCGTCGCGCTGCTCGTAGACGCTGTTCACGCGCTGAAACAAGGCCGCATTAAGCCAGATGTCATTCCCCAGCTCGGCGAGTTCGGCGGAAAATTGTTCATCCAGTGATTGAATATAAGGATTGGTATGGGCGCCAGCCATGGCGAAAAAGACCCGCGTCACCCGCGCCAGCAGCTGACCACTCTGCTCCAGCGCCTCGAGCGTGTTGGCGAAACTGGCCGGCTGCGGATTGTCGATAATAGCGCGAATTTCGGCCCGCTGCTGCCGGACGCCCTCATCAAACGCCGGGCGATAGTGGCTGTCGTCAATCACATCGAACGGCGGCGCCTGGTAAGGCAACGTACTGACGCTAAAAAAGGGGTTTCGTTCGGACATCTTTCTCTCCTGTACAGGCTAATGCTGTAAGATTAGGCCTCTCCTTAAGGGGTCGCAATGATTTCCGTTACCGGTCGCCGCCTGTGCGTGCTATGGTATGAAAACACAAAAAGCGTTGAGGAACAGTAAGATGATTATCATGGTCACCGGCGCCACCGCCGGTTTTGGTGAAAGTATTACTCGCCGTTTTATCGCTAACGGTCATAAAGTGATTGCCACCGGTCGTCGTGAAGAGCGCCTGAAGACGCTGAAAGACGAGCTGGGCGATAATCTTTATATCGCGCAACTTGACGTCCGCAACCGCGCCGCCATTGAGACGCTGATTGCTGACCTGCCGGCCGAGTGGCAGGCTATCGATGTGCTGGTGAACAACGCCGGCCTGGCGCTTGGTCTGGAGCCGTCGCACCGCGCCAGTGTGGAAGACTGGGAAGATATGATCGACACCAATAATAAAGGGCTGGTGTACATGACCCGCGCCGTGCTGCCGGGGATGGTGGAGCGCAATCGCGGCCATATCATCAATATCGGCTCTACGGCAGGCAGCTGGCCTTACGCCGGCGGAAACGTCTATGGGGCGACCAAAGCCTTTGTCCGTCAGTTTAGCCTCAATCTTCGTACCGACCTGCACGGCACCGCGGTGCGCGTGACCGACATCGAGCCGGGTCTGGTGGGCGGCACCGAGTTTTCTAACGTCCGCTTTAAGGGCGATGACGCTAAAGCCGAAAAAGCTTACGAAAATACCCAAGCGCTAACGCCGGAAGATGTGACCGAGGCGGTCTGGTGGGTCGCCACCCTGCCGAAACATGTCAACATCAACACCCTGGAGATGATGCCGGTGAGTCAGAGCTTTGCCGGACTCAGCGTTCACCGTCAGGGCTAACCGTCAGCCACCCGGCCTGCGGGCCGGGTATGGGCGGAAACGCAAAAAACGCGTAAAATAGTGCGCATAACCCCCTAAAAAGTAACCATCAATGGCCGCAGAATCGCAACTGAATCCGACGCAACCCGTCAATCAGCAAATTTATCGCATCCTCCGCCGGGATATCGTTCACTGCCTGATCCCGCCTGGTACACCGCTGTCGGAGAAAGAAGTCTCCGTGCGTTTTGCGGTGTCTCGTCAGCCGGTGCGCGAAGCCTTCATTAAGCTGGCGGAAAACGGACTTATCCAGATTCGTCCCCAGCGCGGTAGCTACGTCAATAAAATCTCATTGTCGCAGGTGCGTAATGGTTGCTTCGTCCGCCAGGCGATCGAGTGCGCGGTGGTTCGCCGTGCCGCCGGCATGATTAACGAAGAGCAACTTTATCAGCTGGAACAGAATCTTCACCAGCAGCGTATTGCCGTTGATCGGCAGCAGTTAAACGACTTTTTCCTGCTCGATGATGAATTTCACCAGAAGCTGTCGATTATTGCCGACTGTCAGCTGGCCTGGGAGACAGTGGAAAATATTAAAGCCGCCATCGATCGCGTCCGCTATATGAGTCTGGACCATGTCACCTCTCCTGAGATGCTTCTGCGCCAGCATCATGAGATTTTCACCGCGCTGGAAAAACGCGATGCCGAGGCGGTAGAAAAAGCCATGAGTATCCATTTGCATGAAATCAGCGAATCCGTACTGCTGATTCGCCAGGAGAACCGCGACTGGTTTAGTGAAGAATAAGAGCCAGACGGCTGCCGGCATGGCCGACGCAGCCGTCGTCATTGAAGGGATTATCTAACGACCAATACCGGCGTTTTGGCGTAGCGCAGAATTGACTCGGCGTTGGAGCCCAGCAGATGGGTGGAGATCCCCGGTTTGCGGGAACCAATCACAATGACATCGAACTCTTCGTTGTTACTGAGAGCCAGAATTTCGTCACGCACGTTGCCAAAGACTACGCGGGTATGGATCCGCGTCATGGGGATGGCGAACAGTCGCGCCACCTCGCGCATTTTTTTCTCCGACTCTTCTTTCATATAGGCTTCAAACTTACGAATATCCGCCGTAAAACCGCGCAATAGCGAACGGCTGCTGTTCGGCAGAACGTTGAGCAAGGTGATCTCGCCATTTTCGGCCGAAGCGAGAAATTCCGCGTGACGCACCGCTTTATCGCTTAAATCCATTTCAAAGACATCAACAGGCAATAAAATTTTTTTATACATGGCCCGTACTCCTTTTGCAGAGAAAGTTCTTTTTCAATAACTTAAATATGCCATTATTGCGGTGAAATACCAGTCATTGTTCGGAAAAATAACAGCTAATTATCTTTAGTAAATCAGGGAAATATAGAGTTATGTATAGACATTGCGTTCGATCATATTCTGCGTCTGCTAAAACCGATCGCTAGCAAAAAATAGACATCAGCGGAGTATCGTAGAAATAACTGAAGAGCCGGTGTCGACCCCGGGACCGACACCGGAAAAAGATTATTGCGCGGCGGCCCACGCGGCGACGGTAGCTTTAGCCCCCTGCCGCTGCAGCGCTAAGTAGGCGCGGGTCACCGCCGTGACAAAGCGTAACTCCTGCGGCAGTTCGACGCCGAAAATCGCCTCAATACCCAGCAGCGCTTTGACTCGCGCTTCGCCATCGGCGCTGGCAGCCACCGCTTGCTGGATAACCGGCAACAACGGGTCGCATATCTCGATTGCCTGGCCCGCATCGTCAACGCCGCCAACGTAGCGCATCCACCCTGCCACGCCCAGCGCCAGCAGTGTAAAATCACGCTGATGCACCAGATGCCAGCGTATTGAGTCCAGCATGCGCTGGGGCAACTTCTGGCTGCCGTCCATGGCTATCTGCCAGGTGCGGTGCTTCAGCGCCGGATTGCAGTAACGGTCAATCAGCAAACTGGCATAGCGTGACAGATCCACCCCCTGCACCTTCAGCGTTGGTGCCTGTTCGTCCAGCATCAACGACAGCGCCGCGCGACGGTAGTTATCGTCCTGCATACAGTCGTTGATATGCTGATAACCGGCCAGATAGCCGAGATAAGCGAGGAACGAATGGCTACCATTGAGCATTCTCAGCTTCATCTCTTCGAAAGGCACCACGTCGGCGACCAGTTCCGCTCCCGCTTTCTCCCACTGCGGACGTCCGGCAACAAAGTTATCCTCAATCACCCACTGACGGAAAGGTTCGCAGGCCACCCCGGCCGGGTCGCGAACCCCGGTCAGCTGGGTAATTTTATCGAGGGTTTCGGCAGTCACCGCCGGGACAATCCGGTCCACCATGGTCGACGGAAAGGTGACATTCTGCTCTATCCATGCGGCAAGATCCTCGTCTAAAGCCCGGGCGTAGGCGCAGACGACGTTGCGCATCACGTGACCATTTTCCGGCATGTTATCGCAGGACATCACGGTAAAAGCAGGCAGGCCGGCCGCCCGGCGGCGAGATAAGGCCTCCACCACTACCCCCGCCGCCGATTTTGGCTGGTGCGGGTTATGCAAATCGGCGGCGATCAGCGGGTGATCGAGCTGCAGTTCGCCGCTGGCTGGCGAATGGCAATAGCCTTTCTCAGTAATCGTCAGGGAGACAATGGCCACCTGTGGCTGACACATCGCCGCCAGCACCGCTTCGAGACCATCAACCCCGGCGTGCAGCGCCTTCTTCACCACACCAACCACGCGCGCGGTCCAGGCGTCGGCGGACATTTCGGCGACGGTATACAGCAGATCCTGCTGCTGGAGATCGGCGATCTGCTGCTCGCCGCCAATCAGATTAACTTCGGTGTAGCCCCAGTCGCTGCCGTGCTCGCTGGCCAGTATATCGGCATACACAGCCTGATGAGCGCGATGAAACGCGCCAAAACCAAGATGAACGATACGGGGGATCAGTGCGCTGCGATCGTAGGTCGGCAGCGTGGCGTTAGCGGTTAAGAGGGTGTTTTCCATGATGACTCTCGTTGTTATGTAGCCCATCAACCATTCTCGGGGAGAACTCTCGAGGAGAATGCCTTTGTGCCTCAACCATCTCACGCAATTGGTATAACATCTTTGATTTCTGTCAACTACCATACAAGAAGATCTCGCCTGATAAAGCACAGGGCACATGGCTGCAATCGCCGCAGTGACAGGATAGCGCAGGTAACGGAAGGAGAAGAACATGGCGGCCGCGCGTCCCTGCGGGCCTGCTGTTGACGAATCGCCGAGCGTTGCTAATCGATGCGAGTTTTGACGATAAAGAAGTAGCACAGCGCCCCGGCAAAGGTCACCCCGGCGGCGATCACCAGCGCCAGATTGAAAGAGTGAGTCGTATCCACTACCCAGCCGGTCACGATCGGCGCGAAAGAGGCAAACACAAAGCTGCCGAAGTTCTGGATCGCCGCCACCGAAGCCACTTTATGCTCCGCCACCATTACCTGCACCAGCCCCCAGGCGGACGTCCCGGCAAAATGAACGCAAAACAGCGC
>NZ_JH414802.1:95184-100960 GCF_000238715.1 Klebsiella sp. 4_1_44FAA
AGAAACGGGATCGCCGCCACCCAGCCGTACGGGCCAGGTTAACCCCTGCTGCGCCTGCAAATAGCCGGGCAACCAGGCGATATACAGCCAGCCGGTGTAGTTCACACCGGAAAAGCCGAGGATCATCCCCCAGGTAGTCCGCCGTTTAAACAGAGCCAGCCATTCGCTAAACTTCAGCGCCGGGCGGGCCGCCTCCTCACTGGCCAGATACTGCTGCTCCTCCTCCTGCAGGGTAAACTGCCGACGGTTACGGTAGCCCACATACCAGCACAGGCCGACCACGATCCCGGCTAAACCAATCACCACAAACATCGTTCGCCAACCCCAGGCCAACTGCATGATGACCAGGGCCGGCGGGGCGATAGCCTGGCCCAGCACCGTCGAGGAGTTGAATATTCCCACCGCCGTGCCGCGCTCTCTTTGCGCATACCAGTCGTTGATCGATTTCACGCCGGCAGGCATAAACGGCGCTTCGCCGATCCCGAGGCCAATGCGCAGCAGAATAAAATGCGAGAACGAATTGACCATCCCGGTCAGGGCCTGCATCGCGGACCAGAAAATCAGCCCGGCGCCCAGCACAATCCGTGGTCCCAGGCGATCCAACAAAATACCGGAGGGCAGTTGCGCGAAGCCGTAGGAGAGCGAAAAGGCGGAGAGCAGCACCCCAAACTCGGTGGCGCTAAGGCCCAGGTCGGCGCGTATCGCCTCCCCGGCGACGCTCAGCGAAGAGCGGTCAAGAAAGTTGACGATACCGGCGATAAACAGCAGCGTCAGGGTGATCTTCTGCACCCGACGGATGCGTAACGGCGTCGCCCCGGTCCGGGCGGCAAGAGTCTCGATAGCCATCGTTGTTCCTTACAGAGTCATACTTAAATAGGATGTCTGATAAGTAAGGCAACAGGTCGACTACCATACAAGAATTAGGGTTGAAAAAAGCGGCAGGGATCACACATGACGGGCTTAGGCCCGTCCCCACCCCGCCACGATGATTAGCATACCGCACAGGGCGACGGCCGCGCCCGCCCAGTCATAATGGGTTAATTTGACCCCATCAACGACCCGCAGCCAGAGCAATGCGGTACAAACGTACACCCCACCGTAGGCGGCATATACCCGCCCGCTGGCGGCCGGATGGAGCGTCAGGAGCCAGACGAATAGCGCCAGCGCCAGGGCGGTGGGGATCAGCAGCAGCGGCGTTGCCCCGCGCTTGAGCCATAGCCACGGTAGATAACAGCCGACGATTTCACATAGAGCGGTAGCAAAGAACAGCAGCGTTGTTTTGAGCATTAAAAGATTCGTAAAAGAGACAAAGCGTTGAACCATTCTACGCGATAATAGCCTCTGCCCCACGCTGTTTTGCCGGCTATGCCCGACAAAAGAGCTGTAGTAAACTGAATCTGAGGGTTAACCCATCACTTAAAGGAAATCGTGATGAACATGACACTGAACAAACGCTGGTGCCTGACCGCCATTCTGGCGTTAAGCGCTGTGGTCTACACCTCCAGCTCCTATGCCGCCACCGACCGGCTGGTGATTGAATCTGGCGACAGCGCGCAGAGCCGTCAGCAGGCGTCGATGGAAAAAGAGCAATGGAACGACACCCGCAGCCTGCGCCAGAAGGTGAACAAACGGGCGGAAAAAGAGTGGGATAAAGCCGATGTCGCTTTCGACGCGCAGGATAACTGCCAGAAGAGCGCCAACGTCAATGCCTATTGGGAGCCAAACACCCTGCGCTGTCTTGACCGTCGCACCGGCCGCGCGATCAATCCCTGAGCCGCTCCCTGACCACGCTGGCGCCTGCGGGCGCCGCCTTTCTGTAATCCCTTTCCGTTTTGACCACAGGAATCTCCATGACCGACGCGCTACACGTCAAACTCCGCCCGCTTGAGCGCGAAGATTTGCGCTTCGTCCACCAGCTCGATAACAACGCCAGCGTCATGCGCTACTGGTTTGAAGAGCCGTACGAGGCCTTCGTTGAGCTCTCCGATCTGTACGACAAACATATTCACGATCAAAGCGAGCGCCGCTTTGTCATCGAATGCAATGGCGATAAAGCCGGACTGGTGGAGCTGGTTGAAATCAACCATGTGCACCGCCGGGCCGAGTTCCAGATCATCATCTCCCCCGACTTCCAGGGAAAAGGTCTCGCCACCCGCGCCGCACGTCTGGCGATGGACTATGGCTTTACCGTGCTCAATCTGTATAAGCTGTATTTAATCGTTGATAAAGAGAATGAAAAAGCGATCCATATTTACCGTAAGCTCGGCTTTATGGTCGAGGGTGAACTGATCCATGAGTTTTTCATTAACGGCGAGTACCGCAACACCATCCGCATGTGCCTGTTCCAGCACCAGTATCTGGCCGAGCACAAAACGTCCGGGCCGTCCCTGCTGAAGCCGACGGCTCAGTAATAATCGATACGGTTTTTAATGGTGTAGTGGCGGGTCAGCGGCGGCTGGACGCTTTCATCGATCACCTGCAGCTCACAGCTCAGCGGATTGTCGTGATCGTCGTAGTCGCAGGTCTGACGCACCGTGCCCAGCGTGCGATCGTTGAAGGTGCTGATGGCGGTATAGTCCAATTTCTTACGCGGATCCTTTGACGGCGTTGAGGCGACGGTAAATCGCTCCTCTTTGGCGGTGGTGGTTTTTCCCAGCGGATAGCCATCGCTGTCATAGCGGTAGGTGGCGGTGGTCTCTTTGCCGCGTGCGCTGATAATAAAACCGTTATCATCCGTCTCCCAACTCACCCCGACAGCAGGCATCTCCGCCAGCTGACACTTGCCCTGCAGGCGCAGCCGCTTCTCGTGGGTGCGCCCGTCGACGTAATAGTTGGCGTCCAGCAGCAGCGTGGCGCCGGTTTTGTTCTCCACATCTTCCAGGGTCAGCAGATCGAAACACCCTTCCCTGGAGAGCTGAGCGCTTACCTTCTTGACCACCACATCGTGTTCATCCAGCAGCGTCTGGCTAAAATCTTTCACCGGCCCGCGCAGGGGATCAAACTCAAACTCATTGGAAAAACTCGCCATCTCCGGGGTGAAGGCGTCCGGGGCGCTTTTACGGTCGCATGCCGTCAGCAGCAGCGCTGCCGGGATCAGCCAATACAATCTTTTCACAGACGATTCCTTTTGTGTACATCCGATCATATTAGCAAATACAATTGTTTACACCAGTTCTGCTATGCTTAAATCTGGATAACATCGATAAGGAGCGTAAGATGAAACTATCCCTCTGCACCGGCGCTGCGCTACTGCTGTGCTCCACGGCCGTACTGGCGGCTCCCGACTCCTGTGAACGGGTCAAAAGCGACATCCAGCAGAAGATCATCAACAATGGCGTACCGGAAACCGCCTTCAGCCTGGCCATTGTGCCAAACGATCAGGCAGACCAGCCCGGGGTTCAGGTGGTCGGTCATTGCGCCAACGACACCTTCAAAATCACCTATACGCGTAACAGCGACAGTCCCGCCGAAAACGACGCTCAGTAGGCCCTATTCGGTTTCAAGTGAAAGATCTTATCCCTGCATTGACCAGGGATAAGGTCTACTGGCTACCCATAACGTATTATCGCTCACCCCTGCGTCGGTTAATGACGTGGCGGTCCTTCTCCGCACAGCATAACTATCATGGAGTGAGCAATGTCGAATCAGGAATCTCCCGGCGGCGTCAGCCGACGCGCGCTACTAAAATCTACAGCCCTCGGCTCCCTGGCGCTGGCCGCCGGCGGGCTGACCCTGCCCTTTACGCTGCGCCGCGCCGCGGCGGCAGTTCAGCAGGCTACAGGCGACACAACCCGCATTGTCTGGGGCGCCTGCTCGGTTAACTGCGGCAGCCGCTGCGCCCTGCGGCTGCACGTGCGTGATGATGAAGTGGTTTACGTCGAAACGGATAACACCGGCGACGACCGCTACGGCGACCATCAGGTCCGCGCCTGCCTGCGCGGGCGTTCGATTCGCCGGCGCATCAATCATCCGGATCGCCTTAACTATCCCATGAAGCGCGTCGGCAAGCGCGGAGAAGGCAAATTTGTCCGCATCAGCTGGCAGGAGGCGCTGGATACCCTCGCCGACCGCCTGAAGAGCGTGGTAGCGCAGTATGGCAACGAAGCCGTATACATTAACTACTCTTCAGGGATCGTCGGCGGCAACATCACCCGTTCGTCGCCTTCCGCGTCGCCGGTGGCGCGTTTAATGAACTGCTACGGCGGCTCGCTTAACCAGTACGGTACCTACAGTACTGCGCAGATTGCCTGCGCCATGCCCTACACCTACGGCAGTAACGACGGCAACAGCACCTCGGATATTGAAAACAGCAAGCTGGTGGTGATGTTCGGCAACAATCCGGCGGAGACCCGGATGAGCGGCGGCGGTATTACCTGGTATCTGGAGCAGGCCCGCGAGCGCTCTAACGCGCGAATGATCGTCATCGATCCGCGCTACACCGATACCGCCGCCGGTCGGGAAGATGAGTGGATCCCCATTCGCCCCGGCACCGACGCCGCGCTGGTGGCCGGTATCGCCTGGGTGTTGATTAACGAAGATCTGGTGGACCAGCCTTTCCTTGATAAATACTGCGTTGGCTACGACGAGAAAACGCTCCCGGCCGGGGCGCCGGCGAACGGTCACTACAAAGCCTATATCCTCGGCGAGGGCGACGACGGGATCGCTAAAACGCCACAGTGGGCCTCGCGTATAACCGGTATCCCCACCGATCGCATCATTAAGCTGGCGCGCGAAATCGGCATGAGCAAGCCGGCCTACATTTGCCAGGGCTGGGGCCCCCAGCGCCAGGCCAACGGCGAACTCACCGCCCGGGCGATCGCCATGCTGCCGATCTTAACCGGTAACGTCGGCATCAACGGCGGCAATAGCGGCGCCCGCGAATCAACCTACACCATCACCATTGAGCGCCTGCCGATGCTGGAAAACCCGGTGAAGACCGCCATCTCCTGCTTTACCTGGACCGACGCCATCGCGCGCGGTCCAGAGATGACCGCCAGCCGCGATGGCGTACGCGGTAAAGATAAGCTCGACGTGCCGATCAAGTTCCTGTGGAACTACGCGGGCAACACCATCATCAACCAGCACTCCGACATCAATAAGACCCACGAAATTCTGCAGGATGAAAGCAAGTGCGAAACCATTGTGGTTATCGACAACTTTATGACCTCGTCGGCGAAATACGCCGATCTGCTGCTGCCCGACCTGATGACCGTTGAGCAGGAGGATATCATTCCTAACGATTACGCCGGCAATATGGGCTATCTGATTTTTATTCAGCCCGCCACCTCGGCGAAGTTCGAACGCAAACCGATTTACTGGATCCTAAGGAAGGTGCGAACAAGTTCCTGATATGAGATCATCATATTCATCCGGAGCGCATCCCAGAGGGACATCATGAGCCATCAACTCACCTTCGCCGATAGTGAATTCAGCACTAAGCGCCGTCAGACCCGAAAAGAGATTTTCCTCTCCCGCATGGAGCAGATTCTGCCATGGCAGAATATGACCGCTGTCATCGAGCCGTTTTATCCCAAGGCGGGCAATGGCCGACGGCCCTATCCGCTGGAGACCATGCTGCGTATTCACTGCATGCAGCATTGGTACAACCTGAGCGACGGTGCCATGGAAGATGCCCTGTACGAAATCGCCTCCATGCGCCTGTTTGCCCGATTATCCCTGGATAGCGCCCTGCCGGATCGCACCACCATCATGAATTTCCGCCACCTGCTCGAGCAGCATCAACTGGCCCGTCAATTGTTCAAGACCATCAATCGCT
>NZ_JH414802.1:101308-126933 GCF_000238715.1 Klebsiella sp. 4_1_44FAA
CAGTTCGGCTTCGTGAAAGCCAGATACAGGGGGCTGCTGAAAAACGATAACCAACTGGCGATGTTATTCACCCTGGCCAACCTGTTTCGGGTGGACCAAATGATACGTCAGTGGGAGAGATCTCAGTAAAAACCGGAAATAACGCCAGAAATGGTGGAAAAAATAGCCTAAATAGGCTGATTCGATGTGTTTGCGGGAAAAAAATCGGCCCAGATCCGCGAAATTTTAATCAGCGAGTCAGCTTGGGAAGAAATGACCTGCTTATTCGCACCTTCCCTAAGCGAAGTGGCGAAACGGCTCGGCGACGACGTGCATCAACGTTTTACCGAGGGGCGTAGCCAGGAACAGTGGCTGCAGTATCTGTACGCCAAAATGGTGGCGAAAGATCCGGCGCTGCCGGCCTACGAGGATCTGAAGCGAATGGGCATCTACAAGCGCAAAGACCCGAACGGCCACTTCGTCGCCTATCGCGACTTCCGGCGCGATCCTGAAGCGCATCCGCTCAAAACCCCGTCCGGCAAAATTGAAATCTTCTCCAGCCGACTCGCAGAGATTGCCGCCCGCTGGCAGCTGGATAAAGACGAAGTTATCAGCCCGCTGCCGGTCTACGCCTCCACATTTGAAGGCTGGGACGATCCGCTGCGCAGCCAGTATCCGCTGCAGCTGTTTGGTTTCCACTATAAAGCGCGCACCCATTCCAGCTACGGCAACGTTGATGTATTACAAGCGGCCTGTCGCCAGGAAGTATGGATCAATCCGCTTGACGCGGAAAAACGCGGGATTAAAAACGGCGATATGGTGCGCGTTTTTAATCAGCGCGGCGAAGTCCGTCTTCCGGCGAAAGTGACGCCACGCATCATGCCGGGGGTCTCGGCGATGGGCCAGGGCGCCTGGCACGACGCCAATATGACCGGAGATCGGATCGACCATGGCGCCTGCATGAATACCCTGACCACCCACCGCCCGTCGCCGCTGGCGAAGGGGAATCCACAGCATACCAACCTGGTCGATATCGAGAAGGTTTAAGGAGTAAACCATGAGCACGCAATATGGATTCTTTATCGACTCCGCTCGCTGTACCGGATGCAAAACCTGCGAGCTGGCCTGTAAGGACTACAAGAACCTGACTCCGGAGGTCAGCTTCCGCCGGATCTATGAGTATGCCGGCGGCGACTGGCAGGAGGACAACGGCGTCTGGCAGCAGAACGTGTTTGCCTATTACCTCTCCATCGCCTGTAACCACTGCGAAGATCCGGCCTGCACCAAGGTCTGTCCGAGCGGCGCGATGCATAAGCGCGAAGACGGTTTTGTGGTGGTCAACGAAGAGGTATGCATTGGCTGCCGCTACTGCCATATGGCCTGCCCGTACGGCGCCCCGCAGTATAACGCCGACAAAGGCCATATGACCAAATGCGATGGCTGTCACGAGCGCGTCGCCGAGGGGAAAAAGCCGATCTGCGTCGAGTCCTGCCCGCTGCGGGCGTTGGATTTCGGGCCAATTGCCGAACTGCGCGCTAAGCACGGCCAGCTGGCCGCGGTAGCGCCGCTGCCGTCGGCGCACTTTACCCGGCCGAGTATCGTTATCAAACCTAACGCCAATGCCCGGCCGTGTGGCGATACTACCGGTTACCTGGCGAACCCGAAGGAGGTGTGAGATGGGAAACGGATGGCATGAATGGCCGCTGGTGCTGTTTACGGTGCTGGGTCAGTGCGTGGTCGGCGCGACCATCGTCAGCGGTCTTGGCTGGCTGGCGCTGGGGGACCAACGGGAAGCCCGGCGGCGGCTGGTGCGCAATATGTTTTTTATCTGGCTGTTGATGGGCATTGGTTTTCTTGCTTCGGTGATGCATCTCGGTTCACCGCTGCGCGCGTTTAACTCGCTGAACCGCATCGGCGCCTCGGCGCTGAGCAACGAAATCGCCAGCGGCGCTCTGTTCTTCGCCGTGGGCGGATTCTGGTGGCTGCTGGCGGTGCTGGAAAAAATACCGGCGACGCTGGGTAAAGTCTGGCTGGCGATCGCCATGCTGTTAGGGCTGCTGTTTGTCCTCGCAATGACCCGGGTTTACCAAATCAATACCGTGCCAACATGGTACAATGGCTACACCACCAGCGCGTTCTTTCTGACGGTGCTCCTCAGCGGGCCGCTGTTTGCCGCCCTGCTGCTGCGGCTGGCGAAAGTCGACTTTAACGGCTGGTTTTTTGCCGGACTGAGCGTGGCCGCGCTGGTCATCAGCGCCGCAGTTATCATTATGCAAAGCGCCGGGCTCAGTACCCTTCACAGCTCGGTTCAGCAGGCGGCCACCCTGCTGCCAGATTACGGCAAACTACAGGCGCTACGCCTGGTACTGCTGGCGCTGGGCCTCGGCTGCTGGCTATGTCCGCTGATCCGCCGCCAGCCGCCGCGCGCTACGGGGCTGCTGATCGGCCTGCTGCTGGTCTTGATCGCCGAATGTATTGGCCGCGGCCTGTTTTATGGTCTGCATATGACCGTCGGTATGGCGGTTGCCGGTTAATGAGACGGCGCGCAGGCGCGCGCCGCAGAAAGGAATAAGTGATGATGCCGATCCCAAATCGCGACGCCGTCGCGTTAAGCGCCCGCACCCTGGGCGCGCTGTTCTCTTATGCGCCGAATAGTGCGGAAATTGCGCCGCTGGTCGCCGCCTTCCAGGACGGGAGCTGGCAACAGCAGTGGCCCTTCCCGGTCGCAGCCCCGCTGGCGTCAGGGTTTGCCGCATCGGCTGAAGAAACGTTGCCGGAAGCCTGGCAGCGCCTGTTTATCGGGCCATGGGCCCTGCCGGCGCCGCCCTGGGGCTCTGTCTGGCTGGATAAAGAGTCTGTGCTGTTTGGCGATTCCACGCTGGCTCTGCGCCAGTGGATGCGCGAGAACGGTATCGCGCTGGAGGCCGATGGCAACGAACCGGAAGATCATTTCGGCACCGTGCTACGCCTGGCGGCATGGTTGTGCGAAACGGAGCAGGATGCGTTGTTCGCTCAACTGCTGGCCTGGCACCTGCTGCCGTGGTCCGGGCGTTTCCTGAGTGTCTTTGTCGACCATGCCGCCCACCCCTTCTATCAGACGCTGGGTCAGCTGGCGCAGGCGACTCTGGCGCAGTGGCAGGAGAGTCTGCCGATCGCCGTGGCGCAAAAACCGCTCTATCGTTAACCCTTCGCCGCGCCGGTATCCGGCGCGGTTTTATTTTGCCGCTTCCCAGCCTTTCACCCGCACTTATCGCTTTTGCATCTAAGGTTATTCCCTATCACAATAAGCCAATGTTTTCTGAACCTCGCCGTGACTAATGCATCGTCTTCATCCCTACCCTGATGTGCAGGTGATGTTTCGCCGCCTGCTGATCGCCACCCTGATTGGCCTTCTCGCCGCCCTGGCGGTGGCGCTGTTTCGCCACGCTATGGTGGTGCTGGAAACGCTGTTGCTCAGTAATGACAGCGGGAGCCTGGTCAACGCCGCACAGTCGCTGCCGGCGTGGCGTCGGCTGGTTACCCCCGCGCTGGGCGGCCTGACGGCGGGAACCTTACTCTGGCTCTGGCAACGACGCAGCGTCGCGCGTCCACATGCCGCCACCGATTATATGGAAGCCTTGGAGACCGGCGACGGCTGTTTCGATACGCCGGCAAGCCTGGTGAAATCGCTGGCGTCATTGCTGGTCGTGGTGACCGGCAGCGCGATTGGCCGGGAAGGCGCCATGATCCTGCTGGCCGCGCTGGCGGCCTCGCTGTTTGCCCGTCGCTTCACGCCGCAGAGTGAATGGAAGCTATGGGTCGCCTGCGGCGCGGCTGCCGGGATGGCCAGCGCCTATCATGCCCCGCTGGCCGGCAGCCTGTTTATTGCTGAAATTCTCTTTGGCACGCTGATGCTGGCCTCGCTTGGGCCGGTGGTGATCTCGGCGGTGATCGCCCTGCTGTTGACGCAGTTTCTTAATGGCGGCGCCGCGCCGCTGTATCACGTCGTGTTACAGCAAAACCTCAGCGCCCTGCACTATGGCTTAATGCTGGCGACTGGCCTGCTGGCCGGGCTGTGCGGGCCGCTGTTTATCTGGCTGATGGACTACAGCCACCGCGGATTCGTTAAACTGAAGCTGGCGCCGCCGTGGCAGCTGGCGCTGGGCGGGCTGATTGTCGGCGGCTTATCGCTCATCACCCCGGCAGTATGGGGCAACGGCTACAGCGTAGTGCAAAGCTATTTGCTGCTGCCGCCGTCCGGTGCGCTGCTGGTGGGCGTATTTATCTGCAAACTGCTGGCGGTGCTGGCCAGCAGCGGCTCCGGCGCGCCTGGCGGGGTCTTTACCCCGACGCTGTTTGTCGGCCTGGCGATGGGCATGCTGTTTGCCTGCTTCAGCAGGCTGTGGCTACCGGGAAGTGAAGAAATGGCCATCATGATGGGTCTGACCGGCATGGCGGCGTTTCTGGCCGCCACGACCCATGCGCCGATCATGTCAACCCTGATGATTTGCGAGATGACCGGGCAGTATACGCTGCTGCCCGGTCTGCTGATAACCTGCGTCGTGTCGTCTGTGCTGTCGCGGACGTTACGCCGGGATTCGATCTATCGCCATCACGTTGCCGAGCATGTCTAAGTCGACGTAGCGGCTCAGCTCACGCTGTTCGGCGCGCGGCAGATAAGGCAGCTCGCCGATCAGCGGCGCCGGCAGCTTTTTGCTGAGGACATCGATGATTTCGGCGTAGTGCGCCAGACCGGGGTTGATCCGATTGGCCACCCAGCCAATCAGCGGTAAACCGTCATTGGCGATCGCCTGGGCTGTCAGTAGCGCATGGTTGATGCACCCCTCCTGGATCCCCACCACCATCAGCACTGGGAGCTGCTCCTGAACCACCCACTCGGAGAGCGGCCGCAGGTCGTTCATCAGGCTGCGCCAGCCGCCGGTGCCTTCAACCACCACGTGTTCGACCTGCGCGGCCAGACGCTGCAAACCATCGGACAGCAGACCGTAGTTGATCGGGCAGCTATGCGCCACGCTGCTCTCGTCTTCGCTTAAGGCGATGGGGTTGACAGCCTCATAGGGTAACGCCAGCGTGGAGACGCTCTGCAACACCAGCGCATCTTTGTTACGTAAACCGTCCGGCGTCTCTTTGCTGCCCTTCGCCACAGGCTTATACCCGGCCACGCTTTTGCCTCTGGCAGCAAGTGCCTGCAACAGCGCACGGGAAACCACTGTCTTCCCGACAGAGGTGTCTGTACCTGTAATAAAGAAACGCTTAAACATCACTAACCCCACAGTTTTGTCGATGAAATATACGGGAGAGAAATAATCAACGGTGGGCAAAGTCTACGTGAAGCCGTCTGAGGTCAGCTTGAGATAGCGCAATTTTTGGTGTGACTATGAAAAAATGTTAACCCTGTAACAGTCGTATGAGTAAGGATCCGTTATAGAGCGCATCTTTGACCAGCGCCGCGCCAGCCATCGTTCCGCGGTTGGAGAACTGAGTACTTTCAACGGTAATATGCCGGCTATAGGCTGGGAGAGATTGTTGCCGAATACAGCTGGAAATTGCCGGAAAAAGAATTTCTGCCGCCAGATTGAACGGCGAGCCAATCAGAATTTTCTGCGGATTAAACAGATTGACCATGATCGCCAGAATCCGCCCAACGTGATTACCCACGCCGCTGATGATGTCCCGGGCTAACAAATCGCCCTGCAGCGCCGCCTGACAAAGCCACTCCACGCTCAGCGGACGCTGGTGCAGCAGCGAGCTCATCGACTGCGCCATGCGCATCTGCGCCAGCTCCAGCACGCTTTCTACGCTGGCAATCGTCTCCAGGCAACCATGGTTGCCGCAGTAACAGCGTTTGCCGTAGGGATCGACCTGGGTATGGCCAATCTCCACCAGGCTGCTGCTGCCGGCGTGCAGCAGGCGCCCATCGGTGATCACCCCGGCGCCGACGTTATGATCGATGACCACCTGAATGACGTCCCGGGCGCCGCGCGAGGCGCCAAACAAAGATTCTGCCATAGTCCAGGCGCTGATGTCATGCTGAATATAGACCGGCACCCCGGTATGATTGGCCAGCGCTTCGCCGAGCGGGACATCTTTAACATCCTCATAAAACGGCATGCGATGAATAATGCCATTTTCGGTATCGATAATACCGGGCATCGTCATGGCGATGGAGGTAAGGCGTTCCAGCTTCTTTTGATGGCGAATAAAGAAGCGATCTATATGGTCGATAACGCGCGTCAGAAACGGCGTGCTGTCGGTGAGCGCCAGCTCCAGCTGATCCTCCACCACCAGCTGACTGCTTAAATCACGCAGCGAAAGATGGATCTCACCGCGGCTGATGCGCACCGCCAGATAGTGCCATGCCTCGGTCTCCACCATCAGCCCCACCGCCGGGCGGCCGCGGCTGCCGGGCTCCTGGATCTCGGTCTCCTGAACCAGATGCGCTTCCAGCATTTCGCGGACGATTTTGGTGATGCTGGCCGGCGCCAGTTGCGCAAATCGGGAAAGGTCGATACGCGATACCGGGCCGAGCTGATCAATCAGGCGATACACGGCGCCCGCATTGGTCTGCTTTATTTGATCGATATGGCCTGGTTGACTATCCGCTACCACCATTGACTCCCTTATTTTCGCGCTTCGAAATAAACTTTCGGCTATGGTGAAGCACTTCGACGGTGAACGTCAAATTTTTACTTAGCCTTGTGATTTACCGCACATTTCCAGCCCCTTTTCGCCTCAATTATGCTCGCTTTTCCAGGAGAGCAGCGCCTCACGAAAGCGTTTTGCCAGTGCCCCTTGCTCATGGTGTTTAGACCACACCAGCCACATCTCCGATACCGCATCCTGTTCGTCGATCGGCAGCCAGCGCATTTCACTGAGCTGGACGCGCTGAAAGGAGGCCGGGAGGATCGATACCCCCAGGCCGGCAGCCACCAGACCAATAATCGTCATTGCCTCCCCCACTCCTGGGCAATCTTCGGCGTGTGGCCGTAGCGGCGCAGCAAGCCGAGGATGTCGTCATACAGGCCAGTGCCGACGTGCGGGTCGAAAAAGACGAAGGGCTCGCGCGCCAGCGCCGCCAGGCTGACCGAGGGCTGGCGGGCCAGCGGGTGATTCGCCGGGACCATCGCCAACAGCGGCTCGCGCAGAACCCGCTCCCACGCCAGGGTGTCCGGCAGTTGAGTATTGCGCAGCAGCCCCAAATCCAGAGCCCCTTCGCTCAGGGGCACTATCTGTTCGCGGGTGTTAGTCTCGCGGGTGAGAATATGCACATCCGGAAGGCGTTGGCGAAACATCGATAGCGTATCGGAGACGGCCTTAATAAAAGGGGCCGAGGAGGTAAAGCCGATGCGCAGCTCACCCGTTTCGCCATGGTGTAGACGGGCGGCGCGAGCAGCCGCCTCATCCACCTGGGCGAGGATTTGTCGGCTATCGGCGAGAAACTGCTTTCCGGCCGCCGTCAGGCTGACGCTGCGGTTGGTACGGGCAAACAGGCGAGCGCCGGTCTGCTGCTCAAGGATCTGAATCTGCTGGCTTAGCGGTGGTTGAGAGATGTTCAGTCGCGCCGCGGCGCGGCCAAAATGTAGCTCCTCGGCGACGGCGACAAAGTAGCGCAAATGACGCAACTCGATATTCATATTTAAAACGTCTTATTTGAGATTATTAATATATTAGACAGAATATTTACATTTTCATACCCTAAAAATGTGAGCTGAATGGTCACAACACTCTGTTGGTAAGCAGCAACTTCTACGCAAGGAATTCTCTGTGAGTCGTACAACAACCGTTGACACCGTGCCGGCGGGCGAGGTCAGCGTCGCTGGTGCATCCCGCCCGGATCCGTTTATTAAACGTGGCACCCCGCAGTTTATGCGCGTCACTCTCGCGCTGTTCTCCGCCGGTCTGGCCACCTTTGCCCTGCTCTACTGTGTGCAGCCGATCCTGCCGGTGCTGTCGAACGAGTTTGGCGTGTCGCCGGCCAGCAGCAGTATTTCGCTTTCAATTTCCACGGCGATGTTGGCGGTGGGCCTGCTGTTTACCGGCCCGCTGTCGGACGCAATAGGCCGCAAGCCGGTGATGGTCACCGCCCTGCTGCTGGCCGCCTGCTGTTCACTGTTGTCGACTATGATGACCAGCTGGCACGGCATCCTGATTATGCGCGCGCTCATCGGCCTGTCGCTGAGCGGCGTAGCGGCGGTCGGCATGACCTATCTGAGCGAGGAGATCCACCCCAGTTTCGTCGCCTTTTCGATGGGACTCTATATCAGCGGCAACTCCATCGGCGGCATGAGCGGCCGCTTGCTGACCGGGGTCTTTACCGATTTCTTCGGCTGGCGCGTGGCACTGGCGGCGATCAGCGGCTTTGCGCTGGCCGCGGCGATTATGTTCTGGCGTATCCTGCCCGAGTCGTGCCATTTCCGCCCGACCTCGCTGCGACCGAAAACGCTGCTGATTAACTTCCGTCTGCACTGGCGCGACCGTGGCCTGCCGCTGCTGTTCGTCGAAGGTTTTCTGCTGATGGGCGCTTTTGTCACCCTGTTTAACTATATTGGCTACCGGCTGATGATGTCGCCGTGGTCGTTAAGCCAGGCGGTGGTAGGCCTGCTGTCGGTAGCTTATCTCACCGGGACCTGGAGTTCACCGAAGGCAGGGGCCATGACCGTACGCTTTGGCCGCGGGCCGGTGATGCTTGGCTTTACAGCGGTGATGCTCTGCGGCCTGCTGCTGACGCTCTTTTCTTCCCTGTGGCTTATTTTCATCGGCATGCTGCTGTTTTCCGCTGGCTTCTTCGCCGCGCATTCCGTCGCCAGCAGCTGGATTGGCCCACGCGCCCGCCGCGCCCGCGGTCAGGCATCATCGCTGTATTTGTTCAGCTATTATTTGGGTTCAAGTCTTGCCGGGACGTTAGGCGGGGTATTCTGGCATCACTACGGCTGGAACGGCGTCGGTGGGTTTATCGCGCTGCTGCTCCTTGCCGCGCTGTTGACCGGCACCTGCTTACATCAGCGACTGAAATAGTCGCGTGTGACGTGGCCTGCGGGCCACGTTTCACCACATGCCCATTATGGAAGACAAGCCCATCAGCTCTCTGACGGCATCAACGGACAGCAGTGCAATAAACAGCCAGGTGAACGGATTCATAAACCACCCCCGAACCTCCAGACCTGTGTAATCGATCACAGTTTAGTACCGTTATGTTACCGTTTTCTGTAACACCGATCACAGAGGTGAGCTTATTCTCCCGCCATGTGTCTTTCCCTTCCCCTGTGCGCAACGCTCGACCCGCCGGGCGTATCAGGATAGTGTAGAGGCAAAGCGATAATCTCTTTATTCACCTGTCACGGACCGAACGCCACTATGACTGAAAATACGCCTTATCAGCAGCTTACCCGTACCTTTCAGCGCCTGTCGCGCTTTTCGCATCTCGCCGCCATCGCCGGCTGGGATATGTTCGCGATGATGCCCCCGGGCGGGAGCGTCGCCCGCAGCGAAGCGCTGGCCGAGCTCGGCGTGCTGCAGCATCAGATCCTGACCGATAAAAAAAGTAGGGACAATGGTTACAGGAGGCCCGCCAGCAGGATCTTAATGATGTTGAACAGGCCAACCTGCGGGAAATGCAGCGTCAGTACGATCAGGCGGCGCTGCTGCCGGAGAGCCTGGTGGAAGCAAAATCGCTGGCCGGCAGCCGCTGCGAACATGCCTGGCGCAGCCAGCGTCCCGCCAATGACTGGACGGGCTTTGCCGACAACCTACGCGAGGTGGTCAGACTGAGCCGTCAGGAAGCGCAGATCCGCGCCGATGCCAGGGGCGGCTCACGCTACGACGCGCTGCTGGATATTTTCGAACCGGATATGACCAGCGCGCGGCTGGACAGCCTGTTCGCCGATCTCAAATCGTGGCTACCTTCCCTGCTTAGCCAGGCGGTGGAGAAGCAGGCGAAGCAGACGCTAATCGCCCCGCAGGGGCCTTTCCCCATTGCTGAACAACGGGAGCTGGGCCTGCAGGCGATGCGTATCCTTGGCTTTGACTTCGACGGCGGGCGCCTCGACATCAGCGCCCACCCGTTCTGCGGCGGCGTACCCCAGGATGTGCGCATCACCACCCGCTACAACGAAAACGACCTGCTCAGCGCTCTGTTCGGCGTGATCCACGAAACCGGCCACGCCCGCTACGAGCAGAATCTACCTCGCCCGTGGGTCGACCAGCCCGTAGGACTCGCCCGCTCCACCGCTATCCACGAGTCGCAGAGCCTGTTTTTTGAAATGCAGCTGGGACGCAGCGAGCGGTTTCTTAACCGCCTGTTACCGGCGGTGCGCGAGCGGTTTGGCGATCGGCCGGCCTTTAGCCAGGACAATTTTGTCGCCTGGAATCAGCAGGTGAAACCCGGCTTTATTCGCGTCGATGCCGATGAGGTGAGCTACCCGGCGCATGTCATCCTGCGTTATGAAATTGAACGTGCGCTGATCGACGGCGAGATTGAGGTAGATGATATCCCGTCGCTGTGGGACGAGAAAATGCAGCACTGGCTGGGGCTGTCGACCACCGGCAACTATCGGGATGGTTGCATGCAGGATATTCACTGGACCGACGGCGGATTCGGCTATTTCCCTTCCTATACCCTGGGCGCGATGTATGCCGCGCAGTTGATGGCCGCGGCCCGCCGCGCGCTGCCGACATTAGATCGCGATATTGAGGAAGGCGATTTCAGCGCCCTGTTCGACTGGCTGCGGCAGAATATCTGGCAGCATGGCAGCCGCTTCACCACCTCGCAGTTGATTCAGCAGGCCACCGGTGAGGATCTTAATAGCCGCTACTTCCGCGAGCACCTGACCACTCGCTACCTGTAATCATACGCGCCGGGCTACCCGGCGCGTCCTGTCGTTCCCGCCTTGTACATTCGGTTACACGCCGATACCAAACACTCACGGAAAGCTCGAAAAGACAAGCATATAGTGATTTCACCGGCCCCGCAGTGGGGTTGAAATTAAGAAAACTTTTCGAGGATATCAGAATGAAAAAAGTATTAGCTCTGGTCGTTGCCGCTGCTATGGGTCTCTCTTCCGCCGCTTTCGCTGCTGACGCAGTAAGCACCACTCAGGCACCGGCTGCCACCCACAGCACGGCTGCCAAGACCACCCATCACAAAAAACACCACAAAGCCGCGGCAAAACCGGCTGCAGAGCAGAAAGCTCAGGCTGCCAAAAAACACAAAAAAGCAGAAGCTAAACCAGCCGCTGCTCAGAAAGCCCAGGCCGCTAAAAAACACAAAAAAGTAGCAGCTAAACCAGCTGCTCCGCAGAAAGCTCAGGCGGCGAAAAAGCATCACAAAGCTGCGGCTAAACCGGCAGCCCAGAAAGCGCAGGCAGCGAAAAAACACCACAAAACCACTAAACACCAGGCCGCTAAACCGACTGCACAGCCGGCAGCATAATTCCTCCCGGTGAACCAACCTTCTTAATAATCGGCGCTGTTTCAGCGCCGTTTTTTCTGGAGAGCACTATGCTGCGGCGCTATCGTTTTGAGCTCATCCTGATCCTGCTAATTATATGCGCAGTGGTTGCAACCCGTTTTTTCCTCTCTTAATTATTTATCCCGCGTTCGCATTTTGCTGCTTCTACCAGCTTTTCATTAAAATGAATACCGTGCGGCTATCGCTGACCCGCTCCCCGCTTCCCGCTTCCCATTATCCTGTGACTCTCTGCGGCGCAAAAAAATGTCCGGCGCCAGAAGACGCCAGACATGTTAGTCGTAATATCTCGCACGCCTGGCCCTTGCCGGGTGGCGCGCCCATCACAATGCACGCACGGCTTCCATCACCAGATAGCCGGTCGCGCCCCAGATAGCGACTGAGACCAGGGAAACATAAACCAGTGCGCGAATACCTTTTTTAGACATAAGCCCTCCGAACGCAGGGGAAATAGAGTTCAGGCTATCATCGCCGGTACTACCTCTCTATTTACTCAACGGCAGGGCGACGGTAACAACGTTTTCGGTGAGAAAATGTTTCGCATTGAAAATAATTACGAGAGGCGTAAAGAAGTGCGAATTCCGGTGAAGATCTGGTGGGTAAAAGTATTATTTTTGGGCATTATGCTGACAAACTAGGAATAATCCCACGGATGAATTGCTGCATTATTAACCGAATTCAGTACGTTCTGATACATGAATTTTGTTGCGCAAGACGCCACTTTCTGCGGAAATAGCACAAGCAGAACACTGGTATTAACCGCTTGAAATCAGGAGGTTTTACCAGCGCCAGACCCCACCGCGCGCTGATGTGGTATACGGTTTGGCCTGTTTAGAATTATTGTTTACTTTCAAAAACTTAAATCTCCTGCTACTGTCAATAGACATCATAGCCTCCCCAGAGAGTGATATGCGTAGAGACGTTCTGTTATTACTGTGTTCATTTTATCTGTTACCTCTGGGCGCACATGCCGATGATAGCGGACTGAGCGCCAAAGATATTAAGACGTTGTTTTTCGGTCACGATGACCGCAAAGCGGTGAACCGCCCCGAGGAGAGTCCATGGGACGCGATTGGCCAGCTGGAAACCGCCAGCGGCAATCTGTGTACGGCGACGCTCATCTCTCCGCATCTGGCGCTGACCGCGGGCCACTGTCTGTTAACGCCCCCGCGCGGCAAGCCGGACAAAGCGGTCGCCCTGCGCTTTATTTCCCGCAAGGGCAACTGGGTCTATGAGATCCACGGCATTGACGGGCGAGTCGATCCCAGCTTAGGCAGACGCCTGAAAGCCGATGGCGACGGCTGGATTGTCCCTTCCGCTGCGGCGCCGTCCGATTTTGGCCTGATCGTGCTGCGCTATGCTCCGTCTGGCATTACGCCGATCCCGCTCTTTCCGGGCAGCAAGGCCGATCTCACCGCCGCGCTGAAGGCGGCGGACCGTAAAGTTACCCAGTCTGGCTATCCTGAAGATCATCTCGATAATCTTTACAGCCACCAGGATTGCATCGTGACAGGGTGGGCGCAAACCAGCGTACTGTCGCATCAGTGTGACACCCTGCCTGGCGACAGCGGCTCGCCGCTGCTGCTGAAAACGGAGGACGGCTGGCAGGTGATCGCCGTGCAGAGTTCGGCCCCCGGCCCGCAGGATCGCTGGCGGGCGGACAATCGCGCCATTGCGGTGACTGGCTTTCGCGATAAGCTGGAGGCGCTTGCCGGTGAGTAATGGACCGAGGCCGGTGAAGAATATCATTATTGACATCGTCCTGGCGGAAATGATTTTCCGCCAGCCGAAAGCAGTGAACCTGCGCAGCCCTCAGCGTCACCTGACACAATTACAGCGGGGCCAGGCGTGAAGGAAGTTTCCATTTGCCGCCTGGCTTTGCAGGCGGCGAGACGTCAGGCGAGTTTAATTAACACCATGCCGGCTACCAGCAGGATAACCCCCGCCCAGCCTTTGTTATTCAGACGCTGACCAAACAGCACCCAGCCGGCGGCGATGGTCGCCGCGATACCGAAGCCGCCCCACAGCGCATAGGCGACCGAGAGATCGATCCCTTTAACCGCCTGCGACAGGGCGCTGAACGCGCCCAATACTGCCGCCAGGGACAGGATGCCGTAGATCTTGCGGCGGAAGCCGTCGGAAAACTTCAAAAAGACGTTGGCAATAATTTCCAGCACAATGGCGATTGCCAGCCAGGCGGCGTGGATCCACTCAAACTGCTGCATGGGCCACCTCCTGCTTGGAAGACGCTTTTTTCTGGGTGCCTGACTTAATTAAGACGATCCCTATCACCAGGGTGGTCAAGCCGGCTATTTTCAGCAGGGACAGACTCTCATCAAACAGCAGCACGCTAAACAGGGTAATCAGTAAAATACCGATCCCTTCCCACAACGCATAGGCCACACCGAGGGCAATCTTTTTAACCGCAAAGGCAAGAAAAATATATGACAGGGCAATCATGGCCAGCATTAAAATAAAGCCGGTGTGCCCGCCGCTCACGCTTGCCCATTTCATAGACAAGGTGCCGGTAATTTCAGCAATAATTGCTAAAGCTAATAAAATCCAATAAAACATGATCCCTTCTCCTGCTTGAGAATATAATCCATTACCGTTTACGCGAGACGTAAACAGGAAAATTTCTGACGTAGATATCGCTGTGCGCTTGGCGCCAGCTCAGGCAGAAAGAAGGTGACTATAGCGCCGAATGCCAGTGCTGTTCGCCGGCAAAACGGGAAAAAGTGAGGGATACTGCGGGGTGATTTAAAATATACATCCTGAACTGATTGTCCATAAAATTACAATTATCCGCGGTGTTGCTTCTCGTCCGGTGCGGATGAAAATTGTCCTCAGTAGTTAAACACAGGTAGATTTGTAGCATAGTGCTACATTTAATTCAAAGACTTTGCAATTCTTTACGCCGCGGTTTTTCTTCAATGCGTTTGTTCTGCAAAAAAGCGTCATTATGCTAATGTAACGCAACCTGTTAATAGGCAAGGAAGTTTGAGGTCGGGATCCTATGGCTAAACCCATTATTACACTTAACGGATTAAAGATGGTCATCATGTTGGGCATGCTGGTGATCATCCTTACCGGCATTCGCTTTGCGGCGGACATAATCGTCCCGTTTATCCTGGCGCTTTTTCTGGCGGTGATCATCAATCCTCTGGTCCAGCTCCTGGTCCGCTGCCGGGTGCCGCGCGTGCTGGCGATCTCGCTACTGATTGGCCTGATTGTTATGTTAGCCATTGTGCTGCTGGCCTCGCTGGGGACCTCGCTCAACGAGCTGGCGCGCACCCTGCCGCAGTATCGCAACTATCTTTATGAGCCGATGCAAACCATCGCGCCCTGGCTGCAGCGTATGGGATTCACCGTTTCGGTGGTCGAGCTCAATAAGTACATCGACCCTAACGCCGTAATGACCCTGGTCACCAGCCTGCTCACTCAGCTGTCGAATGCCATGTCCTCTATTTTTCTGCTGCTGCTGACGGTGGTGTTTATGCTGCTGGAGGTGCCGCAGCTTCCCGCTAAGCTGCAGCAGTTAATGTCCAGACCAGTAGAAGGCATGGGCGCCATCCAGCGGGCCATCGACAGCGTATCGCATTATCTGGTGCTGAAAACTGCGATAAGCCTGATCACCGGCCTGGTGGTCTGGGGCATGCTGGTGCTGCTGGATGTGCGCTTCGCCTTTATGTGGGGGCTACTGGCCTTCGCGCTGAACTATATTCCCAATATCGGTTCCGTGCTGGCGGCCATTCCGCCGATCCTGCAGGTGCTGGTGTTCGGTGGTCTGTACGAGGCGCTGGTAGTGCTGGCCGGCTACCTGATCGTCAACCTGGTATTCGGCAATATTCTCGAACCTCGTATCATGGGGCGCGGGCTGGGCCTCTCGACGCTGGTGGTATTCCTGTCCTTAATCTTCTGGGGATGGTTGCTGGGTCCGGTTGGCATGCTGCTCTCGGTGCCGTTGACGATTATCGTCAAAATTGCCCTCGAGCAGACCAGCGGCGGGCAGAGTATCGCTTTCTTATTAAGCGATGTCAGTAAACAGTAGTCCTTCCGCAGGCCGGCGCTTCGCCGGCCTGCTCCCTGCCCTACACTCTCTCCGTAGACCACTACGCCTTATGTATTATTGATCCGCATCACAAACGTTGCGGCGGAATCGTTACTCTGATGCTAACGATCGGCCACCGCGCTTAATTGATGCTCATAGCCTCGCGTCGCACACTAATCTCCACCAGGACAAACAAAACGATTTGTCGAATCAGGAGGTTATTAATGAATGCCGAACAAACGACGGGGCGGGTCTGGAACCGTCGCCGAACGGAAAAACAGCGGCGGCTGGCCGAGGCGAACATGCCAGGTAAGGTCATCCCGACTGACCAGTTGGTCAGCGTACTGGAAAACCTGCTCGCCCCCGGCGACCGGGTTGTGCTGGAAGGCAACAACCAGAAACAGGCCGATTTCCTCTCGCGCATGCTGGCGGAAGTTAATCCGCAAAAAATCCACGACCTGCATATGATTATGCCCAGCGTCGGGCGCAGCGAGCATCTGGACCTGTTTGAAAAAGGTATTGCCCGCAAGCTGGATTTCTCTTTCTCCGGCACCCAGAGCCTGCGCATTTCGCAACTACTGGAAGATGGCCTGCTCGAAATCGGCGCCATCCACACCTATATCGAACTCTACTCGCGCCTGTACGTCGATCTGTCGCCAAACGTCGCGCTGATTGCCGGCTATAAAGCTGACCGCAAAGGCAACCTGTATACCGGACCGAGTACCGAAGATACCCCGGCGCTGGTGGAAGCCGCCGCCTTCCACGACGGCATTGTGATAGCCCAGGTCAACGAACTGGTGGACGACGAATGCGATCTGCCGCGCGTCGATATTCCCGGCTCGTGGATCGATTACGTGGTGGTTGCCGACAAGCCGTTCTTTATCGAACCGCTCTTCACCCGCGATCCGCGCCTGATTAAGCAAGAACACATACTGATGGCGATGATGGCGATCAAGGGCATCTATGCGGAACATCAGGTGCAGTCGCTTAACCACGGTATCGGCTTTAATACCGCCGCCATCGAGTTGCTGTTGCCGACCTATGGCGAGCAGCTCGGCCTGAAAGGCAAAATCTGTAAACACTGGACCCTGAATCCGCATCCAACCTTAATCCCGGCCATCGAGAGCGGCTGGGTGGAGAGCGTGCACTGCTTCGGCGGCGAACTGGGGATGGAAGAGTACATCCGCGCCCGCCCGGATATCTTCTTTACCGGCCCGGATGGCTCGATGCGCTCTAACCGCGCCTTCTGCCAGCTGGCGGGCCAGTACGCGGTAGATATGTTCATTGGTTCAACCCTGCAGGTAGATGGTCTGGCTAACTCCTCGACCGTCACCCGCGGCCGTCTTTCCGGCTTCGGCGGCGCGCCGAACATGGGCCACGACCCGCACGGTCGCCGCCACGCCACCCCGGCATGGCTCAATATGATCACCGAGCCGGACCCGATGCAGCGCGGGAAAAAGCTGGTGGTGCAGATGGTCGAAACCTTCCAGGCCGGCGTGAAACCAACCTTCGTTGAGACGCTGGATGCAGTTGAGGTGGCGAAAACCTCCGGCATGCCGCTGGCGCCGGTGATGATTTATGGTGATGACGTCACCCACGTCCTGACCGAAGAGGGTATCGCCTACCTGTACCGTGCGGAGAGCCTTGAAGAGCGCCGGGCGATGGTCGCCGCGGTGGCCGGGATCACCGATATCGGCCTTGGTGTGGACGCCAAACGCGTCGCCGCGCTGCGTCAGAGCGGCAAAGTGGTCTACCCGGAAGATCTCGGGATTCGCCGCAGCGATGCCACCCGCTCCCTGCTGGCCGCCGGCAGCGTCGCCGACCTGGTGGAGTGGTCCGACGGACTGTACAACCCACCGGCAAAATTCCGGAGCTGGTAATGAAAAATCTCTCCCCCCTGCACGCAGAAAGCCGCGTCAGCTGGCTGGCGCATACCGCCAGCGCCTGTCTGATTGACGAAGCCCGTCTGAGCCCGAAACCGGGTCTGGTGGATAGCCGCGGCAACGGCGCGCATCAGGACCTGAATCTGGCGCTGATGGAGCGCTCCGCCCGCAGCCTGCAGCCGACCTTTCACGCGCTGGCCGAGCAAAGCTGGCGTCGCCCGGCGGACATCGCGCTGCGCGAAACCGTCGGCCGCCTTGGCCGCGAAGGCGAAGCGCAGATGATGCTGGCGACGGGTGGGGTTAACACCCACCGCGGCGCTATCTGGGCGCTAGGCCTGCTGGTCAGCGCGGTGGCGATGTTGGGTGGAGAGGGTCAGTCACAGGCGATCGCCGCCGCTGCCGCCGCCCTCGCCCGCCTGCCCGACGGCTTCGCGCCGAAAAGCTTTAGTAAAGGGCTTCGCGCCAGCCGCCGCTGGCAGGTGCCAGGCGCCCGCGAGGAAGCGCAGTGTGGTTTCCCGCATATCACCCGCCTGGCGCTGCCGCAACTGCAGCACAGCCGGGCGCGAGGCGCCAGTGAGCGGCAGGCGCAGCTTGATGCGCTGATGGCCATCATGACCTCGCTGAGCGATACCTGCGTGCTGTCGCGCGCCGGTATGGCCGGGCTGCAGGCCATGCAGCAAGGCGCTTGTGAGGTGCTGGCGGCTGGCGGTTGCGCCAGTTTCGCCGGGCGCGCCGCCCTGGCCCGCCTGGACGCAATCATGCTGGCGCTAAACGCCTCGCCGGGAGGCGCCGCCGATCTCCTTGCCGCCACCCTGTTTCTCGACAGAGTTGCCGGCTAACGCATTCAGAGGATGTTATGGAACAGATTACATTGTCATTTCCTGCCAGCCGCGCCCTGAGCGGCCGAGCGCTGGCAGGAGTCGTGGGTTCAGGCGATATGGAAGTACTTTATACCGCCGCACAGAGCGCCACGCTCAACGTACAGATCACCACCTCAGTGGATAACAGCCAGGCGCGCTGGCAGGCGCTGTTCGACAGGCTGAACCTGATCAACGGCCTGCCCGCCGGGCAGTTGATTATCCACGACTTCGGCGCCACGCCGGGCGTCGCCCGTATTCGTATTGAACAGGTTTTTGAGGAGGCCGCTCATGCGTAACGATCGCAGCTTTATCGAACTGCGCGCTCGCGAACGCGCCCACGCTCTGCTGGACGACGGCAGCTACCGCGAACTGCTGGATCCGTTTGACGGTATTATGTCGCCGTGGCTCGGCGCCCAGGGCATCGTCCCGCAGTCCGACGACGGTATGGTGGTCGCCAAAGGCACGATCAACGGCCAGCCTGCGGTGGTGATTGCCATCGAGGGCACCTTCCAGGGAGGCAGTATGGGCGAAGTGTCCGGCGCCAAAATGGCCGCCGCGCTGGAGCTGGCGGCGGAAGATAACCGCAACGGTATCCCGACGCAGGCGGTGCTGTGCCTCGAAACCGGCGGCGTACGTCTGCAGGAGGCCAACCTCGGTCTGGCCGCCATCGCTGATATTCACGCGGCGATTGTCGATCTGCGCCGCTACACGCCGGTAGTCGGCATCATCGCCGGCACCGTCGGCTGCTTTGGAGGTATGTCTATCGCCGCCGCGCTGTGCAGCTATCTCATTGTCACTCGTGAAGCCCGTCTCGGCCTCAACGGCCCGCAGGTTATCGAGCAGGAAGCCGGCATTGAAGAGTACGACTCCCGCAACCGGCCGTTTATCTGGAGCATGACCGGCGGCGAAATTCGCGCCGCCAGCGGACTGGTCGACGCGCTGGTTAACGATGGCGTTAACGCCGTTAAAACCGCAATGAATGAGGCGATCGCCAAAGGCGTACCGGTACAGCACCGCAGCGACAACTATGACGATTATCTGCGGCGCTTGAGCCAGTTCGACACCCGCCAGCAGGCGGATACCGCGCAGATTAAACAGCTTTTTGCCCGGGAGGATAAATAATGAGTCAGTTCCCAAACCGCGCCGCGCTGTGGCTGAACAAACTGGCGCCCGACGCGCCGCTGATGAGCGGCCTGTGCCCTTCCGTCCAGGTGGCAGACGGCCAGATTAATGGCGAAAACGTGCGTTTTATCGCCGTGGTCCCGGATGCTAACAACCACTACCCGCGCGCCGCCGGCGGCGAAGTTGGCCTGCTGGAAGGCTGGACGCTGGCGAAAGTGGTTAATGAAACCATTGCCGCCGACGCCGACCAGCCAGTCAAACGGCCGATCGTCGCCGTGATCGATGTGCCAAGCCAGGCCTATGGCCGCCGCGAAGAAGCTTTCGGCATTCACCAGGCGCTGGCCGGGGCGGCTGGCGCTTATGCCAAAGCCCGTTTGGCCGGCCACCCGGTAATTGGCCTGATCGTCGGCAAAGCGATGTCCGGGGCGTTTCTGGCCCACGGCTACCAGGCCAACCGCCTGATCGCCTTTAACGATAGCGGCGTGCTGATCCACGCGATGGGTAAAGCGTCGGCGGCGCGCATTACGCTGCGTACCGTAGAGGCGCTGGAGAAACTGGCGGCTACCATTCCGCCAATGGCCTACGACGTCAGCAACTATGCGACGCTCGGCCTGCTCTCCGCCCTTCTGGATATTAATAATCCGGATGCCCCTGACGACCACGATCTGTCGTTGGTCAGCAACACGCTGCGCGACGCCATCGCTGACGCGCGCACCGATACCTCACTGAAGTGCCGTCTGGGCGCGGAAAACCGCCGCAGCTCGCAGCTGGTCCGCGATCGCATGCGCGCCAGCTGGTAAAACGTTCGTACGTAAGTAGTAGAAGAAAACCTGCCGGAAGCCGTCCCCCGGAGCGCGTAATAACCGCGCCGGGTAGGGACGGCTTTTAGAAAAAATAACAATCGCGCCAGTACTCTATCTTATTTACAGGTGATTTATGACTTATGTGATTATTCATGCTCTTGCCCCGATTTTCGTCATTATGCTGCTGGGCTTCTGGGCCGGTAAGGCCGGGATGGTAGATAACAAAAACGTCTCGCTGCTTAATATTTTTGTAATGGATTTTGCCTTACCCGCCACGCTGTTTAGCGCGACGGTACAAACGCCGTGGGCCGGTATCGTCGCCCAGTCGCCGTTGGTGCTGGTGTTGACCGGCGCGATGTGGATCACCTATGCCGCGATCTACTTCCTCGCCACCAGCGTGTTCAAACGCACGCCGCAGGATGCCGCGGTGCTGACCCTCACCGTCGCCCTGCCAAACTATGCCGCGTTAGGTCTGCCGATCCTCGGCAGCGTGCTGGGTGAAGGCGCGTCAACCTCACTGTCGGTAGCGGTCTCTATCGCCTGCGGCTCGGTGCTGATGACCCCGTTCTGCCTGCTGATTCTGGAACGTGAAAAAGCCCGCGCCGCGGGAGAAAACAGCGGTTCTACGCTGGCGATGCTGCCGGTGCTGATGTGGCGTTCGGTGAAAAAACCGATCGTCTGGGGCCCGCTGCTTGGGGTGGTGCTTTCCGCGATCGGCATTAAAATGCCGGACCTGCTGCTGGCGTCGATCAAACCGCTGGGCCTGGCCGCCACCGCCGCCGCGCTGTTCCTCACCGGGGTGATCCTGTCGGCGCGTAAACTGCAGCTCAATGCGCTGATCGCTACATCAACCATCGTGAAACTGCTGGTGCAGCCGTTTATTGCCTGGGGTCTGGTGATGTTACTTGGGCTGCACGGTTCCATTGCCATTACCGCGATCCTGATGATTGCCCTGGCCGCCGGCTTCTTTGGCGTGGTCTTCGGCAACCGCTTCGGCGTCCAGTCTCCGGATGCTGAAGCCGTGCTGCTGTTGAGCTCGGTTCTGTGTATCCTGTCGCTACCGCTGTTTATCTCTTTGACTTCAGGACTGTAAACCATGTCAGCAACGCCGCGTCCCCACGATCTAGTTTGGTTAAACCACGCCAGCGCCTTGGAAGATATTGCCGAGCCGTGGGTGGCTCAGCAGTGGCGAGCCGCGCTGCCGGTGGTGGTGAGGCGCGACGTTGACGACCAGGCCCGCGTCCCGGTTGGGGTGCGGGGCATGAAGCGCGAGCAGCGCGCCGCCGGCTGGGTACAGGCGCGCAATATCGTGCGCAGCGTCACCCCGGAGATGCTTGTTGATCGTGAGGTCTTACTCCATTCGCCTTTTGTCTCGCAGCCGCCGGTCCAGGGGGCTATCGCCCTCACCTTACACCGCTGGCCCTGGGGCTGGGGCGTCACCGGCAGTACCGGCTACGCGCTGGCAACCGAGATCCCGGTGCTGCATGCGGCCAGCGATCTGGATCTGCTGATCCGCGCGCCACAGCCGCTGGACCGCGAGGCGCTGCTGGAATGGCAGACCCGGGTGGCCCAACTCCCATGCCGCGCTGATACCCAGGTCGAAACGCCGTACGGCGCCTTCGCCCTCAATGAATGGCTGCGCGACGGGCGCGCGCTGCTGAAAACGTCCCGCGGCGCGCGCTTAACCGCGACGCCGTGGCACAGGGAGGAATAATGAAGATTTTATTTACCTTTCCCGGTCAGGGCGGCCAGCGTCCCGGCATGCTGGCGATGATCCCCGATCGCGAGGCGATCCTCACCCAGGCGCGCGCCGTGCTGGGGGATGAAGTCGATACCCTCGATAGCGCCGATGCGCTACAACACACCCGTGCGGTCCAGCTCTGTCTGCTGATCGCCGGGGTAGCCTGGGCGCGCGAGCTACAGCGTCAGGGCGTGGATCCGCAGATGGTCAGCGGCCTGTCCATCGGCGCGTTTCCGGCCGCGGTGATTGCCGGCGCGCTCGATTTCGCCAGCGCGTTGCGGCTGGTGGCCCTGCGCGGGGACTTAATGGAACAGGCGTATCCTGAAGGTTACGGACTGACGGCGATTATGGGCCTGACCCGCCCGCGGGTTGAGGCGCTGATGCAGGGCCACGAGGTTTATCTCGCCAACCTGAACGCCGAAACGCAGTTCGTGATTGCGGGCCGTGATGAGGCAATGGCCGAGGTGGCGCAGCTGGCGCTGCGGGCTGGCGCCAGTAAAGCCCAGCGGCTGGCGGTCAGCGTGCCGTCGCACTGCGCGCTGCTGGATAAACCCGCCGCTGAGCTGGCGAAAGCTTTTGCCGGCGCCAGCTTAAGGCGCCCACGGTGCGCCTATTTAAGCGGCTCGACGGCGCGCGTGCTGTGGGATCCGCAGCGGATCGCCGACGATCTGGCGATGAACATGGCGCGCCCGGTCCACTGGCAGGAGGCGATGGTCGCCGCCGATGAGCGCGATGCGCGCTTAGCCATTGAGATGCCCCCCGGCGGGGTGCTCACCTGCCTGACCCGCCAGGCGGGCTGGCGCGGGGAGACCATTGCGCTGGAGCGCAGCGGCGTGGACGTCGCCCGCCATCTGGCGCAGCGGCTTAGCGATTAAGACTGCGGGCGTACATCCGCCCTTCCGCCGCCAGCGCCAGCAGGTCGGCATCGCGCTCGCGGTGGTGCGAATAGACGATAGAGATCAGCTGGCGCATCTGGTAGGGTTCCGCCAGCTTTAGCAGCTGTACATCCTTCTCATACACTTTCTTCATCCGCCCCGGCAGCAGGGCAAAACCGACGCCAGCCTGCACCAAGCTAATCATCGAGAAAATATCATTCACCCGGGTGACGATCTCCGGCTCGAAGCCGGCGATGTGGAATGCTTCCCGGAATCCGGCATAGGTGGCGAACCCCTCCGCCAGCGAAACAAACTTGCGGTCGGCGTAATCGCGCAGATCGGCGAGCCGTGAGGCATCCAGCCGTTCAGTCGCCGGGGCGGCGAGAAAAATATCGTCCTCAAACAGCGGCACCACGTCGAAAGCGGTATTATTGAACTCCCCTTCGTTGGTGGCGATCAGGATGGCATCGAGGGCATCGTCTTCCAGCATATCCAGCAGCATCTGATTTGAACCCATCGTCAGGTCCAGCTCCAGTTCCGGGCGACGCAGCTTCATCCCCATAATGATGCGCGGAACGGTTTCCAGGGTCAGAGAATAGAGGGTACCGATGCGCAACCGCCCCTGACCGACGCCTGCAACCTTGCGCGTCGCCTCGAGCCCGCGGTTCATCAGACTTATCACATCCTGGCAGTATTCAAGCAGCGTCCACGCCGCCTGCAGCGGCAGCAGGTTGCGCCCTTTGTGGACAAACAGCGGGCAGCCCACCCCCTCTTCCAGGGTATGCAGCGCGCGGTGAACGCTGACGCTGCTGAGTTTCATCGCTTCGGCGGTTCTGGCGATATTACCTTTCGCCATAAACATCATAAAGACCGACAGCTTGCGGAAGGTGATCTCCTGGTTAATATCCTCTTGCATGGCCCTTCCACACTCCTGGTTTAATTTTCTTATTTCAATTCAAACCAGTATATCTTTTATGACGCCAAAGTTGCAGGCAGCGCGCGGCCTCAGCCGGTAAATAACGCAAAAAAGGAAGACCATGGTCTTCCCTTTTGTTCACTGTCGAGTTTGCTTTTACAGCGCCATATCGTGCTGCGGCGAGGCCTCGCGCGGCGTCTCTGCCGGCTTGGCGGTCGCGGTAGGCGCAGCCGCTGGCATCTGGATCACCGGCGGTTTCGTCAGCTGCAGGGTCGCAGCGGTGTCATCCCAAACCTGCTGGGTCAGCGCCACGTTACCGTTCAGCTTCTGGCCGTAGCTCGGCACAATAGCGTGAATGCGGCTCTGCCACTCCGGCGAGTTAAACTGCTGCGGGAACATCTGCTTGAGCACGTTCAGGGTGATCGGCGCGGCGGTGGAAGCCCCCGGCGACGCGCCGAGCAGCGCGGAAATGGTTTTCTGCTGATCGACCACCACTTCGGTACCGAGCTTCAGCACGCCGCCCTTCTCTGCGTCTTTCTTGATGATCTGTACGCGCTGGCCGGCCTGGATCAGTTTCCAGTCTTCTTTACGCGCGTCCGGGTAGTACTCTTTCAGCGCAGCGAAACGGTCATCATCGCTGAGCATCACCTGGCTAACCAGGTATTTCACCAGATCGAAGTTGTCGAGACCGACGTGGGTCATCGGCAGCACGTTATTGGTGGTGGTAGTGCTGAGCAGATCGAAGAACGAACCATTTTTCAGGAACTTGGTCGAGAAGGTGGCGAATGGCCCGAACAGCACCACGCGCTTGCCGTCGAGGTAACGTGCATCAAGGTGCGGCACCGACATCGGCGGCGCGCCGACTGAAGCCTGGCCATACACTTTCTCCAGGTGCTGCGCAGTGACCGCCGGGTTCTCGGTCATCAGGAACGAGCCGCCCACCGGGAAGCCGGCATAGTTGTCCGCTTCCGGAATACCGGTTTTTTGCAGCAGCTTCAACGCGCCGCCGCCGGCGCCGATAAAGACGTATTTGGCGTCAATAGTCTGCGCTTCCCCGCTCTGCACATTCTTAATCGTTACGTGCCAGGAGTTGTCGGCATTACGTTTGAAATCCGTTACCTCAGAGGAGGTCTGCAGGGTGAAGTGGTTATTTTTCTTCAGGCTGCCGATCAGCTGGCGAGTGATTTCGCCATAGTTGACATCGGTACCCACCGGCGTCCAGGTGGCTGCCACTTTCTGCTGCGGATCGCGGCCTTCCATCACCAGCGGCGCCCACTGTTTAATTTGCGCGTGATCGGTGGAGAATTTCATCCCCTGGAATAAGGTGGTCTGCTGCAGCGCGTTATAACGCTTCTGCAGATAATCCACATTATCACCCCAGACGAAGCTCATATGCGGCGTGGAATTAATAAACGAGTGCGGATCGTGCAAAATACCGCGTTTCACCTGTGCCGACCAGAACTGACGGGAAATCATAAATTGCTCGTTAATATCGAGCGCTTTGCTGACGTCAATCGACCCGTCCGCCCGCTCCGGCGTATAGTTCAGCTCCATATTCGCCGAGTGGCCAGTACCGGCATTATTCCAGCCGTTGGAAGACTCCAGCGCCACGCCGTCCAGTTTCTCCACCATGGTCAGATCCCAGTCCGGCTGCAGCGCCTGCAGCCAGGTGCCGAGCGAGGCGCTCATGATCCCGCCGCCAATCAGCAGGAAGTCGGTTTTTTTCGAGGTACCCGCTTCAGCATGCGTCGCCGCGCTGACGAACATCGCTAATGCGGTTAAGGAAATAATCGTTTTTTTCATTGCAGGCATAATAGAATTATCACGTAGCACACGGTCATAAGAGGCAGCATATTAACGCACTTTTACTTTATTTTAAAATATCATTTACACTCTCGCATTTTAAACCAAACAGTTATTTAACTTAAAAA
>NZ_JH414802.1:126960-140563 GCF_000238715.1 Klebsiella sp. 4_1_44FAA
TTTTAAAAACAGAGCGAAGACGGATAAAAAAATAAGGTCGAAAATTCAATATCTATTGCCGGGTAAAATAAAAGATAAGAATTTCTTTAATTACAAAAGTCCAGACGCGCATGCTCATCGCGCGCCTGGCAGAGAAGGGATTACTGGGCGGGAGTGACAGCGCTACGCTGGGCTTCACGCAGGGCGAGACGCAGATGATCGTGATGTTTGGTTAGCAGCTCCCGCGCGTGCCAGGCGTCAAGCCCGCTGAGCAGCATCAGGATCGCGGTGCGGCAGTGCTGATGGCAGCTGGCCAGGTCGGCCTTTGCTTCACTGCGCGTGCAATCGGTGGCCGCCATCACAATCGCTATCTGCCGCTCCGCCCAGTGCGAATTGTCAGCCTGTACGTCCACCCGCAAATTGCTGTACACCCGACCGTCACGGATGGCGAGTCCGGTTGTCAGCATATTGACGATCTGCCTCTGGGCCAACTGAGCCTTCGGATTGGCTAACCCCGCCACCGCCTCCGGCCCGGTCTGCGGAGCAATAATGATATCCGCCAGCTGCGCCGCCTCGCTGGTCGGCTGCTGGGTGATGACCGCTATCGGGGCGCCCAGCGACCAGGCGTGGCGCATCGCCCCCCACACCCATGGCGTCTTGCCGCTGACGGTCAGCGCCAGCAGCATATCGCGGTTGCTGAAGTCCAGCGACTGCAGCTCAAAGGCGCCCAGGTCATAATTATTCGCCGCAGTCTCCCGCTCGGCCATCGCCGCCGTCTGCCCACCGGCAATCAGCCCCACCAGCGCGTGTTTACCTTCCGGCGAATAGTCGCTGACCACCTCAATGGCCGTCCGGCCCGAAGCGCCGGCGCCAATAATGACCAGGCGCCCTCCCCGGCTTATCGTCGCGGTGGCGATATCAATCAGCCGGGCGATATCCGGCAGACAGGCGCCGACCGCCTCCGATATCTGCTTATCATCCTGATGCAGCATCGCCAGCATATCGGCGGTGGCGAGGCGATCGATGTGGGTGGTCTCCGGGTGACGACGAGCCTGCATTGACGCGGTTAGCGAACTGCTCATAACAACCTCCATTTACGACAGAAAAAGCGCATCTCGGCAAAATCAGCGGCCTGATGCATATCCTTATATTCATCAGGACTATTTAACCTCTGCCGCCACTATAAGTGGAATGTTCTGCGCTTTACCGCCGTCGGGGTCACAGTTTACCGTCCCCAACGCGCGTTTACGGGTGATTGTCGGTTATCTGAGCAATTCTGTCTGAGGTCTCATCTTCACCACCCGCCTGCATAGCCAGCCAGAAGGATTGCTGGCAAAGGTTATAAAACTGTTTGCGCATCGGGTTGATCTCCTGGCCGGCGGCGTCGATAACCTGCCAGTCAATCCAGCACTCCGGGCAGGATGCGCTATCCTGCTGCGCGATCTCGAGCTCATAGCGGCGCTGGATCACCACCCCGCTGCGATGCCGCCAGCGGGCGATCTCCCACTCTGCTTCCGCTTCATTATCCTGTTCACGATGCTGCGCCAGTCGTTCAACGTGCCGCTGCCGGAGGATATCCCGGACCAGAGAAGCCAGTTCCATAGTGTCTCCCTTAAGCCTGTGGCGAAAAGCCGCAGTGTACCGCGCGCTGGAGGAGTCTGCCGTAGCAAAAGCGGCCTTTTGCTTTGATTACACGGCTTTATGTATGCCGCGCTATCGGCGATAATAATCTTTCACTGAATCTACCCGGGGTCGTCATGAAGGCTTCAGAGCACCCGCCTCGCGTTTGCCAACGCGCCTTACCGTTAAAGCTGAGCACCGCCGTGTCCTTGATGATCGGCAGCGTCATCGGCGCCGTGCTGCTGCTGGTGTATGCCTTGTGGTATATGCAGATCAGCAACGCCACCCGCGACGGTCTGAAAGAGACCGCGCTGGCGGTGGCGCGCACCATGGCCGATATGCCGCAGGTGAAGCGCGGACTGGAGGCGCCCCCGCAGCAGCAGATCATTCAACCGCTGGCGCAGGCCATTACCCGCCGCAACGACCTGTTGTACGCTATCGTCACCGATATGCAGGGTATTCGCTATTCGCATCCGGACAGCTCAATCATCGGCAAACCGTTCATCGGCCACGATATTCAGCCGACGCTGCAGGGAAAAGAGAATGTCGCCATCAACCACGGGGTGCTGGCCCCAGCGCTACGGGTGTTTACGCCGGTGTTCAACGAACGGCATCAGCAAATCGGCGTGGTGGTGGTCGGCATTTCACTGAGTAAAGTGGACGAACAGATCGCCAACAGCCGTTGGGACGTGCTGCTGACCATCCTGTTCAGCGCGCTGGTCTGCGCGCTGGGCACCTGGAGCCTGGTTCGCGGCCTGAAGCGCGTGCTGCTGGGGCTGGAGCCGCACGAAATATCCACCCAGTTTCAGCAGCGTCAGGCCATGCTTCACGCCCTCAAGGAGGGGGTGGTAGCGGTCGATGCCCATGGCGAGGTAAATCTCATCAACCCCGCGGCGGAAGAGATCCTCTTTTCCGGCCCGGATAAGACTCTCGTTCACAGCCCCCTGCTCGACGATCTGCAGACCGTACTGCAGAGCGGCGAGCCAATGTACGACCGCGAACTGGGGTGCAATGGTCTGCTGCTGATCGGCAATACAGTGCCCATTCGCAGCCAGGGTGCGGTGGTCGGCGCCATCTGTACCTTCCGCGATAAAACGGAGGTCAGCCAATTGCTGCAGCGACTGGACGGCATGATGAGCTATGTGGATGCCCTGCGCACCACCTCCCATGAGTTTATGAATAAACTGCACGTGATCCTCGGTCTGCTGAATATGAAAAGCTACGGCAAACTCGAGGAATACGTGCTGCAGACCGCCCACCGCTACCAGGCGGACATCGGCGACATTCAACATCGCATTAAATCCCCGGTGGTGGCCGGCTTCCTGATAAGTAAAATTCAGCGCGCCACAGAGTGCGGCTTTACCCTGACGCTGGCGGAGGAGAGCCTGGTGCCGGATTGTCCGAACGAGAAACAGGTCACGGTGCTGGTGACGGTGCTGGGCAACCTTATTGAGAACGCGCTGGACGCCATGAGCGGCCAGGCGGAGGGTGAGATCGGCCTGCTGCTGCACTACCAGGACGGCTGGCTAAGCGGTGAAGTGAGCGACGATGGGCCGGGGATCCCGGAGAACAACATCGACGCTATCTTTAACAAAGGCTTCTCCACCAAAGGCGAGAATCGCGGCGTCGGGCTGTTTCTTGCTAACCAGCAGTTGCGCGAGCTCGGCGGCACCCTCGCCGTCGAATCGGAACCCGGCGTATTTACCCAATTTTTTGTTCATCTCCCCTGGGATAGTAAAAGGAAACCTGCGTGATAAATGTTTTAATTGTTGACGATGATGCCATGGTGGCCGAACTGAATCGCCTGTACGTGGCAAGGGTTCCCGGCTTTCGTTGCAGCGGGAGCGCTTCGACGCTCAGTCAGGCCCAGGAGATGATTAACGATCCGCAGCAGGAGATCGATCTGGTGCTGCTGGATGTCTACATGCAGCAGGACAGCGGGCTCGATCTCCTGCCGACCATCCGCGAGTCGGGGCGCGCCATCGACGTTATCATGATTACCTCGGCGGCGGATGCCGCCACGGTACAGACCGCGATGCATTACGGGGTGGTCGATTACCTGATCAAACCCTTCCAGTTTCCGCGCTTTGAAGAGGCGCTCACCACCTGGCGGGAGAAGCGTAAGCTAATAACCGGCCAGCCCTATTACGAACAGGCCGATGTCGACCGCCTGCTGCACGGCGGCGCGCCGGAGGCCAGCGACGCGCGCAAGCTGCCTAAAGGGTTAACCGCGCAAACGCTGCGCACACTCTGCCAGTGGATTGACGCCCATCCGGATGTCGAATTCTCTACCGATGAGCTGGCGGCGGCGGTGAATATCTCCCGCGTTTCCTGCCGCAAATATCTGATTTGGCTGGCGCAGATCAATATTCTCTATACCACTATCCACTACGGCGCTACCGGGCGGCCGGTCTATCGCTACCGCCTGGTCGCCGAACAGTACAGTTTGCTTAAGCAGTACAGTCAATAACCCGATAGCCGCTGTCCAGCGGCGCAAAACGCAGCCGCTGCGGCGATGAGAGAATAATGTCGCGATTTTTGGTAACGAAAATCGCGTCGATATCCTGCCGCTGACGCAGCGCTGCGCAGCCCTTCTCCACGCCGAGGCCGAACAGCAGCGTGGTCCAGATGTCGCCGTCTAAAGAATCCGCGGAAATGACCGTCACGCTGTCGAGTTCGTTGTCCAGCGGATAACCGCTGCGCGGGTCGAGAATATGGTGCCAGCGTTTGCCATCCTGTTCGAAATAGCGCTCGTAGGTCCCGGAGGTGACTACCGATTGCCCGTTGACCGTCAGGGAACCGATCAGCGCCTGCGCGTCGGCAAATGGTTTTTTCAGGCCAATGGCCCATTCGCCGAGGGTATGCACATTGCCGCCGAGGTTGATCAGCGCCTTCTCCACCTGCTGCTGACGGAGATAATCGCGCACGCGGTCAGCGATATAACCTTTGGCGATCGCCCCGAGATCCAGCTCCATCCCCGGCTGTTGGAGAAACACGCTGCAGGTTGCCTCATCGAGGATCACCTCCTGTGGGCGGGTCAGCGCCAGTCGGGCTTTGATATCAGCCGCGTCAGGCACGCTGTGCCCGTGAAAACCAATTCGCCACAGCTTCACCAGCGGGCCGATGGCGAGGTTAAAGGCGCTGTCGCGCACCATGCTGGCGGCTTTGGCGCACTGGATCAGCTGAAAGACCGGTCGGCTGACGGTGACCGGATGACGCCCGGCGGCATGGTTGATATCCATCACCTGCGACTCGGCGCGGTTAACGGTAAGCAGGTCTTCGTAGCGCTTGATAAGCTGGAAAACGCGGGAGGCCATCGCCTCATCGTGGGAACAGAGTTTGAGCAGGATGGGCGAGCCCATCAACACGGCGGAGTAGCTATAGACGCGGTTATCGGACATCGGGCTCTCCTTAGAAGGGGCAAGCCGGGCGGTGAAAGCGCCAACCCGGCAGGAGCAAGGTTACAGGTTATCCTCTGGCACGTTTCGCCGCCTGATGGCCCGCGAGGGTACCGAAGATAATGATATCCGCCACCGCGTTACCGCCGATACGGTTGCCGCCGTGGATCCCGCCCACCACTTCACCGGCGGCGTAGGCGCCGCGAATCGGCTGCTGCGCCACATTCAGCACTTCGCCATCGGTATTAATGGTCACGCCGCCCATGGTGTGGTGCACCCCGGGGGCGATGCGAATAGCGTGGAACGGGCCTTCGTTAATCGGCGCGCGCAGCGCGGTGGTCCGGCCAAACTGTTCATCATGCTGTTTTTCCACCGCCCCGTTATAGCACTCGAGGGTGGCGAGGAAGGTATGGTAATCCATCCCCAGTTTGTCCGCCAGTTCCCGCGGTGAGCTGGCGCTGGTGACGAAGCCTTTGGCGATGTACTCGTCGGCAGCTTTGTTTTTCGCCCGCACATGCTCGTCGAAGACGATGTAAGCATAGTGTTCCGGCAGAGCGATAATCGCCGCCGAGACTTTATCGCGGGTCTCCATCTCGTTGAAGAAGCGGTTCCCCTGCTGGTTAACGAGAATAGCGCCGCCGCCGCGAATCGATTCGGAAATCAGATACGAGGTCTGCTGCTCGACGGTCGGGTGAATCTGAATTTCGCCCATGTCCACGGTGCCGGCGCCGATGCGTTCCAGCAACGCGATACCGCTCCCGGTAGCCCCTTTGTGGTTAGTGGTGACGAAGCCTTCAAGGTCAGGACGATACTTCACGACCATCGCGCTGTTAGCGCTGAAGCCGCCGGTGGCCACTACGATGCTTTTGGTCTGTACTTCAATGACCTCTTTTTCGTCGTTGATCAGACGTACACCGCTAACCTCATCCCCGCGCATCAGGATCTCTTCCACCGAGGTATCCAGCAGGACGTCAATACCGCGTTTGGTGATGTTGCGCACCAGGCCGCTAATCAGATAGCCGCCGACCGCTGACCCGTCGCGCGGGCGGTGGGTACGGTCAATGCTCATCCCACCGGTGGTGGTAATGTCGTTGAGCATAATGCCCCGGTCCGCCAGCCACTCAATGGCTTGCGGCGCGTTTTCAACGAAACGGCGCAGCAGCTGCGGGTTGTTTTTGTTGTGGCCGCCCTTCAGGGTTTCCTGATAGAACAGCTCTTTACTGTCTTCGATACCCTTCACGCGCTGGAAGCGGGTTTCCGCGGCGTTCATCCCGGCGGAAGCCTTGATGGTGTTCCCGCCGATGGTTGGCATTTTTTCAACGATCAGCACGCTGGCCCCTTCGTCGTGTGCCTGAATGGCTGCCGCCAGACCGGCGCCGCCGCTGCCGACTACCACCACATCATAGCTTTTCGGCGCGGCGTCATTGCCGCCCTCTTCCGCCGCCAGCGCTTTACTCGATTTCAGCATCGCTTTGGCGACCGCTTTTTTCACCGCCTCGCTCTGGCTGGTGGCCCCGGAAATGGCATCGACGTGCGGGGTATTGGCGGTGAGAATGCGTTCGCGGATCTCTTCGAAGCTGGTGGTGAATTCCACAGTCTGGACCGGGCTCGCCGCCAGTTCGATATCGGCAATATGGTCATTTTCGAGGCTGACGTTGATCACCAGCTCATTGGCGTCATCGTGGACGGTCTCAACAAACATCCCCGGTTTAAATTTGGCGTCGCCCATGCTCATGTCGCGGATCATCGCTTCCACCAGCGAGAAACGCCATAGCGGTTCCGGAATGTGCAGCGCTTCACGCTGGGTGCTGTCGATAAACAGCTCCAGCTCTTGGCCGGCGGCGATACGTGACGCCCAGTCCGGATAGGCGATGCAGGCGCGGCCCACGGCGATCAGGTCATAACCATGATCGAGGCCCTGCTCGGCATCAGCGGCGTTCACCACCCCGCCGACGCCCATCACCGGCACCTGGGCGAGGGTGTCAGAGCGCATCGCGCAGTATTTCTCGATCAGCGGCGTCGGGTCGCTGGTATCGACGATAGACGGACGCAGGGTGGCACCCACCGAGAAGTGCAGATAATCGACACCGCGGGCGGCCAGCTTTTCCAGCAGATACATGGTGTCGTCAAAGCGGATCCCCGGGACCTCCATCTCCTCCGGCGAGAAGCGATAGCCGATGATAAAGGCATCGTCGGCGTACTGGCGGGCCATTTTGTGGGTAATATCCAGCACCGCCAGTGGGAAACGGGCGCGGTTGTCGCGGCTACCGCCCCACTCGTCATCGCGCTGGTTGGAGTTCGGCGAATAGAACTGCTGAATGAGATAGGTGTTGGCGCCGTGAATTTCGACCCCGTCGAAACCGGCGAGAATGGCGCGACGAACGCCGTCGCCAAACTTGGCGATCATCCCTTCCACTTCTTCTCCGCTCAGCGCCCGCGGCATGGCGGCGCCCTCACGCGGCGCGGCAATAGCGCTCGGCGCCACCGGCTGGCGCCCCCCGATCAGCTGCGGGTCGACCATACGGCCGCCGTGGTAGATCTGCAGAATCGCTTTTGAACCCTCGGCTTTGATCGCCTCAGCGATTTTCGCCAGGCCGGCAATTTTTTCATCATTATCAATGCCGATCGTGCCCGGGAAGGCCAGACCGTAGTCATCAATAAAGCAGCACTCGACAATAATGGTACCGATGCTTCCGGCGCGCGCGCGGTAGTACTCCACCAGCTCGCTGGTGACGGTACCATCGAAATAACCGGTGCAGGTGGTCATTGGCGCCATGAGCAAACGGTTTTTCAGCTCGGTACCATTTGGTAAAGTAAATGGCTGCAAAATACGTTCGTTACTGGTCATAAGTTACGCTCCAGATTTTAAAATATTAAAAGCTCAGAATGGGGTGACGGAATCATTAATGGTTTTGGTTTTTTTAATTCCTGTTGTCATGCCAATAATATAGCGCCTTTTTTAATTACTAAACCAATTACGTTAGTTATAAAACTATTTAACCCCAGCAATAACATCGCTACCTCTATTGTATTATTAAAATAATAAACAGCATTTACATAATACAAATGCGTGATAACAATTAGGATACTTTTGTTAACATAAACAATGATAATAAAACAACAAAAAATACAATAAAATCATAAAGATACTAAAACATAAAATAATTTCAGCATTTATTGTTCATTTTTCTTTTAACATCTATCGATATTTTCGCCAAAATAACACCTCATCACATAGGGTTATACTGATAATAAAAAAATAATGAAATCACCGGCTTTTCTTGATCTTGATCAATTGCAATGGCCATTGAAAGCGCAATATATAAATAACCAACAAATTTAATTTAACGCCTCATAAAACGCGTTAAATAAGCGCCCTGTCGATACTCAGAAACGCAAAATAAAAACTAAAGTAACTTTTGTAATTAAAGAAATCACTGAGCAAGACGCTGGCGTAAACGTTATTTTCAACAACTTGCAGATACTCATTATGAAAGAGAAAAAGACAACCATACCGCCTGCCGGTGCAGTCAAGCCAACGACTGCGAATAAAAAACCTCTCCTGATGATGGCGCTGCCGATTATCGTTGCCGTGCTGTTATTGTTCGTCCCGGTCCCCGAAGGCCTGCCGCCGTACGCCTGGCACTACTTCGCTATCTTTGTCGGGGTGATCGTCGGGTTGATTTTTGAACCGCTGCCCGGCGCCGTTATCGGTATCACCGGCGTGGTAGTTATTGCCTTGTGCAGCCAGTGGCTGCTGTTCAGCCCGGATCAGATGGCCGCGCCAGGCTTCAAAATGGCTGGCGCCTCCTTTAAGTGGGCGGTGAGCGGCTTCGGCAACTCCACCGTGTGGCTTATCTTCGGCGCGTTCATGTTCGCCGCCGGCTACGATAAAACGCAGTTCGGCCGCCGCCTGGCGCTGATTCTGGTGAAATATCTTGGCCGTCGTAGCCTGACGCTCGGCTACGCCATCACCTTCGCGGATCTGCTGCTGGCGCCGTTTACGCCGTCTAACACCGCACGCAGCGGGGGGACTATCTACCCGATTATCGCTAACCTGCCGCCGCTGTACGGTTCAAAGCCAAACGATCCGAGCGCACGTAAAATCGGTTCCTATCTGATGTGGGTAGCGATCACCGCCGCCTGTATTACCAGCTCGATGTTCCTGTCGGCTCTGGCCCCGAACCTGCTGGCCCTGGCGCTGGTCAAAAGCATTGTTGGCATCAATATCTCCTGGGGCACCTGGTTCATTGCCTTCCTGCCGCTGGGTATCCTGCTGATTCTGGCCATGCCGCTGCTGGCCTACTGGTTCTACCCGCCGGAAGTGAAAGTCAATAACGAAGTGCCACTGTGGGCCGCGCGTGAACTGGAAAAACTGGGCAAACTGTCGCGCAATGAAATTCTGCTGCTGGTATTCGTCTGCTTCGCGCTGATGATGTGGATCTTCGCCGCCGACTGGATCGAACCGGCGCTGGCTGCCCTGCTGGTTATCGTGCTGATGCTGTGGACCGGCGTGCTCTCCTGGAGCGATATCACCAACAACAAAGCGGCATGGAACACCTTTGTCTGGTTCGCCACCCTGGTGGCACTGGCCGACGGCCTCTCCTCCACCGGCTTTATCGCCTGGCTGGGTAAAGAGGGCGGCGCGCTGATGAGCGGCATCTCCCCGGGGATGGCAACCATCGTCCTGCTGCTGGCGTTCTACCTGCTGCACTATCTGTTTGCCAGCACCACCGCGCACACCACCGCGCTGCTGCCGGCCATGCTGACCATTGCCTCGACTATCCCGGGAATGAATATGGAAGTGTTTGTCCTGCTGATGGTCACCTCGCTGGGCGTGATGGGGATCATCACCCCGTACGGTACTGGCCCAAGCCCAATCTACTACGGCAGCGGCTACCTGCCGACCAAAGATTACTGGCGCCTCGGCACCATCTTTGGCGCCATCTTCCTGGCCGCCCTGCTGCTGATTGGCTATCCGTGGATGTCCATGATGTTCTGATTCATAACCGCCGGGACTACCCCGGCGGTTTTTATCTTTATGGAGTAAGTGACTATGTCGACTAAACCGTTTGTTTATCAGGATCCGTTTCCGCTGGCGCACGACGATACGGAATACTACCTGCTCAGCAAAGAGCACGTCTCCGTCGCCGAATTTGACGGCCAGCAGGTCCTGAAAGTAGAGCCGCAGGCGCTGACCCTGCTCGCTCAGCAGGCCTTCCACGACGCCGCCTTTATGCTGCGCGTCTCCCATCAGCAACAGGTCGCCTCGATTTTGCTCGACCCGGAAGCCAGCGATAACGATAAATATGTCGCCCTGCAGTTCCTGCGCAACTCGGAAATTGCCGCCAAGGGCGTGCTGCCGACCTGCCAGGATACCGGCACCGCGATTATCATGGGGAAAAAAGGCCAGCGCGTCTGGACCGGCGGCGGCGATGAAGCCGCTCTGGCGCAGGGCGTTTACAACACCTATACCGAAGATAACCTGCGCTACTCACAGAACGCGCCGCTGGATATGTATAAAGAGGTTAACACCGGCACCAACCTGCCGGCGCAGATCGATCTCTATAGCGTCGACGGTGAAGAATATAAGTTCCTGTGCATGGCGAAAGGCGGCGGTTCCGCCAACAAAACCTATCTGTACCAGGAGACCAAGGCCCTGATCACCCCGGCGAAGCTGAAAAACTACCTCGTTGAGAAGATGCGCACTCTCGGCACCGCCGCCTGCCCGCCGTACCACATCGCGTTTGTGATCGGCGGCACCTCGGCGGAAGCGACGCTGAAGACCGTGAAACTGGCCTCGACCCGCTATTACGACGGTCTGCCGACCGAAGGTAACGAACACGGTCAGGCGTTCCGCGACGTGCAACTGGAGCAGGAGTTGCTGCAGGAAGCGCAGAACCTCGGCCTCGGCGCGCAGTTCGGCGGGAAATACTTCGCCCACGATATCCGGGTGATCCGCCTGCCGCGCCACGGCGCCTCCTGTCCGATCGGCATGGGTGTCTCCTGCTCCGCCGACCGCAATATCAAAGCCAAAATTAACCGCGACGGTATCTGGATCGAGAAGCTGGAGAGCAATCCGGGAAAATATATTCCTGAGCATCTGCGTCAGGCCGGCGAAGGCGAGGTGGTAAGCATCAACCTGAATCAGCCGATGAGCGAGATCCTGGCGCAGCTGTCGGCACATCCGGTCTCCACCCGCCTGAGCCTTAACGGCACCATTATCGTGGCCCGCGACATCGCCCACGCCAAGCTGAAGGAGCTTATCGACAACGGCGAGGCGCTGCCGCAGTACGTCAAAGATCACCCGATCTACTACGCGGGCCCGGCAAAAACGCCAGCCGGTTACGCTTCCGGCTCCCTCGGCCCAACCACTGCCGGCCGCATGGACTCTTACGTTGATCTGCTGCAGTCCCACGGCGCGAGCATGGTGATGCTGGCGAAAGGCAACCGCAGCCAGCAGGTGACCGATGCCTGCCATACACACGGCGGCTTCTACCTTGGAAGCATCGGCGGCCCGGCGGCAGTGCTCGCCCAGCAGAGTATCAAGAGCCTCGAGTGCGTGGCCTATCCGGAACTGGGGATGGAAGCTATCTGGAAAATCGAAGTGGAAGATTTTCCGGCGTTTATCCTCGTCGATGATAAAGGCAACGACTTCTTCCAGCAGATCCAGAATAAGCAGTGCGCGGGCTGTAAACAGCACGGCTAACGCTATCCTCTGACGCTGATATCAGGCCGTCGCCGTTTGGGCGACGGCTTTTTTATGTCCGCGTTTCCCCATCTTGAATTCACTTCGCACCAGGCTATGCTCAACTACAAGCCCTCCGTTTTTTGCTGAAAAATAACAATAATTCTTATCTCAGGTGCCTCAATGAACAGGATGAGCATCGTTATCCTCTGGGCGCTGGCGCTGCTGGTGCTCCAGCCGGCGCTGGCCGCCGAACCGCGACAGCAGCCAACCGCGCGCGAGCAGGCACGCACGGTCACGATTTTCCACCAACCTGTCGTCATGTTGCAGGCCACCTTTGGCCAGACCACGCCCGAAGAGCGCGTTTTGCGCACCCGTAGCGCCCTGCGCGCCTTCACCGAAGATGATATTCGCCAGCCGCTGCGGGTCGTGCCGGTTATCCGCTATGGTCAGCCAGGCAGACTGTTTCTGATGAACGGCAAACCGGTGCTGCTGCTGAGCCAGGCGGATCTCGACGAGGGCGATGATTTAACCCTCGACCAGGCAGCCCAGCGGGTGCTGGCGCGTATGGAAGCCCAGCGCACCAGCCTCCAGGAGCAGTTCAACAACCGCTATCTGTTCATCTCCGCCGGTAAAGCCCTGGCCGGGGCGCTGCTGCTGGCGCTGTTTTACTACGGCGCCTTCCGCGCCTGGCGGCGGGTGCGACGCTTTTTCCTGCTGCGGATCCTCGAAAAACGTAGCGCCATACCGCAGCACTGGCGGCGCTATCTCGGCAATATTGAAGTTCGACTCTATGCTGTGCTGGTCATCCTTCTCGGCATGCTGGCCTGTTATCTCTGGCTGAGCTGGGCCTTCAGCCTGTTTCCCTGGACGCGGGTGTGGAGCGAATCGCGTGGGGGACTGGTCGCTGGGGGTGATCCGCGACCTCTCTCTGTCGATTGTCGCCTCCCTGCCGGGGCTGATGATCGTGGTGCTTATTTTCCTTCTCACCTGGCTTATCATTCGCCTGGTGAAGGTGGTTCTCGACCAGGTCGCCGCCGGCCGCATTCAGGTTCCCGGCATTCATCCGGAGACCGTTAGCGCCACCCGTCGGCTTATCTCGGTGGTCATCTGGTTGTTTGCCCTCTCCGCCGCCTACCCGTTCCTTCCCGGCGCCAACTCCCTCGCCTTCAAAGGCATTAGCGTGTTCTTCGGCCTGATGCTGACCCTCGGGTCAACCGGGGTGATGACCCATGCGATGAGCGGCCTGGTGCTGATCTACTCTCGGGCGCTGCGCAAAGGCGACTGGATCCGCCTCGCCGATAATGAGGGTCAGGTCAGCGAGATTGGCGTGCTGGCGACCAAAATTCTCACCCGCGAAAATTACATCGTTACCGTCCCGAACGCGGTGGTGGTGAGCGGGAAAATTATTAATCTCAGCGCCGAAAGCGCCGACGGTGGAGTCAACCTCACCACCAGCGTCACCATCGGCTACGATACGCCGTGGCGTCAGGTCCATGCGCTGCTGGAGCTGGCGGCGAGACGCGCCCCGGGGATCGATCAGCAAATTGCCCCGGTGGTGCGTAAGCTGGGATTGCTCGACTGGTATACCTCGTATGAGCTGCAGGTGCGCTTACTCCCCACAGCCAAGCTGCCGGATGGCCGCAACGCATTGCATAGCAGCATTATTGATGTGTTTAACGAATTCGGCGTGCAGATTATGTCGCCGAACTTTGTGATGCAGCCAAAGGCGGCGGTAGTGGTGCCGCAGGAAGCCTGGTACGCCGCCCCGGCCGTCGCGCCGCAGGAGCCGGAGAAATAAAGGTTAACGTAGCGGCATTTCTGCCGGGTAGCGGCTGCGCCTTACCCGGCCAAGGGTTCGTGCGGCCTGTCACTCATTTACCCACTTGCGCGACTGAAACTGCCGGTGCTGGCGGCC
>NZ_JH414802.1:141913-148236 GCF_000238715.1 Klebsiella sp. 4_1_44FAA
GTACAGGGGGCGGCGGCGACTGGCCGCCCCCTGTGCGCTCCCTGCGCCATACGAAACATAACGCAGAAGATCAACCGGGAGCGCAATCTGCCCGGAATTAACATAGAAGTTGTAGCCCTGCCAAACGTTGTGGTCCTGCCAAACATAGTGCGAACAGGGACATTTCCGGTTGTGCCGCCATTTCGCCGGGTGGCGGCTGCGCCTTACCCGGCCTACGGGGTCTACAGGCGATCTTTGCTTCCCAGGCCCGGCAAGCGCTGCTCCGGAGGGCAATTTATCGGCGCCGTACCCGGCCTACAACGACTGCCGGGCAATCCGACTCGGACGACGACTCAACCCTGCGCGGCGTCGATGTCGTCAAACACCTGCTGCGCCAGATGCATCGTGGCATTGGCCGCCGGCAGCCCGCAGTACAGCGCAGAGTGCATGATCAGCTCTTTCAGTTCATCGCGGGTCACCCCGTTGTTAAACGACGCGCGTAGATGCATCTTCAGCTCCGCCTCGCGATTGAGAGCGATCAGCATGGCAATAGTGATCATGCTGCGGGTATGGTGATCGAGCCCCGGACGCGTCCAGGTCTCGCCCCAGGCATAGCGGGTAATAAAGTCCTGAAACTCATCATTCAACGGCGTCAGATGCTGCAGCGTACGGTCGACGTGGGCGTCGCCCAATACTTTGCGCCGTACCGCCATCCCGTCCTGATAGCGCTGTTTATCATCCATGGCGTTCCCCCTGGAAAAAGCTCAGCAGCGCCGAAGTAAAGCTTTTCGGCGCCTCAATGTTAGACAGATGCGATGCCGCCAGAACCACCACCTCGGAGGCGGGGATCTGCTGCTGCAGGAAATGAGCGTCACCGACCGTGGTGACAGGGTCACTTTCCCCGGCGATGATTAGCGTCGGCAGCGGGATCTGCCCCACTTCGCCCCGCAGGTCGGCGGCGGCCAGCGCCTCACAGCAGGCGGCATAGCCTTCAGCATCGGTATGGGTCAGCTGGTGACAAAGCGCCTCGACCACCTCCGGCGCCTTCTGGCGAAACGCGTGGGTAAACCAGCGGTCTGCCGCTCCGGCGGCCACCACCGCCATCCCCTCCTGACGTACGGCCCGCGCCCGCGACAGCCAGCTGGCCTGATCGCCAATGCGCGCCGCGGTGTTGGCGACCGCCAGACCATGAAAACGCTCCGGCGCAAAGCGTCCCAGCCACAGGCCGGTCAGACCGCCCATCGAGATCCCGCAGAACCAGGCGCGGTCGATATTCAGGTGATCGAGCAGCGCAATCACATCCTCACCCAACTGGGCGAGGGTCACTTTGCCATTTTTCGTCGTTTTACCGTGGCCGTGCGTGTCGTAGCGCAGCACCCGGAAATGGGCGGTTAACGCCTCGATCTGCGGCTGCCACATCGCCCGGGTGGTGCCCAGCGAATTGGAGAGGACGATAACCGGCGCGCCATCCGGCCCGTCGAGTTGATAATCAAGATTCATCACGTTGCTCCTGATAACGCGCCAGCACCTGGCGCACAAAGCGTTCGGCGCTGCCGGTCGCCGTTGCCGGGTCCAGCAGCGTGGTTAAGCGTTCACGAGAGAGATACTGACTGACCTGTGGGTCAGCCGCGAGCAGATCGACCAGCGGGCAGTGACGGTCCAGCGCCTGGCGGCACAGCGCTTCGATGTGATGATGCGCCTCGGCTTTGCCAATGAATTCCGCCAGCGCCAGAGTCACCGCCTCAGCCATAATCAGCCCATGGGTGATATCGAGATCGGCGCGCATTTTCTGCGGGAAAACCTGCATGTCGCGCACCAGCGCCTCGCTTTGCGCCAACGCCCCGCCCACCAGGGTAATTAGCTCCGGCAGGGTCTCCCACTCCGCCTGCCAGCCGCCCAGCGCCCGCTCATGCTGCTGGAGTTGGCTGGCGTAGAGCGTCGCCATCAGCCCCGGCGTACGCTGGGCGGCGGTCAGGATCGCCGCGCAGGCCACCGGATTGCGCTTATGCGGCATCGTCGACGAACCGCCGCGGCCTTCCGCCACCGGCTCGCCCACCTCAGCCACTTCGGTCTGCATCAGCAGGGAAAAGTCGTTAGCGAATTTCCCCAGCGTGCCGCAGACACCGGCGAACCAGGCGCCCGCCTCCAGTAGCCGATCGCGCTGGCTGTGCCACGGAGTATCCGGCAGCGACAGACCGAGGATCTGCGCCAGCGCCAGGCCAACCGCCGGCCCTTTCTCTTTTAGCGCGTCCAGAGTGCCCGCGGCGCCGCCAAACTGCAGCACCAGCAGCCGCGGACGCATCTCGCGCAGCCGCTGCTGCCAGCGCAGGAGCGCGTCGAGGGTGCCCGCCAGCTTCAGGCCAAAGGTCACCGGCAGCGCGTGCTGCATCCAGGTCCGGCCCGGCATCACGGCATCGCGATAACGATCCGCCTGGAGAGCCAGGGCCGCCAACAGCTGCTCAAGCAGAGTCTCAGCGGCATCCAGCGCCCCGCGCAGCTGGAGCACCAGTCCGGTGTCGATGGCGTCCTGGCTGGTAGCGCCCCAGTGAACGTAGCGCGCAGCCTCAGGATCTTGCGCTTTTACCTGCGCCGTCAGCTGTTTCACCAGCGGGATGGCCAGATTACCGGCTCCCACCGCCGCCTCGCCCAGCGCGGCAAAATCGATGGCCTCGTGGCGGCAGGCCGCGACAATTGGCCCGACCGCTTCCGGCGGCACCATCCCGCAGGCGGCCTGCGCTTGCGCCAGCGCCGCTTCAAAATCCAGCATGCCCTGCACCCGCTGCGCGTCGCTGAACCAGTCGGTTAGCGGACTGCTGCGCAGCATCGGGGTCAACAAACTCATTCTGGCTCCTTAAACGCGTTCAATAATCAGGGCGATCCCCTGTCCGACGCCGATGCACATGGTGCACAGGGCGTAACGACCGCCGGTCCGTTTCAGCTGATAAGCCGCGGTCATCGCCAGCCGGCCGCCGGAGGCGCCGAGCGGGTGGCCCAGCGCAATCGCCCCGCCGTTAGGGTTCACGTGGGCGGCATCGTCCGGTAAGCCCAAATCACGGGTCACCGCCAGCGCCTGCGCGGCGAAGGCTTCATTCAGCTCAATGACATCCATCTGGCCTAATGTCAGGCCGGTCTGCGCCAGCACCTTGCGCACCGCCGGCGCCGGGCCAAAGCCCATGATCCGCGGCGCCACGCCCGCCGTCGCCACGCCGACCACCCGGGCCAGCGGCTGAAGATCGTTGGCCGACAGCGCCGTCTCGCTGGCCAGCAGCAGCGCGCAGGCGCCGTCGTTAACCCCGGAGGCGTTACCGGCGGTAACGCTGCCCTCGGCGCGCACCACGCCGCGCAGTTTAGCCAGCGCCTCCAGCGAGGTGCTGCGCGGGTGCTCATCGCGGCTAAACAGCAGCGGCTCGCCTTTGCGCTGCGGCACCTGGACGGCGATCAGCTCATCGGCGAAACGCCCCGCCTCTTGCGCCGCGGCGGTACGCAACTGACTGCGTAAGGCGAACGCGTCCTGATCGGCACGGGAGATGGCAAACTCATCGGCGACGTTTTCCGCCGTCTCCGGCATGGAATGCACGCCGTACAGGGCTTTCATCTGCGGGTTAATAAAGCGCCAGCCGATGGTGGTATCCTCCATCTGCATGCTGCGGCTAAAGGCGCTCTCCGCTTTCCCCATCACAAACGGCGCGCGGGACATGCTCTCCACCCCGCCGGCGATCATCAGCTGCGTCTCCCCGCTTTTAATCGCCCGCGCCGCAACGCCGATCGCGTCAAGGCTGGAACCGCACAGGCGGTTGATGGTGCTCCCGGGCACGCTCTCCGGCAGGCCGGCCAGCAGCAGCGCCATTCGCGCCACGTTGCGGTTGTCTTCCCCGGCCTGGTTGGCGCAGCCAAAGATCACATCGTCAATGCGCGAGGGATCCAGTCCCGGGTTCCGCGCCAGCAGCGCTTTCAGCGGCAGCGCCGCCAGGTCGTCAGCGCGCATCGTCGCCAGGGCACCGCCGAAACGGCCAAAGGGTGTACGCACCGCATCACAGATAAATGCCTGATTCATCATAGGTTCCTTACGCGCTTTCCGCCAGTTGTTGAAAGGTCAGCGCCACCGGAGTGATGCGCTGCAGCTCTTCAAAAGAGAGGCCGTTAAAGATTTCCCGCACCACCGGGCCGCGGTGGGTGATGTCGATCACCGCCAGGTCGGTATAGATCCGGCTGACGCAGCCGACGCCGGTCAGCGGGTAGCTGCACTGCGCCACCAGCTTGCACTCGCCGTCACGGGTCAGGTGGTCCATCATCACAAATACCTGGCGGGCGCCGATGGCCAGATCCATCGCCCCGCCAACGGCCGGGATCGCATCCGGCGCACCGGTGCTCCAGTTGGCGAGGTCGCCGCTGGCGGAAACCTGATAGGCCCCCAGCACGCAGATATCGAGATGGCCGCCGCGCATCATGGCGAAGGAGTCGCCGTGGTGGAAATAGCAGCCCCCCTGCAGGAGGGTGACATACTCTTTACCGGCATTGATCAGCTCGGGATCTTCTTCCCCGGGCTGCGGTTTCGGCCCCATCCCCAGCAGGCCGTTTTCGCTGTGCAGGAACACCTCTTTGTCAGCGGGCAGGTAATTGGCGATGCGGGTCGGCAGGCCGATGCCGAGGTTGACGTAAGCGCCTTCGGGAATATCGCGGGCCACGCGCTGGGCCATTTCGTCACGGGTCAGTTTTTGCATGTCGGGCTCCTCAGGCGCGTTGTGCGGCAGTCAGGTTTTCCAGCGAGAAGACGCGCTGGACGAAAATGCCGGGGGTGATGATGTTTTCCGGATCGAGGTCGCCCAGCGCCACCAGCTGCGAGACCTCTACGATGGTGGTTTTCGCCGCTGTCGCCATGATCGGGCCAAAGTTGCGCGCCGCCTTGCGATAGACCAGGTTGCCCCAGCGGTCGCCCTGGTGGGCTTTAATCAGCGCGAAATCGGCTTTGATCGGGTACTCCAGCACGTAGTGGCGACCGTCGATTTCCCGTGTCTCCTTGCCTTCCGCCAGCGGCGTGCCGTAGCCGGTGGGGGTAAACACCGCCCCCAGCCCGGCGCCAGCCGCCTGGATCCGCGCCGCGAGGTTGCCCTGCGGCACCAGCTCCAGCTCCACTTTACCGCGACGGTAGAGATCATCGAAAATCTGCGAATCCACCTGGCGCGGAAAGGAGCAGATCATTTTGCGCACCCGGCCCGCCTTGAGCAGCGCGGCGAGACCCACTTCCCCGTTGCCGGCGTTGTTATTTATGATGGTCAGGTCGCGAGCGCCCTGGTCAATCAGGGCGTCAATCAGAAAGGTCGGCTGGCCGGCGGGGCCAAAGCCGCCGATCATAATAGTCGCCCCATCGTGGATCCCGGCGATGGCCTCGCTCAGCGTCGATACGCTTTTATCAATCATCAGGTCGCTCCAGTGATGTGCGGTAATCGCACTTTTATTCGTTGTTCGCACAAAATGTGACCTGCTTAACGATGTCGGTCAAGGGCGATAATCGAAATATGGTGCGATAATCGAACATCGGTTATCTTTAGCGAAAGAATGTGATCGATGGCAAATATGGGGAACAGAAATGGACAAGCATCCAGACGATTTACTGACCGGCGACGGCGATCCGTTTAAAGGCGATCCTAACTTTATGGCCTCCCTGGCGCGGGGTCTGGAGGTGATTCAGGCGTTCACGCCGCAGCGGTCCCTGCTGTCTATCTCACAGATCAGTCAGAAGACCGGCATCCCGCGCGCCGCGGTGCGCCGCTGCCTGTATACCCTGAGCAAGCTGGGGTTCGTGTATGCCGAAGACGGTAAGAATTTCCAGCTGCGGCCGCGGATCCTGGCGCTGGGCCACGCCTGGCTGGCCTCGACGCCGCTGGCGCGTTCGGCGCAGCCGGTGCTGCGGCATCTAAGCGAAATGCTCAATGAGTCCTGCTCCATCGCCACCCTCGACGGCGACGATATCCTGTATATCGCCCGCGCCTCCAGCTCGCGGATTATGACCATCGACCTGGATATCGGCAGTCGCCTTCCGGCGTGGGCGACCTCGATGGGCCGGGTGCTGCTGAGCCATCAGCCGGAGGAGAAGCTCAACGATATGCTGGGCCGGGTGACCATGATCCGCTATACCCCACAGACGGTGGATTCGGTGGCGAAGCTGCGCGCCGAACTGAAACGGGTGCATCAGCAGGGGTATGCCCTCAACGATCAGGAGCTGGAGATGGGGCTGCGCTCCCTCGCGGTCCCGCTGTTTAACGCTCAGGGGCAGGTTCAGGCGGCGCTCAACGTCGGGGTGCATGCGGGCCAGATGACGGCCCGCGAGATGATCGAGCGCGTGC
>NZ_JH414802.1:148517-157566 GCF_000238715.1 Klebsiella sp. 4_1_44FAA
GCGCCGATTTACGCAGCGCAACATAGCAGGCGCCGCTGCCGCCATGATGCGGAAGCGCGGCGCAGAAGGCCTGCACCTCCGGCAGCTCTTCCAGCCAGCGCGCCAGATAGCTGCGGATAATATTGGCGTGGGACTGGTCGTCGCGGCCTTTGCCGTGAACGATCAGCACATTGCGTAACCCCTCTTTCTGCGCCTGTACCATAAAGGCGAAGAGCATCTGCCGGCACTGTTCCACCGGCTGGCGCAGCAGGGAGAGGCTCGCCTGCTGGCTGTATTTCCCCCGCCGCAGCTTATCCAGCACGCCGCTCTGCAGCCCTTCTCGCTTAAACTCCAGCGGCGTGGCGAGCGGCACGATATCGAGATAGCCGGTGGTGAGAAAATTATCCAGCTGCAGGGTATCGACGCGTTGCGGGGCCCGGCTGTTACGCCCGGGATGCCAGTGCACGTCATTATTACGTTTCAGAGGCTGGACATCTTCCATGGCGTCAAGAAACAGGGATTTGTCATCAAGGTTCATGGGCTCTCCTCCAGCGGCTGTCGCCAGCTACTATAGCCGCCTCGCGCTCCCCTCTCAACGCGTTTAGCCGCGTTCGCTGGCAAAGTGAGCGCGACGGACGATTAAGGAAACAATTGTCGGCTCTGGCGGCGGAACAGGGTGATTAACGACGCCGTGAGCGGCGTCTGTCGGGTATCGCGCCGCTGGATCAGATAATAGGTGGCGGTGGGTAACACTTCACGGATGGGGATCATCACCAGTTTGTCGGCCATCAGCGGGTCGTTGCCCAGCTCCACCGGCAGGATGCTGAGAAAATCACTTTTCACCACCAGGCTGATGCAGGATGAGAACGTTTCGCAGACGATCCCCACCTTTGGCTCCCGTCCCAGCTGTTCGAAGCGCTCCTGCAGCTGCTTGAAGTAGCTGCCGCGCGGCGTCGGCATGGTCCAGTGGTGATCCATCAACTCCCCCAGCGAGGTGGCCTGCGCCGCCGGATGGCCCGCGCGGGCGAACACCGCGAACGGTTTCTCAAACAGTTTCTCAAAGCTGAACTCATGGTCGTACGGCCCGGGGTAATAGGTATTAATGGTGAAATCCAGCTCCCCCTGGCGCAGCTCATTAATCATCGCCAGCAGTTGACCCTCCATGATCCGTATCTTCACCTGCGGATGCTGCTGATGAAAGCGGCAGATCACCGACGGCATCAGCGACCGGGCGACGCTGGCGCCAAGGCCAATATTAATTTGCCCGGCCTGTTCCCCCTGGCGCTGCAGCAGTTCATCCTGCGCCGCCCGCAGCTCCTCAAGGATCAGGCTCGCATGTTGATAAAAACTTTCGCCATTGTCGGTTAACGCCACCCCCTGGCTGCGGCGGACGAACAGCTGGGCGGAAAGCCCCTCCTCCAGCTCTTTAATCGCTTTGGTCAGCGCCGGCTGCGAGACCGCCAGCGCCCGGCTGGCGCCACGGATACTGCCTTCCCGGGCTACTTCGACGAAGGCGCGAATTTGATGAAATTTAATCTGAAATGCCATGCTTTTAGTGATAACCGTTGCTTATCAGACAGAAGAAAATGACATCTACTGTAATCCATCAGGCTGTGGCAGGTTAAGGGTGTTAAGGCCTGTAGCGCGTCAGTGATAAACAAAAGCTATCACATCGTGAACGCCGTCACATTTTTTACTTATGACAGGATAAGCTATGCCGCAACTTGATGAATACCTCCGCCAGCTGGCGCCCTCCATGACCCAATGGCGCTGCGATTTTCACCTGCACGCTGAATCCGGCTGGCTGGAGTTTCGCACCGCCAGTAAGGTCGCGGATATTCTTGACGGGCTAGGCTATCAGCTGGCGCTAGGCCGCGACGTCATCGATGCCGACAGCCGGATGGGGCTGCCGGACGAGGAGACCCTGGCCCGGGCTTTCGAACGCGCCCGCGAACAGGGCGCGCCGGAGCGCTGGCTGCCGGCGTTTGAAGGTGGTTTCGCCGGCGTGGTGGCCACGCTCGACACCGGGCGGCCCGGGCCAACCCTGGCCTTTCGCGTCGATATGGATGCCCTCGATCTCAACGAACAGCATGACGATAGCCACCGCCCCCATCGCGATCATTTCGCCTCCTGCAACGCCGGCATGATGCACGCCTGCGGCCATGACGGCCATACCGCCATCGGGCTGGGGCTGGCGCATGTGCTCAAGCAGTATGCCGCCCAGCTCAATGGCGTCATTAAACTGATTTTCCAGCCTGCTGAAGAGGGTACCCGCGGCGCCCGCGCGATGGTGGCCGCCGGCGTGGTTGATGACGTGGATTATTTTACGGCGATCCATATCGGGACCGGCGTGCCGGCAGGTACCGTCGTCTGCGGTGGAGACAACTTTATGGCCACCACCAAATTCGACGTGCAGTTCAGCGGCGTGGCTGCCCACGCCGGCGGCAAGCCCGAGGACGGACGCAACGCTCTGCTGGCCGCCGCCCAGGCCGCCCTTGGCCTGCACGCCATCCCGCCGCACAGCGCCGGCGCCTCGCGGGTCAACGTCGGGGTGATGCAGGCCGGTACCGGGCGCAACGTGGTGCCCTCTTCCGCGCTGTTAAAAGTGGAAACCCGCGGCGAAAGCGAAGCCATTAATCAGTACGTGTTCGAGCGGGCGCAGCACGTCGTCGCCGGGGCTGCGGCGATGTACGAAGCCCGCTACGAACTGCGCATGATGGGCGCGGCGACCGCCAGCGCACCGTCGCCGGCGTGGGTGGACTATCTGCGCGAACAGGCCGCCCGGGTGCCCGGCGTGCAACAGGCGGTGGATCGCATCGCCGCCCCGGCGGGCTCGGAAGACGCCACCCTGATGATGGCCCGGGTCCAGGCGCGCGGCGGCCTCGCCTCGTACATGATTTTCGGCACTGAACTCAGCGCCGGTCACCACAACGAAAAGTTTGACTTCGACGAGAGCGTGATGGCGGTAGCGGTCGAAACCCTGGCGCGCGTCGCGCTTAACTTTCCCTGGCAGCGGGGGGTGTAATGGAAGCCATTTTTCAGTTTGTGGACGAGGTGGTTGAGGCACAACGCGACACTTACTGCGCCATCGCCGACGACATCTGGGACCACCCGGAGACCCGCTTTGAGGAGTTCTGGTCAGCCCAACGGCTGGCCGACGCCCTGGAGGCGGAAGGTTTTCAGCTCACCCGCGATGCTGGCGGGATCCCGAATGCCTTTATCGCCAGCGTCGGTGAGGGCCAACCGGTCATTGCCCTGCTCGGCGAATTTGACGCCCTGGCGGGACTCAGCCAGCAGGCCCACAGCGCGGAACCGACGCCCTTGACACCGGGAGCCAACGGCCACGGCTGTGGGCACAATCTGCTCGGCACCGCGGCATTCGCCGCGGCGGTCGCCGCCAAAGGCTGGCTGCAGCAGCACGGCGACAGCGGCACTCTGCGCTTCTACGGTTGTCCCGGCGAGGAAGGCGGTTCGGGAAAAACCTTTATGGTGCGCGAAGGGTTGTTTGATGATGTCGATGCGGCGCTGACCTGGCATCCGGAAGCCTGGGCCGGGATGTTCAGCACCCGCACCCTCGCCAACATTCAGGCGGCATGGCGATTTACCGGCACCGCGGCCCACGCCGCTAATTCGCCGCACCTGGGCCGGAGCGCGCTGGATGCCGTCACCCTGATGACCACCGGCAGCAATTTCCTCAATGAACATATCATCGAGAAGGCGCGCGTCCATTACGCCATTACCGATACCGGCGGCGTCTCGCCCAACGTGGTGCAGGCGCAGGCGGAAGTGCTGTATTTGATCCGCGCGCCGGAGATGGCCGACGCTCAGCAAATCTTCGCCCGCATAGAGAAGATTGCCCAGGGGGCCGCGCTGATGACCGAGACCCAGGTCAGCTGCCGCTTTGAAAAAGCCTGCTCCAGCTATCTGCCCAACCGCACGCTTGAGGCGGCGATGTATCAGGCGGTCTGTCATTACGGTACCCCCGCCTGGAGCGACGAGGAACGCGCTTTTGCCGCGGCGATCCGCGCCACTCTCAGCGCCAATGATATTAACAACAGCCTGAACAATATTGCCGGCACCAGTGGCGAGGAAGGCAAAACGTTCGCTCGTCGCCACCGCGACACCTTGCTGATTGATGAGGTGGCGCCCTGGGCGGCCACGGATAACGTCCTCGCCGGATCCACCGACGTCGGCGATGTTAGCTGGAAAGCGCCGGTGGCCCAGTGCTTCAGCCCGTGCTTCGCGGTGGGTACCCCGCTGCACAGCTGGCAGCTGGTGAGCCAGGGCAGAACCTCCATTGCCCATAAAGGGATGTTGCTGGCGGGGAAAGTCCTCGCGGCGACCGCCATCCGTTTATTCAGCGACAGCGCCCTGCTGGCGGCCAGCCAGCAAGAGCTCAGGCAGGTACTGGCCGAACGCCCCTATCGTTGCCCGATCCCGGCGGAGGTGAGTCCGTCCGTTTTACGATAACCACTTAGAGGCTACTCCTGGCCAACGCTGACCGGATCGCGGCACGCACCGCCCATAATAACCGCCGGCAGTACGGGAGCAGGCCTGCCCAACACAACAACGACAACAGAGGAATGCCCATGAGTATGTCATCCATACCGTCATCTTCCCCCGGCGGAAAGCGCTATGGCTGGGTAGAGAAGATCGGTAACAAGGTCCCGCACCCGTTTTTGCTGTTTATCTATCTCATCGCCGTGCTGATCGCTGCCACGGCAATCCTCTCCGCCCTCAACGTTGGGGTACAAAACCCAACTGACGGTTCGCGGGTGGTGGTCAAAAACCTGCTCAGCGTGGAAGGATTGCACTGGTTTTTGCCGAACGTGATTAAAAACTTCAGCGGTTTCGCGCCGCTGGGCGCGATCCTCGCCCTGGTGCTGGGCGCCGGCTTTGCCGAGCGGGTGGGCCTGTTACCGGCGTTGATGGTCAAGATGGCCTCGCACGTCAGCGCCCGCTATGCCAGCTATATGGTGCTGTTTATCGCCTTTTTCAGCCATATCTCTTCCGATGCGGCGCTGGTGATTATGCCGCCGCTGGGAGCGCTGATGTTTCTTGCCGTCGGTCGGCATCCTGTCGCTGGTCTGCTGGCGGCGATAGCCGGCGTGGGCTGCGGCTTTACCGCCAATCTACTGATTGTCACCACCGACGTGCTGCTCTCCGGGATCAGCACCGAGGCGGCAAAGTCCATCGATGCCTCTTTGCACGTCAGCGTGATCGACAACTGGTACTTTATGGCGACCTCGGTGATCGTTCTGACGCTCGTCGGCGGACTGATCACCGATAAGCTGGTCGAGCCGCGGCTGGGCCAGTGGCAAGGCAGTCGTGATGAAAAGCTGCAGACGCTGACGCCCGGGGAGCGGTTCGGCCTGCGCATCGCCGGCGTGGCGACGCTGGTATTCGTGGCGGTCATCGCCCTGATGGTGGTCCCCGAAAACGGTATTCTTCGCGATCCGGTTCAGCATACGGTCATGCCCTCGCCGTTTATCAAAGGCATCGTGCCGCTAATTATCTTTTTCTTCTTTGTCGTGTCGCTGGCATACGGCATCGCCACCGGCAAAATTCGCCGCCAGGCCGACCTGCCGCAGTTGATGATTGAGCCGATGAAAGAGATGGCCGGGTTTATCGTGATGGTCTTCCCGCTGGCGCAGTTCGTGGCGATGTTCAACTGGAGCAACATGGGCAAGTTTATGGCCGTCGGGTTGACGGATCTGCTGGAGAGTTCAGGCATGAACGGTGTTCCGGCGTTTGTCGGTCTTGCGCTGCTGTCGGCTTTTCTGTGTATGTTTATCGCCAGCGGCTCGGCCATCTGGTCGATTCTGGCGCCGATCTTCGTGCCAATGTTTATGCTGTTGGGCTTTCACCCGGCGTTTGCGCAGATCCTGTTTCGTATCGCTGATTCATCGGTGCTGCCGCTGGCGCCGGTGTCACCGTTTGTGCCGTTGTTTCTCGGCTTTCTACAGCGCTACCGGCCGGATGCCCGCCTCGGCACCTACTACTCGCTGGTGCTCCCTTACCCGCTGATTTTTCTCGCCGTCTGGCTGCTGTTGCTGGTGGGCTGGTATCTGGTGGGACTGCCGATCGGCCCTGGCATCTATCCGCGGCTGTCTTAACCCACCGATGCGCCAGGGACGGCCGCCTTAGCTTAACGCGATATCTTCACTTTGAACTTACGGGTCGCTTCCCCGGCTCCGGCGAATATGCCGAAAAGCGCGCGATACCCTCGCTCAAGCAACAGCGACATACCGTGAATAACCAGACCGCTGAAGATCAGTACGATTACGCCAGTCAGTATATATTGCATAGCTCCACCTCTGAGTTATTAACCGCGCCGCGCCGACGCGGTAGCACTTTCCCGAGCGCGCACAGCGGCGCGGAGGACCGACGTCGTCAGCTTAAAAGTAGCAAAAACCCTGTCCGGTAACCCGCCAGGATCGATCCAAAAATAAATCATCGTGGCGATCGCAGAATGCCTCCACGGCGGATAGCCCGCCGTGCTATCTGGCGATGCGGTTTTACCTTTTGGGAGTATAGTTGACTGCCGTCAGCGCGTGGTATCGTGTGCCTCTCATGTACGATGGTGGATGACAGAAACGATGTTGACCTTGCTGCAGGATAAAATGGATACCCCGCTGGGGCCGTTGTGGGTGCTTTGCGACGAACAGTTTAATTTGCGCGCCGTCGAGTGGGACGAGCACCGCGATCGGATGGAAACGCTGCTCGACGTTCACTATCGCCGGGAAGGCTATCAGCGCGTCGACTGCCGCAATCCCGGCGGTCTCAGCAGTAAGCTGAGCGACTATTTTGCCGGCGATTTAGCCATTATCGAGACTCTGCCTACCGCCACCGCCGGCACCCCTTTTCAGCGCCAGGTCTGGCAGGCGTTACGCGATATCCCCTGTGGCCAGGTGATGCACTACGGCCAACTGGCCGAGGCGCTCGGTCGTCCCGGCGCCGCGCGCGCGGTGGGCGCCGCCAATGGCGCCAATCCGGTGAGTATCGTGGTGCCCTGCCATCGGGTCATCGGGCGCAACGGCACCATGACCGGCTATGCCGGCGGCGTACAGCGTAAAGAGTGGCTTTTGCGTCACGAGGGCTATCTGTTGCTTTGACTGAAAATGCCTTTTCTGGAATTTTCAGGTAATTTTACAATCAAAAGTGGCGTAATAATCTGTTTTTAATCAAATAGATACACAGGCGATTTGATTTACCCTGCTGATATTACGTGTTTCCGGGCCTGAAGACTTACCTGCTGATCAAAAAGATGTTAAAATTGACCAATATCAATTAAGGCCTGAGCAGACATATGATCCCTGAGAAGCGAATTATTCGACGCATTCAGTCTGGCGGTTGTGCAATCCATTGTCAGGATTGCAGCATTAGCCAGCTCTGCATCCCCTTTACTCTGAACGAGCATGAGCTTGATCAGCTGGATAATATTATCGAGCGGAAAAAGCCTATCCAGAAAGGTCAAACCTTGTTCAAAGCCGGTGATGAGCTGAAGTCGTTGTACGCTATTCGCTCCGGGACCATCAAAAGCTATACCATCACCGAGCAAGGTGATGAGCAGATCACTGGCTTCCATCTGGCGGGCGACCTGGTGGGCTTTGACGCCATCGGCACCGGTCTGCACCCGAGCTTTGCGCAGGCGCTGGAAACCTCGATGGTCTGCGAGATCCCCTTCGAAACCCTTGACGATCTTTCCGGAAAAATGCCCAATCTGCGTCAGCAGATGATGCGCCTGATGAGCGGTGAGATTAAAGGCGACCAGGATATGATCCTGTTGCTTTCCAAAAAGAATGCCGAAGAGCGCCTGGCCGCGTTTATCTATAACCTTTCTCGTCGTTTCGCCCAGCGCGGCTTCTCACCACGTGAGTTCCGGCTGACCATGACCCGCGGCGATATTGGCAACTATCTCGGCCTCACCGTCGAAACCATCAGCCGTCTGCTGGGCCGTTTTCAGAAAAGCGGCATGCTGGCGGTGAAAGGCAAATATATCACTATTGAAAACAGCGATCTGCTGGCCCAGCTGGCCGGGCAGGCGCGCAACGTCGCTTAATCTCTGCGCAATACCTGGTCACGATCGGCAATTTTTTCAGATTTGTTGATCTGACCAGGCTCCTCCCCTGTTTCAATTCATCCATATAGGTTATCTTTTTAATAACTGACGGTAGCTGCAGTTGTAAGGAGACCCTGTATGGCGAAGTATCAGAGCATGCTGGTAGTAATCGATCCTAACCAGGACGACCAGCCGGCGCTAAGGCGAGCGGTGTACCTGCACCAACGGATTGGTGGACGCATCAAAGCCTTTTTGCCGATCTATGATTTTTCCTATGAAATGACCACCCTGCTGTCGCCGGACGAGCGGACGGCAATGCGCCAGGGCGTCATTGCCCAACGAACGGCCTGGATCCGCGAGCAGGCGAAATTCTACCTGGAATCGGGCGTGCCGATTGACGTGAAAGTGGTGTGGCACAACCGCCCCTTCGAAGCGATTATTCAGGAGGTGGTCAGTGAGAAACACGATCTGCTGCTGAAGATGGCCCACCAGCACGACAAACTGGAGGCGGTGATCTTTACCCCGACGGACTGGCATCTGCTGCGTAAATGCCCTTGCCCGGTGTGGATGGTCAAAGACCAGCCGTGGCCGGAAGGCGGCAAAGCGCTGGTCGCCGTCAATCTCGCCAGTGAAGAAAATTATCACAACACACTTAACGAGAAGCTGGTTCGCGAGACGCTGTCGCTGGCGGAAGAAGTCAACCACACTGAAGTGCACCTGATCGGTGCCTACCCGGTGACGCCGATCAATATCGCGATAGAACTGCCGGATTTTGATCCCAGCGTCTACAACGACGCGATCCGCGGCCAGCATCTGCTGGCGATGAAAGCGCTGCGGCAGAAGTTTGGCATCGATGAAAAATTCACCCACGTCGAAAAAGGACTGCCTGAAGAGGTGATCCCGGACCTCGCCGAGCATCTGCAGGCGGGGATCGTGGTGCTGGGAACGGTCGGACGTACCGGCCTGTCGGCGGCGTTCCTCGGCAATACCGCGGAACAGGTTGTCGAC
>NZ_JH414802.1:157828-172153 GCF_000238715.1 Klebsiella sp. 4_1_44FAA
CAGGCACAAAAAAAGGGCCGTTGGCGGCCCCTGTCACTGTCCAGCGAGAATGGCTTAGTGGATACCCAGACGCCAGGCCAGATCGATCTCTTCTTTCAGCTCCAGCGAGGAGAGCGCCATCAGGTCAGCAAACTCCAGCTCCAGCAGTTTAAGTTTTTTCAGATACTGCGCTGGGGTCATGACGGTAGTGTCGCGGCGTAAGAATTCGATGGCCATCTGCGTTGGGGTTAACTCGGTATCCATAATATCCTCTGTCTGATGTAAGAACCGGAACATTATATCACCTCTTGCCGCTTATTTTATGAACAATTCCAGGCATCCCCCTGCATATAAAAAAGCCGTCTCACAGGAGACGGCTTATAAACAAACGTTGTAAAACAATTATGTTACATTACAGCGCTTTCAGGATCGCATCGACGCTGGCTTTAGCATCGCCAAACAGCATATGAGTGTTCTCTTTAAAGAACAGCGGGTTCTGTACGCCGGCGTAACCGGTGTTCATTGAACGCTTAAAGACCACCACATTCTGCGCTTTCCACACCTCGAGCACCGGCATGCCGGCGATCGGGCTCTTCGGATCGTCCTGCGCCGCCGGGTTGACGGTATCGTTGGCGCCGATCACCAGCACGGTGTCGGTGTCGCTGAAATCGTCGTTGATCTCATCCATCTCCAGCACGATGTCGTAAGGCACTTTGGCTTCCGCCAGCAGGACGTTCATATGCCCCGGGAGGCGCCCGGCCACCGGATGAATACCAAAGCGTACTTTGATACCCCGCGCCCGCAGCTTCTCGGTAATTTCTGCTACCGGATACTGCGCCTGAGCCACCGCCATACCGTAGCCCGGGGTGATGATCACCGAGTGCGAGTTTTTCAGCATCTCCGCCGTCTCTTCGGCACTAATCTCGCGATGCTCGCCCACTTCTTCATCGCCGCCGCTTGAGGAACCATCGGTGCCGAAGCCCCCGGCGATCACGCTGATAAAGGAGCGGTTCATCGCCTTACACATAATGTAAGAGAGGATGGCGCCGGAAGAGCCCACCAGCGCGCCGGTGACGATCAGCAGGTCATTACTCAGCATAAAGCCCGCCGCCGCTGCCGCCCAGCCCGAGTAGGAGTTGAGCATCGAGACCACCACCGGCATGTCCGCACCGCCGATAGAGGCCACCAGGTGCCAGCCAAAGGCCAGCGCGATCGCGGTCATCACCAGCAGGCACAGGACCTGGGTGCCGGTGCTGTCAGAGCGAACAAAAATCACCATCAGGATGAAGGAAACCACCAGCGCCGCCAGGTTCAGCTTATGGCGATTGGGCAGCATCAGCGGCCTGGAGGAAATTTTGCCGCGCAATTTACCAAACGCCACCACCGAACCGGTGAAGGTCACCGCGCCGATGAAGATCCCGAGGAACACTTCGGTCAAATGAATATTGACCAGAATTTGCTCCATACCGGTTTCATGCTGCAGGTAGCTGTTGAAACCCACCAGCACCGCTGCCAGCCCCACGAAGCTGTGCAGGATAGCCACCAGCTCCGGCATCTCGGTCATCTCGACCTTCTTCGCCAGACGAATACCGATCGCCCCGCCGATCACCATCGCAAGAATAATCCAGCCGACGTTGCCGGCGTCCGGCCCCAGGATGGTAGCAATCAGGGCAATGGCCATCCCGGCGATGCCGAAATAGTTGCCCTGCTGCGACGTTTCGTGTTTTGACAGGCCCGCCAGGCTGAAAATAAACAGGATTGCAGCAACAATGTATGCAGCCGTTACTAATCCACCAGACATGTGCTACCCCTTATCCTTTGCGAAACATTTTCAGCATGCGCTGAGTCACGGTAAAACCACCGAAAATATTAATGCTGGCGATCAGCACCGCGATAAAGCTCAGGAAGCTGACCCAGCCGCCGTGGCCTATCTGCAACAACGCGCCAACCACGATAATGCCCGAAATGGCATTGGTCACCGACATCAGCGGCGTATGCAGCGCATGGGAGACGTTCCACACCACGTAGTAACCCACCACACAGGCCAGCGCGAAGACGGTGAAATGGCCGAGGAACTCTTTTGGCGCCACGTTGGCCAGCCAGCCGAAGAGAATAATCGCCAGCGCCATCAGCGCATATTTGCGCCACGGCGACGCCGGTTTCACCGCTTCTTTCGGTGCTTCCACTTTTTTCGCCGCGGCCTGCGGCTGAGCGGAGACCTGAATCGGCGGCGCCGGCCAGGTGATTTCACCTTCGCGAACAACGGTCACGCCGCGCACTACCACGTCATCGAAATCGATAACGATATTGCCGTCTTTCTCTTTGCACAGCAGCTTCAGCAGGTTCACCAGGTTGGTGCCGTAGAGCTGGGAGGACTGGGTCGGCAGACGGCCAGGAAGATCGGTGTAACCGATGATTTTCACGCCGTTGGCGGTGGTCACCACTTCGCCCGGTACGGTGTACTCACAGTTGCCGCCGTTTTGCGAGGCCAGATCGACCACCACGCTGCCCGATTTCATGGAGTCGACCATTTCGCGGGTGATCAGCTTCGGCGCCGGTTTGCCCGGGATTAACGCCGTGGTGACAATGATATCGACCTCTTTCGCCTGCGCGGCGAACAGCGCCATTTCAGCCTTAATAAAGGCCTCAGACATCACCTTGGCGTAGCCATCGCCGCTGCCCGCTTCCTCTTTAAAGTCCAGCTCGAGGAACTCGGCGCCCATACTCTGCACCTGCTCCTTCACTTCCGGACGGGTATCGAAGGCGCGAACAATAGCGCCCAGGCTGTTGGCGGCGCCAATCGCCGCCAGACCGGCTACCCCGGCGCCAATGACCATCACCTTGGCGGGCGGAACCTTGCCTGCCGCCGTAATCTGCCCGGTAAAGAATCGACCAAATTCATGCGCCGCTTCAACGATAGCGCGGTACCCGGCGATGTTGGCCATTGAGCTGAGCGCATCCAGCGACTGGGCGCGGGAAATACGCGGCACGGAATCCATCGCCATTACGTTGATATTACGGGCCGCCAGTTTTTCCATCAGCTGCGGGTTTTGCGCCGGCCAGATAAAACTAATCAGCGTGGTCCCCGGATTCAGCAGGGCAATTTCATCGTCATTCGGAGCATTGACCTTAAGGATGACATCAGACTGCCATACCTCGTCGCCGGTCACGATTTCAGCTCCTGCCTCGGCAAAGGCCTCATCGTCAAAGCTGGCCAGCTTCCCGGCGCCGCTTTCTACCGCGACGCTAAAGCCGAGTTTGAGCAATTGCTCAACGGTCTTCGGCGTGGCGGCGGCCCGGGTCTCCTGGGCTAGCCTTTCTTGTGGTACACCAATACGCATAGTTTTCCCTTCCATCGGTTTTTGATGATGGTTTACTTTTCTGCCCAACAACGCCAGGACGGCAAAATCTTCCTCGCCATCTTTCGCTGTCTACAAAATGAAACAGTAACAAACTTTTTATAACCTACTGAAAATACCGATTGTGATCTACTGCGATAAAACACAAATTTTGATTTTATTGCTTATTGTCAGCTCAGATGGGTCCGGGCAGCAATATTTACCTGAATTTGCCGCCCAGGCCTGATAATCCGCTTATCCTGCGGTATAAAACGCCATTTATCGCCATTGAGATCATTGTGTTAACATTACATTAACTAATAAAAGTGGTATTGATTATCGTTTTTGCTGGTCAAGCGCCTGTTTTTTCAACATATCGAAAAATGTTATCTTTCCGTAGTATACGATTCGGGCGGCAAGCAAAAATTGACGCAGACAGTCACGGCGATTAAATGCAATAATCAAACGTTTTCAGTCAACAACAACACCAGTATATGGTTTGCGCAAGGCAAAGGATTATTTTTATGAAGCTTAAAAACACCCTCCTGGCGTCTGCTCTCCTGACAACCGCCACGTTGTCTGCCCATGCAGCGACCGAGTTGACCCCGGAGCAGGCGGCTGCGCTGAAGCCCTACGATCGCGTTGTCGTCACCGGCCGGTTTAATGCCATTGGCGATGCGGTACAGGCAGTATCGCGCAAAGCCGACAAAGACGGCGCGGCCTCATTCTATGTTGTCGACACGTCGGACTACGGCAATGGCGGCAACTGGCGCGTCACGGCTGACCTTTATAAAGAAGACGCGCCGAAAGCGGATGCGCCGAAGAATCGCATTATCAACGGCGTGATGGAGTTGCCGAAAGATCAGGCCGTTGAGCTGATGCCTTACGACACCGTCACCGTTCAGGGCTTCTATCGCAGCCAGCCGGAAGTCAACGACGCCATCACCAAAGCGGCGAAAGCAAAAGGCGCCTATGCGTTCTTTATCGTCCGCCAGGTTGACGCCAACCAGGGCGGCAACCAGCGCATTACCGCTTATATCTACAAAAAAGATGCTGAAAAACGCGTGCTGCAGAGCCCGGACGCTATCCCGGCTGACTCTGAAGCTGGCCGCGCAGCGCTGGCCAAAGGCGGCGAAGCGGCGAAGAACGTTGAAATTCCGGGCGTTGCCACCACCGCCGCGGTGGGTTCGGGTACCGGCGTTGGGCGTTTCTTTGAGACTCAGTCTTCGAAAGGTGGACGTTACACTGTCACCCTGCCGAACGGCACTAAGGTCGAAGAAGTGAACAAAGTGACTGCGGCGCAAATGGTGCCGTTCGATAACATCCAGTTCACCGGCAACTACGGCAACATGACCGAGATCTCCTATCAGACGGCGAAACGCGCGGCGAAGAAAGGGGCGAAGTACTACCACATCACCCGCCAGTGGCAGGAACGCGGCGGCAACATCACCATCAGCGCCGATTTGTACAAATAATCGCTGCTGGCTGGCTAAAAAGGCGGCGCATTGCCGCCTTTTCATTTTTTTTCATCCCCCGCCATTGCATGGCCCCCGGACACTCCGTAAAATCCCGCGCCTTAGCGCAATCCTCCATTTTTATGCGATTTCGCAAAATAAATATTCTGGAACAGCCATTTTCACCTCGGGAATGCAATGGAAAAGAAACTGGGCCTGAGCGCCCTGACCGCCCTGGTCCTTAGCTCAATGCTCGGCGCTGGCGTATTCAGTTTGCCGCAAAATATGGCTGCCGTGGCCAGCCCCTCCGCTCTGCTCATTGGCTGGGCCATCACCGGCGTCGGGATCCTGTTTCTCGCTTTCGCCATGCTGCTGTTGACCCGTATTCGTCCCGACCTCGACGGCGGGATCTTCACCTACGCTCGCGAAGGATTCGGCGAACTGATCGGCTTCTGCTCCGCCTGGGGATACTGGCTGTGCGCGGTGATCGCCAATGTCTCCTATCTGGTTATCGTCTTTTCGGCGCTCAGTTTCTTCACCGATACCCCTGAGCTGCGCCTGTTTGGCGATGGTAATACCTGGCAGTCTATCGTTGGCGCGTCGGTTCTGCTGTGGGTCGTCCACTTTCTGGTCCTGCGCGGTGTCCAGACGGCAGCGGGGATTAACCTGGTGGCCACCCTCGCCAAGCTTCTGCCGCTGGGCGCCTTTGTCGCGCTCGCCGCCCTGGCCTTTCAGCTGGATACGTTCCGCCTCGATTTTAGCGGCCTGGCGCTGGGCGTGCCGGTATGGGAGCAGGTCAAAAACACCATGCTGATCACCCTGTGGGTGTTTATCGGCGTGGAGGGGGCGGTAGTCGTGTCCGCGCGGGCGCGACACAAGCGCGACGTTGGCCGCGCGACGCTGCTGGCGGTGCTGTCGGCCCTCGCGGTGTATCTGCTGGTCACCCTGCTGTCGCTGGGCGTTGTGCCGCGCAGCGAACTGGCCGAAATGCGTAACCCGTCGATGGCGGGACTGATGGTCAGGCTGATGGGGTCGTGGGGGGAGATCGTCATTGCCGCCGGGCTGATCGTGTCGGTGTGCGGCGCTTATCTCAGCTGGACCATCATGGCCGCGGAGGTGCCTTTCCTCGCCGCCACTCATAAAGCCTTCCCGCGCCTGTTTGCCCGTCAGAATAGCAACAACGCCCCCTCCTCCTCATTGTGGTTGACCAATATCAGCGTTCAGGTATCGCTGGTGCTGATCTGGCTGACCGGATCGGACTACGGCACGCTGCTGACCATTGCCTCTGAGATGATTCTCGTGCCTTATCTGCTGGTCGGCGCCTTTCTGCTGAAAATCGCCACTCGCCCGCTGCATAAAGCGGTGGCTATCGGCGCCTGTATTTATGGCATATGGTTATTATACGCGTCGGGGCCTGTGCATTTGCTGTTGTCGGTGGTACTTTACGCTCCGGGTCTTCTGGTCTTTTTGTACGCCCGACGTACGCACCAGCACGATCGTTCGCTCAAACGCCGCGAAGTGGCGCTAATTGGTTTATTGCTGGTTGCCGCTGTGCCGGCAACGTGGATGCTGGTGGGGTAAGCGGTCGCCCTGCCGCAGAACGCATAGGAGATACCCATGGCTGAACAACAGCCCCGCCCGATTCTGATCACAGGAGCAGGCCGCCGCATCGGCCTCGCTCTGGCACACCATTTTCTGCAGCAGCGCCAGCCGGTCATCGTCAGCTATCGTACGCCCTATCCGGCGATTGACGGCCTGCGCGAAGCGGGCGCGCTCTGCCTGCAGGCCGATTTTAGCAGCGATGACGGCATTCTGACCTTCGCTGAAGCGGTCAAATCACACACCGACGGTCTGCGCGCCATCATCCATAACGCCAGCGACTGGATGGCGGAAAAGCCGGGCGTCCCGCTGAGCGCCGTCATCAACCGCATGATGCAGATCCACGTCAACGCCCCCTATCTGCTCAACCATGCGCTGGAGGCGTTGCTGCGCGGCCACGGCCATGCCGCCAGCGACATTATCCATATCACCGATTACGTGGTGGAGCGCGGGAGCGACAAACATATCGCCTATGCCGCCAGCAAAGCCGCCCTGGATAACATGACCCGCTCCTTCGCTCGCAAGCTGGCGCCAGAGGTTAAGGTCAACGCCATCGCGCCGTCGCTAATCATGTTTAATGAGGGTGACGACGAGGCCTATCGTCAGCAGGCGCTGGATAAATCGCTGATGAAAATCGCCCCTGGCGAAAAAGAGATTAGCGATCTCATCGATTACCTGTTTACCAGCCGCTACGTTACCGGCCGCTCATTCGCTGTCGACGGCGGCCGCCCGCTGCGCTAGTGGAAACGGCTCCAGCCGAGGATTAACAGCCAGGCGCACAGCCCCCAGCATCCCACCGCGCCTGCCAGCGCCAACGGCAGGCGCATGATCCCGGTGAAATACCACAGTGACAGCAGATAGATAAAATAGGGAAGAATCGACCACATGCCGAATACGATGGTCGCGCGCAGGGCTTCGATCCCCCGCTCGCTGGCGACAATATAATGGGCGATGAGCGCAAAGGTGGGAAACAGCGGGACCAGGCCAGCGATAGCGTAGTTTTTGGTTTTCGCCAGCACGCCAATCAGAACCACCACCAGCGCTCCCAACAGCCCTTTGATTAACAGCCCCATGCCCGTATGCCTTAACAGTGAATCAATAAGTTAGGGCAGCATAGCGGATTTAACGCTGTTTATAAAAGAGTAATGGCGGGTAAAATAAGTGCGGTGTATGTTACTTCTTTTACTGATGTGCAATAGACATGAATAAAATCGTTTTTGTTGAGGATGACCCTGAGGTAGGCACGCTGATCGCCGCCTATCTCGGCAAGCATGATATGGATGTGGTGGTCGAGCCTCGCGGCGACCGCGCTGAGGAGGTGATCGCGCGGGAGAAACCGGATCTGGTGCTGCTGGACATTATGCTGCCCGGCAAGGACGGAATGACGCTCTGTCGCGATCTGCGCGGGCAATGGCAAGGGCCGATTGTCCTGCTGACTTCGCTCGACAGCGATATGAACCATATCCTCTCCCTGGAGATGGGCGCTAGCGATTATATTCTGAAAACCACCCCGCCAGCGGTACTTCTCGCGCGACTGCGTCTGCATTTGCGCCAGCATATTGCTCCGGCAGGCGCCGGATCCGCCTCCTCAACGCTCACGCCACATAAAACCATCTCCTTCGGCTCGCTGACCATTGACCCGGTCAACCGCCAGGTGCTGCTTGGCGGAGAAAACGTCGCCCTGTCGACCGCCGATTTCGATCTGCTGTGGGAGTTGGCCACCCACGCCGGGCAGATTATGGACCGCGACGCACTGCTGAAAAATTTACGCGGCGTTACCTATGACGGGATGGATCGCAGCGTCGACGTGGCTATCTCCCGCCTGCGCAAAAAACTGCTCGACAACGCCACGGAGCCCTATCGTATTAAGACCGTTCGCAACAAAGGCTACCTGTTCGCCCCTCACGCCTGGGATAACTAAGCAGCCCTTCTGCGGCCCTGCGAGGGGCCCGCTCATCGCGCGCTCGCAGGCGGCAAAGTTATCACGTTTGCTGCCTGCTGCGTTCGTCCCTGGCGCGCACATTCATCACCGGAACTTGTCATATTGATTAAATCAATAGAATTAGCCGTACAGAACCCCATCACATAACTCCTCAATATGATTGTGCTCAAGGACTTACCGCTGTCAGAGTGGCATAAAGCCTGAAAACACAGGACTTTTGCATGATGAAATACGTTGTACTTTTGGCACTCTCACTGTTCACTTCTCTCTCTGGCTGGGCTTTTTCCCTCGACAACGCCGATATTCGACTCCTCTGTCCGCAGCGCGGGCAAATCGAGGTGATCCTTCATCGCTATGAACATACCCAGCAATCCTGGGGGCAGCATCACTTTGAAACCGGCGGCGGCCACGTTCGCCAGGGGCCGCTGCTGGTGATCCCGTTTGCCAACCTCGATCAGATGATTTACCACCAGACCACCGGCGAGTTTGCTTACTGGTATGCCGAAACGGAAAAACTGGTGCGCTGTCGGCTGCTGAGTCTGACGACCACCTATCCGGTAGACATTCCTTATTATCGTGAGTAGCGTATCCATCGACGCACAAAATACGATTGCCCTGCTCCCCCCGAGGGTGAAGAAATCACCGCATCGAGTGACACTGTCACCTTTTCACCGTTCTGTCTACAGGCTGGCTATTGTCAGGGGGCATAAACCCTGCTTTGATAGCGTATATATGATTTCCCCGCGCCTCGCCCGGGGATATCGATAACATTGACTCCCCGACGCGCAGAAGATGCCCCTGGGGCGCCAGACAGGTTTCTCTTGAATACGCGGTAATGTAATGAAAAAGCTGTTCGTGCAGTTCTATCTTCTGCTCTTCGTCTGCTTTCTGGTGATGACCATGCTGGTCGGTCTGGTCTATAAATTTACCGCGGAGCGCGCCGGACGGCAGTCGCTTGACGATTTGATGAAAAGCTCGCTGTATCTGATGCGCAGCGAGCTGCGGGAGATACCGCCGCGCGACTGGAGCAAGACCCTTAAAGAGCTGGACCTGAATTTATCGTTTGATCTGCACATCGAGCCGATCAGCAAATTTAAGCTGTCGGAAAGCTCGATGCAGCACCTGCGCGCCGGCGATATCGTCGCCCTCGACGATCAGTACACCTTTATTCAGCGCATTCCCCGCAGCCACTATGTGCTGTCGGTGGGCCCGGTGCCCTATCTCTATTTTCTGCATGAGATGCGCCTGCTGGACGTGGCGCTAATGGCGTTTATTGCTATCTCTCTGGCCTTTCCGGTGTTTATCTGGATGCGCCCGCACTGGCAGGACATGCTGCGCATTGAGACGGCCGCCCAGCGCTTTGGCGAAGGTCACCTCAGCGAGCGCATTCACTTCGACAGTATGTCCAGCTTCGAGCGGCTCGGGGTGGCCTTTAACCAAATGGCCGATAACATTAATGCGCTTATTGCCAGCAAAAAGCAGCTGATTGACGGCATCGCCCATGAACTCAGGACACCGCTGGTACGCCTGCGCTACCGTCTGGAGATGAGCGAGAATCTCAGCGAGGCGGAATCGCAGGCGCTGAACCGCGATATCGGTCAGCTGGAGGCGCTGATTGAAGAGCTCCTGACCTACGCCCGCCTCGACCGCCCGCAGACGGAGCTCAGCCTGACGACTCCCGATTTTCCCGCCTGGATCAGCGATCACGTCGAGGATATCCAGATGGTTAACCCACAGCGCGAGGTCGCCCTGGCGACGCTGACCCACGGTAACTACGGCGCGCTGGATATGCGACTGATGGAGCGGGTGCTGGATAATTTGGTTAATAACGCCCTGCGCTACAGCAGCCAGCGGGTAGCGGTCAGCCTGACGCTGCAGGGTTCGCGCGCATCGTTGCTGGTTGAGGATGACGGCCCGGGAATCGCCCCCGAGGAGCGCGAGCGGGTGTTTGAGCCCTTTGTCCGCCTTGACCCCAGCCGGGACCGGGCGACAGGAGGCTGCGGTCTCGGCCTGGCGATTGTCCACAGCATCGCCCAGGCGATGGGCGGCGAGGTGCGCTGCGAGGCCAGCCCTCTCGGCGGCGCCCGCTTCTGCTTTAGCTGGCCGGTCTATCATCAGCTGCCTGATTTCACCTCTGCCTGAATAAAACTTGCGCAGAAGCCGCGGGCTGGGTATGCTGCAAAAATCTAATAGTATGTTGTAACTAAGGTGGTAATAATGGCCAGCTACGACCTCGTTGAACGTCTGAATAATACCTTTCGCCAGATCGAGCTGGAGCTGCAGGCGCTCCAGCAGGCGTTAAGTGACTGCCGTCTGCTGGCGGGCCGGGTATTTGAACTGCCGGCGATCGGTAAGGATGCCGAGCACGATCCGCTGGCCACTATTCCGGTGGTGCAGCACATCGGCAAGACGGCCCTGGCGCGCGCCCTGCGCCACTACAGCCATCTGTTTATCCAGCAGCAATCGGAAAACCGCAGCAGCAAGGCCGCCGTACGCCTGCCGGGGGCTATCTGCCTGCAGGTTACCGCCGCGGAGCAGCAGGATCTGCTGGCGCGTATTCAGCATATCAATGCCCTGAAGGCCACCTTCGAGAAGATCGTCACCGTCGACTCCGGCCTGCCCCACACCGCCCGTTTTGAGTGGGTACACCGTCATTTGCCGGGGTTGATCACCCTAAGCGCCTACCGCACGCTGACGCCCCTCGTCGACCCGAGCACCATCCGCTTCGGCTGGGCCAATAAGCACGTCATCAAGAATCTGACCCGCGACCAGGTGTTGATGATGCTGGAGAAAAGCCTGCAAGCGCCGCGGGCGGTGCCGCCGTGGACCAGGGAGCAGTGGCAGAGCAAACTGGAAAGGGAGTATCAGGATATCGCCGCCCTGCCGCAGCGGGCGCGGCTGAAAATAAAACGACCGGTGAAAGTCCAGCCGATCGCCCGCGTCTGGTACGCCGGCGAGCAGAAACAGGTACAGTACGCCTGCCCCAGCCCGCTGATCGCCCTGATGTCCGGCAGCCGGGGGGTCAGCGTACCGGATATTGGCGAGCTGCTGAACTATGATGCCGACAATGTGCAGTATCGCTACAAACCGGAGGCGCAGTCGCTGAGATTGCTTATCCCGCGCCTGCACCTCTGGCTGGCTAGCGAATAGCCAGGCTGCCGACCATCTCTTCCGGGCGCACCCAGCTGTCGAATTCGGCTTCCGTCAGGTAGCCCAGCGCCAGCGCCGAGGCTTTGAGAGTCAGCCCCTCATGGTGCGCTTTTTTAGCGATTTCCGCCGCCTTGTCGTAGCCGATATGGGTATTCAGCGCAGTAACCAGCATCAGCGACTCATTGAGCAACTGACTGATCCGCTCGCGATTCGGTTCAATACCCACCGCACAGTGCTCGTTAAAGCTCGCCATACCGTCCGCCAGCAGACGCACCGACTGCAGGAAGTTGTGGATGACCATCGGGCGATAGACGTTAAGCTCAAAGTTGCCGGAAGCACCGCCGATATTCACCGCCACGTCGTTGCCCATCACCTGGCAGCAGACCATGGTCAGAGCTTCGCACTGGGTTGGGTTAACCTTGCCCGGCATAATCGATGACCCTGGCTCGTTTTCCGGGATGGCGATTTCACCAATGCCGCAGCGGGGGCCGGAGGCCAGCCAGCGGACATCGTTAGCGATTTTCATCAGCGAGGCCGCCAGGCCTTTCAGCGCGCCGTGGGCATGGACCAGGGCATCCACAGTGGCCAGCGCTTCGAATTTGTTCGGCGCGGTGACAAATGGCTGTCCGCTGAGCGACGCCAGCTCGGCCGCCACCCGTACGGCATATTCCGGATGGGTATTCAGCCCGGTTCCTACCGCCGTCCCGCCCAGCGCCAGCTCGGCTAGATGCGGCTGACTGGCTTCAATGTGCTTCAGGCTATGGTCCAGCATCGCCACCCAGCCGGAGATCTCCTGGCCTAAGGTGAGCGGCGTGGCGTCCTGCAGATGGGTGCGGCCGATCTTGACGATATCCCTGAAGGCCACCGCTTTTTCATTGAGCGTCGCCCGCAGCGCCTGCAGCGACGGGATCACTTTTTCCCGCAGGGCAATCAGCGCCGCGACGTGCATGGCGGTGGGGAATACATCATTTGAGCTTTGGCTCTTATTCACATCGTCATTGGGATGAATTTTTCGCGCCATCCCCCGTTCTCCGCCTAGCAGTTCACTGGCGCGGTTGGCCAGCACCTCGTTCATATTCATATTGCTTTGGGTGCCGGAGCCGGTCTGCCAGATAGCCAGGGGGAACTCCTGCGCGTGCTTTCCGGCCAGCACTTCGTCAGCGGCGGCGACGATCGCCCCGGCTTTCTCCGCCGTCAACAGTCCGAGATCCTGGTTAACCTTCGCCGCCGCCCGCTTGGTCAGCGCCAGGGCGTATATCAGCTCCCCGGGCATTTTTTCGGTCGAGATGCGGAAATGCTCCAGCGAGCGCTGGGTCTGGGCGCCCCAGAGTTTATCGGCCGGGACCTCGATGGCGCCCATCGAGTCTTTTTCACTGCGATGCGTTGTCATTACTTTCTCCTTGGATGAAAAGTGCGTCATAGCGACAAAGCTCACCTGCTTAAAAGACTAAGTATTGGCCAGATTGATAAGTTGTTTTGGTGGTTCGTGCCGCGAAGCGACATAAAAAAAGCCGCCCCGAGGGGCGGCCCAGACCGCTGACAAAATGCAATCGTCGGGATTGCCCGGCGGCGCTACGCTTGCGCGGGCCTACAGAGAACTGCATAACTTATTGATATTGCTGTTTTTCGTAGGCCGGGTAAGGCGAAAGCCGCCACCCGGCAGAAAGGCGCTCACCCTAACGAAATCAGGTTTGTCATCGACCAGCGCCGCCCCGAAGGGCGGCGTGGGTTACTTCACGCAGCGGGCGCACTGCGAGGTCTGGATCTGCTGGAAGAAGTCATTGCCTTTATCATCAACGAGGATAAAGGCCGGGAAATCCTCCACTTCAATTTTCCAGATAGCCTCCATACCCAGCTCCGGATAGGCCACGCACTCGAGGCTCTTGATGCTCTGCTGGGCCAGCACTGCCGCCGGGCCGCCGATGCTGCCGAGGTAGAAGCCGCCGTGTTTGTGGCAGGCGTCGGTAACCTGCTGGCTGCGGTTGCCTTTCGCCAGCATGATCTTGCTCGCCCCATGGGACTGCAGCAGATCAACGTAAGAGTCCATGCGGCCTGCGGTGGTCGGCCCCAAAGAGCCGGAGGCGTAACCGTCCGGCGTCTTGGCCGGACCTGCGTAGTAGATCGGGTGATCTTTGACGTACTGCGGCAGCGCCTCGCCGTTGTCGATAAGCTCCTTCAGCTTAGCGTGGGCGATATCGCGGGCGACGATGATAGTCCCGCTCAGCGACAGGCGGGTGGACACCGGATACTGCGACAGCTGCGCCAGGATCTCGCTCATCGGCTGGTTAAGATTTACCTTCACCGCTTCGCCTTCCCCGGCCTGGCGCAGATGCTCAGGGATATATTTCCCCGGGTTGCTCTCCAGCTTCTCGATCCAGATGCCGTCGCGGTTAATTTTGGCTTTGATGTTGCGGTCGGCGGAACAGGAAACCCCCATCCCGACCGGGCAGGAAGCGCCGTGACGCGGCAGACGGATCACGCGGATATCGTGGGCAAAGTATTTGCCGCCGAACTGCGCGCCGAGACCAAGGTTCTGCGCCTCCAGCAGCAGCTCCTGCTCCATCTGCACGTCGCGGAACGCCTGGCCGTGCTCGTTACCTTCGGTCGGCAGGCCATCGTAGTATTTGGTGGACGCCAGCTTCACGGTCTTCAGCGTCGCTTCCGCCGAGGTACCGCCGATCACGAAGGCGATATGGTACGGTGGACAGGCGGCAGTACCGAGGGTGCGCATCTTCTCGACGAGGTAATTTTTCAGCTTCGCCGGGGTGATCAGCGCTTTGGTTTCCTGGTACAGATAGGTTTTGTTCGCCGAGCCGCCGCCCTTGGCGATGCAGAGGAATTTGTACTCATCGCCATCGGTAGC
>NZ_JH414802.1:172221-195392 GCF_000238715.1 Klebsiella sp. 4_1_44FAA
GGCGGCTTCATCGCCGCCGCCGGTCCACACGCGCTGGCCTTTTTTACCCATGATGATCGCGGTGCCGGTGTCCTGGCAGGTGGGCAGAATACCTTTGGCGGCGATATCCGAGTTGCGCAGGAACTGCAGCGCGACGTATTTATCGTTTTTCGCTGGCTTCCGGATCGTTAAGGATATCCGCCACCTGCTGCTGATGCGCAGGGCGAAGCATAAAGGAGGCGTCGTGGAAAGCATGCTGCGCCAGAAGGGTCAGCGCCTGAGGGTCAACTTTTAGCACTTCCTGGCCGGCGAATTCGGCGACGGAGACGTAATCACTGCTGAGGAGATAATACTCGGTGTCATCCTTTTTGAGCGGAAAAGGATCCTGGTAAACAAACGGTTTATTCGACATTGTACTCTCACTTACTGCTTTGGCTGATTATGTTTCAGGCAGGGACTCCATGTGCCTGTAGAAAAGCGAGTCGAACAATCTTACACAATTTTTTAACAAAAACTGAGACAAGGACGACTTTTTCTTTCAGCAGTTGCTTCTCCACCGTTTGCTGGTTTAATAGGGCGATAAAATTTACTTTGTTTGAAACAGGGATTGAGAATGCAAAAGCTGATTAACGCCGTGCAGAACTATGCATGGGGAAGCCACACCGCCTTAACCGAACTCTATGGCATCGCCAACCCGGACAATCTGCCGATGGCAGAGCTGTGGATGGGGGCGCATCCGAAGAGCAGTTCGCAGATCCTGGCGGCCGACGGCCAGCCGCGTTCGCTGCGCGAGGTGATTGACGCGGATAAAGCCGCTCTGCTCGGCGACAAGGTTGCCGCCCGCTTTGGTGAACTGCCGTTCCTGTTTAAGGTACTGTGCGCCGCTCAGCCGCTCTCAATTCAGGTGCATCCCAACAAGCAGGCCTCGGAAGAAGGTTTCGCCCGCGAGAACGCCGCCGGTATCCCGCTCTCCGCCGCCGAGCGTAACTACAAAGATCCGAACCACAAACCGGAGCTGGTTTTTGCCCTGACGCCGTTCCTGGCGATGAATGCATTTCGCGAGTTCAGCGAGATTGTCACCCTGCTGCAGCCGGTGGCTAGCGCGCATCCGGCAATCGGCGCCTTCCTGCAGCAGCCGGACGCGACTCACCTGAGCCAGCTGTTTGCCAGCCTGCTAAATATGCAGGGTGAGGAAAAGGCCAAGGCGCTGCAGGTGCTGCGCGACGTACTGGCCCGTGAACAAGGCGAACCGTGGCAGACTATCCGCCTGATCGCGGAATTCTATCCGGACGACAGCGGCCTCTTCTCCCCGCTGCTGCTGAACGTGGTGAAGCTGAACCCAGGCGAAGCGATGTTCCTGTTTGCTGAAACGCCGCACGCCTATCTGCAGGGGGTGGCGCTGGAGGTGATGGCCAACTCGGATAACGTACTGCGCGCCGGCCTGACGCCGAAATACATTGATATTCCTGAGCTGGTTGCTAACGTCAAGTTCGAGGCTAAACCGGCGGGTGAGCTGTTGACCCAGCCGCAGCGTCACGGCGCGGAACTCGACTTCCCGATCCCGGTGGAAGATTTTGCCTTCTCCCTGCATGACCTCTCCGCCGAGGCCAGCGATCTGGCCCAGGCAAGCGCGGCGATCGTGTTCTGCGTCGACGGCGAAGCCGTACTGCGCAAAGGCGACCAGAGCCTGACCCTCAAGCCGGGCGAGTCGGCCTTCGTGGCCGCCAGTGAACCGCCGGTGCAGGTCAGCGGCCGCGGCCGCGTGGCGCGCGTTTTCAATAAGCTCCAGTAAGCGACTGCCCCTTCAGGTCGCGCTTACTGTTGGTAATAACTCAGCCAGGCGGTCTCTCCGCCTGGCTTCATTTATGGATAAATGCTATGAAAAAATCGCTGGTCGCAGCAGGAGTCATCGTGGCGCTGGGCGTGGTATGGACAGGCGGCGCCTGGTTCACTGGTAAACAGCTGGAAGGCCGGATCGCCGATATGGTGCAGCAGGCAAACGCCCAGCTGCGCAGCAGCGCGCCGGAGTCAGGTCTGGAGCTGAGCTATCAGGACTACCAGCGCGGGCTGTTCAGCAGCCATCTGCAGCTGGTGGTGAAGCCGATCGCCGGTCAGGCTAACGGCTGGCTGGCCGCCGGGCAGAGCGTGGTGCTTGACGAAGTGGTCGATCATGGCCCCTTCCCGCTGGCCTCGTTAAAAGCCTTTAATCTGGCGCCGGCAATGGCTTCCGTCCACACCACGCTGGTGAAAAACGACGCCAGCCAGGCGCTGTTCGAGATAGCCAAAGGCGACACCCCCTTTACCGTCGATACGCGCATTGCCTACAGCGGCGACAGCCAGTCGGCTATCGTCCTTAACGCCCTCGACTACGCTAAAGGCGATGAGAAAGTTACCTTCAGCGGCGGTCAGTTCCAGCTCGACGCCGACCGCGACGGCAAAAACATCAGCCTGAAGGGCCAGGCCGGCAGCGGGCAGATCGATGCGCTCAACGAATATAACCAGAAGGTACAGCTGCGCTTCGTCAACCTGACCACCGACGGCGCCACCGAGCTGGCCAGCTTCAACGAACGTATCGGCCAGCAAAAAATGACCCTCGATAAACTGGCCATCAGCGTCGAAGGCAAAGAGCTGGCGCTGATCGACGGCATGGCGCTGGACGGCGGCTCGACGCTGACCCAGGACGGCAAAGGCGTGAACAGTCAGGTGAACTACACCGTCAACAGCCTCAAGCTGCAGGGGCAGGATATGGGCAGCGGCAAACTCACGCTGAAAGTGGATAACGTCGACGGTCAGGCGTGGCACCAGTTCAGTCAGCAGTACAGCGCGCAGTCTCAGGCGCTGCTGGCGAAACCGGAGCTGGCGCAGAATCCGGAGCTGTATCAGCAGGCCCTCACCGAAACGCTGTTCAATGCGCTGCCGATCCTGCTCAAAGGCAACCCGTCGGTGACCATCTCTCCGCTGAGCTGGCGCAATGCCAAAGGCGAAAGCACCCTCAACCTCTCGGTTCTGCTGAAAGATCCGGCCCAGGTGACCGCTCCGCCGCAGACCCTGGCGGACAGCCTGGATCGCGTGGTGCAGTCCCTGGACGGCAAAGTGGTGATCCCGGTGGATATGGCGACGGAGTTTATGACTAAGATCGCCGGTCTGGAAGGCTATCAGCCGGCCGATGCCGCCAAACTCGCCGATCAGCAGGTCAAAGGCCTGGCGGCGATGGGCCAGATGTTCCGCATTACCACCATGGAAGATAACGCCATCAGCAGCAGTCTGCAGTACGCGAACGGCCAGGTGACGCTGAACGGACAGAAAATGCCGCTGCAAGACTTTGCCGCGATGTTTGGTCTGGAAGCGCCTTCGCTGCCGGACAGCGCGCCGCAGGAAGGCCAGCCGCAGCAGGAAGGCCAGCCGCAGCAGGATGACGCCGCTCCTCAGCAGGACGACGCCGCCCCGCAGCCGTAACTTATCGGTACAGGAGACGGCCAGCGCGCGCCGTCTCCCTCATTTTCGCGTCACCAGCCGCGGGGGCATAATCTGGTTTCGCGTCTCGCCAGTCCCCTCTTCCAGACGCCGCAGCATCGAATCCGCCAGGCTTTTCCCCATCTCCCGCGCCGGGGTGGTCACCCAGGTGAGGGGCAGGTCGTCGAGGGCGGCCTCCGGCACGTCGGCAAACGCCGCCAGCGCCACCCGCTGCTCAAAGTAGCTCTCGACGCCATCTTCCCCGCTCTGTCTTCCAGCCCGTAACAGACCGAACCACGCGCCGGTGGCTACCACGTTGTTGTAGCACAGCACCGCGGTAATGGTCGGATTCTGGCGCAGCAGGCCGGTCATCGCCTCCGCCGCCTGCTTCTGGCTGGACTCGCACTCCAGCACCCATTCGCTGTGAAACGGCAGGCCGTATTTCAGCAAGGTGGCGCAATAGCCGCCGACCCGCTCAGCGCGCGTCAGCGAAGCACTCTGCCCGCCGAGCCAGGCGATCCGCTGATGGCCGCGGCGGATAAGATGCTCCGTCACCAGCTGCGCCGCCTGCATGTTGTCCGGGCGGATCAGGTCGACATCGTCAAGATAGCTGGCGCGGGAAGCAAACACCAGCGGCACCCCCGCCTCCGCCGCCCGCTCGCGCAGCTCGCTCCCGCGGTCGATCGCCCCGGCGATAATCACCCCGTCCACCCCCTGCGCCGCCAGCGTATCAAACCGCTGGGCCATCTTCTCGCCGCTGCGGCCTCCCTGGGTGAGAAATACCATTTTCCCCTGCCTCTCCAGGGCATCGGTGAGGCCGGCGGTTAATTCAGCATAAAACGGTTTTGACAGGTCGCTGACGATAAGGCCAATCACCCCGCTCTGCCCACCGCGCAGCGAGGCCGCCTGACGGTTGCGCACAAATCCCAGCTGTTCGATAGCCTGATTAACCCGCTCGCCGGTGGCGCTGGAGATGCGCCCTTTGCCGCTCAGTACCAGTGAAACGGTACTCACCGAGACGCCGGCAGCCAGCGCCACATCATTGATGGTGATCTTTTTTGCGATTGCCATAACCTGCTGGCTGACTCCCTTGCCTGTCGATAAATCGTTTTATCATTGTGCGATCTTTATAAACCTTATTATCGCTTGAATATGTGATTTTTATCGCACTAAAAAGTGATAAAACGTTTTATCTTGCCGTGGCGTTAGTTCTCCCGACCACTTATGAATCAGGAACCGTGCTATGACGGCGAAAACAGCACCAAAAATCACCTTATGGGAATTTTTCCAGCAGCTGGGAAAAACCTTCATGCTGCCCGTAGCGTTGCTCTCGTTTTGCGGGATCATGCTGGGGATCGGCAGCTCGCTAAGCAGTCACGATGTTTTGACTCTGCTGCCGTGGCTGGATATGCCGCTGCTGCAGGCCATCTTTATCTGGATGAGCAAGGTCGGCTCCTTTGCCTTCAGCTTCCTGCCGGTCATGTTTTGTATCGCCATCCCGCTGGGTCTGGCGCGAGAGAACAAAGGCGTCGCCGCCTTCGCCGGCTTCGTTGGCTACGCGGTCATGAACCTGGCGGTCAACTTCTGGCTGACCGCGAAGGGTATTCTGCCCACCACCGACGCCGCGATCCTGAAGGCCAACAATATCCAGAACATTATCGGCATTCCGTCAATCGATACCGGGATCCTCGGGGCGGTGATCGCCGGGATTATCGTCTGGCTGCTGCATGAACGCTTCCATAACATTCGCCTGCCGGACGCCCTGGCCTTCTTCGGCGGCACCCGCTTCGTGCCGATCGTCACCACCGTGGTGCTGGGGCTGGTTGGGCTGGCGATCCCGCTGGTGTGGCCAGTCTTCGCTATGGGGATCAACGCCCTCGGGAAGATGATCAACAGCGCCGGGGATTTTGGGCCTATGATCTTCGGCACCGGCGAGCGACTGCTGCTGCCGTTTGGCCTGCACCATATTCTGGTGGCGCTGATCCGCTTTACCGAAGCCGGCGGCACCCTCGACGTCTGCGGCCACAGCGTCAGCGGCGCGCTGACCATCTTCCAGGCGCAGCTGAGCTGTCCGACGACCCACGGCTTCGCCGAAAGCGCCACCCGTTTCCTGTCGCAGGGTAAAATGCCGGCATTCCTCGGCGGCCTGCCGGGAGCCGCGCTGGCGATGTACCACTGCGCCCGTCCGGAAAACCGACATAAAATTAAAGGCCTGCTGATCTCCGGGGTCATCGCCTGCGTGGTCGGCGGCACCACCGAGCCGCTGGAGTTCTTGTTCTTGTTTGTCGCGCCGGTCCTGTATGTCATCCACGCGCTGCTGACCGGTCTCGGCTTTACCATCATGGCGGTGCTCGGGGTAACCATCGGCAACACCGACGGCAATATCATCGACTTCGTGGTGTTTGGCATTCTGCATGGCCTGGCCACCAAGTGGTATCTGGTGCCGGTGGTGGCGGCTATCTGGTTCGCGGTCTACTATGCCATCTTCCGCTTCGCCATCACCCGCTTCAATCTGAAAACGCCGGGTCGCGACATCGACACTGCCGCCAGCGTGGAGAAAGCCGTCGCCGGTACCATCGGCAAATCCGGGTATAACGTACCGGCGATTCTGGCGGCGCTCGGCGGCGCAGAGAACATTGTTTCGCTGGATAACTGCATTACCCGTCTGCGCCTGTCGGTGCACGATATGAGCAAAGTGGACGCCGCCGCGCTGAAAGCCCATCGCGCCATCGGGGTGGTACAGCTCAACCAGCATAATCTGCAGGTGGTTATTGGCCCGCAGGTACAGTCGGTAAAAGATGAGATGGCCACGCTGATGAATACCGTGCAGGCCTGATCCCACTAGTCCCCCTCCGCTACGGAGGGGGCGCTCGCTAAGGAAGCTCCAATGTTTGATTTTGCCACCCCTATCGATCGCCACGGCACCTGGTGCACGCAATGGGACTATGTCGCCGACCGGTTTGGCGCCGCCGATCTGCTGCCGTTCACTATTTCCGATATGGATTTCGCCACCGCGCCCTGTATTCTCGACGCCGTTAGCCAGCGGCTGGCCCACGGGGTGTTCGGCTACAGCCGCTGGCGCAACGAGGCGTTTCTCGGGGCGATTGCCCACTGGTACGCCAGCCGCTTTAACAGCGACATCGATCCGCAATCTGTGGTCTACGGACCCTCGGTTATCTATATGGTGGCGGAAACCATCCGCCAGTGGTCGAAAGAAGGCGACGGCGTCGTGGTCCACACCCCTGCCTACGATGCGTTCTATAACACCATCACCGCTAACCGGCGGCGGATTGCCCCGGTGCCATTGATCCTGAAGGATAATCGGTGGCGCTGCGATATGGACCGCCTGGAGGCGGCGCTGGCGGAGCCAAAGAATACCCTGCTGCTGCTGTGCAGCCCGCACAACCCAACGGGGAAAGTCTGGCGTCGCGAGGAGCTGGAGACCATGGCGGCCCTGTGTCAAAAACATGGCGTCAGGGTGATTAGCGACGAAATTCATATGGACATGACCTGGGGCGAACACCGCCATATCCCGTGGAGCGAGGTCGCTCAGGGACCATGGGCGCTGTTCACCTCCGGTTCGAAGAGCTTCAATATTCCGGCCTTTACCGGGGCCTACGGCTTTATCCCCGAAGAGAACGAGCGCGACAGCTACCTGCAGGCGCTAAAGGGTCGCGACGGGCTCTCTTCCCCTTCCGTGCCGGCGCTGGTCGCCCATATCGCCGCCTACCGCGACGGGGCTCCCTGGCTCGATGCCCTGCGCGACTACCTGCAGGCGAATATGCGCTATGTCGCCGACACGCTCAACAACGCCTTCCCCGCGCTCTGCTGGCAGCCGCCGGAGGCCACCTACCTGGCATGGATCGACCTGCGCCCGCTCAACGTTGACGATCGCGCGCTACAGCAGGCGCTGATCGCCGAACAGAAGGTGGCGATTATGCCGGGTTATACCTATGGTCCTGAGGGCAACGGCTTTCTGCGACTCAACGTCGGCTGCCCGCGCGAGAAGCTGGAACGCGGTGTCGAAGGACTGATTGCCGCCCTGCGCAGCCTCAGCTGATTCGACGCGCAATCTACAGGTCATCGCGCCGGCGAAACGCCAGGTAACCGGCGCCGAGGGTAAAGACAGCGACAATCACCACCAGCAGGATAAACCCGTGGTGGTTGCTTGCCAGCGGGATCCCACCGACGTTCATGCCGAAGAAACCGGCGACGATGTTAATCGGCAGCGCGAGGACGGTGATCACCGTCAGGGTATAGAGGGTGCGATTGCTCTGCTCCAGCTGGCGGGCGCCAATCTCCTCCTGCAGCAGACTGATGCGCTCGATCAGGCCCGACAGATCGTTAAGCACCACGCTAAACTCTTCGGTGAACTGACGAAACGCCTGCACCACCGCGCGATCCATCCACGCCGGCGGCCGGTTAAGTAGCCGGAACATCGCCGCCGGCTCCGGCGCCAGCAGCCGCTGGAAGCGTAAAAGCATCCGCCGTAGCCGCGCCAGATCGGCCCGGTTGCGCTGCACGTGATTGCTCAGAAGACGCTCTTCAATAAGGTCAACATGGCGGCTGGCCTGGCGGACGACCTGCTCCAGCACCTCCTCCTGCTCCTCCAGCAGAAAGGCCAGCAGCTCAGTAGACGTGTTCACCCTGAGCGTCTGCAAGCGCGGCAGCATCCATTCGATAAACCGCAACGGTTTGAAGCGCGCCGTCACCACCAGCCTGGGGCTACAGTAGAGCCACAGCGTGGCGGTTTCCGCGCTGGTATCCTGCGGACGAAACAGCACATCGTTAAGCACAGCGAACAGATTTTCCCCCTGTCGCTCAATGCGGGTGGTGTGCGAGCCGCTGCGGATCTCCTCGAAGAAAAAATCGGCCACCGGAAAGTGGCTGGTTAACCATTTCTCGGCGGTGGCATGATTAAGATTCAGGTGTAACCAGATAAACGCCTTGTCATCGGCGAGCGCCTGATAGCGGGCGCAGACCTCGCCAGAGGCGATCGGCTGCGGGGGGCGCTGTTCATGAAACAAATAGCCATGCACCAGGCCGGAAACTTCACTATCAAAATCGGGCTTTAACATCTTCGCGGTGACGTCTTGACTCATGGCTCCCTCAGGACAGGCACTGGCACCGTTGATGCCCGAATAGTGCCATCTTTCGCTATTTTCCGCGGGCTGGCAAGGTTAATAATCTGGTCATAAAACAGTAACCTGGCTGACATATGACGGACAGTATCACGCTTCATCCCCTCGCCGCGCAGGCGATGCGATGGAGGCGAACAGAAGGTCTTCTTGCCTTTATGCTCAGGTGGTTATTAAAATAAATTTGATTATCCTCAAAACTTTTTTAGGCAGAAAGCGGTATTAATTTGCGCGCTTAATCATTGCTTTCACCCAGGTTTATTGAGGAGGAGACCATGAAAACCTATGACCGTAATCGTAACGCTATTGCTACCGGCAGCATGGTAATGATCGCCGGTAACGGGACGACGGGCGTGATTAAAGCTATCCATGGCGAGGGGAAAACCGCTGAGCAGCTGCGCCGGGCGGACTGCGTTGAAATCGACGGCTGCGAGGGCCGCTTCTGCCCGTTGGATCTGATCCGTCTCGGCTTCCATTAATTCCTGCCGCCAGGTCGTTAGTATCAGGCCACCTGTGGTGGCCTGCTCTTTTCCCGGGAAATAAAGCGTCTAGCGAAAGCTCCACTGAACACTCATCACAAAGATCGCCGGCACAATAATGCCGCCTTCCACACCGAAATAATCGGTGAAATTATATTGCAGGCCATGATAGAGGTAGGGCGAAAAACCGATGCCGGTGATTTTTTTGGCGGTGCGGTAGGTGCCGGAATCCCCACAGTGGCTGAAGGCATCAAAGAAAAATTCCCCGGTATAGGCATACACCCCTTTCAGTACCCAGCCGGTATCGTTTTTCAGCCAGTCGCGGCGCACGCCGAGAGTCAGGCAGCGATCGTCAAAGCTGTTTTTCATCGTTCCGACCAGCACGCTGTATTTTGAATCCTGAGAAAACTTGCGCTCCACCGAGAAAAAGTTGTTATTGAAATGTTCGTTATATTGTCCGTGGTTACCCGTCATATGATAGACATAGGAACCGGTATTCATCGAATAGAGGTTTAATTCCCCGGCCTGCGCCGACGGCATGGCAACCATTAGTAGCGCTGATAACAAAATCCATAATTTATTTACCATTCAGTAACCTATGCCATACCCGTAAAAAGAACCCGGCATGCTAGCACCGCTTAGCTAAACCAAAGGGCAATCAGATAAACCGACGCTCTTCGCGGCGGGAAAATATGACGCTATCTGCACTATAGCAGTCGCCCTCTCGCCTGGTGAGCGCCTGCGGTTATACTGGAGAAACATTTCTCTAATCGTTAAGGACCGCTGTGTTAGCCACTCTCCTCGTTGCGCTGGTCGCTATTATTCATCTCGCCATCCTGGTGCTGGAGATGTTTCTCTGGGAAGCCCCCGCCGGGCGCCGGGCCTTTAACCTCAGCGCCGATTTCGCCCGGCAGACCCGGGTGCTGGCGGCCAACCAGGGCTTGTATAACGGCTTTCTGGCCGCCGGCCTGGCATGGGGGCTGTGGCTGGGGGCGCCGGGGGTGCAGGTGGTTATCTTTTTCCTGGCCTGCGTGCTGGCCGCCGGGATTTTCGGCGCGCTGACCGCCAGCCGCAAAATTCTCTATATTCAGGCGCTGCCCGCGCTGCTGGCGCTGGTTGCCGTGCTGACGCAAGCGTAGGGCCTTGATCCAAAACAGAGAAAGCAGGCGCTAAGGCGGGTACTATTTGCCCCCTTTGGTCGGTCATCGACCGTTAATACCTTCTGAGTTCAGAGGCATTTTTATGACATGGCAATCCTTCAAACAGGCCTGGCTTATCCGGTTCTGGTCTCCTGTCCCGGCGGTCATTGCCGCGGGCATTCTCTCTACCTACTATTTTGGCATCACCGGCACCTTCTGGGCGGTGACCGGCGAATTCACCCGCTGGGGTGGTCAGCTGCTGCAGCTGCTGGGCGTCCACAGCGAACAGTGGGGCTATTACCAGCTGATACATCTCGAAGGGTCGCCGCTGACCCGCATCGATGGCAGGATGATCATCGGCATGTTCGGCGGCTGCCTGGCCGCCGCGCTGTGGGCGAATAACGTCAAACTGCGCTTGCCACGCAGCCGGCTCCGCATTGCGCAGGCCGTGGCGGGCGGCATCATCGCCGGGTTCGGCGCACGGCTGGCGATGGGCTGCAACCTGGCGGCCTTCTTCACCGGCATTCCGCAGTTCTCCCTGCACGCCTGGCTGTTTGCCATCGCCACCGCCATCGGCTCCTGGTTTGGCGCCCGCTTCACGCTGCTGCCCCTTTTTCGCATCCCGGTAAAAATGCAAAAAGTGTCCGCCGCCTCGCCCTTAACCCAAAAACCGCAGCAGGCGCGCCGCCGTTTCCGCCAGGGGATGGTGGTCTTTTTCGCCATGATCGGCTGGGGCCTGCTCACCGCCGCAGACCACCCGGCGCTCGGCCTGGCGATGCTGTTTGGCATTGCCTTTGGCCTGCTTATTGAGCGCGCGCAGATCTGCTTTACCTCCGCCTTTCGCGATATGTGGATCACCGGCCGGACGGTGATGGCGAAGGCGATTATCTTCGGCATGGCGGCGAGCGCCATCGGTATCTTCAGCTATGTGCAATTGGGGATGGCGCCGAAAATTATGTGGGCCGGTCCTAATGCGGCGATTGGCGGGCTACTATTTGGCTTTGGCATCGTGCTGGCCGGCGGCTGTGAGACCGGCTGGATGTACCGGGCGGTGGAGGGCCAGGTTCACTACTGGTGGGTTGGGCTGGGCAACGTCATCGGCTCAACGCTGCTCGCCTGGTGCTGGGACGATATCGCCGCCCCGCTCGCCACCCACTGGCAGAAAGTCAACCTGCTGAACGCCTTCGGTCCCTTTTGCGGACTACTGGCCACCTATCTACTGCTGCTGATCGCCCTGCTGCTGGTGATCGCCTGGGAGAGACATTTTTTCCGCCGCCAGGCGGCGGTCCGGACCGTGAAGGAGAGCGCATGAAAAACATCATCCCTGATTATCGCCTGGATATGGTCGGCGAACCCTGCCCGTATCCGGCGGTCGCTACCCTGGAGGCAATGCCTTCCCTGCAAAAAGGCGAGATCCTCGAAGTGGTCAGCGACTGTCCGCAGTCGATCAATAACATTCCGCTTGATGCAAGGAACCACGGCTACACGGTGCTGGATATTCAACAGGATGGCCCAACCATTCGCTATTTGATTCAGAAGTAGCGCCGTTTTCCCGCCGGCGGCCTTCCCCGCCGGCGCTTGTCTCCTCGTTCCCGCCTCGCCGTTCGCTTACGCATCGCTGACCAGGTAGCCAAACGATTGCAATAGATTGTAACACTTGAAACCGTGTTCCAGTTACGCAATAACCATTAATATAACGCGCCTATATTATTAAAATGCGAATAAGTTATTTAGTGAATGGTTTCTGCCGCTATCGGCCAAAGCCGCACACAGCGACACGATAAGGATCGAAATGGAACTGCTGGTCAGGCTGGGTCATTTTTTTGAGCAAGCGCGTTCTGACGCCGACTATGCCACCTTCGCCAATGAACTGCGTCGGCATCAGGTCTCCTACTACATCTATTTTGTTTCCACCGGCAATATGAATTTCGTAATGGCAAACGACGAGGTGGTCTCGGTAAAAAGCGCCCGCGGGCTGCTGCGCGTTCGCGCTGAGGCCAGCCATTGTCTGACCAGGGCCGCCGTTATCCGCCACTTTGCCCGGGCCATTAACTTTGAACAGTACTGCCGGGATCTCGCCAGCGCCGGGGTATTTAAGTGGATCGTCGATCTGGAAGAGGAGACCCGGCACTACTGGTCGAAGGATAATACGCTGTTATATAAAGAGTGCCTGATGCCCCCCTGAACAGGTCTCAGGGGGAGGCGGCGAGGGTCAGCCTTTAATCGCGGGTCTGCACCCAAAAGGCGTGGATCAGGCCAGGAATATAGCCCAGCAGGGTCAAAATGATATTGAGAATAAACGCCCAGCCGAAGCCTTTTCCCAGCAGCACACCCAGCGGCGGCAGAATGATAGTGAAAACGATTCTCCAGAATCCCATAACCTCTCCCTTCGTCTAACGTCAATTTTTTACTAAGCTATTCAATAGTTAAGCATAGACGCTTTTCGTCGTTTCGCCAGCAGGCAGCCCCCTCATCTCTGGTAACAAAAATCATTCCCTGCCGTCACGGGCAAAAAAGACCGGGAAAACATTCACTTTTCCCCTCTCCGGCCCGCAGGCCCTGGCAAAGCGCACAGATTGTCAGTTGACCAATCAGGGGGACAGGGCTAAGCCTGGAGGAGTTTCATCACATCGAGTCGTTTTACCAACCGGAGAATATCCATGAGTAAACTTGGGATTAATGGATTTGGTCGTATCGGACGTCTGGTGTTACGTCGTTTATTAGAAGTCGACAGCAGCCTGGAAGTGGTGGCTATCAACGACCTCACTTCGCCAAAGGTGCTGGCCTACCTGTTGAAGCATGATTCAAACTACGGCCCCTTCCCGTGGAGCGTCGACTTTACCGAAGATGCGCTGATCGTCAACGGCAAAACCATTACGGTGTATGCCGAAAAAGAGGCGCAGCATATTCCATGGCAGGCGGCAGGCGCCGAGGTGATTGTGGAGTGTACCGGGTTCTACACCTCGGCCGAGAAATCGCAAGCCCATCTCCAGGCAGGCGCGCGCAAAGTGCTGATTTCCGCCCCCGCCGGCGAGATGAAAACCATCGTCTACAACGTCAACGATGACACCCTGACCCCGGATGACACCATCATCTCCGTGGCCTCCTGCACCACCAACTGCCTGGCGCCGATGGCCAAAGTTCTGCAGGATGCCTTCGGCATCACCGTAGGCACCATGACCACCATCCACGCCTATACCGGCACCCAGTCGCTGGTGGACGGGCCGCGCGGAAAAGATCTGCGCGCCTCCAGGGCGGCGGCGGAAAACGTTATCCCGCACACTACCGGCGCGGCAAAAGCCATTGGCCTGGTGATCCCTGCCCTGAGCGGTAAGCTGAAAGGCCATGCCCAGCGCGTACCGACCAAAACCGGCTCAGTGACGGAGCTGGTATCGGTGCTGGAGAAAAAGGTGACTGCGGATGAGGTCAATCAGGCGATGAGGCAGGCGGCTGAGGGCAATGAATCCTTTGGTTACACCGAAGAGGAGATCGTCTCTTCCGATATCATCGGCAGCCATTTCGGTTCGATCTACGATGCTACCCAGCTGGAGATTGTGGAGGCCGGCGGCGTACAGCTGGTGAAAACCGTCGCCTGGTACGATAACGAATACGGCTTTGTCACCCAACTGATCCGCGTGCTGGAGAAATTTGCCCGCTAAGTGAACGGCGGACAGCCTGCGCTGTCCGCCGGTTCTGTGTGGAGTGCCTCAGGCCTGCAGATAGACCACCTGGGTCTGCAGGTACTCATTCAGGCCGTGGCGGCCATCTGCGCCGCCGATCCCCGACTTACGCCAGCCGGCGTGGAACCCCTGCATCGCCTCAAAGTTCTCACGGTTGATGTAGGTTTCGCCAAACTTCAGTCCCTTAATCGCTTTCATCGCCACGTTCAGATCGCGGGTATAGATTGAGGAGGTCAGGCCATAATCGCTGTCATTGGCCATCGCCAGCGCCTCATCGAGGGTCGAAAAGGCCACCACCGGCAGCACCGGACCGAAGGTTTCCTCATGGATAATGTCCATCTCCTGACGTACATCCAACAGCAGGGTCGGCGGATAAAAATAGCCTTTGCCCTCCAGCGGCTGACCGCCCAGCGCCACCCGCGCCCCCTGCGCCACCGCCTTCGTCACTTTGCCCGCCACCTGGTCCCGCGCCGCCGCGTTGATCAGCGGCCCCATCGCGATGTCATCCCGCGTCGCCGGGTCGCCAAACTGGACGGCCTTCATCGCCTCACCGAGGCGGTTGACGAAGCGGTCGTATATTCCCTGCTGAACATAGACCCGCTCGACGCAGTTACACACCTGCCCGGTGTTAATCACCCGCGAGTCCACTACCGCTTTCACCGCCAGCTCCAGATCCGCATCGTCCATTACAATGGCAGGCGCTTTGCCGCCGAGCTCGAGGCACACTTTGGTGATATTTTTCGCCGCAGCGGCCATAATTTTTTCTCCCGCCGCCACGCTGCCGGTCATGCTGACCATCGCCACCTTCGGATTGCCGGCCAGCTCCTGGCCAACGGTTTCTCCGCGGCCAAGCACAAGGTTAAAGACCCCTTTCGGCAACCCAACCTGATGGACAATCTCGGCAAAGGCGATGGCATTATTGGGCGTAAATTCGCTGGGCTGAATGACAATGGTATTTCCAGTGATCAGGGCCGGCGCCAGCTTGCGGGCGATAAGAAAGAACGGGAAGTTCCACGGCAGGATCCCGGTGGTCACCCCCAGCGCGCGTTTAAAGACAAGGATATTCTCCCCCGGGCGATCGCTCTGCACGATCTCACCTTCGTAACGGCGCGCCCATTCTGCCATATAGTCGAGATAGTCCGCGGTGAACGCAACCTCCACCGCCGCCAGCTGCTGGATCTTGCCGCCTTCAGCGACAATCAGCCCGGCGATCTCGTCGGCACGCTGGCGGATACCGGCGGCAATTTTGCGCAGCCAGCCCGCACGCTCAATGGCCGGCAGCGCTTCCCAGCCGGGCTGGGCGCGCTCGGCGGCGTCAATCGCCAGCCGCGCCTCTTCGGCAGTCCCGTCCGGGATCCGCGACAGCAGCGCTTCGGTCGCCGGGTTAAGCACGTCGATCCAGCCGTCGCCGCGACCGGAAACGAACTGGCCATCAATATACATCGGGTGTTGAACGGGTGCTGTCATGGCTGCTCCTGTGGTGCATTTGTATTTAACAGGTGATTTTTTGTTAAATATCGGGCGGATAAGCCGCTGTTCGGCAGCACATTGACGCAGTTCTGTGAGCTGATTCATAAAAACGGGCCAAAAATGCCCGCTTGAGGTTACATTCCAATAACACAAATTGCCCGTTTGCGATAAATCTGCCGCAAACGGGCAGTTTTCAGCCGAGGGTGCGGGCCTGCAGCGCCCCGGCAAGCTGGGCGTCCTCCCGCAGCTGTCGCCAGGCATCGATGATCTCCGGCGGGAAGGTGACGTGGCTGATGAAGTCTTTCCCCCGCGGACCGTATCCTTCAGGCGTATCCTGCAGGCGCGGCAGCTCGCCCAGCAGCAGCGCCAGGTAGCGGGCGACCGGCCACAGCCCCGCCCCGCCGCCCGCGAACCCCAGTTGACCATCGGTCTGCTCCAGCACCGGCGAGCAGCCGGGAAAGCTCAGCCACTGTGGCGGCGTCGTCACCCCCTGCCAGACGCGGGCGAAGGTGGCCATGGTTCGCCGCTGCATGGTGGGGTCCTGAATGACGATCCCGCGACGATGAGGGATCCCCCCGTTCTCCAGCGTGGTCCGGGTAAAACGGGCGTTCTCGCCGCAGTTGGTCGACTGGTCCTCCACCACCAGCCGCGAGCGCGGAATTTGCCAGTAGTCATGAGCAATATCGGCCAGAACATGCGCTTCCGGACGCCCCACCACCGGCAACATACGGTAACGGGTATCCTGGCGCACCGCCTCGTAGAGATAGTTCGTAGAATGTCCCACGCCGCCGCTGATCAGCAGCGGGACTTCCCGTTCCGCCGCCAGCCGGCAGGCGGCGTCGATGGTCGGGATCACGGCGTTGCCGGCCAGCACCACCACGTCCACCTGCGGCAGCGCGGGTAGCATCGCCAGATCGTCCTGCGCCAGCCAGGCGCCGACCTGGTTAGCCGCCGCCAGCGTCGCCGCCGACAGCCGGGGAAATTGTTCTGCCATTCTGTCTCCTTAATTCCCTCTCAGCCGAGCGGAGAGGATGCTTTCGCCATCATAAACGCCGCCTCGCGGGAGGCAAAGCGGCGTTAATTTGTAACCATTTTGAAATAACAAGAAACATCTAAAAACAGGCGGGTTGCACCTGAACAACTCACTATGAAAATAACAAAAAACAGCAAAATCAGGTGGAAAATAAAAAATAGCGTCGCGGTTACACCACGCCAAACCTCGCCATGTCGCCCAGTTTGCCAGCGATGAACTTGCCAATTGTAACCTTCAACCCTAAGTTGCTTAACAATTACACAACCTTTTTCACACCAGGTTGCACCCTGTTTACACAGAGTGACACCTGACCTATTTACCGTGGCGGGAGAACGTTTCGTAATGAGCAATCCACAAGACAACACTGCATCCATTCTGCAGAAAAACAAGAAGGTACTGATCGCGAGCCTGACAGGCAGCGCCATCGAATGGTTCGATTATTTTCTCTATGGCACCGCCGCCGCGCTGGTGTTCAACAAAATCTTCTTTCCGATGGTCGACCCGGTTATCGGCCTGATCCTCTCCTGGCTCTCCTTCTCGCTGACGTTTTTTATCCGCCCCATCGGCGGCGTGATTTTCGCCCATATCGGCGATCGCATCGGCCGCAAGAAGACGCTGGTGCTGACCCTGTCGCTGATGGGCAGCGCCACGGTGGCGATCGGCCTGCTGCCCACCTACGAGATGGTGGGCCTCTGGGCGCCGGCCCTGCTGATTACTCTGCGCATTATTCAGGGCATGGGTATCGGCGGCGAATGGGGCGGCGCGCTGCTGCTGGCCTATGAATACGCGCCGGAAAAGCGGAAAGGCTTTTTCGGCAGCATTCCCCAGGCCGGGGTGACCATCGGCATGTTGATGGCGACATTTATCGTCTCGCTGATGACGCTGTTCGATGAGGCGCAGTTTCTCGCCTGGGGCTGGCGCATACCGTTCCTGCTCAGCTCCGTCCTCGTTTTTCTCGGCCTGTGGATCCGTAAAGATATCGACGAAACGCCCGCCTTTAAGCAGGTGAAAAAATCCGGCCAGGTGGCGAAGGCCCCGCTGCGCGATACGCTCAAGCACCACTGGCGGGAAGTGCTGATCGCCGCCGGCCTGAAAGTGGTGGAGACCGCCCCCTTCTATATCTTCTCCACCTTTGTAGTCAGCTACGCCACCACCACCCTGAGCTATCAGAAGTCGCAGGCGCTGGAATCCGTGACCCTGGGCGCGCTGGTGGCCACCGTGATGATCCCGCTGATGGGGCTGCTGTCAGACAAGGTGGGTCGGCAAAAGATGTACACCCTGAGCGTGGTGCTGCTGGGGCTGTTTATCGTCCCGTGGTTCCTGCTGCTCGACACCGGCACCGGCTGGGGCATCATGCTGGCGACGATCGTTGCCTTCGGCATCCTGTGGGCGCCGGTAACCGCGGTGCTCGGCACCCTGTGCTCTGAGATTTTCAGCGCCAATGTGCGCTATACCGGGATCACCCTCGGCTACCAGCTGGGCGCCGCGCTGGCCGGGGGAACCGCGCCGCTTATCGCCACCGGTCTGCTGGCAAAATATGACGGTGACTGGCGGCCGGTGGCCATTTATCTGGGCGTTACGGTGGCGATTTCGCTCCTGGCGATATTCTGCGCCAGCCGGATGAAGTCCGCGCTGAGCACGGCCCCCTCCCGGGCGGAAAGCGCCTGACCGCAGCCCGCCAGGGCTACTACGGCGCCGACTATCCCGCCCGGCGGAGCTGCGCTTGCGCGGGCCTGGGGAGAGATCGCGCGGCGGGGGAAACCGCTTATCCCAGGTCCGGTAAGCATGGGCCCGGTAAGGCGCCAGCCGCCACCGGGCACAAACAGGCGTCAAGTCTTCCCCCCTGCTTAGCCGGCCGCCAGGGCCGGCGGGTGTCAGGCGCTCTGGTTGTCCAGCTGAAGCTGCCCCTCGCGCCGCTGCTTCAGCTTCCAGAAGCCCCACAGCGCGATAAACCACAGCGGAGAAGCCAACAGCGCCAGCAGCGTGTCCGGGTCAAAGATCATGATGAAGATAGCGAACGCGAAGAACAGCAGGCTCACCCAGCTCATCACTACCCCGGCGGGCATCTTAAAGATCGACCCGGCGTGCAGGTCCGGACGCTGACGGCGGTAAACCAGATAGGCCACGAGGATCATCCCCCAGCTGAACACCACCATAATCGCCGCCAGGGTCGAGACGATGGTGAACAGGGTCATCACGTTCGGCACCAGAAACAGCAACAGCGTGCCGATCAGCATGCAGAAGCAGGAGAACAGCAGGCTGCGCACCGGAATGCGGGTACTGCGCGACAGGATACGAAACTGCCAGTGCGCATGCTTCTCCACCGACAGGCCGTACAGCATGCGGGTGCTGGAGAAGACCCCGCTGTTGGCCGAGGACATCGCCGAGGTCAGCGCCACAAAGTTAATCACCGCCGCGGCGGCAGGCAGCCCGGCCTTGGCGAACAGCGTCACGAAGGGGCTGGTCTCCGCCGACACCCCCGGCCACGAGGCGACAGCGATGATCACCACCATCGACAGCAGATAGAAGATGATAATCCGCAGCGGCAGAGCATTGATCGCCTTGGGCAAAATGCGCTGCGGATCGCGGGTCTCCGCCGTCATGGTGCCCAGCAGCTCAATGCCGGTAAAGGAGAAGATCGCTATCTGGAAGCCGGCGAAAAAGCCGGTGATGCCGTGGGGCATAAAGGCCGTCGGGTCGGTGAGATGGCTGAGGGAGGCCGTCACGCCGTCCGGGGAGGTCCAGCCGGTGGCAATCATCCAGCCGCCGGTGCCGATCAGGGCGATAATGGTGATCACCTTGATCAGGGCGAACCAGAACTCCGCCTCGCCGAACATTTTCACCGACAGCAGGTTAAGCAGGAACAGGATCGCCAGCATGCTGAGGGCCGGCATCCACGCCGACAGTTCCGGGAACCAGTACTGCATATAGCTCCCGCAGACCACCACGTCGGCGATACAGGTCACCACCCAGCTTAGCCAGTAGGTCCAGCCGAGGTAAAAGCTGGCCTGCGGCCCGAGATACTCGCCGACAAAGTCGGCAAACGAGCGGTAGTCATGGCGGGTGAGCAGCAGCTCGCCCATCGCCCGCATCACCATATAGGTAAAGAACCCGACCAGCACATAGATAACCAGGATCGAGGTGCCGGCGACGGCGATGTTGCGCCCCGCCCCCATAAACAGCCCGGTGCCGATGGCGCCCCCGAGGGCAATCATCTGGATATGGCGGGCGCTGAGCCCGCGCTTAAGCTGTGACGCGCCTTCACCTCCGGCGGCAGGTGACGCCTGATGTTGATGTTCAGTCATGGTGTTTCCTCAGGCTGGTTGCGGGAGACGAAGGGCAGCGGCGCGGAGCAACAGCCCGGCGCGCTGGCCGGTGGCGACCCCGGCGTTGGGAAAGAGGATATAGGGGGCCCGGGCCTGCACCACCCAACGTTTCTCTGCCTGGCGGGCGATCTCATACCCTGCCGGGAGCGCGGTGAAGTTTTCAACGTCTGCCGCGAGATTAAGCGTAAATTCCCCCTCGCGCTTGATGATGCTCTCCTCGACCAGGAAGTAGTCCACCGGCGCTTTGTCGCGCGGCGGCAGCGGCGCGTCAGCGATCCAGGCCCGGATCGCCGCGTCGGCGGCGGCGAACAGGCTGAGATCGTTGGCGCCGAACGGCATCACTTTCCCCAGCTCCAGGGTGGCGCTTTGCGCGGCGAACTTTTCGCAGGTGAAATGGGTGAAGGTGCCGCCCGCTTCGGTATGGCGCACGACGGCGTCCATCCCGCTGGCCTGCAGCAGCTGATAGAAATCGGGCGAAAAATCCCCGGCGTGGGCCGGGAGCAGCGCAAACTGGCGATACAGCGATCCGCGAATGGCGGTGTGCATATCGAGATGACCACGGTTGACCGGCCCCGCCGCATCGGCGGCGCGATAAAAAGCCTGCACCGCCTGCTCCAGCGCAAAAGCCCGCCGCGACTCATTTCCCGGGGTGACCGCCAGATGGCGGCCGCCGAACAGGCGATTCAGGTCGTTATGCAGATAGCGGCGCGCGGCGCGGATCGCCGGCAGATTACCAAAGACGATCAGCAGCGCCTGCGTGAGCGGCTGCCGCCCCTGGCTCAGATCGTGGGTTAGCTGCAGCAGCAGTTCAATCGGCGCGGTCTCATTGCCATGCACGCCGGCGGAGAGGATCGTCGCCTGGCGCCACGGCGCCGTCGGCAGCAGCTGTAAAATGCCCTCGCCCAGCCAGCGGGCCTCGATGCCCGCCGGAAAGGTCCACGCCTGCAGGCGGCAGTGCAGTAAATCGTTAACCAGGTGCTCCATCTGCCGCTCCTTAACGCTGAAAATCATAGACCGCGCCCAGGCGCAGGATCTGCGTCAGCTCATCCAGCGCCTGATAAACCTCGCGCAGCAGCTGCGGGTCCGCCAGATCGCGGGCATGCAGCCGGTCGCGATAGTGTTTTTCCACCCATGCCGTCAGCTGCTGATAACGTTCGTCGTTCATCAGGCTATGGGCGTTGACCGCCTGGCGCTCCGCCTCGTTGAGCACCACCCGCAGCCGCAGACAGGCCGGGCCGCCGCCGTTGCGCATGCTTTCCCGCAGGTCAAAGACCGCCACTTCATCGATCGGCGATGCGCTATCGGCGGCGAGATCGCTGAGATAGCGCCAGACGTTTTCCCGCTGGCGGCACTCCTCCGGCACCACGATCAGCATCTTGCCGTCTGGTTTGCTCAGCAGCTGGCTGTTGAACAGGTATGAGGCCACGGCGTCATCGAGCGAAACCCGCTCGTCCGGCACTTCCACGCTGGTGAACGGGATATCCAGACTGTCGCTTTTAGCCCGCAGCGTGGTCAGCACCGCCGCCTGATCGACAAACGCCTGCTGATGGTGGAACAGCACATGGCGATTGCTGACCGCGATGACGTCGTTATGAAACACGCCGCGATCGATAGCCTGCGGCGCCTGCTGGGCAAACACCGTGTAGCGCGGATCCAGCTGATGCAGGCGGGCCACCGCTTCGCTGGCCTCGAGGGTCTGCCGCGCCGGATACTTCACCGGGGCGATACCGCCGCTGGCGCGTCGACCATAGACGAAAAACTGCACCCCCTGCCGGTCATATTCCCGGCAGAAGCGGTTATGGTTGGCCGCCCCTTCATCGCCGAGGTCGCCATGCTGCGGCAGCGCCGCATGGTGGGCAAAGTAGCGCGGATCGGCGAACGTGGCGCCAAGGATCGCCGAGGTGGTGGGCGCCTCCTGCATACGGTGCAGCTTATTGTTCAGGTTGGCGACGGTGAAATGGACTTTGCCATCGGCGCTGTCCGCCGACGGTGAGACGGTCGCCGCGTTGGCGGTCCACATCGACGAGGCGGAGCTGAAGGCGGAGAGCAGCTGCGGCGCCGCGTGGGCCGCCTGCCGGATAACCTGCTCATCGCTGCCCTGGAAACCCACTTCACGCAGCAGACGCAGATTCGGCCGCGGCTGCGGCGGCAGAATGCCCTGCACGAAGCCGCGATCGGCCAGGGCTTTCATTTTATACAGCCCCTGCAGCGCCGCCTTTTTAGGGTTAGAGAGACCATCGCGGTTATTTTGCGAGGCTTCATTGCCGACGGAGAGTCCGGCGTAGTGGTGCGTCGGGCCGACCAGGCCATCAAAGTTTGCTTCAAAACCAGACATATGTCCTCACAGGATCCGTTATCAGAATGGCAGGCCCGGCGATACCGTCGCCGGAAGCGTCAGCGTATCGCTGACCAGAGAGGCCATCGGCCAGGCACAGTAGTCGGCGGCGTACCACGCTGCCGCGCGATGGTTGCCGGAGGCGCCCACCCCGCCAAACGGCGCTTTACTCGATGCGCCGGTCAGCGGCTTGTTCCAGTTGACGATCCCGGCTCGCGCCTCGTCCGCCAGCTGATCAAACTGCGCCGCATCGCTGGAGATCAGCCCGACGGCCAGGCCATAGCGGGTCTGATTGGCGAGGCGAATCGCCTCCGGGAAGCCGTCGTAACGGATAATCGTCAGCAGCGGGCCAAAGTACTCTTCATCCGGCACCTCAATACCGGTGACGTCGACGATCCCCGGGGTCAGCACCGTGGAGCGCGGGTCAGGCTGGCGCATGCGCAGCAGCACCTTGCCGCCGAGCCCCTCCAGTTTTTGCTGCGCCGCCAGCATGTTCTGCGCAGCGTCGAGAGAGATCACCCCGCCCATAAACGGCGCCGGCTGATCATCCCACTTGCCGGCGCGGATCTGCGCGCTGGCCTCTACCAGCCGCTGCAGCAGCGCATCCCCCTGCTCGCCGCGCGGCACGAGCAGCCGGCGCGCGCAGGTGCAGCGCTGCCCGGCAGAGATAAACGCCGACTGGATAATCACATGCAGCGCCGCATCGATATCGGCCACGTCGGCGACGATCAGTGCGTTGTTGCCGCCCATCTCGAGGGCCAGCATCTTCTCCGGCTGGCCGCCGAAGTAGCGATGGAAGTGGAAACCGGCCGCCGCGCTGCCGGTGAACAGCACGCCGTCGATATCACGATTTTCCAGCAGCGCCTGGCCGGTGGCTTTTCCGCCCTGCAGCAGGTTGATCGCCCCGTCGGGGATGCCCGCCTGCTGCCACAGCTGGACGGTCATTTCAGCGGTAGCCGGCGTCAGCTCGCTGGGTTTAAACACAATGGTGTTCCCGGCGATCAGCGCCGGAATGATATGTCCGTTGGGCAGGTGGCCCGGGAAGTTGTAGGGGCCAAAGACCGCCATCACGCCGTGCGGTTTGTGGCGCAGCAGCGCTTTACCGTCCGGCAGCGTCGACTCATGAAAGCCCGTCCGCT
>NZ_JH414802.1:195700-226869 GCF_000238715.1 Klebsiella sp. 4_1_44FAA
GGTCTCCCACAGCGGCTTGCTGGTCTCGCGGGAAATCAGGGTCGCCAGCGCCTCTTTATGCGTCTCCAGCAGCGCGGCAAAACGCTGTACGACGTCAATACGCTCGGCCAGCGGCCGGTGCGACCAGGGATAAAACGCCGCGCGCGCCGCGGCGCAGGCCGCCTGGACGTCGTCAGCCCCCGCGCTGGCCGCCTGCCACAGCAGCGACTGATCCTCCGGGGCCAGTTTGCTCATCGTTGCGCCGCTGCCTGGCAGCCACTGCCCGGCTATAAACTGTGCTTTTACCGCCATGATCTGTTGTCCTCTGGATTCAGGGTTACCGTATAAACGCGGTCGGTTTCACTGACCTGCAGCGCGTCCAGCGCGGCGCTGTCAAGCGAGACCTGCTCTTCGTGGGCCACCAGCAGCGCCCGAAAGTTGTCGAATTGACCGTTGGCGACGAGGGTTGGCGCCGGCAGGTCGCCCATCAGCTGCCGGACAGGCAGGCTCTGGCTGTCGCGCACGGCGCGGATCTGATCGGTGTCCGCCTCCAGCACCGGACCGGCATCGAAAATATCCACCGAGCCGCGCCAGCTGAAACCCTCTTTCTCGAGGATCGCCCGCGCCGGGGCGGTATTGGGATGCACCTGACCGATGACCCCGCGGGCCGCTTCCGGCAGCAGTGAGATATAGATCGGGTACGCCGGCATCAGTTCGGCAATAAAGGTTTTCATGCCGGTGCCGGTCAGCCGGTCGGCATCGGCGAACGGGATGTCGAAGAAATGATGGCCCAGCGCATCCCAGAACGGCGACTGTCCCTGCTCATCGCTGCAGCCGCGCAGTTCGGCAAACAGGTGCGGGGAGAACCACTCGCGAAAGGCGGCGATAAATAAAAAGCGCGCCTTGGAGAGCAGCAGACCATTGCGGTTGCGCTGATACGCCGGGTCGAGAAACAGCGTACACAGTTCGCTGTGCCCGGTGTGGTCATAGCTGAGATTAAGCAGCTCCTGGGGCTTATAGACTCCCAGCGCTTTCGAGGCGCGCACCGTTTTCTGAATGCGAAAATTGTAAAACGGCTCATCCAGGCCCACTGCGACCTCAATGGCGCTCACCCCCACCACCCGCGCCAGCGCGGTGTCCTCCAGCACAAACAGGAAACCCTGCTGACTGCGCGGCAGTTCGCCGGCGAAGGTCTCGATACTGCGCCGGATCCGGGCCGCCAGGCGCCCGACGTCATGCGGTAAAGAGGTCATGCCGACCCCGCCGCGCGGCGAGGCGGACGATGTCGTCGAGATCGTTTTCCCGTACGGGACGAAATAGCATCACAGGCCGTCCTCCCGGTTAGCGGGTTAAGCGGGCAACGGCGCGATCAAGGCGCACGAAGGCTTCCGCAATATCCGCCAGCGGGATATTGAGCGCCGGCGCGAAGCGCAGCACGTCCGGGCCGGCAATCAGGGCGATCAGCCCCTCTTCCGCCGCCAGGTTGGTCAACGTTTTGGCCTTGCCGCGCAGCAGCCCCGCCAGCTCAGCGCCGATCAGCAGACCGGTGCCGCGCACGGCGCTGAACGCATCGTAACGGGCAGAGATCGCATTCAACTGGTCAACGATCAGCGCATGGCGCTCGCCAACGCCCGCCAGCAGCGGCGCATCGAGATGGGCCAGCACGGCGTTAGCGACGGTTGCCGCCAGCGGGTTGCCGCCGAAGGTGGTGCCATGGGTGCCTGGCTGGAAGACCTGCGCCCAGGCCTCTTTCGCCAGCATCGCGCCGATCGGGAAGCCGCCCCCCAGCCCTTTGGCGCTGGTGAGAATGTCCGGGACGACGTTGTAATGCTGGTAGGCGTAGAGATGGCCGGTACGCCCGGCGCCGGTCTGCACCTCATCGAATATCAGGGTGGCATGATGGCGATCGCAGAGGGTACGCAGCGCCTGCAGGAACGCCGGGTCCGCCGGGATCACCCCGCCTTCGCCGATAATCGGCTCGACGATCACCGCGCAGGTGCGCGAGGAGATCGCCGCGGTGACCGCCTCGATATCGTTATAGGGCAGATGGGTAATGCCCTGCGGCAGCGGAGCATAATCGCTGGAATATTTCGGCTGGCCGCCAACGGAGACGGTGAACAGCGTGCGGCCGTGGAAGGCGTGGTTGAAGGCGATGATTTCGCTTTTTTCACCGCCAAACTTATCGTGGGCATATTTCCGCGCCAGCTTAAGGGCCGCCTCGTTGGCTTCGGCGCCGGAGTTGCAGAAAAACACCTTGTCGGCAAAGGTCGACTGCACGAGGGTTTTCGCCAGCTGCAGCACCGGCTCGTTGGTATAGCCATTGCCGATATGCCACAGTTTCGCCAGTTGATCCTGCAGGGCCTGAGCCAGCGCCGGGTGAGCATGGCCCAGGGCGTTCACTGCGATGCCGCCCGCCATATCGATATACTCTTTCCCCTGCTGGTCCCAGACGCGGGAGCCCGCCGCTCTGACCGGAATAAACGGCGCGGGGGCAAAACAGGGAACCAGGTAAGCGTCAAAATCTTCGCGAGTCATACTGCCTGACATAATTTATCTCCGGAACGTAAGACGACGGAAAACGCTCCCGTCGCGGTGGACAATCGACATCAACCCTGCCCCTCGGCTTATTTTGGACACGAGCGCGCCCGCTGCGATGGTAAAAATATTCACCACAGAAAAATAAAGCCCTATTCTTTTTACGGGTAATTGTTAATTCATGGTTAATGCCATGTTGTTGTGTGGGCTAATGCTGGCCTGTGAACAACAAGATTGTCAATACGGACAAAAGCAATTTATTCACTTTTTGAAGATCATCAAGATAATGAAAAACATAGAAAAAATATTTTCTTATGCACTTAAGTGAATAAAAAGTGAATTAAAATGCACAGCTTGCGGGTGGTTGACGTGCGTAGTTATTCACTTAAAAATAAAAAATCTAACAAAAATTTAAAAATCGGAATTGCCGTCAAATACCGCTTTATAAAATTGGTGATACCATTCATTGCACAGAGTTTACTGCTGTAGCTATTCCACGGTTTTACACGACATAAATAACACTGAGAAACAGGACTCTTATGGAAAAGTTATCTTACGCATCTGAAAGTAGTACATCTCCATGGACCACCTACCTGCGCCAGATCGACCGCGTCGCGCCTTATCTCGGCGATCTTGCCTACTGGGTGGAAACCCTGCGCCATCCGAAGCGCGCGCTGATCGTCGACATTCCTGTGCAAATGGACGACGGCACCATCCGCCACTTCGAGGGCTATCGCGTTCAGCACAATCTGTCGCGCGGACCGGGTAAAGGTGGTGTTCGCTACCATCCGGATGTCGATCTTAACGAAGTCATGGCACTTTCTGCCTGGATGACCATTAAGTGCGCCGCGGTCAATATTCCTTACGGCGGGGCCAAAGGCGGCATCCGCGTCGACCCCTTCTCCTTGTCGGAAGGTGAACTGGAGCGTCTGACCCGCCGCTACACCAGCGAAATCGGCATTATTATCGGGCCGCAGAAAGATATTCCGGCGCCGGACGTCGGCACCAATGGCAAAGTGATGGCATGGATGATGGACACCTACTCCATGAACCATGGCACCACCATCACCGGCGTGGTCACCGGCAAACCGATCCACCTCGGCGGCTCCCTCGGTCGTGAAAAAGCCACCGGACGCGGCGTGTTTGTCACCGGCCGGGAAGTTGCCCGTCGCGCCGGTATCGAAATTGAAGGCGCCAAAGTGGCGCTGCAGGGCTTTGGTAACGTCGGTAGCGAAGCGGCCCGCCTGTTCGCCGGCGTCGGCGCTCGTATCGTGGTTATTCAGGATCATACCGCGACCCTGTATAACGAAGGCGGAATCGATATGGCCGCCCTCACCGCCTGGCAGGCGGAGAAAAAGCAGATTGCCGGTTTTCCCGGGCGCCCAGGAGATCGATAAAGACGCCTTCTGGACCACTCCGATGGACATCCTGATCCCGGCGGCGCTGGAAGGGCAAATCACCCGCGAGCGCGCGGAGAAGCTGACCTGCAAACTGGTGCTGGAAGGGGCCAACGGCCCAACCTATCCGGAAGCGGACGACGTGCTGGCCGAGCGCGGCGTGATCGTGGTGCCGGACGTTATCTGCAACGCCGGCGGGGTGACCGTCAGCTACTTTGAGTGGGTACAGGACATGGCCAGCTTCTTCTGGAGCGAAGAGGAGATCAACGCCAAGATGGACCGCATTATGACCGACGCTATCGTGCACGTCTGGGATAAAGCCGCCGAGAAAGAGTGTACGCTGCGCACCGCCGCCTATATCGTGGCCTGCGAGCGCATCCTGATGGCGCGTAAAGACCGCGGCATCTACCCGGGCTGATCCCCATCAGCAACCGCATCAGGGGTGGCCTTGCGCCGCCCCTTTTTTCTTTGCCGCGCCGTTAACCGCCGAGGATGTGCGCTATCTGACGAGGAGTTGTTCGGCAAAGGTGACAACGTCACGCAAGTAATAACCATCCGCTGCCCGTAGGGGATTATTTTTCGATTAAATCAAAGTCGCCCTGGGTATAGCGTAAGCCAGTGACGTTGTCGGCAGTGAAAATATGTTCGATGGTGAGGATGTCCTCCGCCGCGAGGGTAATATTCGCGGCGCCGGCATTGTCGCGCAGGTGAGCAATTTTCCTCGCCCCCGGGATAGGCACGATATCCTCGCCTTTGCTCATCACCCAGGCAAGGGCAATCTGCGCAAGGGTCGCGTCATAGCGGGTGGCCACCTGCTGCAGGCGCTCAAGCAGCAGCTGGTTTTTGCGCATGGTTTCGGCCTGGAAGCGCGGCAGATGGCGGCGGAAATCATCCGCTGCCAAAACGCCGGGATCGGTAATTGTCCCCGTCAGGAAGCCGCGGCCAAGCGGGCTGTATGGCACAAAGCCGACCCCCAGCTCGCGGCAGGTGTGGAGAATACCGGCCTCCGGCTCGCGGCTCCATAGCGAATATTCCGTCTGCACGGCAGCGATCGGATGTACCTTGCAGGCCCGGCGCAGCGTCTGAGCAGATACTTCCGACAGACCGATATGGCGAATTTTACCCTCTTTAACCAGATCGGCCATAGTGCCCACCACCTCTTCCACCGGTACCGCGGGATCGACGCGGTGCTGATAGAGCAGATCGATGGTCTCGACATTCAGTCGCTTCAGCGACCCTTCCACTGATTCGCGAATATGTGCCGGACGGCTGTCAACGCCGGCCATCCGCTCCAGACCCTGGCCGGTCGGCAAAATACGAAATCCAAATTTGGTGGCAATCTGCACCTTATCGCGAAAACCTTTAATCGCTTTTCCGACCAGAACTTCATTATCGAAAGGACCATATACTTCGGCGGTATCCAGGAAGGTCACGCCCATGTCCATGGCGGCATGGATCGTATTTATCGCCTGCGACGTTTCAGCGCCGCCATAGGCAAAACTCATACCCATACATCCGAGACCTAATGCGGAAACCTGAAACTTCTCTTTTCCAAGATAACGTGTTTTCATCTTATTTTCCTTAATTGCTGAATGGCATTAAATATATACTTCCCTTTCATATTGATAACAATTAATCTATTCCGAACGCGGTGTTAGCTGGAAATTAACAATGAAAACCTTGCCCGATCTGCAACAAATAGAAATATTAATACTCATAGTGAAACATGGCAGTTTTCGTCAGGCCGCTAAAGCGTTAAACCTTTCCCCACCGGCCCTTACCGTCGCTATTAATCATCTGGAAGAAAAGTTAGGCGTGCGCCTGCTAAATCGCTCAACGCGCAGTTTGTCATTAACCGCAGTGGGTGAGGAATTTCTTAATAATATAACGCCGGTGGTCAATGATTATCGCCGGGTGGTGGACAGTCTGAATTATCACCGTCTGACTCCGGAAGGCGTGGTGAAAGTTAATTTACCGCGCATTGTTATTGACCTGTTTTTTCAAGACTATTTTATCGCCTTTAAAAACGCCTGTCCCAATGTGACGCTCGAACTGTATGCCACCGATCGGAAAGTCAATATTATCGAGTCCGGTTTTGACGCCGGCATTCGCTATTCGCAGGATGTGCCCAAAGAGATGATTGCCATCCCCTTTGGCGAGAAACTATCGCTGATCCCGGTGGCCAGCCCGGACTATATACGCGAAGCCGGAGAGCCCGACACCCCGCAGTCATTAGTTAATTTCCGCTGCATTAACCGCTGTTTTCCTGGTGGTGAGAAGTACCGCTGGGAGTTTATTGGCCCCAGCGGCGAGCTTAGCGAGGTCGCGGTTAAAGGCGATCTGGTCGTCGATGCCGATAGCGCAATGATCCAGGCCGCGGAGAGCGGATTAGGCATCGCCTTTGTCTATCAGTCGCTGGTGACGCAGCAGCTGAGCGCCGGCAGCCTGGTCCATTTGTTACCCGACTACCGCTATCCTGCCGACCATTTCTGCGTCTACTACCCAAGCCGGAAACATATTCCCGCCCCCCTGCGGGCCTTTATCGCCTGGGTGATGGCGCAGAATAAAAATATCCTCGGTCAGCAGACCGCACGACACGGATCGCGGCCGGAAGATTAACTACAATTAACGTACATACCGTTAACCAATTTCTATCCTTCATCTTGAACTCCGGCGGTTATCCGGCATAAAATCGTTAGAGCTCTAACGATATTGACAGACGACCTATGGACAATCGACAGCTTACCTTCTCCCATCTTTTATACCTCACCGCGCACCACTGGCGGCTGGCGGTCAATCGTCGGCTGAAAAATCTCGGTCTCAGCCAGGCCAGCTGGGTGGCGGTAGCGTCCATCGCCCGCCACCAGCAGCCGCTGTCGCAAAGCGAACTGGCGCAGGAGCTGGGGGTGGAGAGCCCGACCATTGTGCCGTTGATCCATCGTCTGGTCGCCCTCGGACTGGTTGAGCGCATCACCACCGCCAGCGACAAACGTAAGCGACTGCTGGTGGTCACCGACAAAGGGAAGGCCCTCTATGAACAGGTCAAAACGGTGGCTGACGATCTGCGCGAAGAGATCCTGACGGCGATTACCCCACAGGAGCAGGAGCAAACCCAGCGGGTGCTGGAAAAGCTGTTGCGCGAAGTGGAGAAGAAATAATGCCCCGTCGCCAGGATAACCCCTACGCCCCGCATGACTGGGCGCCGCATGAAAAACCGGCTCTGCTCGGTTCGCCGTCGACGCCGCTGCACAGTCCGGCGAAACGCCTTGCCTACGGCGTGGTCGGTCTGCTGGTATGTCTCACCGGCGCGCTGGGCAACGCAGTGGTCACCGCCAACCTGCAGCTGCTGCAGGGTACCTTCGCCGCCTGGTCGACAGAAATCGCCTGGCTGCCGGCGGTATACGTGATGACCAACGTCTCCATCAACCTGCTGCTGGTGAAATTCCGCCAGCAGTTTGGCCTGCGCGCTTTCACCGAAGGCTTTCTGGTGCTCTATGTGCTGGTCACCTTTTTCCACCTCTTCGTCAACGATCTCAGCTCAGCGATGATGGTTCGCGCCGCCCATGGCATGGTGGCCGCGGCGCTCAGCTCGCTGGGGATTTACTACCAGGTACAGGCCTGGCCTGCGCGCCATCGCCTGAAAGGGCTGACTATCGGCATCACCGGCTCGTCGCTGGCCATTCCCCTGGCGCGCCTCTTTTCCACCGAACTGCTGCAGACCGATGAATGGCGCGGTCTCTACTTCTTTGAGCTGGGCCTGGCGCTGGTGTCGCTGGCCTGCGTCATCGCGCTAAAACTGCCGCCAAGCGATCGTAAAAAAGTGTTCGAAAAAAAGGATTTCATTACCTTCTTTCTGCTGGCGCCCGGCATGGCGCTGGTGTGCGCCGTGCTGTCGCTGGGGCGGCTCGAGTGGTGGTTTGAAGCGTCGTGGATCGGCTGGGCGCTGGCGGCGGCGGTAATACTGATCGTCGCTGCGATTACCTTCGAGCATAACCGCAGCAACCCCCTGCTCAATACCAAATGGCTCTCCAGCGGCAGCATCGTGCGTCTGGGCCTGATTATGCTGTTGATCCGCATCGTGTTGGCGGAGCAGAACACCGGGGTCATCGGCTGGCTGCAGTTCGTTGGCCTGCAAAACGAACAGATGACTAACCTCGCGTGGTCGATTTTCGCCGGTATTCTGTGCGGGATCATTGCCAGCTGTCTGACGCTCAACCCGCAGAAGCTCTACTGGCCGACCGCCACCGCCCTGGCGCTGATCATGATAGCCTCGCTGCTCGACAGCCAGTCCAACGCCCTCACCCGTCCGGAACAATTAATGTTCAGCCAGTTTTTACTCGGCTTCGGCAGCGCCTTCTTTCTGGCCCCGGCGATGCTCGCCGGGATTGGCGGCGTGTTTGCCGACCCGCGCAACCTGGTCAGCTTCTCGGTGCTGTTCGGTATGAGCCAGAACATTGGCGGGCTGCTCGGCTCGGCGATCCTCGGCACCTTCCAGACCTGGCGTGAGAAATTCCACTCCAGCCAGCTGGCGGACCAGATAACCACCCTGAACCCGCTGATCGTCGAGCGGCTGCAGCAGTACAGCCAGATGTATCAGAGCCAGATTGGCGACAGTACGCTGCTCAACGTTCAGGCCACCACCCTGCTGCAAAACGCCGCGACGCTGCAGGCCAATATTCTCGCCTGGAATGATACCTATCTGCTGACGGCGGCGATCTCCGCCGGGACACTAGTGTGGGTTTTCTGGCGCTTAATTCGCTTACGACTGACTGCCCGTATCGCGTTGCAACGCGCTACCGGCAGCAAATAATTATCATCATTTCATCTCTGGAGTCGTTATGAGTCAGCAGGATGCGGCCAAACAACAGGCCAACACCCGGAATAATATTCGCGTGGTTTCCATTTTTACCGCCGCGGCGATAGGCCTCGTCGGCGTGCTGGTGATCCTCTACGCCTGGCAACTGCCGCCGTTCACTCGTCATAGCCAGTTTACCGACAACGCCTATGTGCGCGGGCAGACCACCTTTATTAGCCCGCAGGTCAACGGCTATATCACCGCCGTCAACGTCAAAGATTTCGCGATTGTCCAGCCGGGCGAGGTGCTGTTCCAGATAGACGATCGCATCTATAAACAGCGGGTGCATCAGGCCCAGGCTACCCTGGCGATGAAAGAGGCCGCGCTGCGCAATAACCTGCAACAGCGCAAAAGCGCCGAGGCGACGATCGCCAAGAATGAAGCCGCGCTGCAAAACGCCCGCGCGCAGAATCTGAAAATCCAGGCCGATTTAAAACGCATCCAGCAGTTAACCGCCGACGGTTCGCTGTCGATCCGCGAACGTGATTCGGCGCGGGCCAGCGCGGCGCAAGGGGCGGCGGATATTGAGCAGGCGAAAGCGGCGCTGGAGATGTCGCGCCAGGACCGTGAATCGACCATCGTCAATCGCGATTCGCTGGAGGCCGACGTGGCCAGCGCCAAAGCGGCGCTTGAGCTGGCGCAGATCGACCTGCAGAATACCCAGATTATCGCCCCCACCGGCGGCCAGCTGGGGCAGATCTCGGTGCGTCTTGGCGCCTATGTCAGCGCCGGAACCCATCTGACCTCGCTGGTTCCGCCGCAGCACTGGGTGATTGCCAACCTCAAAGAGACCCAGTTGGCCGAAGTACGCGTTGGCCAGCCGGTCACCTTCACCGTAGACGCGCTCAACGGCGAGACCTTCCACGGCAAGGTGCAGAGTATCTCCCCGGCGACCGGGGTGGAGTTCAGCGCCATCTCTCCGGACAACGCCACCGGCAATTTCGTCAAGATCGCCCAGCGCATCCCGGTGCGTATTACGGTCAACGACGGGCAAAACAACAGCGAACGCCTGCGGCCGGGGATGTCGGTGCAGGTGACTATTGATACCCGTGCGGAGAAACAACCATGATCCGCCCGGTCGCCCTTGCTATCGTTCTGGCGCTGGTCGGCTGTCAATCCGCCGATGTGCAGCGCGCGCAGCCGACCCTGACCATTCCTGCCGCCTGGCGGGCCGACGTTGGCCCGGCCAGCCCGGTGGAGGGCGTATGGTGGCGCAATTTTCATGACAGTACCCTCAATCAGTATGTCGACCAGGCGCTGCGCTATAACAGCGATGTGCTGATCGCCCGCGAGCGGGTGAATGAGTATCAGGCGCGCGCTTACGCCGCCGACAGCAGCCTGTTTCCGTCACTGGACGCCAGCCTCACCGGCACCCGCGCCCGGACGCAGTCCGCCGCCACCGGCCTGCCGATCCACAGCACACTGTATAAGGGCGGCCTGACCGCCAGCTATGATGTCGATATCTGGGGAGCGAACCGCAGCGCGGCCAACGCCGCCGGGGCCAGCCTTGAGGCGCAGAAAGCCGCCGCCGCCGCCGCCAATTTGAGCGTCGCCAGCTCGGTGGCCGTTGGCTACGTCACGCTGCTGTCGCTGGATGAGCAGCTGCGGGTGACCCAGCAGACGCTAACATCAAGGGAAGACGCGTGGCGCCTGGCCAAACGTCAGTTTGAAACCGGGTATACTTCACGCCTTGAGCTAATGCAGGCGGATTCGGAGCTGCGGTCAACGCGGGCGCAGATCCCGCCGCTACAGCACCAGATTGCGCAGCAGGAAAATGCGCTCAGCGTGCTGCTCGGCGATAACCCTGGCGCGGTAAAACGCGGCGAGTTCGCCCAGCTTACCCCGCTGCGTCTGCCGTCGCAGCTGCCGTCCACCTTGCTCAACCGCCGTCCGGACATCGCTCAGGCCGAGCGCCAGCTGGTGGCCGCCGACGCCACGCTGGCCTCGTCGCAGGCGCAGCTGCTGCCCTCTATTAACCTGACCGCTACCGGCAGCCTGCAGGACCGGACGCTGCCGGATCTGCTGGACAACCCGCTGCGGCTGTGGAGTCTTGGCGGCAGTATTCTGGCGCCGCTGCTAAACCGCCAGGCGTTAAATGCCCAGGTGGACGTCTCCATGGCCCAGCGCAACCAGGCGCTCTATAGCTATGAGAAAACGGTGCGCAGCGCGTTCAAAGAGGTCAATGACAGCCTGGACGCCATCAGTCGCTATGGCGAACAGTTAACTGAGCTTCAGGAACAAGAGACCGTTGCCCAGGAAACCTTACGTATTGCACAAAACCGCTACCGTAACGGCTACTCTTCTTATCTGGATGTGCTTGATGCCCAGCGAACGCTGTTCTCCACCCAGCTTAGCGTGGTGCAGGTGAAGAACAACCTGCTGCTGGCGCAGATCGATCTGTACCGGGCGCTGGGAGGCGGCTGGTCTGACTCATCAGGGAGCTAAATGGGGAAGCGTCATATGCAACAACAGTGGTCGGCAGTAGACAATTATTTGATTAAGGCCTTAATTCCCGGCGATCCTGTGCTCGATCGGGTACTGGAAAACAACCATCGTGCCGGGCTCCCGGCACACGATGTCGCCGCCAATCAGGGTCAGTTTCTCGCCCTGCTGGTACGGCTAACCCAGGCTAAGCGGATACTGGAGATCGGCACCCTCGGCGGCTATAGCACCATCTGGATGGCGCGCGAGCTTCCTGCAGACGGCCAACTCCTCACCCTGGAGGCCGACGCGCATCATGCCCAGGTGGCGCGGGAGAATCTGCAGCTGGCGGGCGTTGACCAGCGGGTCACGCTACGGGAGGGACCCGCGCTACAGTCCCTGGAGGCGCTTGGCGAATGTCCCGCTTTCGACCTGATCTTCATCGATGCCGATAAGCCGAATAACCCCCATTATCTGCGCTGGGCGCTACGTTATTCCCGCCCAGGAACCTTAATTATTGGCGATAACGTGGTACGCGACGGCGAAGTGGTCAACCCACAGAGCGCCGACGAGCGCGTTCAGGGCGTGCGTCAGTTCATTGAGATGATGGGCGCCGAGCCACGGTTGACGGCAACGGCGCTGCAAACCGTGGGCACTAAAGGCTGGGACGGCTTTACTCTGGCGTGGGTAAACGCTTAAGCGTGGACGCCTGACCAGTAGCCCCGGTAAGCGCAGCGCCACCGGGGACAACCAGCCAGGCTATGGGGTAATTTGCTCCATCGCCTGCAACACTCGCTTGTCCGAGATAGGATACGGGGTGCCCAGCTGCTGGGCGAAGAAGCTGACCCGCAGCTCCTCGATCATCCAGCGGATCTCCCGGACATCGTCGTCCTCACGGCGGTTCGGCGGTAGCTTATTCAGCCACTGCTGCCACGCCTGCTGCACGCTCTCCACCTTAAGCATCTGCGCCCGATCGCGGTGCGGATCGATAGCCATCTTCTCCAGACGCTTTTCAATCGCCTGCAGATAGCGCAGCGTATCGCCAAGACGGCGGAAACCGTTGCCGGTGACAAAGCCGCGATACACCAGACCCCCCATCTGCGCTTTGATATCCGACAGCCCCAGCGCCATGGTCATATCCACCCGGCCTTTCAGCCGTTTGTTGATATTGAACACCGCGGTGAGGATCTGCTCGACCTGTTTAGCGATCTCCACCACCGTGTCGTTGAGCTCGGCTCGCACTTTATCGTGCAGCTGACTAAAGCCCTCTTCCGTCCACACCGGACCGCCCGCCTCGTCGATAAGCTTATCAACACCGCAGGAGATGCAATCGTCAATCAGATCCAGCACTTTGCCGTACGGGTTAAAGTAGAGCCCAAGCTTGGCTTTATTCGGTAGTTTCTCGTGCAGATACTTAATCGGCGACGGGATGTTGAGCAGCAGCAGGCGACGCAGACCGCGCCACATGGCCTGCTGCTGTTCCTGTGGATTATCAAACAGCTTGATGGCCACGCTGTCGCGCTCGTCCACCAGCGCCGGCCAGGCTTTCACCTTATAGTTACCGCGCTTCTGTTCGTAACTTTCCGCCAGGGTGCCAAAGCTCCAGATATGCAGCCCGCTCTGCTCAATACCGTCATCAGCGACCGCCGACAGCGTCTCCTGCACTTTGCCCTTCAGGGCGTCTTTCAACGCCTGCAGCGAGCGCCCTTCCTGCAGCTTCTTGTTTTTATCATCCACCACCCGGAAAGTGATTTTCAGGTGATCGGGCACCTGATCCCACTGCCAGGCTTCGCGGTCGATGGTCACGCCGGTCATCTTACGCAGCTCGCGCTCCAGCGAATCGAGCAGCGGCAGCTCAAGCGGCGTCGCCCGGCCAAGAAACGCTTCCGCATAGTTGGGAGCCGGGACGAAATTGCGCCGTACCGGCTTTGGCAGCGATTTTATCAGCGCGATAATGAGCTCGCGACGCAGGCCAGGGATCTGCCATTCAAACCCGGCTTCCTCTACCTGGTTGAGCAGCGGCAGCGGAATATGCACCGTTACGCCATCGGCATCGGCGCCAGGTTCAAACTGATAGCTAAGCCGCAGCTTGAGGTTGCCCAGATGCCAGAAATTCGGGTAGTCCAGTTTACTGACCTGCTCCGCCCCCTCTTTAATCAGCATGCTCTTTTCAAAATTGAGCAAGTCTGGCGTTTCACGGCTGGCCCGCTTCCACCAGCTATCGAAGTGGCGGGCGGAGATGACATCGTGGCTAATGCGCTGGTCGTAGAACTCGAACAGCGTCTCGTCATCCACCAGGATGTCGCGGCGGCGCGACTTATGCTCCAGCTCTTCGATTTCCGCGCGCAGCTTCAGGTTATCGCGGAAGAAGGCGTGCCGCGTCTGCCAGTCGCCCTCTACCAGCGCGTGGCGGATAAATAGCTCACGACACAGCGCCGGATCAATCTGGCTGTAGTTGACCTTGCGCGCGCCAACGATCGGCAGGCCGTAGACGGTGACCTTTTCCGTCGCCATCACCGCGCCCTGCGACCGCTCCCAGTGCGGCTCACTGTATGAGCGCTTGATCAGGTGCTGCGCTACCGGCTCCACCCACTCCGGCTCAATGCGCGCGGCAATACGCCCCCACAGCCGGCTGGTCTCGACCAGCTCCGCAACCATCGTCCACTTCGGCGGCTTCTTGAATAGACCGGAGCCGGGGAAGATAGAGAACCGCGCATTACGGGCGCCGGTAAACTCCTGCTTATCGGCATCTTTCATGCCGATGTGCGACAGCAGACCGGTCAGCAACGCAGTATGGATCTCGCGATATTCCGCCGGCTCACTGTTGATCGGCAGGCCGAGCTCTTTCACCACCTGGCGCAGCTGGGTGTAGATGTCCTGCCACTCGCGCACGCGCAGATAGTTAAGAAAATCGACCCGGCACTGGCGGCGGAACTGATTCGACGACAGCGCCTTCTGCTGCTCGCCGAGGTAGTTCCACAGATTGACGAAGGCGAGGAAATCAGACTCTTTATCGTGGAAGCGGCGATGTTTTTCGTCAGAGGCCTGCTGTTTGTCCATCGGCCGCTCGCGCGGGTCCTGGATCGACAGCGCGGAGGTGATGATCATCGCTTCCCGCACGCAGCCGTGCTTCTGCGCCTCCAGCACCATGCGCGCCAGACGCGGATCCACCGGTAGCTGGCTGAGCTGGCGGCCCAGCGGGGTTAGCTTATAAGCCGTTGCCTGCGCATCGGTGGTGATGGCGCCCAGCTCTTCCAGCAGGCGTACGCCGTCCTGGATATTGCGCTTATCCGGCGCTTCGACAAACGGAAAGGCGGCGATATCGCCTAAGCCCAGGGCGGTCATCTGCAGGATGACCGACGCCAGGTTGGTGCGCAGAATCTCCGGGTCGGTAAATTCCGGGCGCGACAGGAAATCGTCTTCTGAATAAAGACGAATACAGATCCCTTCCGAAACGCGGCCGCAGCGGCCCTTACGCTGGTTGGCGGACGCCTGGGAAACCGGCTCGATCGGCAGGCGCTGCACCTTGGTGCGGTAGCTATAACGGCTGATACGCGCAGTACCGGGATCGATAACGTACTTAATGCCCGGCACGGTCAGCGAGGTTTCCGCCACGTTGGTCGCCAGCACGATGCGCCTTCCGCTGTGCGGCTGGAAGACGCGGTTCTGCTCGCTGTTGGACAGGCGGGCGTACAGCGGCAGCACTTCGGTATGGCGCAGATCCAGCTTATTCAGCGCATCGGCGGTATCGCGAATTTCCCGCTCACCGCTCATAAAGATCAGAATATCGCCGGGCCCTTCGCGCCCCAGTTCGTCAACCGCATCAAAGATCGCCTGTAACTGATCGCGCTCGGTATCGTCCGCCTCTTCCACTATCGGCCGATAGCGCACTTCCACCGGGTAAGTCCGCCCGGAGACTTCGATAATCGGCGCATTATTGAAATGCTTTGAGAAACGTTCCGGGTCGATGGTCGCCGAGGTAATGATGATTTTCAGGTCCGGGCGGCGCGGCAGGAGCTCTTTCAGATAGCCGAGCAGAAAGTCAATATTCAGGCTGCGCTCGTGCGCCTCATCGATAATGATGGTGTCGTACTGCATCAACAGACGATCCTGCTGGATCTCCGCCAGCAGGATACCGTCGGTCATCAGCTTAACCATGGTGTTTTCGCTGACGTGGTCGCTGAAGCGGACTTTATAGCCGATGCAGCCGCCCGGCTCGCTCTGCAGCTCTTCGGCAATACGATTGGCGACGGTCCGCGCCGCCAGGCGACGCGGCTGGGTATGGCCGATGAGTCCTTTCAGCCCGCGCCCCAGCTCCATGCAGATTTTGGGCAGCTGGGTGGTTTTACCCGAACCGGTCTCCCCGGCGACGATCACCACCTGGTGGTCGCGCACCGCCTCGAGAATCTCTTGTTTTTTCTGGCTAACCGGCAGGTTTTCCGGATAGGTGATGGCCGGACGCGCCGCTTCGCGCAGCAGGACTTTACCGGCTGCCTGGCTTATCTCCAGCGCCATCTCCTGCAGAATGGCCTGTTGCGATTCAGGATTTTTAACCTTCTTCACGCCGTGTAGACGGCGGGCAAAGCGCGTTTTGTCGCGCAGCATCAGGCCGTCGAGCTGTTGATAAAGCTGGGGGAAGGTGATTTTTTGTTGTTCTGTCATAGCGTTATCGGGCAGAGCTCTGCCGGGAAAATCTCTTTTGAAGTATTGCCTTAGAGTATCACATCTGTGTCATTCGTGCCTTGTTCAAAAAATCTGAACATAGGATTCGATATATTGCGCTATCTCTGTGGCGCGATTGTGAATACAGTGTCAACAAGCACCAGGGCATTGACCCGTCAATCACATTAAAAAAAGGAAACACCCATGAGCAAAGTATTAGTTCTGAAATCTAGTATTCTGGCAGGGTACTCACAATCTGGTCAGCTTTCCGACTATTTTGTTGAACAATGGCAGGAAAAACACCCTGGCGATGAGATCACCGTGCGTGACCTGGCCGCCAATCCGATCCCGGTTCTGGATGGCGAACTGGTTGGCGCCCTGCGTCCGAGCGACGCGCCGCTGACTCCGCGTCAGCAGGAAGCGCTGGCCCTTTCCGACGAGCTGATCGCCGAACTGAAAGGCAACGATGTGATTGTTATCGCTGCGCCGATGTACAACTTCAACATCCCGACGCAGCTGAAAAACTATTTCGACCTGGTGGCTCGCGCCGGCGTCACCTTCCGCTACACCGAGAAAGGGCCGGAAGGTCTGGTAACCGGTAAACGCGCGGTCGTCGTTACCAGCCGCGGCGGTATCCATAAAGATACTCCGACCGACCTGGTCACCCCATACCTGTCCACCTTCCTCGGCTTCATCGGCATCACCGACGTGAACTTTGTGTTCGCCGAAGGTATCGCTTACGGCCCGGAAGTCGCGGCCAAAGCGCAGTCTGACGCGAAAGCGGCCATCGACAGCGTGGTTGCAGCCTAATATTTCACTCCTCTCGCTTCCTGCGGGAGGAGAGTTTTACTTTTTCTCGTAGCGTAAATACCCCACCACGCCTCCGCCGCCATCTTTTGGATGATTCACGCCGTCGTTGACCTCCACGCAAGGGAAATCGAAAGGCGAAACGCCGTCAATGCAGGCCACATTCACCCCATACTGCTCTGGGTTTGATCGCCGTTGATGAAAGGTGTAGATCCCGCATACCGAGCAGAAAAAGTGCACGGCTTCCCCTGTATTAAAGCGATACTCTGTGAGCTTATCCCCTCCGCGTACCACCTCCATTCCTGAACGCGGCGAAGAGACCGCGACCGCCCCACGCATGCGACAATATGAGCAGTTACAGCGCCGAACGGTGTTGAAGCCGTCGCTGAGTTCCACGGTAAACGCCACCGCACCGCAGTGACAGTGAGCGGATAATTTCTCTGCCATAATTTTACCCCTCAGGTTGCGGCTTTTGGCCGCAGGTTTTCATCAAACGCCAGCCGCTTACGCCCTGCTTCGACTTCCCGTAATGGCTCCACCTGGTGCAGCGTCTGCTTACAGCGTTCCACCAGCGCCTGGTATTCACGGGTACCTTGTTTTTTCCACGCCAGCTCCTGTTCGCTCAGGGTGCGAATCGCTTTTGCCGGGCTGCCGATAATCAGATGGTTGGCGGGCATCTCGGCGTTGGCTTTGACAAAGGCCGAAGCGCCGACAATGCTGTTTTCGCCAATGACCGCCCCGTCGATAATCACCGCGCTCATGCCCACCAGCGCGTTGCGGCCAATCACGCAGCCGTGCAGAATAGCGCCGTGGCCGATATGGCCCTCCTCTTCCACCACCGTATCCTGGCCGGGGAAGCCATGCATCACGCAGTTATCCTGAATATTGGCGCCGTCTTTGACCACGATGCGCCCGAAGTCGCCGCGCAGGCTGGCGTTGGGCCCAACATAGACCCCTTTGCCGAGGATCACGTCGCCAATCAACACCGCGGTCGGGTGAACGTAACTCTCCTCCGGCACCACCGGCGTCAGTCCATCAATCTGATATATCGGCATGCAACCTCCTTATGCGCCCGGCAAACCGCCAAAGCGCTGATAATAGAGCGGACCCGGCGCCGGGAGCTCGCCCACCGAGCTCTCACCTTTCTCGCTGACGAACGCCAGCGCGCCGGGACTCACGCGTTGATAAATATTGATACACAGCTGGCGGGCGGTTTGCCCTGCCCAATGCGCCGGCAGGAGCTCTTCCGGCAGCAGCGGGTCTTTGAGCACCACCCGGCGATAGAAATGGATAAGGAGCAGTTGGATCTGGAAACAGCGATCCGGCGTCAACTCTGACGGGTCGCAATCGCGCAGCAGCGGCAGTAGAGGTCGGAACAAGGCGATAAACGCCTCGTACATCTCATTTTGTTCGGTGAGATGCCAGCACTCCTCCACCCGGCTGCGCAGGGCCGCTCTGGAGAGCGCCAGCGGCGAATGGGCTTCAAAACAGATGACGTTTTCGGCGACGCCCGCTTCGTGGAGCAGAGACTGGACATCGGCCAGCTTTTGCGACGGCGAGGCCAGCAGGCTCGGCGCCAGCGCGCCAAATCCCTGCCACAGCAGCTGCTTTTTAACGTCGGCGAGCACATTTTTCTCCAGGCCTTCCGAAAGCAGCAGCAGCCAGGTACCGTCCCATTCCGGGGCACTGGCGCGATAAATTTTATGCTCCGCGCGCCGGGTCAGGCGCAGCCCTTTATCACTCAGGCGATAGAAGCTGCGCCGGCCGATGCGGACAACATCAAGCCACTCTTCTTTATTGAGGCGAAACAGCGCGGTGCGTACGAAGCGCTCGCCGAAGCCTAATCCTTCCAGCAGCGCCGCGACGCTGCCCAGCCACACTTCCCCACCGCGTTGTAATAAAGCGTCGCCATACAGCGAGGCAATTAATGACGTGCCGCTGATGGGCATCGCCGTCACCGCTTGTTGAATAAAGGCGTCGAGTTTACTCATCTGATTCATTCTGTTGTTATATTTTTCCTTTATGAATCATAGCACAGGAAATTCCCGGCTTACGGCGTAAAGGCCTCAGCCGGGTTATCGGGGAGAGGATTAACCGCTAACCACCGCTTTTCGCAGGTCGAATACCCGACAGGCTTTCCCTTCCGAGCGCGGAATGCTGCCGCAGTTGACGATAGTAATATCGGTGGAGATCCCGACCATCGACTTAATGCGGTGACGCAACTGATGGCAAATCTGGCAGCGTTGTTCATGACTCAGCGCCAGCCCGCTCTCTTTCAGCTCAACGCGCACCGCCAGCGAATCCAGATGACCGCGGCGATTGACCTCTAACTGATAGTGCGGCGCCAGGTGTTCAAACTTGAGGATCTCCTCTTCCAGCTGCGAGGGGAAGACGTTAACCCCGCGGATAATCAGCATATCGTCGCTGCGTCCGCTGATGCGATCCATGCGGCGCATGGTCCGCGCGGTTCCCGGCAGCAGGCGCGTCAGATCGCGGGTACGATAGCGGATCACCGGCAGCGCTTCTTTGGTCAGGGTGGTAAACAGCAGCTCACCATGTTCGCCATCTTCCAGCGGCGTACCGTCGTCCGGGTTGACGATTTCCGGGAAGAAGTGGTCTTCCCAGATAGTCGGGCCGTCAACGGTTTCCAGACACTCCATCGCTACGCCCGGTCCCATGACTTCCGACAAACCGTAAATATCCAGGGCGGTGATCCCCAGCCGGCGCTCGATTTCCGCGCGCATCGCCAGCGTCCACGGCTCAGCGCCAAAGACGCCGACCCGCAATGAACAGCCTCGGGCATCGCCGCCCATCTGGCGCTCCAGCTCTTCAATCAGATTCAGACAGTAGGACGGCGTTACCATGATCATATCCGGCTGGAAATCGCGGATCAGCTGCGCCTGTTTTTCGGTCTGTCCGCCGGACATCGGGATCACCGTCGCGCCCAAACGTTCCGCGCCGTAGTGCGCGCCAAGGCCGCCGGTAAACAGGCCGTAGCCGTAGGCGACGTGAATTTTATCTTTTGCTGAACCACCGGCCGCGCGCAGCGAACGGGCGACAATATTGGCCCAGTTATCAATATCGTTTTGCGTATATCCCACCACCGTCGGTTTGCCGGTGGTGCCGGAAGAGGCGTGAATGCGCACCACCTGCTCCATCGGCACCGCGAAGGTATCGAAGGGATAGTTGTCGCGCAGATCCTGTTTGGTGGTGCAGGGGAATTTTTGCAGATCGTCTAATTCCCGAAAGTCGTCAGGGTGCACGCCGGCGGCGTCGAATTTGCGGCGATACATCGGCACATTTTCGTACGCATGCTTCAGCGTCCATTTCAGGCGCTGGGTTTGCAGGGCCTGCAGTTCGTCACGCGATGCGGTTTCAATCGGATCTAATTTTGTAGTAGTTATCATTGTAGGGTACTCGCAGGTAAATTAGCTCACACTCGCTCGAGGATCATGGCAATGCCCTGACCCACGCCAATACACATCGTACACAGCGCATAGCGCCCGCCCCGGCGTTGCAGCTCGAGGCTGGCGCTCAGCGCTAACCGCGCGCCGCTCATGCCCAGCGGATGGCCTAACGCGATGGCGCCGCCGTTGGGATTCACGTGCGCCGCATCGTCCGGCACGCCGAGCTGTCTGAGCACCCCCAGCGCCTGGGCGGCGAAGGCCTCATTCAGCTCAATCAGATCCATATCGTTAATATTGAGTCCCGCCCGCTCCAGCACTTTACGCACCGCCGGTACCGGCCCCAGTCCCATCAGGCGCGGTTCGACACCCGCCGTCGCCATCGCCACGATACGCGCCCGCGGCGTGAGCCCCTGGATAGCGGCCTGCTGTTCGCTGGCGATGATCAGCGCCGCGGCGCCATCGTTGACGCCTGAAGCATTGCCCGCAGTAATGACGCCGCCCTGGCGGAACGGCGCTTTCAGTTTCGCCAGCTGCTCAAGCGTGGTTTCCGGGCGCGGATGCTCGTCCTCGCGCACGTCGCTAACCGCCCCTTTCCGGCCGACAATCTGCACCGGCACAATCTCCTGCGCCAGAATGCCGTCGCGCTGGGCCTGCGCCGTGCGCTGCTGGCTGCGCCAGGCGAAAGCGTCCTGATCGGCTCGGCTGATATTTAACAATTCAGCTACATTCTCGGCCGTTTCCGGCATGCTGTCAGTTCCGAAGTGTTGCGCCATGAGCGGGTTCACAAAACGCCAGCCAATCGTGGTATCAAAGAGTTCCGCCTGACGCTGGTACGGCGCGCTGGCTTTTCCCATCACGAAAGGCGCACGCGACATCGATTCCACGCCACCGGCAATCAGCAGATCGGCATCGCCGGCTTTGATCGCCCTGGCGGCAAAGCCGATGGCATCCAGACCCGATCCGCACAGGCGGTTAATCGTGGTGCCCGGCACGGTATGCGGGTAACCGGCCAACAACGTCGCCATGTGCGCCACGTTGCGGTTATCTTCCCCGGCCTGATTCGCACAGCCGAAAATCACATCATCAATTGCTGCCGGGTCGAGCCCAGGATTACGACTCAGGAGCTCACGCAGCGGGATTGCCGCCAGGTCGTCGGCGCGCACACTGGCCAGCGCGCCGCCGTAGCGGCCAATCGGCGTACGGATCCCGTCACAAATAAAGGCGTCGCGCATTACACGTCTCCCGTGATTGTGCCGCCGATGCGGTGCGATTTGCCGCGGAACAGGGCCACAATCTTTTGCTGTTGATTAACAATTTCGATGTCGTAGACGCCGGTCAGCTTGCCCTGCTGTTTGACTCTGGCGGTGGCGACCAGCCGGTCGCCGGCAAACGCCGGACGAAGAGAATCAATGCTTGCCGCCGAGGCCACCGCCGCCAGCCCCTGGCTGTTACAGGCGTAGGCGAAAGCGGTATCGGCAAGCGTAAATAGCTGACCACCGTGACAGGTTTGATGGCCGTTAAGCATGTCCGCCGAGACGGTCATACTCATCTGCGCAAAACCGTCGTCTATTTCGATAAGTTCGATCCCCATCTTTCTGGCGCAGGTATCTTTTTCGTACATCACGCGCGCGTTGCGCCACGGATCATTGCTCATGGTGCTTCTCCATCAGCGCCTTCTGGCGCAGCAGGGAACTGGGGCGATAGCGCTCCTCGCCATAATGGTGTTGCAGGTTCTCCAGCAGTTGCAGCACCCGCCGCCAGCCAAGGCGTTCTCCCCATGCCAGCGGGCCATGCGGATAGTTCACGCCAAGGCGCATCGCGGTATCGATATCCTGCGGGCTGGCGACGCCTTTTTGTACCGCATCCAGCGCTTCGTTAATCAGCATCGCCACCGTGCGCCACACCAGCAGGCCGGGATAATCGGCAATACGCAGCACTTTCTGCCCTGCTGCTGGAAGTGATGCACGGCCTTATCAGTGGCCGCAGGCGCGTTGGTTGCCGCTGCGGCCAGCACCACCGTATCGCTGGCGCACAGGTCATACACCACCACCGGGCGGTGATGCTTAACGCTTAGCGCCAGGGCGGTCTCGCCTTCAGTCTCCAGCAGCAAGACATCGTCTAATTCAGTGACATTGTCACTTCTGACGGTAACGGATTCAGCACCCATCATTACCGGCGGCAGCGCCGCGTCCGGCAGTGTCTCAGCGGGCCAGCGATAGACGCCGTGGCCGCTCTTTTTACCTAGCCGCCCGGCCAGCGCCAGCTCTTGCTGGAGGAGCGATGGCAGGTAGCGGCGGTCCTGCCAGAAGGCGTTAAACACCGAACAGGTCACGGCGAAGTTGACGTCCTGGCCAATCAGGTCAGTCAGCGCCAGCGGTCCCATCGGAAAACCGCCGCCGTCACGCAAAGCGGCATCGATAACCTCCGGGGCGGCGACCTGCTCTTCCAGCGCCCGCCAGGCCTCAGCGTAGAACGGACGCGCTACGCGGTTAACGTAAAACCGGGCGTTGAGCGGCAGCGCACCGGCTGTTTCCCCCAGCCGCTTACGCACTGGCACAGCTGCTCCACCACTTCTGTGGAGGTCGCAAGACCACTCACCACCTCGACCAGCTTCATCACCGGCGCCGGATTAAAAAAGTGCAGTCCGGCCACCCGCTCCGGGTTTTTGACCCCGGCGGCGATAGCGGTAATCGAAATAGACGAGGTATTACTGGTCAACAGCGTTGACGGCGCGCAGATCGCCGCCAGCTGCGTGAACAGCGCCGTTTTGACCTCCAACCGTTCAGAGGCCGCTTCGATCACTAAATCTGCATCGGCAAGTGCGGCTAAATCGTGGGCCGGATGCAGGCGCGCCAGCAGCGCATCGGCCTGCTCTGACGCCAGTTTGCCCCGCGCAACGCGTGACGCCAGACGCCCGGCGATACCCTCTATCGCCAGGTCTACAGCCTTAGGGTTAATATCAAAAATACGCACCGGATGCCCGGCGGCGGCAGCCACTTCGGCGATGCCGGCCCCCATGGTGCCGCTGCCGATCACCGCCACGTTGACTAAGGATGTCGTCATCATCTATTTCCCGCTGAACTGTGGTGGCCGTTTGGCCAGAAACGCGCTGACCCCTTCGCGGTAATCATCGCTGCGCCCGGCCAGACGCTGATAATCGCGCTCCAGGTCCAGCTGCGCATCGAGACTGTTGGTTTCAGAAGCCAGCAGCGCCTTTTTAATCAGCCCAAGACCAAACGTCGGTTGCGCCGCCAGATGGCGCGCCAGTTGCAGACTGGTATCCGCCAGTTCTGAATCGTCCACCAGTTGCCAGATAATCCCCCACTGCGCGGCCTGTTCCGCGCTGAGGCTGTCGCCCAGCAGCGCCAGCCCCATCGCGCGCGCACGGCCGGCCACCCGCGGCAGGAACCAGCTGCCGCCGCAGTCCGGCACCAGGCCGAGCTTGCTGAACGCCATCACAAATTTGGCCGAACGCGCGGCCAGCACGATATCGCAGCCCAGCGCCAGGGTAGCGCCCGCGCCGGCGGCCACGCCGTTAACCGCGCAGATAACCGGCTTCGGCAGCGCCGCCAGACGGCGCACTAACGGGTTGTAAAAGCGTTCTACCGACATGCCGAGATCCGGCGGCGGGCCGCTGGGGTCGACATTGCGGTCGTTCAAATCCTGGCCGGCGCAAAAACCGCGGCCGGCGCCGGTGATCAGCAGGCAGCGCACGCCATCATCGCGCTCGGCCTGCTTCAGACATTCCGCCAGCTGGTGATGCATCAGGTCGTTAAAACTGTTAAGGCGGTCCGGGCGATTGAGGGTAATGGTCATGACGCCCTGTTCCACTGCGCTGAGAATGAAAGCTTCCACGATTAGCGTCCTTTAAATTCCGGGGTACGTTTTTGTAAGAAGGCGTCGATGCCTTCGCGGCGGTCCTCGGTGGCGCTCAGCAGGCTAAACAGCTGGCGCTCCTGTTGCAGACCGGCCTGCAGGCTGACTTCCTGCGACAGGCGCAGCGACTGTTTTGCCGCCCGTAGCGCCAGCGGCGAATGGCGGTCAATGGTGGTTGCCAGCTGCAGGGCATACTCATCGGTTAACGCCGCCGGATGGATATCACTGACCAGCCCGGCCTGCTGCGCCTGGCGGGCGTCAATACTCTCGCCGCTCAGCACCATCCGGCTGGCCAGCGCCTTGCCAACGCTGCGGATCAGCCGCTGGGTGCCGCCCGCGCCCGGCATTATGCCGAGGGTAATTTCCGGCAGGCCAAAGCGGGCGTTGTCCCCGGCGACAATCAAGTCGCACAGCAGGGCCAGCTCGCAGCCGGCGCCGAGGGCGTAGCCGTTGACCGAGGCGATGAGCGGTTTAGTAAAGGCATCAATTCGCCCCCATAACCGTGGGCGAATATCATCCAGGGTGGCAGGAAGATCTTTTTCCGCCATTTCATTAAGGTCAGCCCCGGCGGCGAAAAAACGCGCGTTACCGCGAATAACGCAGACGCCGACGCTGTCATCAACTGCCGCCGCCTCCAGCGCCTCGGCAATCTGGGTTAATAAGGCATTGTTCAGCGCGTTGCGGGCCTGCGGGCGGTTCAGCGTCAACTGAAGCACCCGGCCATGACGGTGGATCAGCAGGTCACTCATGCCATCCCCCGCGCGTCAAAGTCGACCACCACATCGCCGCTGGTCGGCAGCGACTGGCAGCTCAGCACGTAGCCCGCCGCCAGCTCATCCGCTTCCAGGCTGTAATTGGCGGCCATCGCCACTTCGCCGCGCAGCACTTTACATTTACAGGTGGCGCATACCCCGCCCTTACAGGCGAACGGCAGATCGGCGCCCTGACGCAATGCGGCATCCAGGATGCTGTCGTCTTCGGCGCTGAGGGCGATAAGCCGATCGCGCCCGTCCTGGCGGATGGTCACCGTGCGCCCTTCCGCCTGCACTCCAGCGGCCCGCTTCACATTGCCGCCTGGGGTATTAAAGCGTTCGAGATGAATCGATTTCTCCGCTACGCCAAGTTCACGTAACGTCGCTTCCGCCTCGTCCATCATCGCCGCCGGACCGCAGATAAAGGCCTCGTCGAAACGGCTGAAATCCAGCAGATGGTCAGCGAGCTGGCGCAGTTTGTCGCCGTCAATGCGCCCCTGTAGCAGATCGCTGTCCATCGACTCCTGGCTAAACAGGTGGATCACCTGCAGGCGCTGCGGATAGCGGTCTTTTAAATCGGCCAGCGCCTGGCGGAACATCATGCTATGGCTGCTGCGGTTGCCGTAGATCAGCGTAAAGCGGCTTTGCGGCTCGGTCGCTAGCGTCGCGCTAATGATCGCCATCATCGGCGTGATCCCGGAGCCGGCGGCAATCGCCAGATATTCTCCCTGCCGTTCGGCCTGCGGTTGATAACCGAAATGCCCCTGCGGCACCATCACCTCCAGCTCCATACCCTGCTGGATATCCTGCTGGGCGTAGCGCGAGAAGCGCCCGCCGTCGATAGCTTTGACCGCGACGCTAATTTCGCCGGGCGTGCGGCTGCGACAAATGGAGTAACAGCGGCGCAGTTCTTCGCCGCCCAGACGGGCTTTTAGCGTCAGATGCTGGCCCGGGCGAAAACAGTATTCCGCCTGCAGGGCTTGCGGGATCGCAAAAGTGATGGTCACCGCATCGCGGGTTTCCGGCTCGACTCTCGCCACCTTAAGCGAATGGAACGTCGTCATGGCAACCTCAAATACATTTAAAGTAATCAAAAGGTTCCCGGCAGCTGTCGCAGCGATAGAGCGCTTTGCAGGCCGTGGAACCGAATTCGCTAATCAGCGAGGTATGGGCGCTGCCGCAGCGCGGACAGCTCACCTCAGCGGGCATATCCGCATGGCAGGCGTGCCCCTGGGGCGGGCTGATGCCGTACTGGCGCAGGCGTTCGCGGGCATCCTGACTCATCCAGTCGGTGGTCCACGGCGGATCCAGCTGCAGGACGATATGCACCGGCAGAAAGCCATGCTCGCTCATGACCGTACGGATCTCGCCCAGCAGATGCTCCGTCGCCGGACAGCCCGAATAGGTCGGGGTAAAGCCAATCACCCAGCCGTCGCCATGGCGCGCGACGCTGCGCACCATACCGAGGTCGGTGATGGTGAGTACCGGCACTTCCGGATCCGGGATCGCGCTTAATAATCCCCAGATGGTGCGAACCTCTGCAGGAGCGATATCGGCAAGACGTTGCATAGTCACCTCACTTACCACTGCAGTCCGGGATGCGAACGCTGCAGATATTGCATCTCCGCCAGCAGCGGGCCGAGATGTTCACTGTGCAGCCCCTGTTTGCCGCCGCTGCGGAAGGCCGCTTCCTGCGGGATTTGTAAGCCGGAGTCGAGCAGCGCCGTGTGTACCGCGCTTTGCCATTCGGCCTGAAGCTCACGCGGATCAACCGCAATACCCTGCTCAACCAGGCTGAGCTCCACTTCATCGGCAAGGAACAGTTCGCCGGTGAAGCGCCACAGATTGTCGACCGCCTGCTGCATTTTGCGATTTGATAACTCGGTGCCGTTACCCAGACGCTCCAGCCAGCCGCGGCTGAAGCGCAGGTGGTAACGCACCTCTTTCAGCCCTTTGGCGGCAATGGCCGCCAGCTGCGCGTCGCGGCTGTTCACCAGCCGGCTGTACAGGGCGACGTGCCAGACATCGATAAAGAACTGGCGGGCGATGGTGTCGGCAAAATTGCCGTTTGGCTGCTCCACCAGCAGCAGGTTGCTGTACTGGCGCTCATCGCGACCAAAAGCCAGCGTATCTTCGTCGCCGCAGCCGTTAAGCTCGGCGGCATAGCTTAAAAAATTGCGCGCCTGGCCGAGCAGGTCGAGGCCGATGTTGGCCAGCGCAAGATCGATCTCGAGCTCGGGAGCATGGCCGCACCAGGCGCCTAAACGCTGGGCCAGAACCAGACCATTGTCGCCAAGCCGCAGGGCGTAGGTGGCTACGGGGTTAGGGATATTCATCGCCGCCTCACATATGTTCCATGCCGTCCGGCACGGTATAGAAAGTCGGATGACGGTAGACTTTGCTTTCCGCCGGGTCGAAGAATTCGCCGCGCTCTTCCGGCTGCGAAGCAACGATTTCGCTGGCCTTCACCACCCAAATTGAGCAGCCTTCGCTGCGGCGGGTATAGGCATCGCGGGCATTCTCCAGCGCCATTTGATCATCGGCGGCGTGCAGACTGCCGACGTGACGATGGGATAACCCCTGTTTGCTGCGAACGAACACTTCATATAACGGCCAGTAAACTTTGCTCATGTTGTCTCTCCTCATGCCGCGCTGCGGGCCTGCTGTTTTTGCGCATGGGCCAGCGCGGCCTCGCGCACCCACTCGCCCTCTTCCCAGGCCTTACGCTTGGCGGCCAGCCGCTCGTGATTGCAAATGCCACGGCCGCTAATCACCTCGTTAAATTCCTGCCAGTCGATTTCGCCGAAGCGGTAGTGGCCGCTGGCTTCATCAAACTGCAAATCCGGGTCCGGGACGGTCATACCGAGGATCTCTACCTGCGGCACGGTATTGTCGACGAAGCGCTGACGTAGCTCGTCGTTGGAGTGCAGTTTGATTTTCCACGCCATGCTGCGGGCGCTGTTCGGCGAGTTGTCGTCGTTGGGGCCAAACATCATCAGCGCCGGCCACCAGAAGCGGTTAATGGCGTCCTGCAGCATCTGCCGCTGCGCGTCATTGCCCTGCGCCAGCGCCATGCAGGCTTCAAATCCCTGACGCTGGTGAAAGCTCTCTTCTTTGCAGATTTTGACCATCGCCCGGGCATAGGGGCCGTAGGAGGTCCGGCACAGCGCCACCTGGTTGACGATGGCCGCGCCATCGACCAGCCAGCCGATCACGCCGATATCCGCCCAGCTGAGGGTCGGGTAGTTAAAAATGGAGGAGTATTTCATCTGCCCGTCGAGCATCTTCTGATACAGGTCTTCCCGGGCGCAGCCAAGGGTTTCCGCGGCGCTATAGAGATACAGCCCGTGTCCAGCCTCATCCTGTACCTTAGCCAACAGGATCGCTTTGCGGCGCAGCGTCGGCGCGCGGGTGATCCAGTTGCCTTCCGGCAGCATGCCGACGATCTCCGAGTGCGCGTGCTGGCCTATCTGCCGAATCAAGGTCTTACGGTAGGCATCCGGCATCCAGTCCTGCGGTTCGATGGCCGTTTCCTGCGCGATGCGCTGGTCAAAGCGTTGTTCTTCTGTCACGTCATCACCTTTATGATTCCGATATTCACAACAAAAACATTTATGTGAATCACTTTGTTTATTGAAGGTTACATATTGGTTAAATAAAACCACAAATTTTGTTTGCTCTTTTTGTGATAATCTCCGCAAAACCTTTTGTAAACCACAATTAATACAGTAAGTTAAGCATAAGACGTAACGCCATCGCGATCACAATGTTAATAATTTATTAAATACGGGCTTGCATTTTATGATTCATAAAAGAACTATTTATAGATATCACACGTAACACATTTGGAGATTTGCGATGCAGCAGTTAGCCAGCTACTTATCCGGCGCCTGGCAGACCGGCCGGGGCCGCGCCCGTACTATCCATCACGCCATCACCGGCGCGGCGCTTTGGGAGGTGACCAGTGAAGGCCTGGATATGGCGCAGGCGCGCCGCTTCGCGATTGAGCGCGGTGGTAAAGCCCTGCAGGCGATGACCTTTATTGAACGCAGCGCGATGCTGAAAGCGGTGGCGAAACACCTGCTGGAGCAGAAAGACCAGTTCTACGCCATCTCCGCGCAAACCGGCGCCACTCGCGCCGACAGTTGGGTGGATATTGAAGGCGGTATCGGTACCCTTTTCACCTATGCCGGGCTCGGTAGTCGAGAATTACCGGACGATATCCTGTGGCCGGAAGACGAGCTCATCCCGCTCTCCAAACAGGGCGGTTTTGCCGCGCGTCATGTGCTGACATCAAAATCAGGCGTCGCCGTCCATATCAACGCCTTCAACTTCCCCTGCTGGGGAATGCTGGAAAAACTGGCGCCCACGTGGCTTGCCGGTATGCCGGCTATCATTAAACCGGCAACCGCTACCGCCCAGCTCACCCAGGCAATGGTGAAAGCGATTGTCGACAGCGGCCTGGTGCCGGAGGGCGCCCTCAGCCTGATTTGCGGCGGCGCGGGCGATCTGCTCGACCACCTCGATAGCCAGGACGTGGTTACCTTTACCGGGTCAGCCGCCACCGGCCAGCAGCTACGGGCGCACCCTAACCTGGTAGCCAAATCCATTCCCTTTACCATGGAAGCAGATTCACTCAACTGCTGCGTGTTAGGCGAAGACGTCACTCCGGAGCAACCGGAATTCGCGCTGTTTATTCGGGAAGTGGTCCGCGAGATGACGGCGAAAGCCGGGCAAAAATGTACCGCTATCCGCAGAATCATTGTGCCACTGGCTCAGATTAATGCGGTTAGCGATGCACTGATCTCCCGCCTGCATAAAGTAACCGTCGGTGACCCTGCGCAGGAGGGCGTTAAGATGGGGGCCCTGGTTAATAGCGAACAGCGTCAGGACGTACAGGAGAGCGTCAATAAGCTGATAGCCGCTGGCTGCGAAGTACTGCTCGGTGGAGAGGCGGACCTCAGCGCGGCCGGCGCATTTTTCCCGCCGACCCTGTTGTACTGCTCACAGCCGGATGAAACGCCGGCGGTTCACGCCATTGAAGCTTTTGGTCCGGTGGCGACGCTGATGCCGTATCGCGACCGCCAGCATGCGCTGACGCTGGCGCGCGCCGGCGGCGGCAGTCTGGCGGGGACGCTGGTCACCGCCAGCGGCGAGCTGGCGCGTGAGTTTTACCTCGGCGCCGCCCGCGCCCATGGCCGTATTCAGATACTGAATGAAGCATCCTCCGCAGAATCAACCGGCCACGGTTCGCCGTTGCCGCAGCTGGTGCACGGCGGCCCCGGCCGCGCTGGCGGCGGAGAAGAGCTTGGCGGGCTGCGTTCGGTGAAACACTATATGCAGCGTACCGCGGTCCAGGGCAGCCCAACGATGCTGGCGACCATCGGTCAACAGTGGGTGCGCGGCGCCCAGGTGAACGAAGACCGTATTCACCCGTTCCGCAAATATTTCGAAGAGATTCAGCCTGGCGACAGCTTATTAACCCCGCGCCGAACCCTGACCGAAGCGGATATCGTTAACTTCGCCTGCCTGAGCGGCGATCATTTCTACGCGCATATGGACAAAATCGCCGCCGCCGAGTCGATTTTTGGCGAGCGGGTGGTCCACGGCTATTTCCTGATCTCCGCCGCGGCCGGGCTGTTCGTCGATGCCGGCGTCGGGCCGGTTATCGCCAACTACGGCATGGAAAACCTGCGCTTTATTGAGCCGGTCAAACCGGGCGACACCATTCAGGTTCGCCTCACCTGTAAGCGGAAAACGGTCAAACGTCAGCGCAGCGCCGATGAGAAAGCCACCGGCGTGGTGGAATGGGCGGTGGAGATTTTCAATCAGCACCAGCAGGCGGTGGCGCTGTATTCCATTCTGACCCTGGTGGCGCGTCAACAGGGAGATTTCCCGGCGTGATAGCGAAAAATAGACCGCTGGCGCTCTGTTGGCCGACCCTTTAGCCATTGATACTGCAATCGGTTTGCAACGGTTTCGCCCCGGGAAGTCCTTTATGTTATCCGTGGCTTCAGCGCACATTGCGCTCCCGGTTAATCGTCTGCGTTATGCCTGGCATAGCGCAGGGAGCGCACAGGGGGCGGCCAGTCGCCGCCGCCCCCTGTACCCCCGGGCTCGGGCCAGCAAGAATGGTGAATAAATTAACGGCAGGCCGCACGGACCGTAGGCCGGGTAAGGCGTCAGCCGCCACCCGGCAAAAAAATCAGCGCACGTTCTCAATGCCTCTGCGGAGGCATTTTTTACGCCCGTCTGGCAAAACTGACAAACAAGCTGGCAAAAGCAAACAAACGCCCCGGCGCCGCTGGCTGGTAGCTTAAGGATGACAAAGCCGACATTCGCAGCGGCAAGAGACAACACAACAATAAGATGAGGTCACAATGGCAAACGGCTTGAAATTTTCTCCTCGTAAAACCGCGCTGGCGCTGGCCGTGGCGGTGGTTTGCGCCTGGCAATCACCGGTCTTCGCTCACGGTAG
>NZ_JH414802.1:226940-233989 GCF_000238715.1 Klebsiella sp. 4_1_44FAA
CTGCGTTATGCCTGGCATAGCGCAGGGAGCGCACAGGGGGCGGCCAGTCGCCGCCGCCCCCTGTACCCCCGGGCTCGGGCCAGCAAGAATGGTGAATAAATTAACGGCAGGCCGCACGGACCGTAGGCCGGGTAAGGCGTCAGCCGCCACCCGGCAAAAAAATCAGCGCACGTTCTCAATGCCTCTGCGGAGGCATTTTTTACGCCCGTCTGGCAAAACTGACAAACAAGCTGGCAAAAGCAAACAAACGCCCCGGCGCCGCTGGCTGGTAGCTTAAGGATGACAAAGCCGACATTCGCAGCGGCAAGAGACAACACAACAATAAGATGAGGTCACAATGGCAAACGGCTTGAAATTTTCTCCTCGTAAAACCGCGCTGGCGCTGGCCGTGGCGGTGGTTTGCGCCTGGCAATCACCGGTCTTCGCTCACGGTAGCGAAGCCCACATGGTACCGCTGGATAAAACGCTGCAGGAATTCGGCGCCGATGTGCAGTGGGATGACTACGCGCAAATGTTCACCCTGATAAAAGACGGCGCTTACGTCAAAGTAAAGCCCGGCGCCAAAACGGCGATCGTCAACGGTAAATCCCTTGACCTACAGGTGCCTGTGGTAATGAAGGAAGGTAAAGCCTGGGTTTCCGATACCTTTATCAACGATGTCTTCCAGTCCGGTCTCGATCAGACCTTCCAGGTGGAAAAGCGCCCGCACCCGTTAAACTCGCTCTCGGCGGCGGAAATCAGTGAAGCGGTGACCATTGTCAAAGCCGCGCCGGAGTTTCAGCCGAATACCCGCTTTACTGAGATTTCCTTACACGAGCCGGACAAGGCGGCGGTATGGGCCTTTGCCCTGCAGGGAACGCCGGTCGATGCTCCCCGCACTGCCGATGTGGTGATGCTCGATGGCAAACACGTCATTGAAGCCGTGGTCGATCTGCAAAACAAAAAAATCCTTTCCTGGACGCCGATCAAAGGCGCCCACGGGATGGTGCTGCTCGATGATTTTGTCAGCGTGCAGAACATCATCAATACCAGCAGCGAATTCGCTGAGGTGCTGAAAAAGCACGGTATTACCGATCCTGGCAAAGTGGTCACCACCCCGCTCACCGTTGGCTTTTTTGATGGCAAAGATGGCCTGCAGCAGGATGCGCGTCTGCTGAAGGTGGTCAGTTATCTGGATACCGGCGACGGCAACTACTGGGCGCACCCGATTGAAAACCTGGTGGCGGTGGTCGACCTTGAAGCGAAGAAAATCATCAAAATCGAAGAAGGTCCGGTGATCCCGGTCCCAATGGAGCCCCGTCCTTATGATGGTCGCGACCGCAACGCCCCGGCGGTGAAACCGCTGGAGATAACCGAACCGGAAGGCAAAAACTACACCATTACCGGCGATACCATTCACTGGCAGAACTGGGATTTCCACCTGCGTCTTAACTCGCGCGTCGGACCAATTCTGTCAACGGTGACCTACAACGATAACGGCACAAAACGCCAGGTGATGTATGAAGGTTCCCTCGGCGGGATGATCGTTCCCTACGGCGACCCGGACGTCGGCTGGTATTTCAAAGCCTATCTGGACTCCGGCGATTATGGCATGGGCACCCTGACCTCGCCGATTGTACGCGGTAAAGATGCGCCGTCAAATGCGGTACTGCTGGACGAAACTATCGCCGATTACACCGGCAAACCAACCACTATTCCAGGCGCGGTGGCCATATTCGAACGCTATGCCGGGCCTGAGTATAAGCACCTGGAGATGGGCAAACCCAACGTCAGCACCGAACGCCGGGAACTGGTGGTACGCTGGATCAGCACCGTCGGCAACTACGACTATATCTTTGACTGGGTGTTCCATGACAACGGCACCATCGGTATCGACGCCGGCGCCACCGGCATTGAAGCGGTGAAAGGCGTGCTGGCGAAGACCATGCATGACCCCAGCGCCAAAGAGGATACCCGCTACGGAACGCTGATCGACCATAATATTGTCGGCACCACTCACCAGCACATCTATAACTTCCGCCTCGACCTCGATGTGGACGGCGAGAACAACACCCTGGTGGCGATGGACCCGGAAGTGAAGCCCAACACCGCCGGCGGCCCGCGCACCAGTACTATGCAGGTGAATCAGTACACGATTGACAGCGAGCAGAAAGCGGCGCAGAAATTCGACCCGGGCACTATCCGCCTGCTGAGCAACACCAGCAAAGAGAACCGCATGGGCAACCCGGTCTCATACCAGATTATCCCTTACGCCGGCGGCACGCACCCGGCGGCGACCGGCGCCAAATTCGCCCCGGACGAGTGGATATATCATCGCCTGAGCTTTATGGATAAACAGCTGTGGGTGACGCGCTACCACCCGACAGAGCGATATCCGGAAGGGAAATACCCGAACCGTTCCGCCCACGATACCGGCCTGGGCCAGTACGCGAAGGATGATGAGTCGCTGACTAACCACGATGACGTCGTGTGGATCACCACCGGCACCACCCACGTGGCGCGCGCCGAAGAGTGGCCGATCATGCCGACCGAGTGGGCGCACGCGCTGCTCAAGCCGTGGAACTTCTTTGACGAAACCCCTACTCTGGGCGAAAAGAAAAAGTAATCTTAACCGGCGGTGAAATCCAGCAGGATCTTACCGCCTCTTCCCGGCTGGCCGGCGGCGGCAATCGCCGCCCGCCAGTCGTTCAACGCTATACGCTGGGCCGGCGGCTGGGAGGTCGTCGGCAGGCGCTGCCAGATTTCGTCGAACGCTGCCCGCCACGCCGCCACGCTGAGTGTCGGCAGCGCCTCCCGCAGATGAAACTTGCGCACCGTCGCGCTACCGCGCGTCTGGGTCAGCGGCCGCCCGGATAACAGCCCATAGGAGATCAGGGTCGACGACCCGGGCAGCACCGACAGCAGCGTATTCGCCAGTTCGCCGCCCACCGCGTCAAACACCAGATCGCTGTGCTGGCTGACCTTCTCCATCAGCGCCCGGTCGGTATCGAGGATCGGATAGATCCCGGCCTGTTCCAGGCGCGCCCGGTGCTGCGGCGAGCGAATAATCCCGCTCACCGAGCGGGCGCCCATCGCCAGCGCCCACTGCCCCAGCAGACTGGCGCAGGAGGACGATGCCGCGGTCAGCACGAGGTGTTTTCCGGCAACCGGCCAGCGCTTGAGCATCAGCATCGCCGTCAGCGGATTGATATACCCGCGGGCGGCCAGCAGATCGTCAACTGCCGGCGGCACCGGCACCAGCCAGGTCTCATCCAGATCGATAAACCGCTGCCAGGTGCCGCCCCCGCGCAGGGGCAGCACCCGCTGGCCCGCGGCCAACCGACTGCCGTATGGCGCGGCGACCACCTCGCCAAGGCCTTCATAGCCGGCGACGGCCGGCAGTCGGGTGCGGTGGCGATAGGCGCCGGTCACGGGGATCAGATCCGAAGGATTCACCGGGGCAAAGCGCATCCTGACCCGCACCCGTCCGCCCGCCAGCGGCGCCAGCGGCAGGCGTTTCAGGGTCAGCACGGCGGCCGGCGGCCCGTAGCGGTCATAAACAATGGCGTCGTTGAACATCGACTGGCTCCAGACAGCGAAAGGCGGGATCATAGCAGATCCCGCTTCCAGTGGCTCGCACCCGCGCCAGCCCGGGTCAGCCCGGGCCGTCGCTGGCCGCCGCCAGCAGCGGCACGATGATATCGCTGAGCGGCGTCGGAATGCCGTGCTGACGCCCGCGACGCTGCACCACGCCGTTACGAATATCCCACTCCAGCGGTCGGCCATTGAGGCGATCGATCAGAATAGAGGTGCTTAAGTCGGCAGGCGCCCGATGAAAGCCGGCGATAATCTCCTCCGGCACGTTGTCGCTCAGGGCGGCCCCTTCCGCCCGCGCCACCTGCAGGCATTCGCGCAGATAAGCCAGCCCGAGGGCAGTGATGTCCTCCCGGGCGAACATCCCGGCGCGTCGTCCGGTCAGCACCATCAGACCGGCAACCGCGTTCTGCAACAGTTTGCGCCAGGCCACGGTGGTAAAATCAGCCGCCAGGTCCACCGCGCAGCGGGTTCCCGCCAGCGCCTGCTGCACCCGCTCTGCCCCCGGCAGATCCGGCAGCGTCAGGCGCGGCGTGGCGCGCAACCAGACAGAGGCATCGGCATCGCGCTGCGCCGGGAACCAGACCACCGACGGCAGCACCGTCGCGCCGCCGGTCAAGGGGGCAAACTGCTGGCGCTGCTCAACGCCGTTTTGCAGCACGCACACCACGGTGTCAGGGGAACACAGGGCCGTCAGCCAGGGGGCGATGGCCTCCGTCTGGGTAGTTTTCACCGCGACAAAGACCAGGTCGAAGGGGGCGGCTATCGCCATCGGGTCGGTGTGCACCGGGCCGGGCACCACGATCTCACCTTCGTCAGTGCGCAGCACCAGCGCCGAATGGGCGGTACGCCCGCAGACCATCGGCGCCCTCCCCCTCTCAAACAGGGCGGCGGCAATCGTGGTGCCGATGGCGCCGGGACCAATTAGCGCAACCTTAGGAAATGCTGTCATGCCGAAGACCTCCTGATGATTCACCGCCCAGATTAGGCAAAGATTGCCCTCCACAGTAGCGAGAAAGACCGGAGGTCGGCAAGCGGCGCGTCGGGAAAAGCCTTTCGCCTTCCCCGACGGAGGGTTAGTAGCGCACGCAGACGGATTTGGTTTCGCACCAGCCGTCGAGCCAGTCAGGGCCGAAATCGCGGCCGGTACCAGACTGCTTCATGCCGCCGAAAGGCAGGTTGGCGTCAATCAGGGTATGGCTGTTGACCCATACCGTTCCCGCCTGCAGACGGTCGGTGTAGTTCAGGGCCTGGGTCAGATCGCGGGTCCAGACGCTGGCGGTCAGACCAAAATCGCTGTCGTTGGCCAGGCGCAGCGCCTCCTCGCCATCGGCCACTCGCACCAGGTTCACCACCGGGCCAAAAACCTCCTCACGGCTGAGACGCAGTCCGGCGTCGGGGTTTACCACCAGCGTTGGCGGAATATAGTACCCTCCCGCGTCTGGTCCGGCGCTGCCGCTGATAAGCTCTGCCTTCTGCTGGCGAGCCTCTTCGAGGTAGGCCGCCACCTTGTCGCAGTGGGCCCGGGAGACCACCGGGTTGATCTGCGCCGTCTCCTGCATCCCCGGCCCCACCTGCAGCGATTTCACCGCCTGCTCGAAGCCGCTGACCAGGGTGTCAAACAGCGGCGCTTCGATGTAGATCCGCGAGCTGGCGGCGCAGACCTGCCCCTGATTGAGGAAGCTTCCGGTCATCAGCCCCTCAATAACCCACTGGGGGTCGGCGTCTTTGAGCACAATCGCCGGATTCTTGCCACCCAGCTCCAGCGTCACGCGGGTCAGGCGGTCGGCAGCCACGCGGGCAATCTGTTTCCCGGTCGCCGTCGAGCCGGTAAAGCTAACCTTCGCCACCTGCGGATGGGCGGTCAGCGCCGCGCCGCAGCCGGCGCCGCTGCCGGTGACCACGTTGAACACCCCGTCAGGAACGCCCGCCTGGGTCGCCAGCTCCGCCACCCGCAGCAGGGTCAGCGGGGTGGTTTCCGAGGGTTTGATGACGATCGAACAGCCCGCCGCCAGGGCCGGCATGACCTTCCACATGCCGATCATCAGCGGGAAATTCCACGGGACGATGCCCGCCACCACCCCGACCGGCTCTTTTTTGGTCCACGCCTGGTAACGCGCCCCTTGCGGGAACGGGATCGAAACGTCCAGCGTCCGGCCGCTGATCTTGGTGGTCAGCCCCGCGGTGTAGCGCATCCAGTTCAGGGTGCAGCCGACCTCAAAGGCGCGGGAGATGGCAATGGATTTCCCCTGCTCGAGGGTTTCCAGTTGCGCCAGCTCTTCGCCGTGCTGCTCCACCAGATCGGCAAAACGCAGCAGGATGCGTTCACGGTCAGCCGGGGTGCGCCCGGCCCAGCGGCGATCGACAAAAGTGCGCCAGGCGGACATCACCGCCCGGTCGACATCCGCCGGGCTGGCGTCGGCGGTGGTGGCAATCGCCTGCCCGGTGGCCGGATCCCAGACGGTTAACCGGTTTTCGCTCTGCGCGGCGCAGGGGGCGCCGTCGATATACAGGCCATGCTGACGGTCTAAAAACTGCTGGACGCTGGCAAGCAGCGCTATCTGTGAGGTGGACATACCCTTTCCTTATTCATCGCGGATAGTGCTTTCAGTCTATGTCTGGTTGGCGGTTGGCGCTTTTTTCTCTGTGACATTCGTTTGCGCCGCTGTGACAGTCGCCGCAATTCCGTCGTCTGCCCTCGCAGAAATGTGCCGCGGGTAATAGTTCTTTCATATACCCGCCATCGCGCCCTTGCCTGAGGCGACACAAATGCAACAATGCGGAAACATTGTTATTACAGGAAAAGGGCGAATGATGACCACGGCAGAGGGAGGGCTGGCGTATCAGCGCTGGCTGGCGACGATCAATCAGGTCTGCGGCCATTTCGCCGCCCGGCCGTTGGAGGAGAGTTTCCACGGCGAGATTGACGCCCGCTACGCCGGCAGCCTCAAGGTCAGTACCGTCACCGCCGCCGGCGTCAATCTCTACCGCACGCGCAATGAGATAAAACGCGATAACGACGCCTGGTTCTATACCGTGTTTCAGCTCGCCGGCGAAGCCATCATCGAACAGGACGATCGCCAGGTGACGCTGGCGGCAGGCGATATCACGTTAATCGACGCCGCCCGCCCATGCTCCATCGTCTGGCAGCAGACCTCGCGTCAGGCCTCGCTGCTGCTGCCGCGCCAGCGGGTGGCGCCCACAGGGGACATCACTACCGCCTGCCGGCTGGACAAATCTCTGCCAATGGTCCAGCTCAGCCAGCGACTGCTGCTGGAAAGCATGGGCGGCACGACGCTCTCCGCCAGCGAGAGCGAAGCCGCGCTGGAGGCGATCGCCTGCCTGTTGCGCCCGGTGCTGCATCAGTGCGATCCTGCCCCTTCCCGGCGGGAAAAGCAGTTTCAGAAGATTATTGCGTTAATCGATGCGTCCATTCAGTCGGAGCATCTGCGTCCGGAGTGGCTGGCCAGCGAGAC
>NZ_JH414802.1:234285-306112 GCF_000238715.1 Klebsiella sp. 4_1_44FAA
TAAGAACCGGCGGTTGGATCTGTGTGCCCAGGCGTTACAGAATGTCCATGACGATGAAAAGCTGGCGGGGATCGGCTACCGCTGGGGCTTCAGCGACCACAGCCATTTCTCCACCGCCTTTAAGCAGCGCTTTGGCGTCACCCCGGGGGAATACCGCAAGCGCTGTCGCTAATTATTTGCGCACCCACTGGCCGTTCAATCCCTGGACGTACTCCCCGGGCTGCGCGCGGGCCACCAGCTTCTGCCCAGCCATTTTCGCCACTTCATCCACCGGCAGATTGTTGTCATCCGCCAGCTGCTGGTAGCTTTCGCTGCGCGCGGCGTTAATCTGCTTTACCAGCGCCAGCGTCTCTTTATCCTGACGCAGCGGCGCGAGATAGCCGTTCAGCGTCTCCCCCACTCGTCCCTGCTGGCGCGCTTCGCTCAGGGTCAACGCCAGCGCGGGCGCGCTGAGTAAAGCCAGCGTCAGCGCCGCGGTTAACAGTCGTTTTCTCATCGTCGCCTCAGAACAAATCGCTGCGGGATTTGAGCAGGTTTTCCACATCCTTATCGACCTTGATATGGATCTCATGCTCAATTTTGACATTCATATTGATGGTGATGGGCTCTTTCGACGCCGCGATTTCGATGCGCGGCGTACAGCCGGCGAGCAGCATCGACGCCACCATGGCCAGTAACAGCTTCTTCATTTAGGTTCCTTACATGTCTTACCGTCCGTACAGCGCCGTACGGGCAGCGTAGCATTCTGCTCGAGCCACGCCTGTAAATTGTCGCCGAAGCGCAAGCTGCGCCACAGGTCGAAAATATTCTCTTCATGAGCGTAGTTTAAATGCACGGTACTGCTTTTCCCTTCCACCCGGCTGGTGCCGTTAATGCTGGCCTTAAGCGTCAACACGCCCAGATTATCGAGGTTAATCTGCGTCCACGAGCGGGAGATTTCCATATAGCGCAGCCAGTTAATCGCCGCCCCGGCGGAGACGTTATCCGCCACCAGCGCATCGGCGGTGTCTTTATCCAGCCGCAGGGTCATCGGTCCGTCATTGCGCAGCCAGCCGTCGTGGATGATCCATTGATTATTCTCCAGCCACAGCGGCAGCGCGCCGCTCACCGCGCCGGACATGGCGAACTGTTTCACCTTGACGGCGCTGGTCAGTTCGCTGCTGGAGATATGCTGCAGGCGGATCAACGCCGGGTCGCGCTGCGGCATACGCAGCTGCAGCAGCGTCAGTTTCCCGCCTAACAGATCGACGCTGACGTCGCTGAGCTGCAGCGGATTGGCCTCGCTCCACGGCCAGGTACCCTGCAGGTCCGCCGTCAGATTACGCGCGGTGACCTGGTTGACGATTTCGCCAATGCGCAGGGAGACCGGGCGGCGGATGCCCAGCTGCCAGTGACCGTCGCTGAAGCGGAACGGCAGGACGAAATCGACGCCGTTGATCTGGTTATCCGGCATCCAGGCGCTGCCGCCCTTCAGGACGCCATGGCCGCCCGCCTCAAATCCCTGCCCGGCTGCCGCCGAGAAGGCCACCTGCGCGTAGAGACTGCCTTCGCGCAGGTTCATCTTCCAGTCCGGCGGCACCAGCGGCTGGAACACCGTTAGCGACTGTTTTGGCCACCACGCCTGGCCGCGCAGCCGTTCGCCATCCCAGCGCCCGGACAGACGCACCGGACCGATAGCCTCGGCATGCAGGGCGCCGGTGAACTGGAACCACGTCGGGTCCCGACCGTCGAGAGCGAATTTCAGCGTTGAGGCCGGGAGATAGCTGCCGCCGGAGAAGGTGGTTTTGGCGGCGTCCAGCGACAGCGCGCCGGTCAACCGCGGATGCTCAGCATCGCGCAGCCAGCGGATCGGCTGCTCGAGGGTCAGACGCGGGGTGCTGACCCGCATTGTGCCGTACTCAAGCTTATCGAAGCCGGTGGAAAGGCTGCTCAGGGTAATAGCATTGTCGCGCCACTCCCCGCTGCCCTTCACATCCCAGCGCGCCTGCATCGGGGTAAAATGTCCCTCGCCCCAGTAGCGCCACTGCCAGCGGCCGCTGTCGGGCAGAAAATCGCTCGCCTGACCGTCCAGATGCAGCGTAAAGTCGCCCATCTGCTGCTCATGGGCGCGAAGGATCGCCTGCAGGCGGCCATCGACGCCCTGCTGAGTGACCTTAACCCCGGCCAGCGGCCAGCGGATTTCGTCAATATTCAGCGCGTCGATCACCCGCCCGCGCGAGCGCAGCAACGCACCGGGGTGAAAAGCCAGCTGCGGGCTGATCAGCGGCCCGCTGAGCTGAGCCGGCAGCGCCGCGTATAGTATCATCTCCCCCAGCTTGGCCTCGCCGGTGAGCCGCAGCGGCAGATCGCTGTTATCCATGCTCAGCTTGCCCGGACCAATATTCAGTACCGCATTGCCCTTCCCGGCATGCCCCTCGGTGAGAACATTCAGGCGACCGCTGACGATCATCTGTTCGGTGCCCTGCTGCCAGTTACCCACCGACAGCGCCACCCGCCCGCGCAGCGGATACGCCTCGTAACGGGTGCGCCAGCGGCCGTCGCTGATGGTGATCCGCTCCGGGGTGATCTCCCACGGCAGGTCCAGAATAGGCTCTACCTCACCCCGCGGGGTGACCAGCAGTTGGCCGCGATTGTGCTGCCACTCGAGCTCAGCATCGATCCATTCCGCAGTCTGCGGGAATTCGATGGTGCCCTGCATCTGGCCGTCGACCGGCAGACCATCCGGCACCAGCGGCAGATGGAAGGTCCCCACCAGCTTCACCGGCGGCTGATCGTCAGTCAGCCGGGCGCTGAACTGGCTGACGGTGAGCGCCTGGCCGCGCAGGCGCGCCTGCAGACTCAGTTCCTTCCCGGCAAAGCCGATATCCTGCTGCGCAGGCGTTAATGACATTACCAGCCGCCCCTGCCATTTCTCCCACGGCGACAGCCGCAGATTGTCAATGGTTAACCAGCTATAGGGCAACATCGATTGCCATTCGGCAAGCGTGCGCGGTGAACCGGGAGAGGGATCGCTGGCCGGCAGTTTGCTCAGGCAGGCGCTGTTGATCTCCAGCTGGCCAATATGCAGCCGCCAGCGGCTGGGACGCGAGAGACGGGCATCGGTCACCCGGGCGATTTCACAGTCGCCCACCAGATAACGCAGATCGGGGATCAGCAGGGCCGACCGCGTCAGGCGCGGGCTCTCCTGCAAAGAGATACGCGTGCCCACGGGCAGCCAGATGCCCGCCAGCGTCGGCACCCAGTGGGTTAGCGTCAACAGCAGGGTTAGCGGCAATAACACCAGAACTAACACCAGCGCGATGGCGGCTTTATATTTACCCTTCATGGGCAGTTAATATCCTGATTCAACATAAGTAAAAGCCGAAAGGCGTCCATTGTGACACGTTCGACCAGTGAGTGAAAGTTTACGGCCTGTTAAAGCATAGTTGCCAGCCGGACTCGCGGCGCGACGTTCGGCCATAATCATTTAACTGTTGTTTAAGTCGCTCCTGCCACACTCCAGCCAGACGGGAATAGCTTGCGGGAGAGGCGGTGTCGTTAATTATCTCGCTCATAGAGAGCGCACAGGACCACTATCCATGGGTATTGCTGATTGTTTTTCTGCTTACCTTCACTAAATCCTGCGCATTGGTCTCGCTGGCAATCCCCGGCACCTCCGGCCTGCTGCTGCTGGGGACATTCGCTTCCGCCAGCCTCGGACATTTCCTGTTAATGTGGTCCAGCGCCAGCCTCGGCGCCATCGGCGGATTCTGGCTATCGTGGCGGCTGGGCATTCGCTACCGTCATCGCCTCACCCATCTACGCTGGCTGACCGCCGAGCGTCTGGCCCGCAGCCGCCTCTTCTTTCAGCGCTATGGCCCGTGGGCTATCTTTTTTCAGCCGCTTTCTCTCTCCCCTGAGGGCTACGCTGCCCTTCGTTAGCGGCGCCAGCAGTCTGCCGCTGTGGTCGTTTCAGCTGGCTAACGTCAGCTCCGGTCTGCTGTGGCCGCTTCTGCTGCTCGCCCCCGGCGCTTTCAGCCTCAGTTTGTGGTGAAAAAACTTTGTCTTTCAAAGAGATTCCGCAAGTCCGCGATATGCTCTAGAATTAGGATTAGCACCCTCTCATTAAACTATTTTTTAATAATTGTACGATTATTTTAAATATGCTACCGTGACGGTATAATCACTGGAGAAAAGTCTTATGAAAATCGCGGTTTATAGTACGAAGCAGTACGATAAAAAGTACCTGCAGCACGTTAATGATGCATACGGCTTTGAACTGGAATTCTTCGATTTCCTGCTGACAGCGAAGACTGCCAAAACCGCCAACGGTTGCGAAGCGGTATGTATCTTCGTCAATGACGACGGCAGCCGCCCGGTGCTGGAAGAGCTGAAGGCCCACGGGGTGAAATATATCGCCCTGCGCTGCGCCGGGTTTAACAACGTCGACCTTGAGGCGGCAAAGGAGCTTGGCCTGCGCGTCGTGCGCGTTCCAGCTTACTCTCCGGAAGCGGTCGCTGAGCATGCGATCGGTATGATGATGTCGCTCAACCGCCGCATCCACCGCGCTTACCAGCGTACCCGCGATGCCAATTTCTCCCTCGAAGGCCTCACCGGCTTCACCATGTACGGCAAAACCGCCGGGGTGATCGGCACCGGGAAAATTGGCGTAGCGATGTTGCGGATCCTCAAAGGCTTCGGCATGCGCCTGCTGGCGTTCGACCCGTACCCAAGCGCCGCCGCGCTGGAGCTGGGGGTGGAATATGTTGACCTCGCCACGCTGTACAAGGAATCGGACGTGATCTCCCTGCACTGTCCGCTGACCGACGAAAACTACCACCTGCTCAATCGCGAAGCTTTCGATCAGATGAAAGACGGGGTGATGGTGATCAACACCAGCCGCGGCGCCCTGATCGACTCTCAGGCGGCCATCGACGCCCTGAAGCACCAGAAAATTGGCGCGCTGGGGCTGGACGTTTATGAGAACGAACGCGATCTGTTCTTTGAAGACAAATCCAACGACGTGATCCAGGACGATGTCTTCCGCCGCCTCTCCGCCTGCCATAACGTGCTGTTTACCGGCCACCAGGCGTTCCTCACCGCCGAGGCGCTGATCAGCATTTCGGAGACCACTCTGGGTAACCTGCAGCAGGTCGCCAACGGCGAAACCTGTCCGAACGCCATCGTCTAATGCCTTTCCCTTTTGTGCTCCTCTCCCGGGGGGAGCACATTCAGATAATCCCCACAGATCCCCGCTGCGATACCGTTACACTGGCTTGGTTTTATTAGTTATGTGAATGTTTTGGAGTGAAAATGAACAAATTTGCGGCGCTTCTGGCGGCAGGTATGCTGCTGTCCGGCTGTGTCTATAACAGTAAGGTGTCCACCGGTGCGGAACAGCTGCAGCATCATCGTTTCGTGCTGACCAGCGTCAACGGCCAGGCGGTCAACGCCAGCGACCGGCCGCTGGAGCTAAGCTTCGGTGAGAAGATGGCTATTACGGGCAAGATGTATGTATCCGGCAATATGTGCAACGGCTTTAGCGGGGAAGGTAAAGTGTCGGACGGCGAGCTGAAGGTCAAATCGCTGGCGATGACCCGGATGCTGTGCCACGACGCCCAGCTCAATACCCTGGATGCGACGATCGGCAAGATGCTGCGCGAGGGTGCGCAGGTCGATCTGACGGAAAACCAGTTGACGCTGGCGACCGCCGACCAGACGCTGGTCTATAAGCTCGCCGACCTGATGCACTAGCCGGCGTTGAGGTGCCGCTGACGCAGCCCCGCCGACGGGGCCGGCTGTTAGTAGCCGCAGCTGCCGCCCGCCAGCGCCTGCTCGCTGCAGCGTTTGCCGTTCGGCAGCGCGCACATGCCAATCGCCGAACCATCGAGCTGACGAGCCACCGATAACGAGCCGCCTATCATGGCGCAGTTGGCCTGACCGGCGTCGCTCATCGCCGCCCGCATTCCCGGCGTGACGTGCGCCGCCGTGGCCTGCTGAACGGGTTCACTACTGCACGCGGACAGCAACAGCGCCGCACATCCTACTAACATCGCAGCTCGCATTCTCTCTCCCCTCGGAAACGTCTTAAAAAAAGCAAACCCCAGAATAATAGGCAGCGTGGCGGGCGGCGTCGAGAGGGGAAGTACGTATTTATGCGCCTCATTAACATTTTCTAGCAAATTTTCGCCGAAAGCTTGATCTGCCTCGGCCATGTCGCCCGGCGCAGGTGGTTCATCTCCCGGCAGGCAGCCATTTTCTCCGCGAACCACGCAAAATATTGATCTGGTCACGGGTACCCGGCGCATTGAGGACACAAATGCAAAAATGGCGGGGTCAGCGGTTTGCTAAACTACCCCTTATATAATTACAGGGCGCGTCGCGGTTTCACGCGTCCATTCTTTTGCGCAATGTAAGGGTGTCTTCATATGATTACGATTGATGGTAATGGCGCGGTCGCTTCCGTCGCGTTTCGCACCAGTGAAGTTATCGCCATCTACCCGATCACGCCCAGTTCAACGATGGCGGAACAGGCTGACGCCTGGGCCGGCAATGGACTGAAAAACGTCTGGGGCGATGTTCCCCGCGTGGTCGAAATGCAGTCGGAGGCGGGCGCCATTGGCGCCGTACATGGCGCGCTGCAGACCGGCGCCCTCTCCACCTCCTTTACCTCATCGCAGGGCCTGCTGCTGATGATCCCCACGCTGTACAAACTGGCCGGCCAGCTGATGCCGTTTGTGCTGCACGTCGCCGCCCGCACTGTCGCTACCCATGCGTTGTCGATCTTCGGCGACCATTCCGATGTCATGGCCGTCCGCCAGACCGGGTGCGCCATGCTGTGCGCCAGCAGCGTCCAGGAAGCGCAGGATTTCGCGCTGATCTCGCATATCGCCACCCTGCAAAGCCGGGTGCCGTTTATTCATTTCTTTGATGGTTTCCGTACTTCGCACGAAATCAACAAAATCGCCCCGCTGGCGGATGACACCATTCGCGCCCTGCTGCCGCAGGATAAGATCGCTGAGCATCGCCAGCGCGCGCTCAACCCGGAACACCCGGTGATCCGCGGAACCTCGGCCAACCCCGACACTTATTTCCAGTCCCGGGAGGCCACCAATCCGTGGTACGACGCGGTGTATGACCATGTCGAGAAAGCGATGGACGATTTCGCTGCCGCCACCGGCCGTCAGTACAAACCGTTTGAGTTTTACGGCCACCCGCAGGCAGAGCGCGTGATCGTCATTATGGGCTCGGCCATCGGCACCTGCGAAGAGGTGGTCGATGAGTTGCTGAGTCGCGGCGAGAAAGTCGGCGTGCTAAAAGTCCGCCTCTATCGCCCGTTCTCCGCCGCCCACCTGCTGGCGGCGCTGCCGGAGAGCGCCCGCGCGGTTGCCGTACTGGATCGCACCAAAGAACCCGGCGCGCTTGCCGAACCGCTTTACCTCGACGTGATGACCGCCCTGGCGGAAGCCTTTAACCGCGGCGAGCGCGAGACGCTACCGCGCACTATCGGCGGCCGCTACGGTCTCTCCTCCAAGGAGTTTGGTCCGGAATGCGTGCTGGCGATATTCAGTGAACTGCAGGCCGCCCAGCCGAAGCCGCGCTTTACCGTCGGGATCTATGATGACGTGACCAACCTGTCGCTGCCGTTGGGCGAAAATACCCTGCCGGCAGAGGCCAAGCTCGAGGCCCTGTTCTACGGCCTCGGCAGCGACGGCAGCGTGTCAGCCACCAAAAACAACATCAAAATCATCGGCAACTCGACCCCATGGTTCTCCCAGGGCTATTTTGTCTATGACTCGAAGAAAGCGGGCGGCCTCACCGTCTCGCATCTGCGGGTCAGCGAAAAACCGATTCGTTCATCGTATCTGATTTCGCAGGCTGATTTCGTCGGCTGCCACCAGCTGCAGTTTATCGATAAATACCAGATGGCCGAGCGGCTGAAGCCCGGCGGCATTTTCCTGCTCAACACGCCGTACAGCGCCGATGAGGTCTGGTCCCGCCTGCCCCAGGAAGTCCAGGCCACCCTGAATCAGAAAAAAGCGCGTTTTTACGTGGTCAACGCGGCAAAGATCGCCCGCGAATGCAGCCTCGGGGCGCGCATTAATACCGTGATGCAGATGGCCTTTTTCCATTTAACCCAGATCCTGCCGGGTGATAGCGCGCTGGCGGAACTGCAGGCAGCCATCGCCAAAAGCTACAGCAGTAAAGGTCAGGAGCTGGTGGAGCGCAACTGGCAGGCGCTGGCCCTGGCCCGTGAATCACTGGCGGAAGTACCGCTCCAGCCGGTGAACGCCAGCAGTCCGAACCGCCCGCCGGTGGTCTCCGACGCCGCGCCGGATTTCGTCAAAACGGTCACCGCCGCGATGCTGGCCGGGCTCGGCGATGCGCTGCCGGTCTCTGCCCTGCCGCCGGACGGCACCTGGCCCATGGGCACCACCCGCTGGGAGAAACGCAACATCGCCGAAGAGATCCCCATCTGGAAGGAAGCGCTGTGTACTCAGTGCAACCACTGCGTCGCCGCCTGCCCGCACTCGGCGATCCGCGCCAAAGTGGTCGCCCCGGAAGAGATGGAGAACGCCCCTGCCAGCCTGCATTCGCTGGATGTGAAATCCCGCGATATGCGCGGGCAGAAATACGTTCTGCAGGTCGCCCCGGAAGACTGCACCGGCTGCAACCTGTGCGTCGAAGTGTGCCCGGCAAAAGACCGCCAGAACCCGGAGATCAAGGCCATCAATATGATGTCCCGCCTGGAGCATGTGGAAGAGGAGAAGGTCAATTACGAGTACTTCCTCAACCTGCCGGAAATCGACCGCAGCAAACTGGAGCGCATTGATATTCGCACCTCGCAGCTGATTAGCCCGCTGTTTGAATACTCCGGCGCCTGCTCGGGCTGTGGCGAAACGCCGTATATCAAACTGCTGACCCAGCTGTACGGCGACCGAATGCTGATTGCCAACGCCACCGGCTGCTCCTCCATTTACGGCGGCAACCTGCCCTCGACACCGTACACTACCGACGCCAACGGCCGCGGCCCGGCGTGGGCCAACTCGCTGTTTGAGGATAACGCCGAATTCGGGCTCGGCTTCCGCTTGACCGTCGACCAGCATCGCCAGCGCGTGATGCGCCTGCTGAGCGAATTCGCCGACAAGCTGCCGGCAGAGCTGAACGCGGCGCTGCACGCCGAGGCGACGCCGGAAGTTCGCCGCGAACAGGTGGCGGCCCTGCGTCAGGCGTTGGCCGGCGTGGCGGGTGCTGAAGAGCTGCTGACCGATGCCGACGCGCTGGTGGAGAAATCCGTCTGGCTGATCGGCGGCGACGGCTGGGCTTACGATATCGGCTTCGGCGGCCTGGACCATGTACTGAGCCTGACGGAAAACGTCAATATTCTGGTGCTGGACACTCAGTGTTACTCCAACACCGGCGGGCAGGCGTCAAAAGCCACCCCGCTGGGAGCAGTGACTAAGTTTGGCGAGCATGGCAAACGCAAGGCGCGTAAAGATCTGGGCGTCAGCATGATGATGTACGGTCATGTTTATGTGGCGCAAATTTCGCTGGGCGCGCAGCTGAACCAGACGGTGAAAGCGATTCAGGAAGCGGAAGCCTATCCGGGGCCATCGCTGATCATCGCCTATAGCCCTTGCGAAGAGCATGGCTACGATCTGGCGCTCAGCCACGACCAGATGCGTCAGCTGACCGCCACCGGCTTCTGGCCGCTCTACCGCTTCGACCCGCGTCGGGCGGAAGAAGGCAAGATCCCGCTGGCGCTAGATTCCCGTCCGCCATCAGACGCGCTGGCCGAGACGCTGCTTAATGAGCAACGTTTCCGCCGCCTGAACGCCCAGCAGCCTGAAGTGGCGGAGCAGCTATGGAAAGACGCCGCCGCCGATCTGCAGAAGCGCTATGACTTCCTCGCCCAGCTGGCTGGCAAAGCGGAGAAATCGCCAAGCGAAGGTTAACCGCCCCGTCACCTCTGTCCATAAAAAAACGCCCGAACACAACGTTCGGGCTTGTCGTTTTACCGATAAACAACATCATTCCGCAGAATGAGACGGCAACAATAAATTATTGGCATGACAATAAAGGCATATAACGCGCAAATAATACGTGATTAGCCCGGGCATGTATAATTTTTATTTTGTATATTATCTATAAATGCATTCAGCATAATTATCACCATTTCATTGGTATTATTTATTTTAGATTTTACTTATATCGTAACAATTGAGTCTTACCGGATCTCAGACCGCTCCTTTAGCATGAGTTCACTTCCCACCCGGAAGTTAAAACATAAAAACAGTTAAAGGAATTTCTTCATGAAAAGAAAAGTACTGGCCCTCGTTATTCCGGCTTTATTAGCCGCCGGTGCCGCGCATGCGGCGGAAATTTATAATAAAGACGGGAATAAATTAGATCTCTATGGCAAGGTAGATGGTCTGCATTATTTCTCCAGCGACTCGAAAAAAGACGGCGATCAAACTTATTTACGTTTTGGCTTTAAAGGCGAAACCCAGATCAACGATATGCTTACCGGCTATGGCCAGTGGGAATATAACGTTCAGGCCAACAACACCGAGACCTCCAGCGATCAGGCGTGGACCCGTCTGGCATTCGCCGGTATCAAAGTGGGCGATTACGGCTCCTTCGACTACGGTCGTAACTACGGAGTGCTGTACGACGTTGAAGGCTGGACCGATATGCTGCCGGAGTTCGGCGGCGACTCCTACACCTATGCGGATAACTTTATGGCAGGCCGCGCCAACGGCGTCGCAACCTACCGTAACAGCGATTTCTTCGGTCTGGTGGAGGGTCTGAACTTCGCCCTGCAGTATCAGGGTAAAAACGAAGGCCAGAACGCGCAGGATATCAACGTCGGCACCAATAACCGCAGCAGCGACAGCGATGTTCGCTTCGACAATGGCGATGGTTTCGGCCTCTCCACTTCCTACGACTTCGGCATGGGTATCAGCGCGGCGGCAGCTTACACCTCGTCTGACCGTACAGGCGACCAGCAACACTATACTCACACCGAACGATACGCCAAAGGCGACAAAGCGGACGCCTGGACCGCCGGCCTGAAGTACGACGCCAACGATATTTACCTGGCGACCATGTACTCTGAAACCCGCAATATGACGCCATACGGCTCTACCAGCAGTACCAACGGTGGCGGTATCGCCAATAAAACACAAAACTTCGAAGTCACCGCGCAGTATCAGTTCGACTTCGGCCTGCGTCCGGCCATCTCCTACCTGCAGTCCAAAGGCAAAGATCTGTACAATAACGGCCGCTATGCCGATAAAGATCTGGTCAAATATATGGACGTTGGCGCGACCTATTACTTCAACCGTAATATGTCCACCTATGTTGATTACAAAATCAACCTGCTGGATGGTAACGACAAATTCTACGAAGACAACGGTATCTCTACCGATAACATCGTCGCCCTGGGCCTGGTTTACCAGTTCTGATGCGCCTGCCCGCCGGTTCCGGCGGGCTTTCCCCCACCCGCCTCGCTGCAGATAAAACAAAACGCTATATCTCGCGGACTAAAATAGCCGTCCGTTTAATGATATAGTCATGGCCAGTCAGTGCTTGCCCGAGGACGTCCATCATGCACCACCATCCGGTTAAATCTTCCCGAATTATCTCCGTCGCCTACGATGACGCCTCCGCCACACTGGAAATCTATTTCTATCACCAGCCGCCATTACAATATACCGGGGTCCCACCGCGTATTTTTCATGATTTTTTACAGGTGGTGTCAAAAGGCCGGTATTATGATGGGGTGATCAAAGGAAAATTTCCCGAACGCAAGCTACGTTAATGTCAAAGTGTGACTGCGGTCATGATACAAAACGTGCCCTAATACCGTACAATATGAAGGGATACTTAAACAGGAGGTTTTATGAGCAGAATGATTCTTGTCCCTATCGATATCTCTGATAAAGAATTTACTGAACGCATTATCAGTCACGTTGAATCGGAAGCGCGGATTGACGACGCCGAGGTGCATTTCCTCACCGTGATCCCTTCTCTGCCCTATTATGCCTCACTGGGAATGGCCTATACCGCTGAGCTTCCCGGCATGGATGAGCTGCGTGAGGGTTCTGAAACGCAATTGAAAGAGATCGCGAAGCAGTTCTCCATCCCGGAAGACCGGATGCATTTTCACGTCGCGGAAGGATCGCCAAAAGATAAAATCCTTGCGCTGGCCAAGTCGCTGCCAGCCGACCTGGTGATCATCGCTTCGCACCGACCGGATATCACAACTTATCTGCTGGGCTCCAACGCCGCCGCGGTGGTTCGTCACGCCGAGTGCTCGGTACTGGTGGTCCGCTAACGCCGCAGCCCGCCGCCCGGCGGGCTTTTTATTTCCGCATCAGCCGCCCCCGCCTGGCTGCTCGCTGCCGAAAGTGCCGGAAAGATGCTGACATTCCGCCCCTGAATCCGTACCATACACGCCACGGTTGCCTGTCAAACCTCAATAATTGCTACGCGCCAGCGCCACGTTGTTCAGCGGCTGGCAGAATGCGTGCTCTTCTGATGCCACACTATGAATTGAGCCACTATTACATGCTGCAAAACCAAGAAATCAAGTAAAAAAGAAAAGTACAACATCGATAAGCTGCAGAAACGTCTGCGCCGCAACGTCGGTGAGGCGATTGCCGACTTCAATATGATTGAAGAGGGCGACCGCATTATGGTTTGTCTTTCAGGCGGCAAGGACAGCTATACCATGCTGGAGATCCTGCGCAATCTGCAGAAAAGCGCGCCCATCTCCTTCTCGCTGGTGGCGGTGAACCTTGATCAGAAGCAGCCAGGGTTCCCGGAGCATATTCTGCCGGCGTATCTGGAGCAGCTGGGGGTTGAATACAAGATTGTCGAAGAGAACACCTACGGCATCGTCAAAGAGAAGATCCCGGAAGGAAAAACCACCTGCTCGCTGTGCTCTCGCCTGCGTCGCGGCATCCTCTATCGTACCGCTACCGAGCTCGGGGCGACCAAGATCGCCCTCGGCCATCATCGCGACGATATCCTGCAGACGCTGTTTTTTGAATATGTTCTACGGCGGCAAAATGAAAGGGATGCCGCCGAAGCTGATGAGCGACGACGGCAAACACATCGTCATCCGCCCGCTGGCCTACTGCCGCGAAAAGGACATCGAGCGCTTCTCCCAGGCCAAAGGCTTCCCGATTATTCCGTGCAACCTGTGCGGTTCGCAGCCAAACCTGCAGCGCCAGGTGATCGCCGATATGCTCCGCGACTGGGACAAGCGTTATCCTGGGCGCATTGAAACCATGTTCAGCGCGATGCAGAACGTGGTGCCTTCGCACCTGAGCGACGTCAATCTGTTTGATTTTAAAGGTATCACCCACGGCTCAGAGGTGGTGGATGGTGGCGATCTGGCGTTTGACCGGGAAGATATTCCCCTGCAGCCCGCCGGCTGGCAGCCGGAAGAAGAAGACGCCCGTCTCGATGAGCTGCGTCTGAACGTAGTGGAAGTGAAATAACCCTCACGCGTCTCAGGCAGCCGCCTGAGACGCACTCTCCTGCCCTTACTTCAGCAGTCGTACGCGGCAGGATTTACCTTTGATCTTGCCATTTTGTAACTGCTTATACGCCTTCTGCGCCATATTCTGGCGGATCGCCACATAGACGTGGGCCGGGTGGACGGTAATTTTGCCGATATCGGCACCATCAAAGCCCATATCCCCGGTCAGGGCTCCCAGCACATCTCCCGGGCGCATTTTCGCCTTTTTCCCGCCGTCGATACACAGCGTCGCCATCTCCGCCGTCAGCGGCGCGATGGTGTTGCCCGTCGGCGCCGGCAGCCAGTTCAGGGAAAGCTGCAGCATGTCGGCCAGAATAGTGGCGCGCTGCGCCTCTTCCGGCGCACAGAAGCTGATGGCCAGCCCTTGTTCACCGGCGCGGGCGGTACGGCCGATGCGGTGAACATGCACCTCCGGATCCCAGGCCAGCTCGAAATTCACCACCAGCGCCAGGGATTTGATGTCCAGACCGCGGGCAGCGACGTCGGTCGCCACCAGAACCCGGACGCTGCCGTTAGCGAAGCGCACCAGCGTCTGATCGCGATCGCGCTGCTCAAGGTCACCATGCAGCGACAAGGCGCTCTGCCCGGCGGCGTTGAGCGCATCGCAGACCGCCTGGCAATCGCGTTTGGTGTTGCAGAACACCACGCAGGATGCGGGCTGATGCTGGCTGAGCAGGCGCTGCAGCAGGGCAATCTTACCGTGGCGGGAAACTTCAAAGAACTGCTGTTCAATCGCCGGGAGCGCGTCGACAGTGTCGATCTCAATGGTCTGCGGATTGCGCTGCACCCGGCCGCTGATCGCCGCGATTGCCGCCGGCCAGGTAGCAGAAAACAGCAGCGTCTGCCGGTCAGCCGGTGCGAAGCGGATCACCTCATCAATGGCATCGCTGAAGCCCATATCGAGCATGCGGTCCGCTTCGTCCATCACCAGGGTCTGCAGCGCGTCAAGGGAGACCGTTCCCTTCTGCAGATGATCGAGCAGACGGCCCGGGGTGGCGACGATAATATGCGGGGCATGCTGCAGGGAATCTCGCTGGGCGCCAAAGGGTTGCCCGCCGCAGAGCATCAGAATCTTGATGTTCGGCAGGCAGCGCGCCAGGCGGCGCAGCTCGCCGGCGACCTGATCGGCCAGCTCGCGGGTCGGGCACAACACCAGCGACTGGGTCTCGAAGCGCGCCGGATCGATATGCTGCAGCAGACCCAGCCCAAATGCGGCCGTTTTTCCGCTGCCGGTTTTTGCCTGCACGCGCACATCTTTCCCCGCGAGGATCGCCGGCAGGGCGGCGGCCTGAACCGGGGTCATCGACAGATAACCCAGCTCGTTAAGGTTGGCTAATTGGGCGGCAGGTAAAACAGTCAGGGTAGAAAAAGCGGTCACAATGTATTCTCGTATTAAAAGGCAGACAATCTGCAGGCGCGTATCCTCGCAGATCTCCGCGCCTGATGCGACAATTTAATCGGCTCTTCGTCAGGCGGCGGATCGGGCTGGGGCTGCGGACGCGGTCGTGGATCGGGTAAAGGAGCCGGATCGTTCGGCTCGGGCGAGATAGGGATAGACTGGGCTGTCAGCTCTGAAGCGTAATACATAGAGGCCTCCCGGAGAGTGATACGGGCGTACCCGCAGGCGTCAACGGCCAGAAACCGTCGGGTGTCTTAGTAAGGGTAGAAGCTGGTCCGGAGAGCGCAAAAAAAAGCCGACTCAACAAAGCCGGCGTCGTACGAATCAATTGTGCTATGCAGTAATTCAAAAAAGGAAGTAAGACAATATGGAGCGCAACGCCCATCGCTTGACGTTGCATTCACCTGCGAGAGAGATATTGCCCTGAATGGGTAGATGGTTTATTGATTTCGCTCAAACATTGCCGGGTTTTCCCGGCACTACAGCCGCTAAAAGGCGATTCTTTACAGCCATTTACTGCGATGTAACCACCACGCAACACCACCGATGACAACGACTAACATCAAGCAGAATAGGCTAAACCCCAGATGCCAGCTGTTGCCAGGGATCCCGCCGAGGTTGACGCCGAACAGGCCGGTTAAAAAGGTGCTGGGTAGAAACACCATCGCCATCAATGACATGGTATAGGTCCGCCGCGCCAGCGACTCCTGCATAATCTGGGCGATCTCGTCGCTCATGATCGCCGTCCGCGCGATACAGCTGTCGATCTCATCCAGACCGCGCCCCAGCCGCTCGGCGATATCCTGCATTCGCCGCCGCTGATCGTCACTCATCCACGGCAGCCGCTCGCTGGCCAGCCGGGCATAAACGTCGCGCTGCGGCGCCATATAGCGGCGCATCACAATCAGCTGCTTACGCAGCAGCGCGAGAAATCCGCGCGGCGGCACCTGCTGATCGAGCAGGTCGTCTTCCAGGTCGATAATGCGATCGTGCAGTTGTTCGATAAACTCGCTGGCATGATCGGTCAACGCATCGCAGACCTCCACCAGCCAGCTGCCGCCGTCCGTCGGGCCATTACCTTCCTTCAGGTCGCCCAGCACATCGTCCAGCGCCAGCACTTTGCGCTGACGAGTGGAGACGATCAGCCGCTCATCCATATACAGGCGCATCGCCACCAGCTGGTCGGGCCGCTCATCGGTACTGCCGTTGATACAGCGCAGGGTGATCAGCGCCCCGTCACCGATCCGCGTCACCCGCGGCCGGGTGCTCTCTCCCGCCAGGGCATCGCGTACGTTATTGGGCAGCAACGGGGTGGCCGCCAGCCAGTCGGCGCTGTCGTTATGGGTATAGTTGAGATGCAGCCAGCAAGGCTTGTCTTTGTCGATAATATCGTCATCGGCGAGCGGCTTAACGCCCCCCTGCCCGTCGAGCACCCACGCGAAGATCGCGTCCGGTATCTGCAACTCCGAGCCTTTAATCGCGTCCACTCAACCTCCGTTAATCCATATCTGCTAAATTACGCGCCTTCTCTATAAGGTACGCGAAAGCGCGCATTCTTGCTTTTAATAACCCGGAAATACAGGCCTAGTCGCTTCATTGAAAAGCGCTTTCGCCCCGGTCGCGGCGCTCCCCTCATTTAACGTTAAAACTTAGTGAAATCAAGTTCTTCACGATTCAACACATACAGAGCGACGTTTTGCCGTTTATTTTGCAACTTCTTGCTGTATTATGCTGTTTATTGCGTTAATTTGCGGAGTCAATGGCCATGCATAAGCTCGCCAGGCAAAAACATATTCTCGACAGGCTTAGCGAAACCGGTCAGCTGAGCATCAGCGAACTGGTTGCAGAGCTGCAGGTGTCGGCCGATACCATTCGCCGCGATCTGAGCGACCTGGAACAACAGGGCGTGCTGCAGAAAAGCCACGGCGGGGCCATCGCCCTTAACGTCCCGGCCATGACGCGCCAGGGCAGAAACGCTCTTCTCACCCAGACCAAGCAGCGCCTGGGTCAGCAGGTCGCCGCGCGCATTCCCTCTGGCTCGACGCTGTTTCTCGACGCCGGAAGCACGCTGTTGGCGGTGGCAGCCCAGCTGAAAGGGCCGTTGACCGTGATCACGGCATCTCTGGATATCGCTCAGCTGTTCAGCGACCGTGCCGATATCCAGCTGATCCTGCTTGGCGGCCAGTGGGATAGTAAACAACGGCTGTTCGCCGGCAGCGCCACCCTGGCGCTGGTCACCCGCTACCGGGCCGATATCGCCATTCTCGGCGCCTGCGCGCTCCATGCCGGGCTGGGGCTGAGCGCCAGCCAGGAAGCTGATGCCGACGTTAAACGCGCCATGCTGGCCGCCAGCGCCGAGCACTGGCTGGTGGCGGACCATACCAAACTCAACCGCTGCGAACCGTGGCGGGTGGCCGGGCTCAGCGACATTCACCATCTTTTTCTTGATCGTCCCTGGGCTGAGCTGGGGGATGACCCCGCCCTCTCTGTACATATTGCTGACGCTTAACAACGTGGAGAACCTGATGAGTAACAACACGATAAATATCGCCCTGATTGGCTACGGATTCGTCGGTAAGACCTTCCACGCGCCGCTTATCCGTTCGGTGCCGGGGCTGAACCTGGCGTTCGTCGCTTCCCGCGATGAAGAGAAGGTCAAACGCGACCTGCCGGACGTCACGGTGATCGCCTCCCCGGAAGCTGCGGTCCAGCATCCGGACGTTGACCTGGTGGTCATCGCCTCTCCTAACGCCACGCACGCCCCGCTGGCCCGCCTGGCGCTGAACGCCGGCAAACATGTGGTGGTGGATAAGCCCTTTACCCTCGATATGCAGGAGGCCCGGGAGCTGATCGCCCTGGCGGAGGAGAAACAGCGTCTGCTCTCCGTCTTCCATAACCGCCGCTGGGACAGCGACTATCTCGGGATCCGTCAGGTGATTGAGCAAGGCACCCTCGGCGCGGTGAAACATTTCGAGTCGCATTTCGACCGCTTCCGCCCGGAAGTCCGCGTCCGCTGGCGCGAGCAGAACGTCCCGGGCAGCGGCTTGTGGTTCGACCTGGGGCCGCACCTGATCGACCAGGCGCTGCAGCTATTTGGTTTGCCGCAGTCGGTGCAAGGTAACATAGCCACCCTGCGCGACGGGGCGGAGATCAACGACTGGGCGCATGTGGTATTAAACTACCCGGCGCATAAAGTGATCCTGCACTGCAGCATGCTGGTCGCGGGCGGCTCGTCGCGCTTCACCGTGCACGGCGATAAAGGTAGCGTTATCAAAGCGCGGGCCGACCAACAGGAGAGCCAGCTGCTGGCGGGCGTGGTACCGGGCAGCGCCGACTGGGGCCAGGATGACGACCCGCTGGTTATCTATGATGCCTCGCTGCAGGCCCACGCGCAGGCTACCCCGCAGGGCGATCAGCGCCAGTACTATATGCTGATCCGCGATGCGCTGAAGGGCCAGATCGCCAATCCGGTGCCGCCGGTGGAAGCGCTGGCGGTGATGGCCGTTCTGGAAGCGGCGGTGCGCTCTGCTGAAAGTGTTATGGTGCAGACCCTGGACCTGTCCGACGACGAGCGCAACACGCTGCGCTAATCCGCCCTGTTCTCCGGTTACCTGCGCGGCCCGCAGGTAACCGCTACTTTTGCGCCACCTTAGAAAAAATCACTATCTATCCGCAGATTAACATTGCTTTATCCTGCTCCATGGCGCAAAGCACCGCTGGAAATTTCAGCCAATTGGGAGGAGGATAGAATGCAGATCGATCGTAATGAGAAAGAGGTTGCTGACGCTGTGGACGCGGCAACCGTACTACCGGACAGGAGAAGCGCATGTATTACACGTTAGGAGATACCACTCTCCATTTTTATCGCTATCAGTGCAAATTTTACGTCGCCCACTGGGAAGGGGGTAACGTGATGAGCGAAAAATTTAAATCGTTTATCGAACAGATCACTGAGAAGACCGGGCTGGATGCGAAACGCGTCGAGACCGCCGCGCGCGATTATTTTACTAACGTGGATTAACAGGCAGTGCTGTTCGTAAGAGACAAGCTGGTGCGGTAGCCGCGCAGGCTAACCCCACCTTTCACCGCCAGGTCGCCTCGCGCCGCCTGGCGGCTTCTCTATTCTGCCAGCATTAAACGGTAGTCAGTTTTGCCAGAATGGCGGCGAAGGCGTCATTAACCTTATCGCCGGCGAGCAGTTTTTTACGCAACGTGAAGCTTCTGCCGCTGGAACGGATCAGCAGCCGGACTTTCGCATCATTATTGCTGCGTTCAACTACGGCAACATCCCGCAAGGGAATAACGTAGGTATCGGCATAGAGCCCCGGCGTAAATATCATCGACTCGCCGCTCACGCCAATCACCACCCGATTTTGCAGACGATAGCCATTGCACAGCGCAACAATACCGGCGGCAATAAATACTCCGCCTATCCCCATGCCAATCATTAAAATAATGATCCCGGCGATGAGCGCCAGCGCCCCTTGGGGATAAAAGCCTGAGGCATTAAAGGTTAATAGCTGCTGGTTATCAGCCTCGCCCACTGCCGTGGTTGATCGCCAGGGCGTAAATCCGGCGTTAATCCGCGTTTGCAAGCTGAACAGACTACCCACCAGAAAGATCACGCTGGCGGGCACCATCACGATGCCGCCAACAAACGCCAGGACGATGGCCAGATAAGGGTAGCGGCCTGACAGCATTATGCTGATCGCCTGAACCACCACGGCAATAAACAGGGCCAGCACCAGCCAGGACCATACGCCGTCCGCCCGACTATGGAAGTTCAGCTGTCCTTCATCAAGTAATAAATTTCGCGCGACAAAACAGATAATAATATTGACGAACAGGCCTATCCAGGCCAGCTTGTGCACATGCTTCATACCCTACTCCATTATGGTTTTTACTATTCCATTTCCAGGCATTATTAAATACAGTCTCAATGCCGGCTGGATAGTAGCAAAGCGGTACGCAAGATCAATAAAAAGCGCGCGGTCTCCTCACATTCTAATTTATATTCAGCGTGATATTGTTAGTTATCATTTATCGTAATTATATAAACCATCCTATATATTGGCGCTATATATTTTCAGCGCAATAATATCGCCCTGCCGCCAGGCAGGGCGTCGCAGATTAACGCTCCTCAAGCGCCGCCACCGGCGCCGGCGCGCTTTTCCTGCGCAGCAGATAGCCTGCAGCAAGGATCAGCAGCCATACCGGGATCAGGCAGACGGAGATGCGGATGTCCGGGGTCAGATACATCACCCCGAGGATCGCGGCGAGAAACAGCAGACACAGCCAGTTTGTCAGGGGATAGGCGAAACTCTGGAAAGCCGTTACCTTCCCCGCCCGCTGCATGGCGCGGCGGAACTTAAGATGAGTGATGCAGATCATCGCCCAGTTGATGACCAGGGCGGCCACCACCAGGGCCATCAGCAGGGCAAAGGCTTTCCCGGGCATCACATAGTTAATCACCACGCAAAGCGCCGTGGCGACGGCGGATACCGCCAGGGCGGTCAATGGGATCCCGCGGTGGTTCACCCGCAGCAGCGCACGCGGGGCGTTGCCCTGCTGAGCCAGGCCGAACAGCATCCGGCTGTTGCAGTAGACGCAGCTGTTGTAGACCGACAGCGCGGCGGTGAGTACCACCAGATTGAGGGCGTTGGCCACAATATTGCTGTTAATGGCGTGAAAGATCAGCACAAAGGGGCTCCCCCCTTCCACGACGTTCCGCCACGGGTAGAGTGACAGCAGGACCGCCAGCGACCCCACGTAAAACAGCAGAATACGGTAGATCACCTGGTTGGTGGCTTTGGGAATGGTTTTATGCGGTTCGTCGGCTTCCGCCGCGGTGATCCCCACCAGCTCAAGCCCGCCGAAGGAGAACATGATCACCGCCATGGCCATCACCAAGCCCGTGATGCCGTTAGGGAAAAATCCCCCGTCCTGCCACAGGTTGGCCACCGTCGCCGCCGGGCCGCCGTGACCGCTAAATAACAGATAGCAGCCAAAGGCGATCATGCTGATGATGGCGGCCACTTTGACAATCGAGAACCAGAACTCCAGCTCGCCATACACTTTGACGTGCGTCAGGTTGATGGCGTTGATCGCCACGAAGAAGATCGCCGCCGACAGCCAGGTGGGTACCTCCGGCCACCAGTACTGAATATAGATCCCTACCGCCGTTAGCTCCGCCATGCTTACCAGCACGTACAACACCCAGTAATTCCAGCCGGACATAAACCCGGCGAAGGGCCCCCAGTAGCGGTTGGCGAAATGGCTGAACGACCCCGCCACCGGCTCCTCTACCACCATTTCGCCAAGCTGACGCATGATAAAGAAAGCGATAACCCCGGCGATGGCGTACCCCAGCAGGACCGACGGGCCTGCCATACGGATCGTTTGCGCGATACCTAAAAACAGTCCGGTGCCGACCGCCCCCCCGAGGGCGATCAACTGGATGTGGCGGTTTTTTAACCCGCGTTTTAACTGATGCTCTTGCTGCGTTGTCATCTCTGACCTGCCCCTGTCTGTAAAAAGTCACGTTCGCCGGTAGCAACTTTCAGGCCAGCGGAGCGTCTTGCAGCGTCAGACAAAAATTAATTAATTGAAATATATTCAAATATTCTTTTCAAATCAGTTCCGGTAGCTGGTCATGTCGGCGCCGACCTGGCGCATCACACGCGAAAACTGGCAAGATAACGCACAGATCATGAGAAAAAGAGCGGATTAATGCATGAACCTGACCCGTTTTGGTGCATCCGGTTTTCCGCCGTCCGCTCAGGCTTCACGCCAGGCAAAAAACTGTTAGGCTGGTAGCCACTTTTACGTTCCGCTAGTGGCCACTATGTACAACATCGACGACTATGATCTGAAAATACTTACCCTGCTGCAGGCCAATGGCCGTTTAACCAATCAGGAGCTGAGCGAGCTTATCGGCCTGTCCGCTTCCCAGTGTTCGCGCCGCCGTATCGCCCTTGAACAGGCACAGCTTATCCTCGGCTACCATGCGCGTCTGGCGCCGGATGCAGCCGGGCAGGAGATGCTTGGCCTGATTGAGGTGCGTCTGCTGAATCACACCCCGCAATGCGTGGAGAGCTTTCATCAGATGCTCAGTGAAGTGGACGCCATTCTGGACGCCTGGAAAACCACCGGCGACGCCGATTATCTGCTGCGGGTAACGGTCCCGGACCTGCCCGGTCTGAGCCATTTGATCAGCCATATTCTGGCGCAAAACAAAGGGGTGGCCCATCTGAAAACCGCCGTCGTGCTCAACCGCCTGAAAGAGAACGGCCAGCTGATGCCGGGCACGACCCCGCTGCGCTGAACCGGGGCACAGTGCCCTGCGCTGGTGCAGACGCGGGGCCAGGCAATGCGCGACAAGCGGCAAATTCGCACAATTCACGCATTCGGAAACCATAAAACGCACGACCCGTGCAATTTTCTCTTCCTGTCAGAACAACAGGTTAGGCTAAACCACGGCTATTTTTTCCGCAAACGCTCGCCAGGGCACGCTCCTCTGGTGCGATTTTTGCAAACAAGAGCTTATCCTTGTTAACGAAAAGATAGTGCTTATTTATGGATAATATCCTTTCCCCTGAAAAACTGACCCACACCTGGCTGGAGGATACCCTGGCGCTGCTGTTCGGCACGCTGATGATCTCCTTTGGCATTATTTTATTTCGCCAGGCTGGTGCCCTGACCGGCGGAACGGCAGGTATGGCCTTTCTGATCCACTATGCCACCCACCTGCCGTTTGGCGTGGTCTTCTTCGTCATTAACCTGCCATTCTACTGGCTCTCTGTCCGGCGGATGGGCGCCGCCTTCACGCTGAAAACCTTCTGCGCGGTCGGACTGGTGTCCCTGTTCTCTGACCTGCACGGTTACTTTATCCATGTCGATCGCCTGAACCCCTATTACGCCACCCTCTTCGGCAACATCATGGTCGGCATCGGCTTTGTGGTGCTGTTTCGCCATAAAGCGAGCCTCGGCGGCGTTAATATTCTGGCCCTCTATCTGCAGGACAAAAGCGGCATCCGCGCCGGTAAATTCCAGATGGTGGTTGACGCCTGCATCGTCACCGCCTCGCTGTGGGTAGTGAGCTTGCCGATGCTGCTGGTCTCTATCCTCGGCGCCGTGATTTTGAATTCGATTATCGCCATGAACCACCGTCCCGGACGCTACGCGGTGTAATGGCTTCACCTTTGACGGTCATTTCAGGAGTAACCACTGTGTTTCAGAACGTTGACGCCTACGCGGGCGATCCTATCCTGTCGCTGATGGAAGCCTTTCAACAGGATCCCCGGGCAGACAAAGTTAACCTCAGCATCGGGCTGTACTATAACGAGCAGGCCATTATTCCCCAGCTGGAGGCGGTCCGTCAGGCCGCTGACCGGCTGCAGAGTCAGCAGCAAAAGGCCAGCCTTTATCTGCCGATGGAGGGGCTGGCGCCCTATCGCCGCGCGGTCCAGACCCTGCTGTTTGGCGACAATCATCCGGCGTTGCGTGCCGGACGCATCGCCACCATCCAGACACTGGGGGGCCCGGCGCGCTAAAGGTGGGCGCTGATTTCCTCAAGCGCTACTTCCCCGACTCCGCGGTCTGGGTCAGCGATCCAACCTGGGAGAACCACGTTGCCATCTTTGCCGGCGCCGGCTTTGAGGTACATACCTATCCCTGGTTCGACAGCGCCACCCGCGGGGTGAATTTCCCCGCTATGCTCGCCGCCCTCCAGCAGCTGCCGCCGCGCAGCATTGTGCTGCTTCACCCTTGCTGCCATAACCCGACGGGGGCCGATCTCACCCGCGAGCAGTGGGATCGCGTGATTGAGGTGCTGATCGGCAGGGAGCTGATCCCATTCCTTGATATCGCCTACCAGGGCTTCGGACGCGGACTGGACGAGGATGCCTATGCCATTCGTGCCATCGCCAGCGCCGGGCTGACGGCGCTGGTCAGCAACTCGTTCTCGAAGATTTTTTCGCTGTACGGCGAGCGCGTCGGCGGCCTGTCGGTGGTCTGTGACAACGCCGATGCCGCCGGGCGCGTGCTGGGCCAGTTGAAAGCCACCGTGCGCCGCAACTACTCCAGCCCGCCGGGGTTTGGCGCCCAGGTGGTGTCGCAGGTGCTCAACGATCCCGAGCTGAATGCCCTGTGGCAGGAAGAAGTGGAGGCCATGCGCACCCGCATCAGCGCCATGCGCGTCGCGCTGGTGAAGGCCCTGCAGGCAGCCCTGCCGGCGGGGGATTTTTCCTATCTGCTGACCCAGCGCGGCATGTTCAGTTACACCGGCTTTAGCGCCGATCAGGTAGACGTTCTGCGTCAAGAGCATGGCATCTATCTGATCGCCAGCGGTCGGGTCTGCGTGGCCGGGCTCAACCACGGCAATATTGCGCGGGTAGCCAGCGCCTTCGCCGCGGTCTGCGCACGCTAGCCGGGTCAACCCCGGCGCGGTAGAACGATTAATCGCGACGCAGCCGGCGAGCCAGGCGGGTCCCCAGCGTCTGAATAAGCTGGACAATCACAATCAGCACCAGGGCGGTAGTGAGGGTGGCGAAAGCGTCGAAGCGCTGATAGCCATAGGTAATAGCCAGATCCCCGATTCCCCCGCCGCCCACTGTACCCGCCATGGCGGTGGCGCCGAGCAGACCGATGGTCGCCGTGGTGAGGGCCAGAATCAGCGATGCCGCCGCCTCCGGCAGCATAAAGTGCCAGACAGTCTGCAGGGGGGTTGCGCCCATGGCGTCCGCGGCCTCGAGGATCCCCTCATCCACCTCCAGCAACGAGCTCTCCACCAGCCGGGCAATATAGGGGGCGACAAAGACGATCAGCGGCACGATGGCTCCCGCGGTGCCGATAGTGGTGCCCACCAGCAGTCTGGTAAAGGGCAGGATCACAATCAGCAAAATGATAAACGGCAGCGAACGCAGCACATTAATCAGCGGATTCAGCGCCTGATGCACCACCGGGTTGGCCACGATGCCGCCGGGACGGCAAACCACCAGCACAATCCCTAACGGTACGCCGATCAGCGCGCCAAAGCCCAGCGAGACGGCGACCATAATCAGCGTGTCATGCAGCGCCAGCAGAAACTGATCGCCGGTAATGGCGGTATCAATAAGATCAAACATGGGTGATTTTCACTCCTGCATCGGCCAGATGGGTGATGGCGCGTTCGGTTTCGTCAGGCTCGCCGAGGAGCTGCACAATCATAAATCCCAGAATCCGGCCCTGAACTTCAGACATGCTGGCAAACAGGATATTCACCTCGACAGCATACTCGCGGATCAGGTGGTTAATAATCGGCTGCTGCGCCGTCGCGCCGACAAATTCGAGGCGTAAAGCCCGGGCGCCGTTATCGCGCTGCAGGAACGACGCCACCCGCTGCGGCAGGCGGTCGTGCACCACCGACTGCACGAAACTGGCAGTGACCGGATGCTGCGGCTGAGCAAAGAGATCAAAAACCGCCCCCTGTTCAACGATACGGCCCGCCTGCATCACCGCCACCTTGTGACAGATTTTCTGGATCACCGACATCTCATGGGTGATCAGTACGATGGTGATGCCATACCGACGATTAATCTCCTGCAAAAGCAGTAAGATCTGCACCGTAGTGTGGGGGTCGAGCGCCGAGGTGGCTTCATCGCACAGAAGGACCGACGGGTTGGTGGCCAGCGCCCGGGCAATACCGACCCGCTGCTTTTGTCCGCCCGATAGCTCATTAGGGTAGCTGTGGATTTTGTCGCTCAGATCGACGAACGCCAGCAGTTCCGCCACCCGCGCCTGGATAAAGGCCTTGTCGCGCCCCTGTAAAATCAGCGGGATGGCGATGTTATGGAAAACGGTTTTCGAATTCAGCAGATTAAAATTCTGAAAGATCATGCCGATATCTTTTTTGATGGCCTGCAGGCGCTGGCCGCTGCAGGCCTGTAGCGGCTCGCCGTTTAACAGTACCTCGCCCTCGCCAGGCGTTTCCAGACGATTAATCAGCCGTAATAAGGTGTTTTTTCCTGCCCCGCTGTAGCCAATAATGCCAAAAATATCGCCTCGCTCAATGCTGAGATTAATATCCTGCAAGGCCAGAATCGGATGTCCTTTCCTGGAAAAGCTTTTACTGACGTGGCGAAATTCTATCATCGCGTTATTCATTTTAAATAGTCAGGCAGCAGGTAACCATCATACTGCGGATGGCTGAGAATATATTTTTTGAACTCGGCCGAGTGGTAGCCATCGATAATATCTTTGGCAAACTGCGCCTTCTGATTTTTACCGGCGACGGTCACGACATTAATAAAATGGCTGGTGGCTGCTTCCAGCTTTAAGGCCGAGGTCAGGGACATACCGCTGGAAACGGCAAAATTGCCCTGAATCAGGCCATAGTCGACGTCCGGCAGAGCGCGAACCTGCTGGGCATTATCCATCTCTTTTAGGACAATTTTGTAAGGATTATCTACGATGTTACGCTGCGAAAAAGTGGCCGGATCGCTGTCTGGTTTAATTTTCACCCAGCCAAGGCTCTCCAGCACCAGTACCGCGCGATATTCATTTGACGGCTGGTTTGGTACCGACACGACGGTGCCCGCCGCCGGGGTCCCCAGGTTGGTCAGTTTCCCACCATACAGCCCCATCGGCGGCGTGGGGACCTGCACAATGCCCACGTTATCGATCCCCAGCCGCTCATTAATTGCTTTCAGATATACCGGATGCTGCATAATATTCGCTTCGATATCGCCGCGGGCTACCGCGTCATTCACCTGAATACCGTCGCCGAAATCCTTATATTCGATTTTATACCCTTTACTCAATAAATAGGGCGCGACGCCTTTCTCAAATTGTTCTTTATACGGCCCGGGGTTAAAGCCGACGCGGATAAGATGAGCGTCGGCGGCGGCATAAAAAGAGGTGGCCGACAACAGGGCGAGAGCGATCCCGCGCGCAACTGACTTGTTCATAAGGTATTTTCCTGGAGGGTTGGCGATATTGAACGATTAAATCACAGCCGACTGTGGGTTGTAAGCCAGAACGCCGAATTTCCTTTTGCTAATTCCTCATTAACTTTTGCTATACCGACATATCTTAAAAACAAGAATCTTTTGCGTATATTGTTATTTAGCCAGCCGCTATAAATCCCTTAAAGATGGTTAATTATTCGTGATTTAAACCGGGAATGTTATGCCTGATTTTACTGCTTCGCCGCTGGTGGACGCCCTGGAAGAGAATCTGTTCAGCCTGCTGGAAAAACTGGCCGCGGAGGTCAACACCGAAGCGCTGCCGCTGATCGATCTTTCCAGCGGCAGTCCGGATCAACCCACCCCGCCGGAAGTGATCGACTCGCTGCAGAGCGCTATTCATCGTCGTGAAAACCATGGCTACCCGTCGTTCTGGGGCAAACCACAGGTCCGCGAGGCGATCGCCCGGTTCTATCGCCGGCAGTATGATGTGGAACTCGATCCGCACAGCGAAGTCGCCGTGTTTCAGGGGTCGCATATCGGTATAGGCGGCATCCCGCGGGCGCTGCTCAGCCCCGGGCAATACCTCATCTCCACCGATCCCTGCTATCCGATTTACCGCTCGGCGGCGCTGCAGTCCCAGGCGGCGTTTTATGGCCTGCCGCTCGGGGCGGAGAACCATTTCCTGCCGGATTTTAACGATCTTCCCCGGGAAGTCGCTGACAAGGCCGGGCTGGTGGTGCTTAACTATCCGCATAATCCAACCGGCGCCCTCGCCACGCCGGCGCTGTTCGCCAGCGCGCTGCAGTTTGCTCGTCGTCACCAGGTGCCGATCCTCCATGATTTTGCCTATGCGGCCATCGGCAGCGCGGCCAGCGATGCGCCGCTGAGCCTCTTCTCCCAACCCGACGCCAAAGCATGGGGAGTGGAAACCTATACTTTTTCCAAGACCTTTAATATGGCCGGCTGGCGCTTCGGCTTCGCGGTCGGCAACGCCTCGATTATCCGGGCGTTTAAAAAGCTGCACACCCATAGCTACAGCACGGTGTTTGGCGCGATACAGGATGCGGCGATCGCCGCGCTCAACCTGCCGGCCGAACGGATTGCGCAGCTAACGGCGGTCTATCATCAACGTCGGGAGTGGGTTCTGCGTCGACTAGCCGCGCTGCGCTGGCCGGCGCGTGACGCACAAGGCACTTTCTTCCTCTGGCTCGGCGTGCCGCCCGGCTACCGTTCGCAGGAGTTTGCCCGTCTGCTGCTGCAGGAAGCGCATATTCTGGTGGCGCCGGGCACTGGTTTTGGCGCAGGGGGGGAAGGATTTATTCGCATCAGCCTGACCGCAGGGGACGAGGCGCTGAGCAACGCGCTGGACCGTCTTGCCCGGCTGGCGCTGTTTTAGTCCGCCGCCGGGAGAAGCAAAAACGCAACCCTGGCCGTCGGGGATTACCCGGCTGACGAGTCCATCACCGACAGCACGATTTTGCCCTCAAGATGCCCCTGCGCTGCTCGCTCATGCGCCATCTGCGCCTGCGCAAGGGGGAAAACGCTGTCAATTGCAACCTGGATGACCCCGGCGTCCAGCAGGTCGGCAAGCCGGGCGAGCTGCGCGCCGCTGGAGCGTACCTGGGTGGTGGAGACCGTCACTCCGCGCTGTCGCGCCTCTTCCGCCCCGGCAAAGCCGAGCGGAAAGATCGGGTACAGCGCGCCGCCGGGTCGCAGGGTACGCAAAAAACGGCCGCTGGCCGGCCCGCCCGGCGCATCAATGACCAGGTCCAGGTCACGCACCGTCTCTTCCACTGCGGTGGTTGTATAGTCGATAACGCTATCCGCGCCGAGCTGACGTAAAAAGGCTTCATGGCGGCCCGCGGCGGCGGCAATCACCTCGGCGCCCTGCCACTTTGCCAACTGCATGGCGAAATGACCGACTCCCCCTGCCGCGCCGTTGACCAGGACGCGTTTACCCGCCAGCGGCACCGGCCGATGCGGCCCCGGCTGCAGCGGATTCGCCACCTCATGCCCGGGATCGATCATGAACTGCCAGGCGGTCAGGAGCGACATCGGCACCGCGGCAGCCTGCTGATGGCTCAGGGTTAGGGGTTTGCGAGCGAGGTCGCTGACCGGCACGCTAACGTACTCGGCGTAAGCGCGGCTGCCCCCTGCCGCCCCTTCGGGAAAACGCGCCATAGCATACACTTCGTCGCCGACCGCCACCTCCCGGACGTCATCCGCCCGCGCCACCACCACCCCGGAGAGATCGGTCCCGAGGATCAAGGGAAAGCGGACCTCGGGCCGCCACTCCGGGGGCAGCTGTTGATAGCCATCGCGCAGATAGCTGTCCGGCGGGTTCACGCCCACCGCGTGCACCTGTACCAGTACTTCACCGGCCTGCAGGACCGGCATGGGCGCATCCTCATAGCTCAGGACTTCCGGCCCGCCAAAGGCGTGCTGTTGAACGGCCTTCATCATCTGCGTCGACATCGCTTTCTCCTCATATGGAAATGCGTTATATTTAACGGAGCACCGTTCCGAATATATGGAGCAGTGCTCCGATTGTCAAGGAACGCCAATGAGAGCTGATGCCAGAAAAAATTATGACCTGTTGATCGAGGTGGCCCGGGACGTCTTTGTGGAGCAAGGCGCTGAGGCCTCGCTGCGCGATATCGCCCGCCGGGCGGGCGTCGGAATGGGAACCCTCTATCGCCACTTTCCCAACCGCGACAGCCTGCTGGAAGCCCTGCTCCGCAGCCGCTTTGCGGCGCTAACCGCCCGGGCTGAGTCGCTTCTGCTCGCCGCCGATCCTGCCGCGGCGCTGCTGGAGTGGCTGGCCGAGAGCGTGGCGTTTACCCATCAGCATCGCGGGATCATCGCCCCGCTGATGAGCGCCATCGACGATCCTGAGTCCGCCCTGCACAGCGCCTGCATTGCCCTGCGCGCCGCCGGTACGTCGCTGCTTACCCGCGCGCAGCAGGCCGGGCTGGCACGGCCAGATCTCAGCGGAGAGGAGCTGTTCGATCTGATCGCCGCGCTTGCCTGGCTGCGGGAGCAACCGTCCCATGCCCCGCGCGCAGAGCGGATTTTAGCGGTGCTGGCCGACGCGATCCTGACTGCCGGCTAGCGGCGGCCGGTCACCGACGAGACAGCGCGCCTGGCGGGTAACCAGAACACCAGCCTTTAACGATCAAACGCCCAGCGAGCCCCGCTGGTCAGCGCCCGCTCGAAGGCGGGACGGCCGGGGCCTGCCAGCCAGCCGGCGAAGGTGTGCAGCTGCGGGTGCAGCTGGCGCAGGGCGTCGAGGTCGGCGTGCCCGGCCAGCCGCCCGTCGTCCACCAGCCCGGTCAGCTTGTGCAGAAAAGGACTGGCGGCCAGCACCTCGTCGGAAAATCGCGAATAGGGGATCGGCCGTCCCGCCGCCGCGGAGAATAACACCTCCAGCTGACGACCGGTCACGCTGTCGCTGGCGATCTCGAACGTCTTGCCGGCAAACCGCGCCGGCGCGGCAAAAACCGCCGCGACAAGATGGCCGATATCCTCCACCGCCAGCACCTGCATTCTCCCCTCCGGCAACATAAAAAATTGAAAACGACCTTCATCAAGGCCAAAACCAGGCAACACCAGCAGCTCCATAAAGGTGGCGGGCCGCACGATGGTCGCCGCCAGCGGCAGGCGGCGAATATGCCGTTCAATTTCCGCTTTGGTGTCATAATGCGCTACGCCGGTCGGCGTCTCCCCCGTCGCGCTGCCGGAGCTGTACACCAGATGCTTCACCCCGCACTCGACGGCGAGATCGGCGATGGTTATCCCGTAGCGTACCTCCTGCTCATCGGTCACCGTCCCTCCCGGCGAACTGGGCTGGACGCTGAAGACGCCGTCGACCCCGGCCATCGCCGACCGCATTGCCGCCCGGTCTTCAAAGGTACCCACGACCAGCTCGGCTCCCCGCGCCGCCAGCGCAGCGGCCCCGGCGGAGAAAGGATCCCTGACCAGCGCCCGAACCCGCCAGCCGCGGTGCAGCAGCGCCCGCGCCACCGAGCCGCCCTGCTGACCGGTGGCGCCAAAAACCAACACGGTTTGCGCATTATTCATCACTGTTCCCCTTATCTGCAGCCTGTTTCCCGGCCTCTCGCCAGCGATAGTCACCTTGCTTATCCTTCTCCAGCCAGCCGCAGGAAGGCCCGGCAAAATGCCCGGTGAACCATTGAGCATGATGGCTTGCCCCCCACGCCATCATCTCCCGTCGCGAGACTTCCGCCTGCCGGGGATCGCCGCAGAACGCTGAATTCCACTGCGGATGGGCAAACTGGATCGGGGAATGCAGAAGATCGCCGGAGAAACAGGCGTAGTCATCTCCAGCGGCGAGGACCAGCGCGGCATGGTCCGGACTGTGGCCGGGGGTGGGAATAAAGTCGATCCGTCCGCCGACCCGCGGCCGGGTCGCCACATCGACGGTCTCCAGCTGGCCGGCCTCAATCACCGGCAGCAGGCTGTCAAGCCACAGCGCCCGGTAGCGTTCGCTGTTTTTCACCCGCGACAGCTCTTTTGCCGAGCACAGATAGCGGGCGTTGGGAAACAGCGGCACCCAGCGATCGTCCTGCCAGACGGTATTCCATCCGACATGGTCGGTATGCAGGTGAGTCAGTAGCACCAGGGTCACGTCCTCCGGGTTCACCCCCGCGGCGCGGAGATTCTCCAGATACGGCGTGTTAAGTTGATGATAGAGCGGATTGCCGCCGCGCTCCCGACCATTGCCGGTGGCGGTATCGATAACAATCAGATCGTGGGGGGTCTGCACCACCCAGCTGTGGATTGACAGCGCAATCGGCTGAATAACGGCCTCCGCCTCCGCTACCGGGAACGCCTCTGGATAGAGCGCTGCCGGCTGCAGGGAAATCTCGCGCTCCGGCACTTTGAAAATCAGGCTATCGCCTGTCTGGTAAGTTTGCATCACTCCCTCCGCGCGCATTGCGCTGGTTGATTTATCGGGGTGATATTCACTATGCTGCCGGGATAACCCACATTCAAATTGATTATCATAATGAACAAAATCATTGAAAATGATTTTAGTCGTATCGATCTGAATCTGTTGACAGTCTTGATGGTGCTGTACCGCGAAGGGAGCGTCACCCGCACCGCAGAGGTGCTCCATCTTGGCCAGCCGGCTATCAGCGGGGCGCTGAAACGGCTGCGCGAGATGTTTGACGACCCGCTGTTCGTCCGCAGCGCCAGAGGCATGCTGCCGACGCCGCGGGCGCAAGCGCTGATGACCGACCTGCAGCCGCTGATGGAAAACCTGCATTCGGCGATGTTTGGCGCCGCAGAGTTCGTCCCGGCGCGCGCGCAGCAGCTTTTTCGCATCGGCCTCAGCGACTGGAGCGAACACTGGCTGATGCCCCCGCTGTTACCCGGGCTGATGCAGGAGGCGCCCGGAGTCTCACTGCAGTCGATAGCCGCCGACCCCTTCCAGGTTCGCCAGTTGCTGGAGGAGGAGCGCATTGATGTCGCGGTGTCTGTCAACAAACAGAGCCGTGGGGAGATCGTCAGCGAGCCGGTGATGTCCATGGGAGTCACCACCCTGTGGTCGCCGCAGCAGATCCCCTGCCGCGGTCCGCTGTCGGTGAGCGACTTTGTCGCCTGGGAACATGTGATGGTGGCCTATCGCGAAACCGGCCACGGTGAAATTGACCGCCAGCTCGCCAGCCAGGGGCTCGCGCGGCGCGTGCGCTTTGCCACGCAGAATTTCTCCACCTTTCCCCTGCTGCTGACCACCCTGCCGCTGTTCGCCACCGTCCCGCAGGGGCTGGCGCAGCGCTGGCAGGCGCAGTATGCGCTGCGCGCGGACGCTCCGCCGGTAGCGTATCCGGAATTTACGCTGTGCATTTTGCGGCACAAACGGCGGGCGCAGGATCCGGCGCTGAACTGGCTGGTGACGAAGTTAAAACAGGCCATGCGCGGCCAATAACCGGGCCGATGCCCCGGCATCAGGCCTCGCTGTGCGGGGGTTGCAGCACACGCCTGCTCCAGTCATAAAACGCGCGCACCGCCGGCGGCAGATAGCGGTTTTGCGGATAGACCAGCGACAAGGGAAGATCAGAAGCGGCCTGCTCCAGACAGGCGACCAGCGCCCCGCTCTGCAGATAAGGTTGCGCCAGATAGCTGGCGACGCGGATCAGGCCCAGCCCCTGAATGCCGGCCTGAATGTAGGCATCGGTATCGTCGACCACCAGCGTCTCCCGCATGCGGATCGCGCAGTCGCCTTCATCGAGGGAGAAAAGCCAGTCGATGGTCCGCCCGGTACGGTGATTCAGGTAGCCCACCGCCCGATGCTGGTGCAGTTCGTCGATGCTCTGCGGCCGGCCGTGGGCCGCGAGCCAGGCCGGCGAGGCGAGGACCATCCAGCGGTAGCGGGCCAGAGGACGCGCCACCAGGGTGGTGGAATCTTCGATCCGCCCGGTACGGATCACGCAGTCGAATCCCTCCTGAATAATATCTTCCACGTTGTCGCTTGAGCAGAGGATCAGCTCCAGGTCGGGATACTGCTGCAAAAACTCGCCGATCCTCGGCAGAATGCAGTGGCGGGCAAGGGATTGCGGCATCCCTACCTTGAACCGCCCGGCGGGCTGAGCCGAGCGCCCGGGAAAGGAGGCTTCCATCGCCGCCATCTCGGCCAGCAGCCTTTTACACTCCTCATAATACCGGCGACCCTCCGCCGTCACGCTGAGCTTGCGGGTGGTGCGCTGGAGAAGCTGCGCCCCGAGCCAGGCTTCCAGCTCCTTCACCACCCGCGATACCGTGGAGCGCGGCTGCCCGAGCACCTCCGCCGCGCGGGCGAAGCTGTGGGCATCCACGACCGCAACATAGACCTGCATGGCATCCAGTTTGTCCATTTCGTTACCTCCCCCCCGGCGCTAATTATCCCAATATTACGAACAGTCTAACCCGAAACGCTGTACTTATCGAATGTCGACCGTCCCCTACACTGAGCCTGTAGCCCGTCAACACAAGGCTTAACTGAGCAAGGAGTTAAAATGAAAACTGATAATTTTAATCATGCGGAAAAGGTATTGGTGCTGGGAGCGGGACAACTGGGCGCCGCCGTTCTTGATGCGCTGGTGCCTGCGGTAATCGAGCGCCAGGGCACGGTCTCGGTCATCGTCTCGCCGGCGGCCTGGGATGAAGCCGGCCAGCTGCGGTCGGCAAACCATCAGGCGCTGGCCGACGCCGGAGCCACCTTCCTCGCCGTAGACATCGCCGGTAGCGCCATGGAGACGCTGGCCGATCAGTTTCGCGGATTCACCACCGTGATTAACTGCATGGGGTTTGTCGCCGGTCCGGGGACACAGCTGAAAATTACCCGCGCGGTGCTGGCGGCCGGGGTACCCCGCTATTTTCCCTGGCAGTTTGGCGTCAATTACGATGTGGTAGGCAAAGGCAGCGGTCAGCCGGTCTGGGACGAGCAGTACGATGTCCGGACCCTGCTGCGCGCGCAGCGGGCCACGGAGTGGGTCATTGTCTCCACCGGGATGTTTACCAGCTTTCTCTTCGAACCAGACTTCGATGTAGTGAATTTATCCAACCGAACCCTTCACGCCCTTGGCAGCTGGGATACCCAGGCGACCGTCACCTCACCGGCGGATATTGGCCGCCTGACCACGGCGATTTATCTGCATCAGCCGCGGATCGTCAACGAGGTGGTGTTTGTTGCCGGCGAAACGACCTCTTACCGGCAGTTGGCGGATACCGTGGAGCGCGTAACGCAGCAGACGTTCAGCAAAGCCGTCCACACCCTGCCCGCCCTGCTGGAGCAGCTGCGGACAAACCCGGATGACGCCATGCTGCGCTATCGCGCCGCCTTCGCCCGGGGGGATGGCGTGTGGTGGCCGATGGGCGACACCTGGAATGCCCGCCACCAGCTGCCGACCCAGGACATTGCCGGCTGGCTGCAGACCGCGCGCTGATTTTCTCTCACAGGACAGAATGACGATGAACAAGTTAATTCCACTGATCGTATTGAGTTGTCTGCTGCCCCTGGCGGCAAATGCCAGAACCATCACCGCCACCGGCGATACCCTGGACCATGCGGAGAGCAAAATCCGCCAGCAAGCCGCCCGCGAGGGCGCGACTACCTATCGCATCACTGAAGCGCGAATGGGCAACAAAGTGCATATCACGGCGAAAATCGCGGACTAAAGCACCGGCGTCAGGCTCAGGGATGAGCTGCCGGCAGCCCGCGCGCCAGGTCAGGCGCTCATTTTTTCCCGTCGACGATCGCGGCCCGGCGGCGCGCCATACAGGCGAGCGTATTCCCGGGTGAACTGCGACACGCTGATATAGCCCACCTCCCCGGCAGCCTGCGCAATACTCATCCCTTCCGCCAGCATCAGGCGGCGGGCGTGGATCAGGCGTAACTGCTTCTGAAACTGCAGCGGCGACAGCGTGGTCATGGCGCGGAAATGACGGTGAAAGACAGAGACGCTCATCCCGGCGGCGTCGGCCAGCGCGTCGACGCTGACTGGCTGCATAAAATCCCGGCGCAGCATCGCCACCGCCCGACGGATCCGCGCCGAATGGCTGTCTACGGCGCCCAGCGCCCGGATGGCCGGCCCATGGACACTCTGCAACAGCCAGTAATGCAGCTCCCGCCGCAGACCTTCCCCCAGCACCGCCAGCGCCCCCGGTTGATCAAACAGCCTTGCCAGCCGGTAAGCGGCATCCGTCACATCGGCGTTCATCGGTTCGATACCAACGCGGGGCGCCTCATCCGGCCCTGACGGCCCGGCCTCCTGCAGCTCGCGCAGGATAGCCAGGTCCAGCTCCAGCACCAGCGCGTAATAGGGAAAACGCTGACTGGCCTCGGTGATCTGGCTGGTAGTGGGAACATCCGCGGCAATCACCATCGCCTCGCCCGGACCATAGTCAAAGCTGGCCAGGCCGGTGGTCACGCTCTTACGCCCCTGGAGCAGCATGGCCACCAGCGGCCTGGCGATAGCCGCCTGCAGGTCACCAGGATGCAGGGCCCGCACCAGAGTAATACCGGGAACCGGGGTAACTGCCACCCCGCTACTATCGACATGAGCATCGGCAAACCGGCGGCAGAGATCGAACAGAGCGTCGCGCATAAGATCCTTTCAGGCAAGTTTTAAAGCCTGAGTATGCGCTATTTCCCGGCAAAAGGGAGTGAACGGAGAGAAATGGGCAAAAAATAACAAGGATTGGGCAACCCGGCCCGGTGAGCCTCTCCTATTGTAAGGACTCCACATACCAGAGAGGACCGAACATGACTAAAATTGCACTTATTACCGGCGCCAACCGCGGCCTTGGCCGTCAGACTGCACTGGATATCGCCCGCCAGGGTGGGGATGTCATCGTCACCTACCGCGGCAGTCTCGAACAGGCGGAAGCGGTGGTCGCCGACATCCGCGCCCTGGGCCGCAAGGCCATCGCCCTACCGCTGGATATGGCGCAAACCGCCAGCTTCCCGGCCTTCGCCGACAGCCTCGGCAGCGCGCTGGCCAGCGTCTGGGGGCGGGCCACTTTCGACCACCTGATCAATAACGCAGGGCACGGCGAATTCGCCCCGCTGGCCGAAACGCGCGAAGCGCAGTTCGACGGGCTGTTTAACGTCCACGTTAAGGGGGTATTTTTCCTCGTACAAACCCTGCTGCCGCTGCTGGCAGACGGCGGGCGGATCGTTAACTTTTCCTCCGGGCTGACCCGCGTCTCCTATCCTGGCTTCTCCGCCTACGCCGCCGCCAAAGCGGCTGTGGAGATGCTGAGCGTGTATATGGCCCGCGAGCTGGGCGGGCGCGGCATCACCGTCAATACCATCGCCCCCGGCGCTATCGCCACCGATTTTGGCGGTGGGCTGGTGCGGGACGACGCAGAGGTAAACGCGCAGTTTGCCGCCATGACGGCGCTGGGACGGGTGGGCGTTCCCGAGGATATTGGGCCGATGATCGCCAGCCTGCTACGCGACGATAACCGCTGGGTGACCGCCCAGCGGATCGAGGTGTCGGGCGGACAAACCATCTGACGACTCAGGCTGGCAGGATGCGCTCCAGCGCCAGGCCTGCCAGCCGCACGGTCTCCAGAAGACGCGGCAGACTATCCCCTTCCCGCGCTTTCGCCGACAGGCCAAGCATCAGCGTATCCATATAGTCAGTCACCCGCAGCGCGTCCTGCGGGCGATGGCGGGCGATATACTGCTGGATTTTGGCTCTTGCCGCAGCATGCCATTCGCCTGCCGCCACCCGGGCATCAGCATCCTGACAATGTACCCCCTCCAGCACCAGGCAGCCGGCGGCGGCCGGATCGGCCACATAGCGGCGAGCCGCCTCCTGCAGTACGGCGATGAGCGACGCCGCCACCGGCTGGTCGTCTCGCAGCAGGGCATCGATGGGAATGGCCCCGATCTGGCTGTAGCGCTGCAGGACGCGGGTATACAGCCCGAGCTTGCTGCCGAAAGCGGCATAAAAGCTCGGGGGATTGATGCCGAAAGCGTGGGTCAGATCGGCCACGCTCACCGCGTCGTAGCCTCGCGCGTGGAAGAGGCGTTGCGCCGTTTCAATGGCCTGTTCCGCATCAAACTGGCGGGGACGTCCCGGAGTACGCCCTTGTTTTGTAGTGGTCACTATATTAATCCTTGACAGCCTGTTTAGCCGCAGCATATTGTAATCATCACTACAATATCATGAGGTGTGGGATATGACAGCGTTTCACAACAAATCAGTGCTGGTTTTAGGCGGGAGTCGGGGAATTGGCGCGGCGATCGTCAGGCGTTTTGTCGCCGATGGCGCGTCGGTGGTGTTTAGCTATTCCGGTTCGCCGGAAGCGGCCGAGCGGCTGGCGGCAGAGACCGGCAGCACGGCGGTGCAAGCGGACAGCGCCGATCGCGATGCGGTGATAAGCCTGGTCCGCGACAGCGGCCCGCTGGACGTGTTAGTGGTCAATGCCGGGATCGCGCTTTTCGGTGACGCTCTCGAGCAGGACAGCGATGCCATCGATCGCCTGTTCCGCATCAATATTCATGCCCCCTACCATGCCTCCGTCGAAGCGGCGCGCCGCATGCCGGAAGGCGGGCGCATTATTGTCATCGGCTCGGTCAATGGCGATCGCATGCCAGTGCCGGGAATGGCGGCCTATGCGCTCAGCAAATCGGCCCTGCAGGGGCTGGCGCGCGGCCTGGCGCGGGATTTTGGCCCGCGCGGCATCACGGTCAACGTCGTCCAGCCCGGCCCAATTGATACCGACGCCAACCCGGAGAACGGCCCGATGAAAGAGCTGATGCACAGCTTTATGGCCATTAAGCGCCATGGCCGTCCGGAAGAGGTGGCGGGAATGGTGGCGTGGCTGGCCGGTCCGGAGGCGTCGTTTGTCACTGGCGCCATGCACACCATCGACGGAGCGTTTGGCGCCTGATACCTCAGGGCGGCGATGCGCGCTTTGCACCGCCGCCGCGGGGACGTCATCGCCTGTCAGGGATCTTCAGGCCAGGCTGTCTACCGCCATAAAAAAGCGATCTTCGGTAAGTATAAGCCGCGCTTCCGGGGGCTGGTGCGCCTTGCGGATCATCCAGCCCTCCTCCGGGGCCAGGCTCAGATAAAACACCTCCCGGGATCCCGCGCCGTCGGGCGCCTCAAGACTCAGGGTCACGATCCCCTTTTCCACGCCATCCAACAGCTGCTGCGGCACGATATTGACGCTGCGCTCGCCGTTTTGCAGACGAATGGCCGGGATATCGTAGCGGCAGATGCCGCTGTTGAGGCTGTAGCCAAGGGTACTCAGGTCGTGGAGATGGCGGGTCGAAATCACCACCTCAATACCGGTTCCATCAAACCACTGACTTATCTGCTGAGCCAGCTCCGCCATCTGCTGACGAAACCTGGCGATATCCGCGGCGGCCGACCCGTCGAGGGCCGCTGTCCGCCGCGGATTTTGCTGTTGCTGCAGTTTCTTAAAAAAACGTTCCCTCGCTGTCACGTTATCTCCCTGTGCTGTGATGAAACCGGTTGGGCTGGATGAAGATGGTTATCGCCCGTTCGCTGGTTACGAAGATTGAGGGCGAACTGGCGCGATGGCCCCGCCGCAAGTGTTTGTTTTTTTTACGTTACTTCGCCGCTTCAGGCCTGAGCCGTAGCTGGTTGTGTTCGGCGGTGAAAATGCGCGGCTTGTCCGGATCCAATTCCTCACGCGCCAGCACCTGCTTCCAGGTATTTCTTTGTGTGTCCGGATGGCGGAACAGGCCGACAACCGCCACGAACGTCGCCTCCGCTTCCAGCGGCATATTCAGACTGGCGTCCCCTCCGGGACCGATCACCACATCGCGACTGGCGAGGAGATCGGCGGCGAGCAGAATATCCCCCTCCTCCAGCAGCTGCTGGTAAACCAGCCGGTCAAAGGTCTGGCGATCTTTAAGCTGATAGATGCGCACCACCACCGGTTCAGAGAGCGAGTGATTCTCTCTGGCATCGGTGTTGAGCGCTTCGCGCGCGGTAAAGTCCAGATGCAGCGTATTAATTTTCTTATAAAAAACGGCGTTGAAGGCAGACTTTGTTCCCTCCGAGACGCGCTGGGTGAGTCCGCATCCGCTCAGGCAAAGCGCAAGCAGGGGCAGCAGACAGGCGGTTTTAGTCAAACTTATACGTAACACGTCGGTTTCCTTGTAGAAAGGTGGCAGGCTGCAGGCCCGTATAGGTACCCAGCTCGGTGGTAAAGGTCTGAGGAATATCGTCCTCACTCTCGCCCTCACCCACGCCCAGCACGCCGTTCATACCGAGCCAGAACGGCTCGTCCCCCAGCGGCGGGACAGCCAGCAGTCGGGTCGGCGCGGTCAGGGTGATGTTGGCCCGGAATCGCCAGCCGAGGTATACCCGCAGCAGGATGAGAAAGTCCCGAAACAGCGGGCCGTCAGGCTTCCAGCCCTGCGCCTCCGCGGGATTGTCGGTGGTAAGGGCGACGAGGAGCTGGCTGCTGGCATCCATCGCTTCGTCACCCAGCGGCGTATTGCCGTCCAGGAAGAAGTCGTCATCGCCGTAAAACCCCAGCGGCTGGCTGATCGCCACCGGACGCAGGCTGTACGGGCTCACCCTGACGGTGGTCTCCGGGGCCAGCAGGGTGACCAGCGCCTGGATCCCCTGCTGGGTTTTGCCCGGCTGACGCAGCACGCCGGTTAGCGCCAGAAAGCGCGACGCCGGCGAGGCGATATGCTGCGTCGTGCCGGGGATGCCCAGCCCCGCCAGGCCCAGTAGCGACTGCGAGAGACGATCGGTGCCGCCGGGCTCAAAGGTGGCGGGCCAGGAGTATTTCCGCCAGATGCGGTAAAACTGCGTCATGATCCGGTGGCTGAAGATATCCAGTAAGCCCTGCAGCGCTTCATGCCCTTCCCTGTGCTGGGCGATATCATCGAGATATGCCGTCGGGAGCGGCGAATCGACACCGTACAACCCCATAAAGGTGGTGCGAATGACCGGCGGCCTGCTGTCATCGGCCTCATCGTATTCCACGGCTTTCAGTTCGCTAGCGGGAAATCCCATTCCCGGATGCGGGTAAAAACGCACCGGATCGTCAGCCGGATGGCTGGTTCCCCCCATCAGCGGTTGGCCGGGACGCCGTTTTTCCAGAAGCTGGCAGAAGCGGTAAAAATTGATCCGCGGCAGGTCGGCCTCCAGTCGCGGGGTCAGCCGGGAATGCGGCGGCTGTGCTTCTCTTCCCATTCCAGTCGTTCTCCGGTTGGTTGCAGAATGATAATCAGGCGGTTGAACAAGTAGATGTCGGTGTAGAGCGCGAAGAAGCGGCTAAGCATCTCGCCAAACAGGCATATATCACCTCGTCCGGCAAAGCCGTGACTGTCGAGGGTGACTTCAATCTGTACGCCGCGCACCAGATGGCCCTGTGCAAAGCGCTCTGTTGCGCGGTGCTTCACGTCGAGGATGGCTTCCAGACGCCGACGATTCATCTCGCTTTCGGTCCATTCATACAGCGCCAGGGTGCCGCGCAGGACCTCCGCGTTATCCATCAGGGAAAGAAAACTGCTGCCCAGATGGCTCAGCACCCGCCAGTGAAAACGGTCCTGGGCGGGGGGATAGCACGGCAGCGTCGGCGCGCAGAGGTTACGCACTGCAATACTGGCGGAAGTGGTTTTCATCACCGTATCGAGCACGGTGCTCTGCAGCGCGCGACGCGGCAGCTGGCCGTTGGTTCCGGTGAGGGTCAGCGACAGGCTTTCATCTTCCGGTACGGTATGATTATCAAAGGCTTCTCCGCCGACGATAAGCCAGGTGTTGTACAGCCCGGAGGGGCCACGGCGCACCCGGGTATGATAGTAATAGTCCGCCGCGTCATGACGCATCATGCCGCCTTTGTGGCGAAAACTTGAGAACGGCGCGTAAACCTGCTGGTGTGAGGAGATCACGGAATCGACGGTGTAAATTTCGGTGTGGCCGTCCTGCACGCGCATCGGGCGCAGCGGGTATTCGGTCTGCAGGGAATTGATGGTCAGCGGATCGGACTCCAGCGGAAACAGGTTGATCACTGGCACGCAGTGCAGGCGCAGCTGCTTTTCGCTGAAGCGGAAGTCATGTTCCCAGCGTTCCGCCAGCACGACGTCGATTTCAAACCACGCCAGTCCGGCCGGAAAAGCCACCGTCTCCAGCCCGCGCAGATCGATGAACATGAACTTTTCGCGGAAGGTAAAATACTCCAGCAGCAGCTGGTAACCGCGAAAACTGCGGCCATCTTCAGGCCAGAGGCCGTCATCCTCGCCAAATCCCAGCGCGCTGAAATACCCGTCCAGCGGCCTTCTGTCCACCTCATCGGGCATGCGCAGCCACATCCGGGCCACATTGAGGGTAAAGGCCTCGTGCATGGCGCAGGCCAGCGGCGCATCGGCGTTGCAGTACAGCGGGATATGACTGAGATCGACCCGGCGCCAGTCCGTCAGCTGGCTGCAGGTAAAGCGCAGCGTGATCACCGACCGGCCATCCGTATCGGTGGCCAGCTGGACGCGTTCCAGGGATAACGGCTGCGGAGCGATCGCTTTGGTGGTGGTGTACCGGCAGCGCGTGCCCTTTTCACCGATCGGCCGGGAAAGCACTTCAAAACCTTTGCCTATCGTCATCGATTCTTTCATTTCCGGCCAGTCGGGGGTGAACTCCACGACCGACATCGAGGGAATGGTACGTAAATAATGTGGCCACAGCAGACTGACCACGCCTTCGGTCAGCTCAGGCAGATCGTCATCGAGTTTCTCGCGCATGCGGCCCATCAGGAAGGCAAAACCTTCAAACAGGCGCTCGACAAAGGGGTCGCGGGCGCCCGCTTTGTCGAGATTGAGCATTGCCGCCTGCTCAGGATGAGCGCGGGCAAACTCTTCACCCGCTTCCAGCAGGTAGCGCATTTCAGCGTCGTAATAACGCAGGGTTAAATCGTCCATAAATCACCAGAAGAAGTAATAGCTTTCAGATATGCAGAGAACCGCAGGTGCAGGGAGTGCAATGTGAATGATGCGTGAATTATGCGCACAGCACCGCGGCGCGAGCAGGATCCAGAGCGATGAGCCCGGCAAGCAATGACTCCATTTCTGGCAGCAAGCGATTTTTTTCTGCCTCACTGCGCCCGGCCTTGCCTCTGAGCAGCCGGAGTCGGCGGGCTTTGACCTCAAAGATAAGCTCCGGCTTCCATTGTTCGAGCGTCATTTCCCGGGCGCGGCTGTCGAGTTCCGCCAGCAGATGCAGCGCCATTTCATTTTTTCCGTACTGCTCGCTGACCCGCGCCATCAGTAAGCGCATCAGCCACCGATTGCGGCTGGTGGTATAGCCCGGCTGCGCCTGTAACCAGTTCAGCGCCGACTCAATACCTTCATCGTCCGCGCGGGTGAGCACTTCTGGCTCCAGCGACAGCACCTCATCAGCGCTGGTCGCCGCCATTACCGGCTCATCTTGCCATCCGGCCATCTCATCCAGGACACGTTCGTTAAGCCAGTTGAGCGTCACTTCATCGGCGAATGGCGTACCATCGTTAAACGCCAGGGTTTCCAGCCCCGGCAGACGAGCCAATAGCCCTTTCATATCCCGGCACAGGATATCGGCCCGTACACTGTCAGCATCCAGTTTCAGCAGCGCCTGCCAGGCGTACCACTGCACATCCAGCCACAGATGGTTGACGCCTTGCGCCAACAGCGTGTCCGTATGCTCCAGCAGTTCCGACCAGCTTTTCTGTAAATACAACCGCTTAAGATGGGCTTTACTCTCAGGCTTGGGAGGCAATAGCCGTGTCCGGCCGGAGGCATCCAGCGGCGGTAACTCCGTTAACGTATCCCAACGCACACTCTTCATCAGATGATGACCTGCCAGCCATCCGCCGGGACACTCACGCAGATATTTCGCCAGCACCTTAGCCTGATCGAGCAAATCACGACCTGACGTGACGGTATGCATTACCGGTGCGGTGTCCGTATGTTGGGGTAGCAGATCGTGTTCTTCGCGGCTGGTCTGCGGCACCAGACTGTGGGCTCCGCCGCTTTGCACCAGGCGGTTCTCCAGTATCTGATATAGCCCGGAAAGATCGGGGCGAGATGCTTCAGCCAAGCCGGAAAAAGTGGCTTCCGCCAGCAATAACGCCCCGATAATGACCTGCATAGTGGTCATGTCGACTTCCGGATAAAGAGACAGACTGTCCGACATCCGGCGACTGCCAAGCCATTCCAGCGCTGATTTACAGCTACGTTCACGCTGGGGATGGAGCATAGCCCCAAACCGCTCAAGCATTGCCGCCAGCAGCGTAATGCCCTCCGCCAGACCAGTTTCGCCATCCCGCTGCAGACGCGCCCACACGTAAAAGGTGATCACGCGCAGATCCTTGCAGGTCTGAGTCAGCAGTTTTTCTGCCAGCTGGCAAATCAGTTCGGTATCGACACCGGAGATCTTATTGACCTCCTCGCGGATACGCTGAAAATCATCGTCATAGCCCGGATCGTCCCCGGTTGGTTGGGCGTCACTGATTGGCGCAAGCCAGGACTGCCACTGCGCCTGGCGTGACCGGGCCTGCTGGCGCAGTACGCTTTCATCCAACTGACTGGCGGCAACCAAATTTTGTAAAATACTCATAATTCCATCTCATCCATGTCACTATTCCCTACCCCCGTCGTCAGGGCCTGTGCGCTCTCAGCCGCATCGACAGTGAAAATCTGATCCGGCAGGGTCAATCCGCGCAGCGCCAGAAGCGCCAGCGGGCCGCTCTCAAGCTGGGAGCGCAATACCCACTGCAGGGTGCGGCCATCCGGGGCGGAGAAGCTCATCATCCACTGGCTGCGATCCAGCGGATGGCGTTTACCCTGCTCCAGCCAGCGAATAAAGCCCCAGGTACCGCTGTAGTCACCGAACAGACGCGTGCCCGCATTGACGGTGGTCCAGGTCAGCAGAGTGCCGGGTTTATACGTCTCCCCCGGCCAGCGGAAAGTCTGCCAGTCGGCCATCTGATTGAAATAGCGCAGCTTTTGGCCGTCTATCGTCAGCTGTGTCTCGACAACCTCCGGGGCAGGCCTGGCCTGTAACTCAAAGCTGATCCCCTGGCTGCCGTCGGTGAAAAGAATGTCGGACAGCTGGCTTAGCTGGTTGATCGCGCGCAGAAAGGCCGGATTAAAGACCAGGCCGTGACTGTTGACCTTATCCGGCACCCAGTGACTGCCTTCTTTATGCAGGACACCGTTCAGCTCCGTCGTGAGAAAACGTTCGATTCGCCCGCTGTCTTTGCGCACAAACTCAGCCAGCATCGGCAGGGAGGCGTCGCTTTTGCTGGCGGCAAACGGAAAGCGTCCGTCAAAGGCGGTGTGCCAGTTGGCGACCACCGAACGGCGCCATTTATCATTCAGACTGGTCGCCGATGGCAGAAGCACGGTTTCCCAGGCCTGAGTCAGCGGCTGCACAAACAGAGTATTACCGAAGCCACTCCACTCTTCGCCAAGGCTTGCCGAAATCAGGCTACCGTACTGTTGCGTGTCGGTCAGGTCGACGCTTTTCCCCTGGAAGACGGTCTGCGCCAGGACCTGCATCATTTCCTGCGGATCGGAGGCATTCGCAACCTGCTGCAGGCGCAGGCGCACGCGGGTGATACGGGTCAGATAGGTTTGCAGGCTCAGGGTGCTATCGGCCGACATGACGTTGCTGCCCGTGTTTTTCCCCATCAGCTGGAGCAGTGGGCCGAACGTGTCATCCAGAGGCCCCTGCGGGCCGGCTGCCGACTGGTCGATGACCGGCTTGTCTTTCCCGCCCACCAGATCTTTGGCCGATTTAATAAGGCTGTCCGACAGCCCCTCCCTTTGTTGCCCCGCCTGCCCCTGCCAGGCAAGGGTATTCATCAGGACAATCAGCGGCGACTGGCGGACATCGCTTATCAGCGTGAGCTGGTCGGTAACATCGGCGATATTGGTCGCCGGATTAAGTCGCAGACTGTTGAGAAAATTCAGCCAGCTGCCGGCGAAATCGGTGAAGTAGCGTCGGGTCAGACGCGCTTTCAGCGCCTCCGGCGACAGGTCTGTCGACACCGTTTTGCGCGAATCGCTCAGCACCCAGTCGATTTCCTCCCGGCGCGAGCTGGCTGCCTTATCAATGGCCTGCTGAATGCCGCCTTCCCATGCCTGGCGGGTAAACATCCCCGGGACCACTTCATCGGTGGTAAACAGGCGGCGCGCGTCGGTGCCACTGGTCATGTCTTCCAGCGACACATCGGCAAAATTACGACGCACGGATTTGAGCATGTTCTCATATAAGGTGCTTTCGGCATTGCGGCGACCTAGCTGCTGCAACAGAACCTGACGGCTCTGACTCACCCGTTGCGCATCCGGGATGATCTTCCACTCTGGCCGCTCGGGCAGCAGGGAGAGATAAAAGGCCCACAAATCCGGCGCCAGACTTTGCCACAGACCGGTCGAGATCCCCATTCGCGTCGGCTGGACCGTTTTCATGGTCTGCGCGAAAAATGCGCCATCGGCTTTATCCGGACGAGCCATCATCAGCCAGGCTTTCAGCTGGTCATAGCCCGGTTTCGCCAGCCTGGCTCGTTGGTCGCTATTGGGGGCGGAGTTGACCAGCGCGCTGAGCGCCTGCTGCAACGCGGCATTGGCCGGGTCACGTATCAGGCGATGATTCGCCACACCGTACCAGGGCAGGACGGCGTCTAATAGTTGCTGATGATGGTCCAGACCAAAGCGCCGATACCAGGGAGCGCCATTCTGCCCATCGTGCACGAGACGGCCGGCCTCATTGCGCAGGGCATGGAGGGCCGTCAGTTGATAGTCAGAAACGGAGGGGTGGGCCACCAGGTCGCGGGCTTTTCCCGCTACCGAAGCAATCTGACTGTAATTGAGGGCAAAGGAGAGCAGCAGTCCCGCCGCCCACAGGCCGAAGATGGCCAGCAGACCGCACGCCAGGCCCCGCTCCCATGCCATTCCCACGTGATGCCCGCGTAAACGGCGGCAGTCATCGACGATCCCCTGCCAGGTGGCGGGCAGCGTCAGGAGGTGAGGCTGGCTCGCAGGCAGGGCATCAGCTTCCTGATACGGATCTACGGTACGAGGCTCTGGCAGGCTAAACATCAGGCCTCGCAGCGCAAGCCGCTGCCGCGAGGCGGTCAGCCACGGCGCCAGCTGCCAGCGCCATTGCGCGATCCCCCCGTCGATAAGCTGCTGTCCCAGACGCAGCAGAAAGTCGTGGCGGGTCTCCTCCGCGATCTGGCGCATCCCCTGCTCCCGCAGCGTGGGCAGCATCTGCGCAAGCTGACGGGCGACATCATCCTCGGTAGCGCGCAACGGGAAGCTAACCCCTACCGCCTGCACCGCGCGGTCAGCCTGCGGCCACTCACTATCGCATAGTTTCCACAACCAGACCGGGGCGGCATAGCCCAGCAGTTCGCTGATTTTTTCCAGCCCGTGCAGGTCGCTCTCGCTTATCTGCGGCGTCAGGGTGAGAGACGACGGCATCACCCGCACAATTCCGTCCAGAGGACGGCCACGGCGCAGCTTGCGCAGCGCGGCATATTGCTCACTGTCGGGCTCGGAGAGCAGACTGCCGCCGTAAATCAGAACGGTACGCTGGCCCTCCAGCCAGCGCTGCTGGCGCAGACCAGGCACCAGTTGTTCGATTGCCGCCTCGTCGCCGGTGACTAAAAGCAGGCGGACTTTGCGCCGCCAGAAGAGGGAGTAGCGTTTGCGCAGCGCGGTGCCAATGTCTCTGGCGAGCGTCAGGCGCCTTTCCCTGGCCTTCTTTTTGGCTTCATTTGTCTGTGATATTGCAGTCGTTCGTTTGACTCGACTGATGATCCAAAAATGAACGGCAAGGAAAGCCAGGGCGATCACGCAGGCAAGTGTGACCCAGAGGAGGCTGCACACAAGCAGAACTGGAGAAATCACTGACCATTCCGTCGAACGCTCTCCGGCAATCAACCAGTATGCAAATCCCCCCAGCATGATCACCAGCGTTACTGCCACAGCAATAAGCAGTACAGTGATCCCGGCAGAAATTTCCTGGGTCTGGTTTTTGTCCTTATCAGTTTCCATGTGGTTTTACGATCCCAAGAGCTAAAGTATGAAGGGGGTCTGACGCTATCCAGCCGCAGGGTTTTGCTTCAGTCTTAGCGGTAATTGCAGCGAGCGATATCACAACCAGCGCATCAAGCTTTCCAGGATCGCCCCAGTAGTCATCCTGGATATTGTGGGTCACATTCCAGCCACAATCGGCGAGTTCAGGTTGCTCCGGGTGTGAGAAGAGAATGCACCGTTCGGGCGACTCATTAAGTTCGCTCTGTTTTTCGGCTCGCAAGGCGACGTGCCGCAGGGACTCACTATCATAAGGCTCAAAAAATTCACCACGGGATAATGTGACGTCCCCCTGGTTTCCAGCCAGCCACAGTACTGCGCATTCACCAGCAGGACGAGTAGAGTCAGAAGCAGGAGATAAAGACTGGCACCCGGCAATCAAAAAATTAACCAGCTGTTTCTTGTCCGCAAGAACATTAGCCAGTAAGGATAATGTTTTCTCCCCTTGCCATATCTCAGGTAATTCAGGAGCTGTAATTCCCGGAAAACTCTCAATGAGCTGTGCCACAAAGGCTTGCCAGGCTTCAGGACTCCCCTGCCAGAAATATTTCTCCGGAGAAACGAATAATTCCTTACCTCGCTGCCTTTTCCATTGCAATACCAGCATTTGAGCCAGTTGTTTTTCACGTTCAATAAGAGCAGAAGAGAAACTTCTGGCAATACGCAACGATTTCCCCAGGGATTCCTGCCTGACTAATGGAGCCTGATGCTCTCGCTTAATCACACGCAGCCAGTCAGAAAATTCAGCGCCTGCCGGGCCAATCAGGACAATATCTTTCAGGGCAAACTGACGCCGATGGATTTCCCACCAATGCCTGCGCTCATTTTCTGCTTCGCGCTCCCAGGTATGTGAATGATGAACTGAAAGGCGAAAAAAAATTGTGCGTACAAACCAGACAACACCGCCAAGTAATACCATTCCAACCATGCAGAAAAGAATGATACTGGTATTGGCACCGGATTTCCCTGCCATTGCCGCGATGATACCAGAGAGCAAAACCAGAGCGGCACCTCCTCCTAACCAGCGCTTTGCAACTGGCGGTTTCGCAAGACGATAGCGAGGAAATGTAGGAATAGCTCTCACTGCGCAACCCTGCAATCGGGGTTGGAACTCACCAGCGTGCAACCACATGCGCAGCGATGACCATGTAATGCTACTGGTTGACCGTCAACTTTTGTCAGAGAGCTACCTTCGACAATCTTTGTCATCCCATGCTTATTACATTTCACCGCATCACCTTTCACAGCAATACCTTTACCAAAATAAAGATAGTGACCGCCAATAACTGAACCACCATACTCTTTTAGCGAATCACCCTGCCTGATAATATGTTTCATTAACTTTCCTTAATTAAATTAAACAGAAGAAATAACGAACCATCACCATATTTTAAGAATATCAGCTTTGGTTTCGGCCAGTTTCGCAGCATCCAGGGTTTTACGTGTCTGGCTACTCAATGGCGCAATTCCATTTGTCATTGCAGGTTGAATAGTAGATTCTGCATTAATAACTTCAGGCCCACTTGCCGAAGCAGGGATGATAGAGATCACTTGTTTAATACCAGATGTGATTTCATCTGAAATATTACTGTTGATAGTCGTGTTATCAAAAATGAGACTGGCTCCTTTTATCGCTGATTTAAGTTGGCCTTCAACAAACCGGCCATATTTAGCGATCAATGAAACATTTTTACTCATCAACTCCCCAAAGAAAATCATCCGATAAAGGAAGTAACTTCCCCAGGGTTCTCTGTCACCAAAGGTTGCGTGCATAAACCAGGCGCGTGAGTCATGAACCTGATCGTCAAATAATGATCTGACCAGACTGTCTGGCGATTGAGCGGTTTCTCCAGCAGATTGCTTCGGAAACAGTTTGTTAAATTTACTGTCACCTGAACTTTTGATGCGTTCATACTCAACAGAGAAATCATTCTCACTGAAGGAGTATATCACATTAGATAATTGCTGAGACATCGTATATTTCCAGTTCCCCGTAACGGGGCGTGGCTTAGACAGGTAATCAGCATTGAATTCTTCTGCCGCCTGTCTTAGCTGAACCTGAGCGATAGCCGGGTCAAAATCTTTTGGGCCAGGAGGTAATGGCGTGAACTTTTTAAACCTGTTATCCACAATAGCGGTCAGGCGCTCATCATCCACATCTTTTTGTTTCTGTTCTTGCTCAGCCTTAGATGCAGCCAGAGTGGCCGGGTCTGAGTCTTTATTTTGCCACGCGACACCTGAAGATTTGTAAAATCCTTGAGATTTATAAGCGCCGTTTACATATCGCCCGATACGCCATGCCGTAATCCAGCCGAGTTGATTTTCTAGAGCTGTAATGACATTTGAACTTGCACGAATGGGGTTATATTGGAATGCATCAGTAGAAGCTTCAGCACTATCTGAAGATAAATTAAGAGTAAACTCACGCCAGGCATTGAATCTTTCCACTAACGATTCAGAAATAGTAAATTCTAATTGCAACTCTGGCGGCATTGCTCGCCATAATTGAGATAAAAGCTCTTTAGGTAACGATTGGGGCGATACTTTTAATGGTGCACCAGCTTCAAAAGCTGATGCATACATATCATGTAAAGCTATTTGCGAAAGTAAATTACTATCATTATGACCTACTGCTTTTCCTTGATCTCCCGGGGGATATCCCCCACCAATATCGGAGTGCATTCCAGGATAAACCACTTCCGTAGCATAACTTGGGTAAGTTCCGTCGCTGCGGCAAATTGAATCCAGCGGGAAACAAAGTCTTTGTTCGTGGGATGAAACGAGGTGAGTGCATTTTTTGATCAGCCCATTATCCGGTAATTCCATGGTGTCATCAGCCCAGCCCATATGCCCTTCTGCGAATGGCGCAATATTTGCAATGCCAACGGATGCCACAGTGTCGAGTAGGCCAAGAAATTCAATAATTAAGCGGATTTTTACGTCACCCGACTTCAGACAAAGCTCAGGTTTACTTCCCTTTCTCCTGCCCCCGGGCAGCAACTCAGATAGCCAGTTCACAAATGCTCGCGCACTTGCTGCACCGCGGGAGAAACCATAGACATATAACTTAATGCCTAATAGCTTAGGTTTCCCTGGTTCTGGTTGTGTAACTGCCTGTGTCAGTTTAGGTGCAAGATCCGCGGCCTTTAAAAATTCATTAAAAACGGTATAACGCCTGTCTGGCCCGTCCGATCCCAGATTTGATGTCATCCTGTTGACGGCGGCATAACACTCGGCATCAGAAATCTCGGTTAAACCCGATGTTCTTCTGAGTGCGTCAATAATCCGTAGCAGCCCCCAGTTGACGCGCTCTTCACCATAGGTCGCAAAAGCCAGACCTGGCGTACTGTAATCAAGGTCATTAACTTCTGGAAAAGGTGTGCCAACCCCAGGGATATAATATTTATAATATTTGTTGCCTGACGTTCCCGCTAAATCAACCAGCTCTTCAGTATGCCCCTGAACACCACCGGCATAACCCTGACCGATCGTTGCACGAAACAAACGAGCAATATTTGTTGGATGTTTAGGGCTGGAAATATACAGATCGTTATTAAGGTTATTTCCTGTGCCGTCAAAAAATAAACTGATATGCAGAGTTTTACAGCAAGGCGGCTCTACGGCTTTACCCGCAGCGTGACAAAGCTCATTCCGGTATGCCAGCTCATGGCTATCCTGCTGTTTACAGTTTCGCTTCGTTGCCGCTGTATCTGTTGGTAAACGCCCTTGTTTTGGAAAGTGAGGTGGATACCATGTTAAGTCTGGATTTATTTTGGACATACTTCAGGCTCCTCCATCTTAATCGGATCCTTAATCGGGTAATTCGGATTACCGTAATCGTAACAACTGGTTGTCACTTTTACCTTATCGCACGGAAGGAAGTGTATTTTGATGCCACAGGTTTTTTGGCCGTTATAATCAGGAACAGGTACTATTGCGCTGTGTTCACGATTTTGAGATTTTATTTTTTTTCCCATTCAAGGACTTTTTTATCATCCCCGAAACCTGGAAAATCCATTGAATACCCAACACCTGTTTCCCACTCGATTTTTACCGTCATTCCCGGTTCCCATTTTGGAGGCACACCAAAATACCCCGCGCCACCGCCGCCTTGCCACGGGCCGATAATATCGACGCCCGACTGCCCGTTGACACTAAAATGGTTGATGGCCCAGTGGGTATGGTTGATAGCTTCGATGGTTCCGCCACCGCCGCTGACTGATTCAGCTTCATCAGGCTGGTTACAGCCCGCCAACAGCAATACCGCTGTAACTAAAAAGAGAAAGGGAGATTTCATTTAACACTCCTTTGCTTCAGGGATAATGAGAGAATACAGGTTCCGATCCCAGCCATGTGTCACAAGGCGCTAACCCTGCCCTGGCAGCCCTGAATTTATTCTGGACATACTTCAGGCTCCTCCATTTTGATCGGATCTTTAATTGGGTAATTCGGATTGCCGTAATCGTAACAACTGGTTGTCACTTTTATTTTATCGCACGGGAGAAAGTGTATTTTGATGCCACAGGTTTTTTGGCCGTTATAATCAGGAACAGGTACTACTGCACTGTGTTCCTTATTTTGCGATTTAATTTTTTTCCTCCACGCCAAGTATCTCTCATCGTCACCAAAGCCAGGAAATCCATCTGTATCACCAAGACCTGTTTCCCACTCGATTTTTACCGTCATTCCCGGTTCCCATTTTGGAGGCACACCAAAGTAACCCGCACCGCCGCCGCCTTGCCACGGGCCGATAATATCGACGCCCGACTGCCCGTTGACACTAAAGTGGTTGATAGCCCAGTGGGTATGGTTGATGGCTTCGATGGTTCCACCCCCACCGCTGATCGAGTCAGTTTCAGCAGGCTGGTTACAGCCCGTTAACAGCAATACCGCTGCAACTAAAAAGAGAAAGGGAGATTTCATTTAACACTCCTTGTGAGGGATTCATCAGGTAACAGAGTTATTTGAAATAACCTGCGCCAAAACCCAGTCATTGCGCTTATCATCAAAAACAATTCTCTGCTCTGTTGCGGTAAGCATCGCCTCATAACAGGCTGTAAATTCGGCTTGCCGGTTAGTAAACATCCCTTCTGGCACACTCTCGTATCTCAGAAACTGGCTCGTATCACTGACACACATGAGTTTCTCAAACTGGCTATCGGTAAATTCGATTTGCACCACGGACTTGTCAGATTCCGGGATTTCACCACTCCCCAACCGAATGGAAGACTGATAGTCACAGTCGAGCCATGTCCAGAATAAGACCGGTATTAGCAGTTGCTTTTGCTGCTCAGCATCAAGAATGTGGCTGAACAAGAAAGGAAAAATACGGGTATCCCAGAAACGGAAAATCCCCTCCCGACCTTCATGTTGCGCAGCAACACAATCCCTGAGCCAATCAGCAAGCTGTTCAAACGGCCAGCAAGAACCGCATATCAGCAGGGGAGCCGATTCCATCATTTCTGCTGCAAGGTTATGTAGCCACTGAACATGTTCAGCGTCCGATAGATCCACCCGAACCAGCACAGGCGCATCCTCAGGATAAATATCCTCAGGTAGCCCTTGATATAGCGACTGCCACATCATAGGGTTACTGAAAGTAGTAAGTGCTGGCAGGACAGAGAAATTAACAGCACACTGATCGATTATCACATCAATATGGTCTATTTCGGCACGCTGGCAGGTTGTTCTGATTTTGTCCATCCACGGAGAAACGAAATCCATCTTTTACACCTCCCTTGGAACAAAGCCCTGAGCGATTTCCTGTGCCCGTTTCAGACAATCTTTGCAGACCGATGATGGTAGTTCAGGCAACGGGAAATCCTGGCTCGCAGGTCCTTCCATGTTGTGCTGCCCTTTTAGGCTTAACAGTCCAGGGCCATGAACCTTAATTTCTCCCTCAGGTGTCAACTGGATGTAAGCGCCGCCACATGCAATAGTGATCCCGTTTTTTGCCGTTAGCTGCAGGTGACCTTGTGTTGACTGAACCGTGACGTCTTTCAGTGACGTAAGAGAGAGTGTGTCTGCGTGTGATTCTACTTCCAGTGGTCCTTTCGCCGAGACCAGCCGGATCCCTTCCTGTTGTGAAAGTAGCGAAATCGCTTTACTGGCGTTTACTGAGTGGCGCTGCGCGGTTGCAATATTAACCTCTCCCAGACTTTGCAGGTAGAGGCCTTTACCACTGTGCATTAGCGCAGTATCAGGGGTAACAGAAGCAACCCCTTTGGGAGCAACCATCAATAAAGCCGCTTCTTTCAGGTTACTGGCACCGTTAACAAACTCTCTCAGTGAATCAGCGTCTGGTGAAAAATTATGATGAATCTGGGCAATCCTGCCCCATTCGGTTATCTGATTCAGCGCACCTTTCAGCAAACTGACCGCCGGCTCCATCGCCAGCACCTGCCCCCGGGCCTGCGCCTGTCCGTCCGCGCTGATAAAAATACCCTTCTGTGCCCGGATAGCGCCCCAACTGTCGGTTCTCAGCTCAATGCCTTCGCCGCGCGGCTGCTTTTCAGCATCCACCAGATGCCCGAGATTGAGCTGGCTTTTACCGCCGTACTCCGTCGAGAGCTTGATATGTTCTTTCCCGCGCTCATCGTCGAGGCGGATTTTGTTGTTGGCCGGGGTGCGCAGGACGTTACGTTTGTCATTGCGGATGGTGACGTGGTCGCCGTGCGCCGAGTCGTGCAGCACGCCCGCGATATACGGCCGGTCGGGGTTACCATCCTCAAAGCCAATCGCCACCTCCGTCCCCGCCAGCAGCGGCAGGTGCAGGCCGTAAGTGTCTCCGGCATACGGCCGCGACTGACGGACCCACAGGCTCTCGAACCCGGTTTCCCAGCGCGCCCGATCAAACAACATATTCACCCGGTAGCGTCCGTGTTTGTCGATATGCCCGTAGGTGTCGTTTTCCCGGGTGCTGGTCACGCGGGCCGGCAGCGTCCCGGCCATCACCGGACGCGCGCCGGGCTCAGGCCGGTAGCCGACGTCCGGGCTGTCCGGTATGCCGGCAAACTCCACCGCAAAGTCGGCATCGCGCCGGGCGTGGCTGTGCATCGCCGTGATGAGCACGCCATCAGCAAACTCCCCGGCCACCTCCTCTCCGCCGGTGACCTTCAGCACCTGTCCCGGGCAGAGCGTCGGGCAGCTGGTGGTGGCCTGCATCCGGGTCTGGCCGTTAAGATAACGCTCATGCCGAAGCCGGGCGTAAAACGCCCCGGACTCCGGCGCCGGATGGCGGTCATGGGCATTCCCCGCGGTCAGGTAGTTATCTCCCCAGTGGTAAGCCTCACCAAAGGTGGTGGTCTCCCCGCGGGTCACATCCACCTGCGCGTTCATGTCCGCCGTCGCCTCGCGGTAGTTGTAGTCGCGGGTACTGACCTGCTGCTCCACGACGCGGTGGCGGCATGCCATCTCCCACACCGCGTCCACCCCGGCCGACTGCTGCCCTGACGGCGGGACCGAAGGCAACGTCAGCCCCTTCTCATAGCCCTGCTGACTGTCGCAGAACTCAGCGACGTCGATGTGCAGCCGCGTGTCGGCGGTAAACCGAAACCAGATCCCCACCTCACCCAGCAGCCGGGTGATAAAGCGCAGGTCATCCTCGCCGTACTGCATCACCTGCTCGCGGCGCGGATACGTTTTTGTCAGCGAGAACAGAAAATCCTGACCGCGCAGGCCGTGGCGCTCGCGGAGGATTTTTTCCACAATCTGCGGAACGGACTGGTCCTGGTAAATGGCGTTCTGGTGCGAGCGGTTAAGCAGCGCCAGGCGCGGCTGAAGCGTCAGCGCGTAGTGCGTTTCATCCCTGGAGGTACTGAGCCGTTCAAACCCCGTCACCACGCCCTGGATCACCCGCACGGGTTGCTGAACATTGATGCCGAAGCCCTGAGCCACCGGCGCCTGCAGCGTCAGGGAGGCTGCCTTCATCAGCATCATCTCTTTGCTGATGGCATGGTCTGCGCTGGTGAATTCAATACGGTAGCGGAACGGCTGGCTCAGGGCTTCATCGCCCTCGAAGGCCAGCACATCAAGCCCGGCTTCACATCCCTTCACCGAAAGCAGGTGGTGGTTATGGCTGAACAACAACGATTTCACGCTACTCATCGGATATTGTCCCCTCGTCAAACGCCATCACGACGCCTTCCTCTTCGTGATACCCCAGCGTCACCTGGCGCGGTTTCTGCCCCGCCGCCATATGGCTCAATAGCTGCTGACTCAGCGCCGGCAGGATCTGCTGATTGAGCAGACTGTCGACGTTGCGGGCGCCGGTATCCGGCAGCAGGCAGGCCTCGGTCAGCGCGTCGAACAGGCTCTCGCTGAGGGTGGTGGTGATTCCGTAATGGCAAGCCAGACGCTGACTTACCTGCCCGAGCTTCATGCCGACAATGGCGCGCAGCGCTGCCGCCGGCAGCGGACGGTAAATCACCGTCTGGAAGCGGGCCAGCAGCGCCGGCTGGAAGTGGCCGCGCAGTACCGGGCGCAGCAGCTCGTGCAGGTCTGATTCGCTGGCCTCCGGCTGTTCATCCAGCAACTGCATCAGGAGGTCGCTTCCGAGGTTGGCGGTCATCAGGATCACGGTGTTGCGAAAGTCGATTTCACGCCCCTCGCCGTCGCGCATTACCCCCCGGTCGAAGACCTGGTAGAACAGGTTCATCACATCGCGATGGGCCTTTTCCACCTCATCGAGCAGCACCACGCTGTAGGGGCGTTTGCGCACCGCCTCGGTCAGGATCCCGCCCTGGCCGTAGCCGACGTAGCCGGGCGGAGAACCCTTCAGCTGGCTGACGGTGTGCGGCTCCTGGTACTCGGAGAGATTGATGGTGATCAGCGCTTTCTCGCCGCCGAACAGCGCATCGGCCAGGGCGAGCGCCGTTTCCGTTTTGCCGGTGCCGCTCGGCCCGACCAGCAGGAACACCCCTTGCGGACCGTTCTCCGGCGTCAGGCCGGTTTTCGCGGCGCGCAGGCGCCGGGCAATAGCGCTCAGGGCCGCCTCCTGGCCAACCACCCGTTTGCCGAGACTCTCTTCCAGACTCAGCAGCTCCGTCTGCTCATCTTTCATTAGCGAGGAGAGCGGCACGCCGGTCCAGTCGGCAATCACCGTCGCCACGGTGCGGACGTCGACGTCCAGCCCGAGCAGCGGATTGACCTGCTGGACGGCGATAAGCGCGGTTTGTAGATCGCTAATTTCCGCCTGGCGGGAGATATCGCGGCGACAGGCGAGCAGCGCTTCCGTCAGCTGCAGCTCCTGACCATACTGAGTTTCAAGGGTATCCAGCGCCAGAATAAGGCGGATCTCCTCCTGCTCAATGGCCGCCAGCCGATCGCCGCGGGCGCTGTTGCCCAGCGCAATATCTTCCAGCAGCGCCTGCTTCTCCATTGCCAGCGCGGTGAGCTGCGCCTTCATGCGGGTCAGCGGCTCAGGCACGGTATCCAAACTCATACGCAGGCGGGCGGAAGCGGTGTCGAGTAAATCCGCTGCCTTGTCCGGCAGCTGGCGACCGGTGAGATAGCGTCGTGACAGCGTCACGGCGGCGCGCACCGCATCATCCGTGATATGCACGCCGTGGTGGTCGGCATAGCGGGACTTCAGGCCGCGCAGCATCAGGCAGGCGGTGTCGTCGTCCGGCTCATCCACCTTGACCATCTGAAAGCGGCGCTCCAGCGCGGCGTCGCGCTCGAAGTACTGCTTGTATTCACTCCAGGTGGTGGCGGCGATGGTCCGCAGTTCGCCCCGGGCCAGCGCCGGCTTCAGCAGGTTGGCGGCATCCGCGCCGCCCGCCTGATTACCCGCGCCGATGATCGTGTGCGCCTCGTCGATAAACAGCAGCACCGGCGAAGGCGACTGCTGTACCGCCTCAATGATATTTTTCAGCCGCTGCTCGAACTCGCCTTTGACCCCGGCGCCGGCCTGCAGCAGACCGAGGTCAAGGGTGCGCACCGACACTGGCTTCAGCGCGTCGGGGACGTTGCCTTCGGCAATGCGCAGCGCCAGGCCTTCCACCAGAGCGGTCTTGCCCACGCCCGGCTCACCGACGAGGATTGGGTTGTTTTTTCGCCGACGGGAGAGAATATCCACCATCTGGCGGATTTCCGTGTCACGTCCGAACACCGGGTCAATCTGGCCGTCTCTGGCTTTGGCGGTGACGTCGAGAGTGAATTTGTCCAGCGCGTTCTGCAGCGCCGGGTTGAGCCCATCCGCATTCAGTTCGCTGCCCGCAGGACGCCCCACAAATTCCACGTCCCCGCCATGGGGCTGCGCCAGCGCCGCTTCCTGCTGCGCTGGCGGACGTTCGTCGGACTGGGCATCAAGCAAGGGGCGCAGGCGTTCCAGCTGACGCTGGCCCAGCGTTAACAGCGGCCACAGGCCATCGCACTGGATCAGATTCTGTTTTTCAACCAGCGCCATCAGCAGGTGAACACTGCGGATCTGCGCTTCGCCGCTGAGCGAGGCAATCAGCCAGGCCTCCTGCATCAGCCTCAGGGTATGGTCAGAGAGCTGGGGACGATGACGTACCGAGCGCGGCTGTTTATCCAGCCAGTTCAGCAGATCCTGCCACAGCGCATCCATATCCCATTCATAGCGCCGCGCCAGCACCGTCAGATCGCCTTCCCCCTGTTCCAGCAGCTTAAGCAGCCAGTGCTCGGGCAGGATCTCGGCATGCGCCCGGGTCTGGCACAGGGAGGCCGCCCCCTCCATTGCGCGGGCACAGCAGGGATTAAGACGGCGTAACAGGCTGGCTGGATTTTCCATGAGATCCTCTCTTATTGTTTCCGGACACGCTACCGCCCGTCGCTGTTCCTGAACAGGAACCCCAAGCGCACAAGGTCAGGCAGACAGATTGTGTTTTTCTTTGCTGAGAACCCGTATCTCAGGCGTTCAGCAAAAAACGGCGGGCAGAGAAACGCTGCCCGCATCAGGCGATCGCCCGCAATAATCCCCGGCCGCAGAGATAACGATGCGGCCGGGATGAGCGAACGTCGCCTGCGCGCCAGCGGCGCGAAATATGACGGGCAATTACGCGGTGGCGCGTTCGTTCCAGCTATCGGAGTGAATGATGTTGCCGTCTTTATAGGTCCAGGTGATCTTCTCGTAGCGCAGCTCAATCTGTTCCAGATGGTTGTGCTTCTCGTAGGCGGGGTTTTTGATGTCGTGCATTAGGGGATTCACTTTCACCACCTTGACGTTCTCAAGTTTGGTATTGAAATACTCCACTTCCTGGCCGGCATCGTTGATTCGGTACCACTTGAACTCAGCGGATTTCAGGGTCTGGCCGGTGGTCACTGCCTTGTACAGGTAGGGGCTGGAGGAGTCGATCTCCTTGGTGAACAGGAACGGCGTATGAATACGCGTGCCGGTCAGTTTGCCGGTGTTGTTATCGGTCGGGATGTACAGGTTATGCTCCTGAGCCACCACTTCGATACTGCCTTCACGATCCTGAACGTCGACAGACCCTTTAATGTCCGCGCCGCCGTCGTCTTTCAGCCAAAGATAAACAGGAATTGCCATGGAATTACTCTCCATTGTGTAGTGAAGCGCCATCATCCTGGGATGACGCAGAGGGTTGGTCCGGTAACCGGCAGGCGTCTACCTGCGGCACCAGACTGATTTCGACACGACGGTTCAGCGCACGGCCTTCCGGCGTATCGTTTGTTGCAATTGGTCGGCTTTCGCCATAGCCCTGAACGGCAAAGCAGCTGTCCGGCACGTCGCCGGTATCGCGCATCCAGTCGCGGACCGATTCCGCACGTTTCAGCGACAATAGCTGGTTGGCTTTTTCCTCACCCACGCTGTCGGTGTGACCCGCCACCACGATCAGCCACCCGGGCCTGGCCTTAATGTCCATCAGCGAGTTGACCAGCCGCTTTGTCGAACCAGGCTTCAGTACCCATTTCCCGGTATCGAATAGCGACATGCTGTCAAGGCGGATGACGTTCGGGGCAACGCGCTGCACCGGCCTGGGCGGAGGCGGAGGCGGCACGTAACCGCGAATCGCCTCCAGCAACGGCAGGCGAATCTGCTCCCCGCGATATAAGCCCAGACTCAGGCGCAGCGGGACGCCGTTACGCGCCCAGCTATCAAGCAGCGCGGCATCTTCACGCAGCACCCTGACAGCGCTGGCTTTTGGTCGATAATCATCCATCGCAATCCGCTCATAACGGGCAATATCGACGCCCACGCGCTGCAGCAGTTGTCGATTGTTCCAGCCACTGCTGAGCAGCGCGGCGACAGCCGCGAGGGTGAAAATCGCGAGCGCCGCGCGCCAGGCCCTGCCTCGTGGCGTGAGTCCCCGTCCCGCCGGTAACTGCGGCAGGATGAATTCCGGCAAAGCTGAAGCGTCCCCGGTGTCGCTCTCATCTGGCTGCCAGCCAGCTACCCGCGACAGGCCGCTATGTCGGGATAACCACGTCGTCCAGGCCGACGATGCCAGACTTCCAGGCAGCGAGGGCCCGAGGCCCCACAGCACGGCCGCAGGGGTCAGAGGTGGCAGGTCGGTATTCTCTTCCGTCAACACGGCATAGACGTGCTGTTCAGACCAGCCCATCAGGCTGTTCATCAGCACCTGCTGCTCCAGCGCGGCCGCCCCGCCGGCGCTTACCCAGGCCGGTACGGAACAGGGGGCGCAGGAGGGCTGCCAGACTTTCACCGCTTCACCCGGTATCGCCGCCTGCCACAACAGGTCGCGACTCATCGCGCTGCCCACCTGCCCCTGCAGCGCCAGCGGTACGGCATACCCCATCTGCTGGCGCAGCTGGCTGAGTTGCCAGCGCAGGGCCAGCAGAGCGCTGGTCAGCGCATCGCTTTGCGCATGCCGCTGCGGGCAGACGCAGAGCAGCACCGACAGCTGAGGCCCCCATTCCGGCCGCTGGCTCAATACCTGGCGCGCGACCTGCTGCAGCTCCTCCGTCTTTTTCACGCGGATCCAGCAGCCCTGTTTGACCACTCGCACCGGTGACGCTGGCGGCCAGACACACGGCAGGTCGCCGCAAACGAGGACCACCGGCTGGCGATAAGCGCCCTCCGGGAGAGGGGCCAGGGTTGATGCGACGTTACGTCCGGTACGACGACTGGCGATGCGCCAGATCCCGATGATCAGGGCCAGCGTGACCAGCAGAATGAGCCACGCCCCCCAGCGGGGAACCGGCAAAAATAAGCAGGCACACCAGCGCACTCAGCAGACTGGCCCACAGCGCCAGCCCACGCTGCTGCGCGGGGCTCATTTCACCTCCCCCGGTAACAAGGTCAGCAGCAGGTGATCGAGCCAGTGGTTGAGCCCCCACCACAGGGCGAGTACCACTACCACGCTCAGGCCAATACGTACCGGCCATGGGGCCAGCCAGCCGCTTATCCCCAGACCGGCGCGACTCTCTACCAGTACGGGAGCGGTAGCCGGGCACTGAAAAGGAGGAACACGCTCACCGAGCGCGTTGACCAGCTTCAGGCGCTCGGGGTCGTGGAGGGAGCGAAAGCTGCCAATAAAACCCAGCAGCATCACCCGCTGAAAACAGGTGACCACGGCCAGGTTGGGCGCCGGTTCACGCAACACATCACGCATCCGCTCGCACAGGGTGTCGCCGGCGTCCATGGTGCCGAGGAAGTGCCCCTGCAGCGGAATGTCATACCACTGCAGGCAGGCCTCATCCTCCACGCCGCGACCTTTCACGGCTTCATCGAGCAGCGCGCACTGGGCGGTGAGAATATGCTGACAGCTGGCGTCATCAAGCCCGCTCGCCTTCAGCTCATGTTGCACGCGCTCGACATCAGCGATACAGCGCTGCCATAGCGTGTACCCTTCCTCATCGCGGAACTGCGGGCCGTGGCGCAGGCTGATAACCTGCAGCCAGGTGTTCTGCAGCAGCGCATCAATATCAATGGACGCGGCGTTGCCGCGTTTAGGCTCATTCACGTTCGTAGTACCGCAAAAAGTTCAAGTTCAGGCTCACCGAGCATCCCCGGGACGTAAAACATACAGGTGCCGCTCTGCAGCATTTCCGTTGCCAGAGGGTGGGACACATCGAGGCTGAAATACTGATTTTCCAGACGCAGCGGGATCGCCGCCGGCACATGACGCAATGGCGTGAGGGGCACCCCTGTCCGCGAGGAGTTGACGATGGCTTTGACATGATCCGGACTGCCCACTTTGCACTGGCGCGGAAACTGCTCCTGCAGTTGGGCGACCGGTACCGACGAACGAACCGACAGGTAGTAATCAGCCCCTTCCCGCAGCCGGGCATCGTGCAGACGCGCCTGCCAGAAGTGCAGCCGGACATCATGCTCCAGCGCAATCGCCACCACCCGCGATGGCAGGCTCGCCTCCAGCAGGTCGCTCAGTAAATCAAACAGCGGCGGAAAAACCGCGTTCAGCTGGTCATGCTGATAGATCGGGACGGCATTCGCCTGATGGGTGAGCGAAAAGGTCAGCAGGCTACCAGCCAGGCGCGCCAGCTCCGGGTAGAGGCGTTCCGGCGGGCTTTGCCGGTAACGCAGAAAGTACCCCAGCACCGGCTCGGCGCTGTTCAGCGCATTCAGCAACCAGAACAGAGAGACATCAGCCACGGCAAAATCAGCCATCCGTTCATTGCTTTCGCGACGCATGGCCATCAGGCGCGTCAGACGAGCCCGGAGCTGGACGAGCAGCTGTTCAAGCTGCGTCGCCAGCCAGCGGCTGCCCTGGATCTGCAGCAGCGGCGGGAGAAACGTCTCGTCGATAAGCCAGGCCCCCTGCGAGTCCCGCTGCAGGCGAACAAGCGGACAGGTCAGGTAATCGCTGTTGTCCTGGTGGGCGAAGCGGAGGGTCAGCTCCGGCTGTATGACGGCAATCTGCCGGGTATCATCCCCGAACTGGTTGCGGACATCGCGCCAGCGCTGCCGGAAGCGCGCCGGCCTTTCGGCCACCTCCTCCGGCTTCAGACAGTTGCCGCCATTCGCCTGCATCAGGGGCAGCGCCAGCACGATCACCGCCTCGCCGGACGCGCCGTCCAGCGACAGCGCGGACGGCAGCGCATCGGCATTGTCCGTATCAATCATCGTGCCATCCTGGAACCGGACCTGCAGCCTGTGAGCCTGCAGGCGGCCCAGTTTGAGCATCTCTGGTTCGAAGGTCGCCTCAACCACTCCCCAGGGGTGGTTAAGACCCATCCGGGCAATCACTTCCGCAGTCCAGGCTGTATACGCAGCCTGCTGTTGAAAATGCTGAGGCGACACCATAATGCCCCGGCCCCACAACGGACGTTCCGTTTTCATCATCGTCCGAACCTACGCCTTCGCCTTTGGCATCTGGCTAACCAGCGACAGATTGACGTCCATCCCCTCGACCTGGAAGTGCGGCACCGCGTACAGCTTCACGCGGAAGAAGCCCGGGTTATCCTCGATATCTTCCACCACCACGCTGGCATCGCGCAGCGGATGGGAGGCCTGCAGCTCGTCGCCGGGGTCGGTCATTTCGGTCACCAGGCTCCGCACCCAGGTGTTTAGCTCCAGCTCCAGCAGACGCCGGTCCTTGGTGGTGCCGATATTCTCGCGCTGGATCATCTTCAGGTAGTGCGCGATGCGCGACAGCAGGAAGATGTAAGGCAGACGCGCGTTGATACGGCTGTTGGCGGTGGCGTCGGCGGTATCGTACAGCGCCGGTTTTTGCGCGGAGTTGGCCGAGAAGAAGCAGGCGTAATCGCGATTTTTGTAGTACGACAGCGGGATAAAGCCCAGGCTGGCGAACTCAAACTCCCGCGTTTCCGGGATCATCACCTCGGAAGGAATTTTCACCTGGTTGCCGGTGCCCAGATCGTACAGATGGATGGGCAAATCTTTCACCGCGCCGCCCGCCTGCGGACCGCGAATTTGCACGCACCAGCCGTTGTTAACAAAGCTCTTCACCATATTGGATGCGAAGGAGAACGCCGCGCTGGTCCAGAGATACTTTTCGTGGTCCGGGCCCTTCACCTGCTCGACATAGTTGAAGCTGCGCACCGGCACGGTATCCGGGCCGTACGGCAGACGGCCCAGCACGCGCGGCATCACCAGGCCGATGTAGCGGGCATCGTCAGTTTCGCGAAACGCCTTCCAGCGGATATATTCCGCGCGATCGAAGTAGTTGCCGATATCCTTAATGGCAGCCACCTCTTCCATGGTCTCTTTCAGGAAGAAGGCCGGGCCGACGGCGCCGATAAACGGCATATGGGCGGCCGCAGAGACGCGGGAGATATTGCGCAGCAGCGCCACATCCTGCGGGCTGGCGTCGAACTCATAGGCCGAGATCACCGAGTCGATCGGCTCGCCGCCGGGAGTGTCATACTCCGCGGTATAGGTGTGCCAGTAGAGGCCGCTCTGGATAAGCTCCGGCGCGTCCTCAAAGTCCTGGCGCAGATCGTCTTTGGCGACGTCGAGGATCTCCGTTTTGACGTTCTGCCGATAGTCGGTGTTGTCCACCAGCTGTTTGAGGCCGCGCCACAGGGATTCGACCTGCTGAAACTCCTGATGGTGCATCACCGCGTCCAGCTGACGGCTTATCTGGAAATCCAGCTCGGCGATATGGTGGTCGATCAGCGTTTTGTCGAGCTTTTCCACCCGCTGGCCGGACTGACGGATGCGTTCCATAAACACCTGCATCGCCGCGGTGAGACGCTCCGCCGCCGGCGCCTCGGAGAGCGCGGCATCGTCCAGAAAGTCGTTGATATCCCCGAGGTGAGACGCCGGGGCGAGATTAATTTTTTCAAACAGCGAGGCGTAAACGCCCTCGCCCGCCCTGTTTTCCTGCAGCGTGGTTTGCCCCTGAACAGGGGCGTTTTCTGTGGTAACAGACATTAGCATTTTCCCGGTTAATCCATTAACAGACTTGCCCCGCACTTATTTCGGGGCAAGCGCACTCATTTCGTCGCGTAATTCCTGGGACAGCGCCGGATCTTTCAGGATTGCCTCAAGCTCTTTTCTGAAAGTGGCGTTATCGAGCAGATTGGATTTGAGATCGCGTAATAAATTACGCATCGCCAGCATGGCGCGGAGTTGCGGAATTTGCCGGGCAACCTGCTCCGGTTCAAAATCTTTGATGTCGGTAAAACGCAGTCTGACGTTCTCCTCTTCGCCATTGCCGGCCAGCGTATTCGGCACCGAGAGGTTAACTTCCGGGCTAAATTCCGAAAGTACGCTGTTAAAATTATTTTTATTGACGTTGATTTTTTCTCTTTCCGATAAAGGCCGTTTTTCCTTACCATGACTAAAATCGCCAATGGTAAGCAGTTTGAGCGGCAGTTCGACCTTCTTTTGCGCGCCGCCGGTATGAAGAGATAATTTGAGATTAATGCGCGCCCTGGGGACTTCATTCTGGAACGTATCAGCCATAGCAGTTCCTTTCCTTAAGGAATAATTATTGAAGATATATTGATGTGAAACGTGACGATGATAAAGCAAAAATGGATTAACGATCAACTTAACCACCTAATAATTATATTTATTCATAAACACCCACTTTCACCACGAAAATAAAAGCACCATGAATATCAATATTTAAAATGTGAAACAACAGTCAATGATAAATTCAATAAATAATGCACCAAAGGAATGTTTGCAATGGATACTATAAGGCGGGCTAAAACATTAAGCGGATGAATAAAGGAAACCATAGAGACGACTGGGGCAATATAATTCGCTCATTATGCAAATTTAGCGTAACAACGCAATCAATTACTCAGAGGGAAAATATCTGGCTTCCATCCGATTGCCCCTTCGCGGCGGACGCTTAATAGTGCTGGCGCGAAATCTAAACGGTAACAATATTCTTCTGCTCCCCTTACTCCCCACAAACCGATTTTTTGCGGATAACGAGCCACAGCGCGATGTCGAACAAAGTTGTCGTTAGCAAAAAAACATGAGCCCGGTTACAAGACGCACACGACACCGTCGTCGGCATCCTGAACGGTTCGCATTCTGCAAGTCGCCAGGCTATATCTAAGACACCTTTCGCCCACAACGAGACACAAAGATGAGCAAGAAAATCCTAATGCTGGTCGGCGATTATGCCGAAGATTACTTGAACAAAATTATAACTAACTGATTTAAAATAAAATTAATTAATAATTACCTAAAATATGTACTTAATTATGTACTCACAAACCTAAACAATCCATTTGACTAGTAATCATCTCTCGCTGAATACTGTATATTCAACCAGCACAAAGGTGATTATCATGCGTGTAGAAATCAGCATTGCCAAAGAGAAAGCCGCGAAAATGCCAAAGGGGTCAATGGAGGCCTTGAAAGACGAAATGACCCGTCGAATCAGCAAGCAATATGACGACGTTGAAGTGATCGTGAAAACGGCCAGTAATGATGGACTGAGCGTTTTGTGGGCGACTGATAAAGAAATCGCCAAAGAATTTGTAGAGACCACTCTAAAAGACGCTTGGGAGACGGCTGACGACTGGTTTGTGCGTTGATCGGTCTATATAATCATTCGCGGTGATCTCCTGCCTGAGTCACTAACCCCACCAGGCAGCAGCATACATTAGCTGCCGGGTGGGCCTATGTGCAACACACTTTGAACTATTCACTAAATGAGCTGCCTGAATAATAACCACTATTAATAAGGTTCACTATGACTACTCTTCTGATCACCTCAAGCGTTGTATTTGTCATCCTCGCACTATTTACCATAAGCGTCATAAAACTATGGATTGGAGTCTCCAACAACCCTGACTAGCACCATCAGAGCCCCTCCCCATCCCTGCCATCATCCACAGCCTGTTTTCGCAATGGTCAGGCGTCTTATCGACGAAATACGTTTGTTCCCGCGCTGTCCAGGAGTTAGCTTCCACCTCTGATAAGTGGATGCCGCGCCGGCGCAGAGAGTTGACAAAGTCACTGGTGCGTTGGTACTGATACCCTTTCGGGTTGCGAGAGATAGAGGCGCAGAACGCCTCCCTGATTTTGTGCTGGAGCATGGTAGCCTCCTGGTCAATACTGGTTGCGCACAAAGTAGTTTTATCCGAGAGGAGAATCAATATAGGTTCTGGCTATCAATTTATGTCATTTCCGTAACATATTGATGTAACGAGTAAGGTAAGTCTTAAAGTGTTATCAGCCCTTAGCTGTTTGATGGTTTTGCGAACAATGCGAGGTTAAAATTTTTCAGCTATGGCAATGCCTTCATAGCAAATTGTTCACCTGCGATCTCTTGCATACGGTTCGCAGGTGAGCAAACTTAACCGGCTGGAAAATATTTATAAATCGTCTTTACTCCCACCCCTATCACATCGGCTACCAAACCAATGTTTTAACTGCTCAGACCAGAAATATCTGGAAGCTTTAGGCATCTTCTTGGAAGATAGATGAGCGCAAAGACGCACACAGCAATGATATTATGTAGTATTTTCCCCTTGAGTGTGCCTGCTCAAGGGGATTTTTTATCGCCGTATTGTACTGGCAAATATTTGTAAATCGTCTTCACTCCCACGCCTGTCACATCGGCCGCACGCTACTGGACAGGCGCTTAGTCCGGTATGTTTCTCGCGCTACTACTGCTTACGTTAACGTCTGGTAATGATCTAGCGGCGCGACGTAAAGCAGTGTTAAAGGCAATTAAAGTCACTGGCCGACGTTCGTACTTCACACGATTCGAGTGGCTCTGAAACACAAAAACGTCCCCTGGATAGTTTTTCCTCCTGCGATCAATCATCGCCATCGCCGGAGAACTCAATTCAATACACAGCTCCTTTAGTCGTCCCTGTTCTCGTATCAGTATCGAATGACCATCAACATCATCGTACCGAAGCGCCAGCAGCCTTCCAGCACTAAGGCCCGTGTGAAAAATCAATGCCCACAAATCAGCCCAGGTATCAGAAATGTTGGCAAGTTGGCTATTTATCAGCAGAAACTGCGCGAACGTTAATGTTTTCTTCCTGTTCATATTTAGACAAGGCTAATCTCTATCAATCATGCGTGTATTTGACAATAGCTGCTAAATACTCCATTTATTTGTAAGGTTCAGCAACTATTTATGTGGTCTGATGTCTAATGAATAACCAATAAAAACAGGCGCTAAAATGACTATTATACTCGTTACTGCAACACTACTTACATTCTCAGGTCTCATGATGCTTGGACTTTTACAACTCTGGGAAGGCATATCAAACAATCACGAAAAGTTTTGATAGCCATCAGACTTATAGCTCATCCCGTTACTGGCAAATATTTATAGATAGTCTTCACCCCTACCCCGACCACATCTGCAACCTGCTGCCGGGTTGCGCTGTTCTCCAGCATGCGCCAGCAACGCTCCACAACTTCAGTGGTCATTATCCGGCGGCGGCCACCGATGCGGCCCTGCTCTCTCGCCGCGGCTAAACCCGCGCGCGTTCTCTCCACTATCAATTCCCTCTCCATCTCCGCAAGGGCGCTCATAACATGAAAGAAGAAGCGGCCGGCGGGTGTCGAAGTGTCGATCGAATCGGTCAGGCTGCGAAAATGAATCCCCCGCTCCTGCAGTTCAGATACCAAAGTAATGAGGTCGCGTACGCTGCGACCGAGGCGATCGAGCTTCCAGACCACCAGCACATCACCAGGTCGAAGACGGCGAATAGCTTTCCTTAATCCGGGCCTTTTAGCATTCTTACCGCTGGCGGTGTCTTCGAAAATCAGTTCACATTCTGCGCGAACCAGCGCGTTTTTCTGTAAATCGAGGTTTTGATCGCCGGTAGATACCCGCGCGTAGCCAATCAGCATTATGCAACCCTTTGAAATAGCTGATTGTAAATTGCCGGGATTGTTCGCGTAAACCTGGGTTCAAGCGACGGCACAAAACTCATCGGCGGTCTGCCTTTTGTAACTCCTGAGATGTTCGGCTCAAGCCGGGGTGATATAACCCACGATGAAGCTTTTCGGCTGATGCTTGCTGCGGCCGCGGTGCATCCAACTCGAACGGCATGGGCGCCTGGTGATTATGAACTGTTTGATACCCATATTCCGCCGCAGGGAGTAACACTCATCATTGATGGCGTTATTAAGCATAATCCCGTCGGTGATTTCACGTGGTCTGAAAGTAATCGACGTTCTGATTACTCATTATTTCTGGTTACAGAAAGTGATATAGCCATTAAAGGTTCAGGGAGAATTGAAAATAAATATGAGGCTGTGTCTGTAGATGCAGGTGGCGATAACTTTAAATTTGAAGGGGTAACGATTTCTAATCCTGACCGTTCGAAATCGGTTGGGTTATCAATTTACAACGTATCTAACGTCAGTGTGTTGAATTGCCTGATTGCAAATAACGGCAGCAAAGGAACATATGTAAATAGTTCGAGCGCGGGAATTACCGGGCGCTACGGTAATGGTATTGATAGCGGAGGTATCCGGGGGCTGACCGTTAGCGGGCTTTCACTGATTGATAACGGCGGAAATGGGTTCTGGTGTTACGGTGTCGGGGATTTAACCTTCACGACTAACTGGTGCCTCATGAATGGTGTATCCGGGATGCAGTATGGCCCACATCCGGATTATGATGGCGTGAACATTTCATACAACATCTGCCGTGAAAATGCTGCGGACGGTATTGATATTAACTACACCGGCGCTTCGCCAGTCCCGATAGCAGGCGTTTTTAACGGTAATATTTGCCGACGCAACGGTTTTTTTAATTCTGATACGACGAAACCTACAGCCGATGGCTCAGGTATCACCCTGCGTAATGTGACCGATTATATCTGCGCAGACAATATGATACGGGATAATAACGGCGTAGGCATTTATTGTACATTTGCGGCTGATGCCCATATCCATGATAACGTCATTATCAACAGAATAATGTTGTCTGCCGGTATGTATCAGGGCTTCGTGTCAACGGATGTAAACATCCACGATAACCGGATTATTACCAAAGGGACTGCCTATCAGGAAGGCGGCTCTATGCCTGTCTCACGAATGTCATTCCACAGTAACAAGTTATTTAGTTCTCAGGCCCAGTCGGTATCCATTCCGAGCAATACACAGACGGACAGAACCTGGAAAGACAACCATCACGTAACGCCTAACGTCATCAACTTCTGGTTCTCAGTTAAAGATGACACTGTGCGCTATACGGGAAGCACAGGCAGGGCGGTTTACATTAACGCCAACTACGGCAAATTTCGCGACGTTACCGTTAACGGCGCAACGTCAGACGACCTGGTTTATGTTGATGGCGGTCTTAAAAACATCTTCTCCGGGTTTACGGCAAATAACACCGGAACCGGGAGGGCCGTATACACCAATAACAGCGCTCGTCTCAAGTTCGCGGATTCGTTTATCCAGTGCGCTGCGGGTACGGCATTATTCTGCTATGCCGGTACTACCGTTGATCTGGATAGCTGCGATGTCATCGGCGCTACCGCCATAAGTGCGCCACTGCCAGCATCCGGAAGTGCCGCAGAGATAAAGAAAGCTGGTACGAACTTTATAAGCGGTACGGTCAGTACAGCCACCCCGGTTAAACAAGTTACGTATTCATAGGGTGAAAACTATGGCATTTAAAATCACGAAAGAGTTAGAGGCGAGTCTGGTATCAAATGGCGTTGTAATTGGCTATCAGGCCCAGAGCGCGGAGCTAATCATGACGGTTACCAGCGTTTCGGTTTACCCGGACGGAACAGGAACGGCATACCTGGAAACCACAGTGAATGGGTCATCTAACGGCGATGTGCGCTCATTCCCGATAACCTGGCTGAATGGAGATATTTTCAGCCAGGCGCAAGCGCAAATCATGGGGCTGGGTGAGTTTTCCGGGGCTGCAAAAATATAAATCAATCCCGCCATTACCGGCGGGTATGTCATTCAACTCTTAACTTTAGCGCTACCTCGGCCTCAGACAGCGGATCGCCACTTCCTGAATAGGTGAATGGGATGTAATTCCTCGCACCCTCAGCATCGGCGTCAGATGTAACAGTGTAAAAAGCGATACCGTTCGCCCCTTCAAGCTCGATCCTCTCGATGGTGTATGTAAGGATGACTTTAAGCGTCGCAGTGCCAACCGCAATACCATCGACAGTTACCTGATTAACCGCAACTTCTTTCTCTATTGTAAACATGGCAAATCCTTATTCTGTCAGAACGTACTGAACTGAGCCGTAAATCGTCAAACCTGTTCCGCCTGTAATTGAGAAAACAGCCGGTGAGCTATTGGTTAACAGTAGAATCTCTTTTGTGGTCGGGTTCGTTTGCGCAATAATGATTGCCGAGCCGGCACGACTGCAAATTATCGGGGAAACTGTTAATCCCCCGTCGCTCAGTGCGGCTACTGTGAACGGAAGCCCTGATATCACTACCGCGCCACCTGTCGTCAGCGCCATTGACGTGGTTTCGATTCTGAATGTCGCATGCACTAACCGCCCCGAGCGGCGATAGGTTCCCGCGGTGGTATTCAGCGTCACGACTTCTGAGCCGCATTTGACAACCGGCGTCCAGACGCCCTTGTAGTACTGGAATGCTTCCTGTGTGTTATCAAAAAACCGTATCGGGCGCTGGACGCTATACTGACGGCGCCAGTCATAGAGGTATACCGTTTTCCCTTCGGCGCTGTTCCACTCTGCAATCTGCGCGGTCGAGTAGTCCTCTGTGTCATCACGGAACGGATTGATGATGAGCGGGCCGTTGATGGTTGGTGGTTTCTGGCTGAACGGGTGTGTAGCCACGCCAGCCGAAACGACAGTTCTGTCGACAGTGATACCACCCTCACAAACCATCGCGGGCGCTTTTGTCAGTGTCGCATTCCACGGGTCCTGATAGTCGGTATAGAACTGATTACCGGCAATGGTTGTCGTTGTGGTGTCAACGAGACATGTCTTTTCAACGTATGACGTGTGAATCACGTTGTAACTGCCTGCGTCGGTGTAGAACGGGACGCGGTGGGTTCCCAGCACCTTCACATCGTCAAGGCAGACCCCGTTCACCGCACGTCCATAGCGACTGAGGACGGTGAATGCCCGGCCCGCAATACCGGGAAACGAACGCGCTGAATAGCCGCTGGCGGTATTGTTTGTCAGCCTGCCGCCTGCGGAGGTTCGCGCCGAGTTGGCGGATTTATAGATATACGTATCGAACCACGTATCAATCGCCTCATCGGCAGGGCCAAACAGCCGTGGCTTGCCGTAAAAGTGATATTTCGTATACCGGATAGCATCAACCCAGCCCACTTTGAAAATCTCTGCCGCCGGATAGGGTGGGAGATACGGAATCGTGACCGCGGCATTTCGTTGCGTCCACGCCCCGCCATAGGCGTCGCCGGTAAAGCAATCACGGGCGACAACGAAACCGTTGCAAACGGAGTCGGCCCCCATAAACCAGCCCGTCAGACAGCAATCACGGATGAGGAAATTATCTTCTGTGGACCGGTCAAGAACGCCATTCCCGTAGC
>NZ_JH414802.1:306184-312216 GCF_000238715.1 Klebsiella sp. 4_1_44FAA
GCCGTAAAAGTGATATTTCGTATACCGGATAGCATCAACCCAGCCCACTTTGAAAATCTCTGCCGCCGGATAGGGTGGGAGATACGGAATCGTGACCGCGGCATTTCGTTGCGTCCACGCCCCGCCATAGGCGTCGCCGGTAAAGCAATCACGGGCGACAACGAAACCGTTGCAAACGGAGTCGGCCCCCATAAACCAGCCCGTCAGACAGCAATCACGGATGAGGAAATTATCTTCTGTGGACCGGTCAAGAACGCCATTCCCGTAGCGACCGATAAAGAAGTTGCGCACACCGTGATTAACCAGCTGCGGGCGAATATAACCGTCTGATGAGTCACCGGAAATAAAATAACCAATGTGCTGGTTATTGTTAATCACAGGCGTATCAGAATCCCAGTCTCCAATTAACGCGCAGTTCTGCATACTGTCGCCGATAATAACGGAGTCGGGATAAAGTCGAATCGCCGCGTAAATATGATTTTCAGGTTCCGCGGCAATATTTGCATCATTCGCTGCAGCCACCCATCCCGGGTAAGCGGTCCCGTCATCGCCTGGTAAAGTGACTTTATGAGGATAGGTTGTGGCGTAATATTTCCCCGTCAGTTGCACGGGAAGCCCTCTGGCGTGTCCTTCATCGACAGCCTTTTGATAGTAAGGCACGGCATCAGGAGAAACACCGTGCAGGTAGCCGAACATTTCCGGAGACACAAATCCTATTCCACCAACGAGTTTAGCGCCGTCGCTTGAACCCAGGTTTTGGCGAAGAGCAGCATCACCGACAGATACAAAATGTGCAGAGTCTGTAGCAGTCCAGGTTTCGTCCGTTTTACCCGAAGCCGTGAACGGGATATCAGTCGCTGCCGTGAGTTTGTAGAGTTCGTTGTTATAACGAATGAGCTGGTTATACTCGGTGATGGTCAGGGGGTTTCCTTCCGGAATAGTCCCCACCGTGTAATCGCCAATAATGTCATAGCCTGATGAAGCGATGAACGTATTAAATCGCGTATCCTGATCGGCCAGCTGAGAAGTAAACCGACTCTCCTGACTGGACATCTGGCTGAGAAATGATGTCTCCATTCCAAAAAATGAAGGCCGAACTTTCCCCAGGCGGTCAGTCCATATCAAGGCCGTCAGGCTGTTCAGTGCAAAATCGAGGTTCTCGGCGTTATCAAATAAATCCTTTACAGCCGCAGAGCCCAGCGGGTTGCCGGTTTTATATGTGCTCATAGTCGCCCTATAACAAAAAACCCGCCGAAGCGGGTTGTTGAGAGTTATTTCTGTTTTATGCAATGTCGCCGGGATAACTGGCGTTGTCGTAGTCGTAGAAGGACGCGCGGTACTCTTTGGCGGTAACCTGACACGTCCCGTCTGATTGAGGGGCAATCTCCTCAACAATGGCGTCATAGACATGACGCGTTGAGCCGCAGAACACCAGGCGGACTGGCTCAATGGCTGGTGAAGTCTGGTCAATCTTCAATGGGTCATCAAAATCACTCAGATGGGGAACGGACAACTGATAATCCCCCACTCTGCTCGCCACCATCAGACCGGATGCAGAGCCATCCTGATAGCGGATCAGCGCACGGGGGTTTTCGAAAGACCAGTCAAGCAGCTCCGTAACGGTGAAGGTTGTCACGCCACCAGCCGTTGTCATCGCCTCCACCAGACAGGAAATCGTGTTGTTCCCAGGTATATCGTCTGTCAGTACAATCCGATCGCCCGTGTTGTAGCAGAGCGCATCCAGCTCGGTGGTGGTCTGGTATGTAACCCGCTGCTGAAGATACTTCATCAGGCGACGCATGCCGATCTGGTAGGCGTGATCCTGATTGAGCACCCCATCGAGTTTGTAGTTCTCGATTTTCACCGGTGTGGGATTATCGGGTGTCCGACATTTAACAGTCTCCTCCGCCCAGGTGACGCCGTTGATGTACGTCACGTCGACACCATCAAAATCATCGTCGGACGGCACGGTAAATCCGCTCTGCAGCTCCTCCACCATCTCATGCGGCGTTATGATCCCCGTCCAGGGCTTAATCCCCTCGCGGTTGACCGTCGCAAGGCCATCGCTTAACAGGAAGCGGGATTTCCCGGCACTGGCTATCATCTGCAGCATTTCCAGCGCCGAGATACTGTCGCCGGTGGCGAAATCGAAATTTTCGCCCCGTGGCGTCCAGTACGCGGACTCTAGTGCGTTGATGGTATCGACGTCCATCTCCAGCCCCAGCGAGCTCCCGACATGCAGCAGCGCCCCCGAAATGGTTCTGGCCGTTCCTGAGTCATAGGACCGCGTGGCCACAACGTTTACGCGGCGGTCTGACTGCGCCGCCAGCTTCCCGCCCGTCTCAACGGTCACCGCCATCAGCGACACACCTGGATAGGAGAAGGGCGCGTCAGCAGCCGTCCGCGCAGTGCCTGCCAGTACATACTGTCTCGCGCGTTGTTTGAGCCCTGCTCATTGCGCCGACGGCAGCGAACCTCTACCAGTCCCGGAGAACTGAGGGTGATCCGCTCAGTGAATCCCAGCCCGTTGACGTTTTTAAGCGCATACTCGCCCTGGTGACTCACCCACCCCGATCCGGAACCGTAGACGCGATACTGTATCTCCCACTCAACGTGGCGAATCCGTTTTTTGCCCTTACTGTCAAAGCCGCAAATACCGTTCGGGAAAGAGAAATTCACCTCGAACATATCGACGGTCTCATTTTCAGGGCAAACCAGGAACGGCCCCAGCCAGCTCAGCGTGTCATTGAGGCCGGTGGCCTCATAGTCGATCATCGTCCTGGCGGTGAATCCCGGCCACGACTCATCAACGGACCCATTAACCAGGCGCGCCACTGTTGCCGTTGTGCCGTCGGCAGAGACGATCTGGTACTCATTCCCGCGGTGAGCAAGTGAAATCCGTTGCACACCTTCAGGCATGCCCGAGAATGCGGTTCCCGTAGTGCTGTTATATGCAAGCGTCACGTTTGCCGTTACCGCCGGGCTACCGCCGGTTGATGGCGTGCCGGAGGTGTAAACCGGGGCATCACCGAAAACGGCTGCAGGCAGCGAGGAGGATGTGATTGCCCCACCCACGTAAGGACTGGCCGCCTCGGTTATCAGTACGGTACCGCCGTTGTCCCGTGCGACCAGGCCGGAGCCAGTGAGCCCCTCGGTGATAGCCGCCAGCAGTCCCGACATCGAGATGTAGTTCGCTACCAGCGACACCGTATAGGTGGTGCCCTGCCATGTGATCATGAACGTACTGGAGCTGGTCGAAAAATCGTAGGTGACGGGAGCCGCACTGGCTTGAATTTTTGCTGGACTGCCACCCTCGCCAGGCACTGCGTCCTGACCCGGGGTATAGGACGCAATGACGAGGTCATAATCGACACTGTTGAAACTCAGCGTCACCGGCATACCCGCTACGGGAGCAAGTTCGGTAAGCAACGAGCTGGCAAAGACACTGTAACCAGAAGAGGTGGAGATCAGATAATTTGTCGGCGCCTTAATTTCGACTATGGTCCCCGTTACCCAGCTGTCCGGGAGAGAATTATCATCCTCGTCGTCATCGTCACCATCATCTGTATCAAGACCTGTAAACGTTACGGATGCACCAGAAACCGTCATGCTGTCAGCGATAATATCGTCGGAATCAGGTGAGGTCTGGGCCATATCCAGCCCTGTTCCGCTTGATGTTCCACCCACCTCTGTCGAGTTGAACCAGTTCTCGCTGCGCTCATCGCCGGAAACATCCGCGCCGGGCGGGTAATGGGTACTGCTGAAACCCGGTAGTGTCGATGCCGGGGTGCTGCCAACCCGGATATCGCCAGTGGAATATTCCAGGTCACCGACCCCAAGACTCAGCAGCATCTGGACACGCATCTTCGTTGGATCAGCAACGTCGAACCGGGTCACAGGCTGGACCACATAATCTGGGTAGATACGCACCCGGCCAAACACTTCACGAATGGCATCACCGAGTTTTGCGGTGTTGGCCCGCGCCGGGTTCAGGTCGAGACTGCGCCCTGTGGATGATGTATAGCCTCCCGTATCGATATTGCTCATCATAAACAGTGAATAGGCTGCTGCGGCAACGGAGATACCGACACCAATCCACGCGATTGTGGCTGCCTCCAGCCCGAAGGGGACCGGATAAAGCCGTACATCACTATCAGGGCGGATCACGCAGGTGGCCCATTCGCCTGGCGGAATGGACAGACCGTCAACCTCAATGGTCAGCGGCGGCAAATCCCGATCCTCGTAACCTTCAACATTCACCGCCAGCCAGTTACGAAGGCTGGTTACGCCATGCTCATGCGTTTCGAGAGGTTCGCCGGGAAGCCGGGACGGGTAAAAACGAATGGTCATTGCCAGAACTCCACTTTGACAAATCGCCGCTTAAACCGTGACAGCGGCAAGAAAGTGACGTTGGTACCGGGATTACATTCCGCCACATGCAGCAGACCATCAATACTGACAACAATCCCCACATGGGTGACTGCTGAGCCGGAATAGCAAGCCACGCCAGCCCCTTCGCAGGGGTCGCAGCGCTCCAGGGTAAGCATCATTTGATGCGCCTCCCGGTCGAGGCCGCCGTCGTCTTTCGTGACCCCGGCAAAATCAGGCCAGCGAGGCAAGCCCAAATCACAGCGTATCTCGTTTACAATGCCAAAGCAGTCGAGCTGCGGGTAAACGCGCCCGCCCTTCAGCCAGGTGACTGAACGGTATTTATCAGGGTTAAACATGATGGATTCCTTAGCTGATATAACGCAGTCCGGGGAAGACAGGGAGCGTGTAGCGGTAACGCGGCCAGGCCATATCGAGGACATTCATATAGCCCGCAGTGATCTGCACCTCTGTAGCCGTCCAGTAACCCGACTTGATTTTCAGCGTATACGGCACTGCCGCAGGCGCGGCTAAATCCGTGGAGATAAAACTGCGGTATGTCAGCGATGCAGGCAACCTGTTAGCCAGGGCATTGCGGATCGTCGTGGACACAACACCATCGACATTACACAGGGCGAATTTCAAATCTTGCGTACCGTCCGCGTTGCGCGCCGGCAGCGCAATGTCAATCGCGCAGGCGGTAAACGTTACGGTATTGCCGCTCTCCGTCGTCGCCGTAATATCCTCATACCCCTGGTACAGGTAGTGAACATCTGAGCCAACGGTGATCTGCAGCGTTTCAATGATCACCTCCGGACCGCTGCTGGCATAGAGCCTGTTAAGTCTTGTCATGCTTCAGGCCACTCCCTGTTAACGGCAAGATCAAGAATATCGCTGTTCACAATGAAGTCAGGGAACTCGGCCCAGCCAGGCGGAAGGATTGGACGCTCCCATAATTCCAGCGTTGCACTATATCGCCAGTATTTACCGCCCTCTGGTGTCGGTCCCTCGTATATATCGACAAACCTACAGACATAATCTTGCGCACCTAAAGGGGTAAGGAGCGGCATGTTGAACCAGTCAGCCCCATCGGTAATGATGTCTCGGTACCAGGCTTCGAAAAGCTGTGCCTGACCATCAGTAAAGATCCATGAAACTGGCGTTTGAGAAGGAACCGAAGTATAAGCTCGCCTTTGTCGCCGCCTGCCGGTAACCATCGCTGTACTTTTTAGCGGAGAAGTCGCTTTAAGACCAAAGTTCTCCTTCAATGGGCAAGGGAGATAATCCTTCGGGTAATTGAGATTAGTTGAAATTGCCATCAGCTAATTTTCCTCCCCGAGGTAGTTTGATCCTCTCCTCGTAATATGGACACGCGCCTAAGCGAGATTCTGATTTTCAAATTGTTCCGGGCTGAGGCCGCCACAGGCACTGTGACGACGCCAGCGATTGTAATCGCACTCAATGTAATTAAATACCATCGTACGCATATCATCGCGACTGATTAGACGCTCACCGTGGATGCACTCTACCTTCAGCGTGTGGAAAAAGCTTTCCGCGCAGGCATTGTCATAGCAGCAGCCTTTTGCACTCATGCTGCCCCGAAGGTCGTGCTGCTTCAACAGGGCCTGATAATCTGCTGAGCAGTACTGACCACCCCGGTCCTG
>NZ_JH414802.1:312923-370183 GCF_000238715.1 Klebsiella sp. 4_1_44FAA
TCACGCTCTGCCAGCTGGCGCTTCAGGCGGGCATTTTCAGCGGCCAGCTCATTTTCCCGTTCGAAGACGTTTTCTGCTGCTGTAATTTGCTGCGCCAGGTATATAGCTGAGACTCGTAAAGGCTGAGTTCCCGGGCGGCAGCGGCAACGCCGATGCGCTCCGCAAGCTTCAGGGCTTCGCTGCGGAATTCAGGCGAATGCTGTTTACGTGGTTTCTTACTTACGGTTGCTGATTTAGTCATGTGAGATACCTCTGTCTGGGAGTTTACTCACTTAGTCGCGTGTCCACTATTCGCGGGTAGGATCAATCAACGTAAGATAACAACGCGGATTTCGCCCAACTGACACGGGTGGCTGCCAGAATTGTGGTCTGGAGTGCCGGCAACGACTCGCAAAGCAGTAACGGATCAATTACTCCGCCGCCGCGGGCCTGTCGGCAGATGCCAGTGTAAATTTCCCGATACTGACGAACTGAGAAGGTGCTTGCAGGCAGTCGGGAGAGAACATCCAGCACCTCAGGATCATCTCCGCGCAAAAACAATGCGCCGATGACCGCCTCTTCAAGTTCGTCGTTACGCCAGACTGGTGTCATGCATGCCCCCCGTTATTCCCACGAAAACTTGCCCAGTTGAATACCAGGTAGTTGCGCCCACCGTCAGTCACACGATCAAAAATACGGTCGCTGATAAACTCTTTCAGCTGCTCAGGTGGCAGATTGCTGATCAGGATGGTTGGCAGAACGCTTTCATAGCGGGCGTTAATCACTTCGTGCAGGATAGTCATCTCTGCCGGGCTTCCGAACTGCACGCCTACCTCATCGATAATCAGCAGATCCAGCGAAGCGTAGTGATCCAGTACGCTCTCTTCGGTTGTGTCAGCATTGTGGCGCCAGGTGCTTTTAACGGCACGAGTCAGACGCATCACATCGGTCAGTTCCACGGTGGCGAGATGGTTGCGGATGATGTTTTTCGCCAGAGAGACCGCCAGATGATTTTTTCCCGTGCCGCAGCTGCCTGTCAGCACCAGACTTTTCCCGGCGTCCAGAACGTCAGGCCAGTTGTTTGCGTAGCGCCTGCAGGCTGCGAGGTTGCGGGAGGCTTCAGGGTTGAGTTCCAGATAATTTTCAAACTCGCAGTCACCAAAGCGGCGAGTAATACCCGCGTCGTTCAGCAGGCTGGCCACGTGAAGTTTACGCAGGCTGGATTTGACTCTGGTCTGCTCCGCCCGGATGCAGGCCGGACAGCGGGAATGTTTGAAAGTCTCCGCTCCGCGAAAATCTTTGCCCACCAGCGTGAACTGTTCGTAGTCTCCATGCTCCGGACAGGATATCGTGCAGGTGTAATTCGAGTTCCAGCCCTCGAAGCCCCATGGAAGTTTATGCTCTTCAGCGAAAGTCAGTTCATCGCCGAGTTTTTCCTGTTGCGCTCTCAGGTCTTCACGCTCTTTGAGCTGATTCAAATTCAACATATCCACCTCACTCAAAAATTCAGGTTCTCACCAGACTCGCCAAAATCGTCGGACATGCGCCCCAGTCCAGACAGGCGGGCAATAGTGCTGTTGTGCCCACCTCCGGGAGCGGATGGCGCCTGCCAGGATTCTTCGAAGTGACGATCGGGCCCGAAGAAAGTAGCGGCCTGCTTGACGTACTGTGTACCGACACTGCCGGTTGCACGGGCGTAGGTCGCATAGCGCTTAACGCCTGCCAGCATCGCTTCAGGGTTAACCCCGTCTTTCAGGCGGGCTTTCCAGGCTTTCCAGGCTGCCGCCTTGGAATTGCCACCTGCTCGCTTGGGGTAGTCCTGCCAGGCTGTTTCGAATTCAGGGGAATAATCCTGTTTTGCAGAACGAGCCGGTGCAGAGGCGTCAGCCGATGCGCCAGTATGTTTTATAGGTTCATTGACTGATTCAATGACTGGTTCAAAAGAGTGACTGATTCTGGGTGCAGCTCCTGCACTACCCCCTGGTGAATCTCCTGCACCAGGTAGTGAATCTCCTGCACCAGGTAGTGAACGATTTGCACTACCCCCTGGTGAATCTCCTGCACTACGTAAATTGAGCTGATACACGTTGCTGGAATTCCCCTTTGGTCCTGTCCGAAGCTCTTTTTTGATCAGTCCACACTCACAAAGCGCTTCGATGTGATTCATCACCGAACGCTTGCTAATTTCACACTGGTCAGCGATGTGCTGGTAACTAGGCCAGCACTCCCCGAGATCACTGGCGTTATCCGCCAGCTTAAGAAGAACCAATTTGCGCAAAGGGTTTCCGACCTTAATTTTCATAGCCTGAACCATCAGATCCATGCTCATACCAAAACCCTCGTGAAGTACTGTTGAAACTTCCAGACTGGCTGCATACATTCATGCGGATAACCCGGTCTGGTGAAATAAACCTGCTGCTTTTCGCGATCCCACCCGGTGACGTGCACGACAACCCCCCGTGGATCGTGATACAGCCTGTCCAGCGCCTTAATGCCGCCCGTTTCTGGAAACATTAAGCTCACCAGCGCTTGATTTGTAATCAGATTGTCTGCTAAGGTTTTTCATGAATTTACCCCGCCAGGTAGATTTGATGTGCATAGCAGAAGTCAGAACAGGCCGGGATGAACTCCACCAGCTCGCCCCGGCTTTTTCTTTGCTGCTTTCCGTTCTGCGGTGGTTGTCTGCCCGAGAGCCCACTGACGAGCTCGGTAGAGGCAATCATCGAAAATCGCCCCTTTCCTGCTCGCCTGTGAGCTTCTCCGGTAATAATCGACGCCGTGCTCAGCCCCCCCCCCTGCGGCACTCTCAGAGAAGCCTTCGGCCATCAACGCCGCCGTGATGTGCTTGCGAATGAAGTCTTCGGGTGACATGTCATGCCCTCGTAGCGGGCTGGCGGCGCCCCTCGATCGCAGCTGCCAACACCTCTTGCTCTGAATAGAGCCCACCAGACGCCTCTGCAATTGCCCGCGCGAGGAACGTTTCGCCTGTAAAATCGCTGCGTGGAAGTGTGTTCAGAACCTCCCACTTGTATACCTGGCGCAAAGTCCTCCCTGTAACCTCGGAAACCTTTCTTAAACCAACATCTCTCAGTATTTGAGAAAACATATTTACCCCGACGACAAAATGAACATAATGTACATATTAAATGGAATAGAAAGTTCATGCAAGTTGATATAGGGTGTACACATGGTTCAAAATGAAAAAGTGCGAAAAGAGTTCTCCGAGAGGCTGGCACTGGCCTGTAAAAAAGCGGGGATCGATACACATGGGCGTGGTGTAGTCATCGCTTCGGCTCTGTCGTTAACGCCTAAGGCTGTCAGCAAGTGGTTTAATGCTGAGACTATGCCGCGCCAAGATAAAATTTTCTTGCTAGCCAAATTCCTTAAGGTAGACCCGCTCTGGCTTCAACATGGCGATATTGCTGAAACTTCAACCAGGCATGGTTCAGATACAATTGAGTACATAGGTCAAATAAAAAATGGACTTGTCAGGGTTATAGGTGAAGCAATGTTAGGCGCTGACGGCAGCATTGAGATGGTGGAAGAAAATGACGGCTGGCTAAAAATTTACAGCGATGACCCTGATGCATTTGGCTTGAGAGTTAGGGGTGACAGCATGTGGCCACGCATTCAATCAGGAGAATTTGTGTTAGTCGAGCCAAACAAAAACGTTTGCCCTGGTGATGAGGTGTTCGTTAGAACTAAGAGCGGACACAACATGATCAAGGTATTAGGCTATGACCGTGATGGTGAGTACCAGTTTACAAGCATCAATCAAGATCATAGGCCAATAACAATGCCTTACCACGAAGTCGAGAAGCTTGAATATGTCGCTGGAATACTCAAGCAATCCAGACACATAGAAGATGATGATTTGGAAAGCAAGCTAAACCCCAGCCACTAATATAATCCCGGACAATCCGGGATTTTTTTTAATTAATTCCCTTCAAAATCAAAATCATATACATAATGTTCATTTTACAAATCGAATAATGAACATTTTGTTCTTGCCAAAAATGAACATGATGTACATAATTACTTCATCGACAAACAACGGAGTCAATGAGATGAAAATGTCAGTTGCTGAATTCAACCAGTTTAAAGAAGCTGCGGAAAAAACATTCCAGGCAGAATTAATTTGCTCACTGCTGGAAGATCACCCGCATCAACTAGCGGATTCTGAACTTTCTTCAATCGCCTCTCTTATTAAAAGACTCGCGGGGGATGCTTACGTTTATATGAGCGAGGTCATTTATCAACAAGAGAGGGCTGAGAAATGAATGACTTTGAAGACTTACCTCTTAACGCTACGGATGCCCTCAATAACATCCATCTGCTTATCGGTGTGGCTCGCGTGCTCGATGGTACCGCTACGCAAAGAGAGCTCAGCATAAACATAATTGAGTTTGTTGATATGTATGTCTCTGCCGCCATCGAAGAAATAAAAGGGTAGACAAATGAACAGTCCGATTCAGATGTTAGAAATTGTCGCGGCGGATATCGCCGAGAACACAGTTCTTCTGGAGCTGATTTATAAGCACAGTAATGAAGATCACGAAACTGATTGTGCAATGGCTTGCTTAATTCGCTCAATGAAGAAGACCCTGGATACCACTAACGAATATATCAAATCGTTAAGCGACTCTCCTGCCCCCCCCAAAGGGAACATGGTGAGAGCGATATTTCTGATGAGATATTTCACGCGACCATTACAGCCAGAAAACTCGAAGAGCTTGCGCATATTTATAACGAGTTTTACTTCACAGATTGCGACAATGGTAAACCCGCAATGTATATGGCAGCTGCAATTTTTGACTATGCGATTAAGGTTTGCAGTGAACTGAAAAACATCGAAGCGAAATTGAATTAATCAAAGCGAGTTTAATTAACACCTTAAGCGGTGGGGAATCTTACACCCTGAATTCATCGAGAGGTCTATTATGAGTTTCATCGTCGACCGTAACGCATATAAAACAGCCCTGCTTTATGCAGCTAATGGACACGAAATCATAGCAGGCCTTTATCTGCGCAAAGCGTATGGGAGGTAATTATGTGGAATCCAGCAACCAGCACAAGTATTGAAGAAGTTGTAACTGAGGCTAATAACCTGAATGAACTCTTAGATTTGATGCATCTTTGCTTTAAAAAAATGAACCCTCCTCAGACCGAAGCATTGCTGGGGTTGGCGCTAAATATCGCATCAAATATTTCTGTCTGGATAGAGGCCGAGGAGAAGCGCCGTGAAAACAAATCTGATTGAAACGCGTCGCCGTCACCTCGTTCGCGCCAAGCTTGATTCAATGATGCGAAGGACTGGGAGTTATTTTCAGCTCGTAAAAATGGACGATGGAACAACGTTACCCGTTGAACTTGATGAAGATATTTTAACAAAATCATTAATCAAACTTTTCGAAGCGATGATTTATGACACCCACAAACGCGAGCAGGCAGAAAATTTAATTTCTGAACATTATTCGAATTGCATGGGCGTTAATAAATTAACGCCCGATGGTGTGGACTTTATGAATGCACTCATTGCCACGCTGGCCGAACAGTCATTAAAAGCCGAGGGCTAAATAATGAGAATGATTGAATATCGTGGCGTACTTATTCCCGCTCCCCCACCAATGGTGCAATTAAGTTGTGAGCCGGGTTTTACCGGGCGAGTGGTGATCGAACTGAAAGATGGCGAGTTCGTCAGGCAGTACCCACTGCGAGAAAAAGACATGTTTTGCTCACTCGAGGCGTTTCTCGATCTGGCTCAGGAAGCTGGATATCAGGTAATCGCACCCGAGACGGAGGATCACTGTGGCACTGACAGCAATACGCATTCCTGAGCGGGTACACCTGCAGGCGCTGCAGGTCCTGCTGCGATATCGGCGCCGGCGGATATTCCCGCGGCGAATGCGCCGCACCGGCTACCTCAGCCTGAAGGTTAACCCACGCTGGCGCCTGTTATCGAAAGATGATGGCCGGAACTGGGAAGTTATGAGTCATGAAACCTATAACCGGGAGAAAGACAAATGATTGACAACAGAACTGTCAGCGCCATTGACCTGGCGTTGCAAAAGCACCCAACGCCAGTTGGTGATCTGTTCGCCGCGATCCGCCACGGACGCATGAAGCGGTGCTTCAGCCGGGATACCGCAATTCGTTACCTGGCGTTCTTCATGACCTCCCGAGCTTTTGGGCGTTCTGGTTTCAAGCAGCGTTATCCGGACGTGCAGGTAATTCATCCACTGAATCCAGAACTGAGTAGCTGGCAACGTGGCGCCGTGACCACTGAGTATTTTAACGCCCACCAGCGCACCGTTCGCCGGCTGCGTCGCATCCTCGCCCGCAAAAGAGAAATGCAAAAGTGGTGCAAAAAGTGGGATGCCATGCACGACCGCTACGTGAAAGAGCGCGAAGAACTACAGGCCTGTAAGCCTGGAGGGCTGAGTCGATGATTGCTTACTTACGCGTTGTTCTATCGGTGGTGATTGTCGCCAGCGTTTATGGGCTGTTCGTTCCGATCCTCATTTCGATGAAGGACACGACAGCAGTTATATCCGGTTTTGCCCTGGCGATTCTGACCCCGCCGTGCATCTACGCCATTTGTAAGGGTCTTGTGCTTACCGTAACGAAGGAAAAGAAATGAAAAAAGCAATTATGGCTTCAATTATCGCACTCTCTGCCATCGGCCTTGTTGGTTGCGATCGAGTTGAGCCCGGCAACGTGGGTATCAAGGTGAATAAGTTGGGTGACGATAAAGGCGTCGGTGAAGTCGTCGGAGTCGGACGCTACTGGACCGGCTGGAATACCGAGGTTTATATCTTTCCGACCTTCAAGCAGATGAAAACGTATGAAGACGCTTTCAACTTCCAGATGAGCGATGGCACCACCATCGGCTACCACATCGGGGTCGCGTACAAGGTTGATCCGACCAAAGTTACAACCGTTTTCCAGACCTACCGTAAAGGCGTGGACGACATCACCGACACCGACCTGCGGCAGAAAATTGCTGACGCCCTTAATCGTCTCGCAAGTCGGATGAGCACCGATAAATTCATTGACGGCGGGAAAGCTGAGCTGCTTGAAAACGCACTGAAAGAGATCCAGTCCGATATGGGGCCGGTTGGTATCCAGGTGATCAGCCTTTCTTACGTTGGCCGTCCGGAATACCCGCCGACAGTGATCGAAAGCATCAACGCCAAAGTTACGGCCAACCAGAAGACGCTGCAGCGCGAGCAGGAAGTTAAACAACGTGAAGCTGAAGCCAACATGTTACGAGCCGAAGCCGATGGCCAGGCGGATGCAAAGCTGAAATTGGCTGAAGCAGAAGCAAAGTCTATCCAGATCCGTGGGCAGGCCTTGCGTGAGAACCCTGAGGTACTGCAACTGGAGGCCATCAACAAATGGAATGGCACCCTGCCCCAGTACATGACCAGCGGAACAAACACCCCTTTTATCCAGGTTAAATGATCCACCAGCCCGGCGACAAGCCGGGCACATATGAGAGGTTCGCAATGCTTCAGAACATGCTTAACCCGGAACCAACCTCAACAGGGATCCGGTCTGGAAACCGGGTGATTGGCTACTCCGCTGCTATTCGCCTGCTGGATAACGGTCGCTATGACAAACACCTTGCCGATGGAATGGAAATTCTGGCCTGCATCATGGAAGCGGTAGAAAGCAACTGGATCACGCTCAATATCGAAAAAGAGTTGATCCTCTGGCGCTGGTTACTGGCTGCCGTGTTCATCACTGAGGAGCTGGAGAAAAACGGGACTATCGACGTTCCGAACGACGAAGGCGGCGTTGATACAGCCGTTATCTATGTGGGAGAGCGCGGGGCAATCAGCGTCTACCCCGGGCCGGAGCGCTTTGCACTCGCTAACCATATTGAGGCCGGCGCCATTGAGAAATACGGCCCAGAAGTTGGCCAGCAGCTGGCGCTGCGGATGTATCAGGACATGGTTATTGCTGACGAAGAATTTGGGTTCAGGTTATCAGCACTTGGCCGGGAGGGGCTTAACCTCCTCCATGACAGCTTTATCGAACACATCCAGATCGAAGGTGTGCCAGAAGCACCGATTATGCATTGAGGGGAATGATGATGACAGCAAACGATGAGCAACGGGTACGGCTGGAACTGAAACTGCCGGTAATTAATTATGAAGTCTGGTGCCACTGTCGTGGCCTGAAAGTGGTATGAGGTGGGTTATATGGTAGACATTGAAATGATTGACGAGGAAGAGGCAATGCGGATGATCCGAGTATCTTCACGCGTGACCATCCGCAAATACACCGAGCGCTATAATTTCCCCAAACCGGTCCGGACCTATCCTAAGCAATATCTGCGCTCTGCTATTGTGGAGTGGATCTTAAACGGGGGAATCAACCAGAAATCCTCCTGATATGCCAGAATATCTTTTCAGCATACAGATCATAGGCGTCTTTCTGTTCGGCAATCCAGTCATGCTTGTTATAGACAGAAAGCACGCCGCCAAGTTCATGCCCCAGCATCTTTTCGATGACGTGCGGAGCAACACCCTCTTCGGATAGCCGGGTTGCCAATGTGCGCCGAAAATCATGTGAAGTAAACTCACCAAACCCCAACGAGTCCTTGATTCTTCTGAGAAATTTATTTGCACCAGAAATAGTAATGGGGCTTTTCAGATCCTCGCCAGGGAAAAGTATATCCCCATACGTCATTTCAGCTTTTTTCAGCAAATCATCTGCGGCGGAGAAAATGGGGCGCCTGATAATTTTGTTGGTTTTACTTTTCTCTGCCGGCACAACCCATAACCCCTCCTCTCGGTCAAACTCCCCCCTTATAGCCAGCCGAAGTTCGCTATTCCTGGCGCCGTACAGCATTAGCAGTTGATGAAGCAATCGGTTAGAAGTTGACCCACGACTTCTTTCTATAGCCATCCAGATTTTGGCAAGCTGGTTATAGCTGAGCGTGGTCTCCCCAATCACCGGTTTAACACCGATATCTTTCGGCTGCAAAAGCATGAGTTCGGTTGTGCTAATGAATTGTCGGCGCGTACACCAACCAATGGCAGACCTGAGCTGTATCAATAAATGCCGGGCTCGGCGAGGGTTGATTTTCTCCTCTTCGGTAAACCTCTCTACCCACAAGCGGACAGGGATATCCTCAACCGGAATGCCGGGAAAAGCGTCGCGCATATGCTTTATAACCGTTGATTTATAAAGCGCTATCGTCTTAGCTCTTAGCGTTACGTCCACGTAATTTTCTTTCCAGTAATCCAGGCAATCCTTTACCGTTGGCTTACTCTTGGATTTGTTGCCACCAGCCAGCGTTCGGGGGTCAATGCCTTTGTCTGCCGACTCCCTCAGGTCTGCAACGATATTGCGGGCATCGCGCAGGGTCAGCGCTGGGTAACGCCCGAGCCCCATTCGGTTCTGCTTCCCTTCCCATCGGAACCTAAACTGAAAGCTGATCACGCCTTTGGGGGTTATGCGAATTCCAAGCCCGTCTGAATCCGTAATTTCAGCAGGCCCGGAATATGGTTTACCATAGATAGAGCGGAGCTTTGTGTCACTGATTGCCATGTTAGTTTTCTGTACTCACCATTTTGGTATTTTATGTACTTATTCTGTACTCAATATCGCATGAACGAACATAAACAACAATATCAAATCATGTACAACCATGTTCATAACTTGACAGAAAAAAAGAAATAATAGTTATAAGTCATATACATAAATAGCTAACCATGTTCATCTTTGGCCGTACAGTATCAACAATGTACAAAGACCACACCTTGCCGAAGATTACGAAACGATGGTTCCTTTTCAGGCACTGCAGATGATTGGCCACCAGGTCGATGCCGTCTGCCCGGATAAAGCCGCTGGCGACTATGTCATGACCGCAATCCATGACTTTGACGGCGCCCAGACTTATAGCGAAAAGCCGGGCCATCGCTTCACGCTGAACGCTGACTTCGCCGCAGTAAAGGCCGAGAACTACGATGCGCTAGTGATCCCCGGCGGCCGGGCGCCGGAGTATCTGCGCCTGTACGAGGAGGTTATTAAACTGGTACAGGCATTCGACGCCGCGCGTAAACCTATCGCCGCCGTCTGCCACGGCCCGCAGCTGCTGGCCGCCGCCGGTATTCTGCAGGGACGGACCTGCAGCGCCTATCCCGCCTGCGCCCCGGAAGTGCGTTTGAGCGGCGGGCACTATGCGGATATTGGTATCGACCAGGCGCATGTGGACGGTAACCTGGTTACCGCCCCCGCCTGGCCTGCTCATCCACAGTGGCTGGCGAAATTCGCCGCCCTGCTGGCGGAATAACCATACTGAGCCGGCGTTTTTATTGAGCCACCCGCTCCCCTGCGGGAATCTATGCCTCAGCGCGGTGTTTAGTCTCGGGTAAACACGCTGTTGTATGTTATGCCGATGGCGGGGATGCGCCACGATTTACCGCTTATCTTCAGGGGCCGGTTAAAAAAACAGCCCCTGAAAGATTTATCGCTGCCCTGACGGGCATCATCAATTCAGCAACGCGATCTGCTTGACCACTATTTCATTGATTTTATAGATTATTTCAGGAGTTACGCGTTCTTTGATATCGCGGTCAACAAATACCCGAATGCAATATTTGATGATTTGATACTGATTTAACTTATCACCACATTCAATTAACGGTTTTATTTCGTAGCGGTTCTTAAGATCTTTCACCAAAAGCTTAACTTCGGTTTTATCCAGGTCTTTAAAGGCGCAGTCGGAGACAATATCAACGGCAAATTCATGTGGTTTGAAATGAGGCTGTAATACAGAAGTCAATAACCCGGTGAGTTGACTCTTCCACGCCTTATTTTCCTTGTCAGCGATGTTAGCTTTATACACAGAGTGTTTGGCCTCATAGACCTTCGACCATGGGTGTCGGTTAATAATGTCATCAAGTATTTTTTTATTAACCGCCTCGGTATCGCTGATATCTATCCATTCACCAACCTTGTCATTCAAAAAATAATCATCACTGCACGCCAAATAAAACTCCTTCAGCGCGTCGATGAAGCTTTCATCGCTATGGTCAACGATACGGTCGGTAACGTCAGCGATAATGACATTTTGTGGATCCTTGCTTTGCATAATCTCACATAATGTGCTCAACATCGTCGCAAAGGCGCGGTTTGTTTTATGGTAATACACCTGCGAGAAAAGGCTGGAGCGCGCCCCAATAAACTCAGCGATCGAATCAATCCCACTCTCTTTGTAAGCAAGGTACAATTTTCCCTGTTCCTCGACCGGGACAATTGACATAAACAAGCGATTGTAATCGTAGATGCCACACTTGACGCCGGAGAAATAGCCATCTCTGAGCAAGTAATCCATCCGGTCGGCATCGATCGGACAGGAAGAGATGATCGAGGTCATTAACGGCAGGATATCTGTTGCCTTTCCATTAATTTCCTCAATGATCTGTTGGTCACCGTATCTTTTTTCGATGATTTTTAACACATTTTCGATATTTATTTCGTCATCGACCTTACCTTGTTTTCTCAGATCATGATAAATCATCAGGCTGAACAACAGCGAAAGCTGTTCATGTTCAACTTTCTGTTCTGGCTTGCTTAATACATCAATGATTGAATGGTAGGCTGTGGGGAGAACATCGGAGAATTCGTGCTTACCAGGCATAAAACTCTCAAACTGGTGGGATACAGGCCCATGCCCGATGTCATGCATCAGGGCAGCGAGTCTCAACTCCTGAATGTTGTGTTTTGGTATCTGATCGATATGACCAAACACATGGCCATCATCATATTTCTTTTGATACCGTATCGCATTCAGGCGTAAATTATTGAGTATTTCACTTGATAAATGCAGCACCCCGAGAGAGTGTTCGAAGCGGCTGTGCACCGCAGAGGGAAACACCTTATATAAAAAAGAGTTCTGTTTAATGTTGCGTAAGCGCTGGAACAGGGGGTGATTGATAAAGGCAATCTCGAGTGTCGTCAAACGAATAGTGCCGTGAATGGGATCAAGGATCTTACTGGTCAATTCATTTTCAAAATCCATATCTTAAATCCTTTCATACGTGCATTAAATATATTTAGCATATTGACTGTTTATTCAACAATAATCTTGCGCATTCAGGCAATAAGGTCAATCACTAATATTTAACGAGCAATGCGGCAGATCTTTATTTCCTTATCTCTGCACAGGGTCGCGCTATATCGGCATTCACTGACATATCGATTGACTACGGATGAAAACAGCCCCGGTTTTCTTCGCTCAGATGCGCATTCCACCGGACACTTCAATTCGCTGGGCATTCACCCAGCGATGATCATCGGATAACAGCGAGGCGATCATCGGCCCGATATCCTCTGGCAGGCCAGGTCGGCCCAGCGCCGTCATATTCGCCACCGCCTGAGCGACCTGCGGGTTATCCCGCACCACCCCGCCGCTGAAATCGGTGGCGATGGCGCCGGGCGCCACGCAGTTCACCGTGATCCCGCGACTGCCCAGCTCAAACGCCATATAGCGAGTCAGGGTTTCCACCGCGGATTTCATGATCGCATAGGGCGCCCGGTTCGCCATCACGATGCGGGTGAGGCCGGACGAGACATTCACTATTCGCCCGCCATCGGCCAGCAGCGGCAATAGTTTTTGGCTGAGGAAAAAAACGCTCTTCACGTGGATGCGATACAGCGCATCGAATTCCGCTTCCGTGGCGTTAAGAAATCCCATGCCGCTGGCGTTGCCGGCATTATTGACCAGATAATCAAATTTATCGGCACCCAGCTCCGTCAGCGCGCCCTGAAAAGCGCTAACAAATGCGTCAAAGGTGTCGATTTCGCCGGCGCTGAAAGGCAACGCGATCGCCCGGGCGCCCAGTGCTTCAACCCGTGTAACCACCTCGTTCGCCTCGGCAAGACGCGTTTTGTAGGTCAGTACTACATTTACGCCGCGCTGTGCCAGCGCTTCGACGGTCGCGCGTCCCAGGCCGCGGCTGCCGCCTGTCACCAGGGCGATTTTTGCGCTATTGTTCATGTTTTCTCCTTTTCTCTCTGCTGAAAACATGAGCGATTATAAGCCCCTGAATGCCGACGATAAGACCGCGTTGGGCGACAGGATAGTTTTGCCAGCTGGAACAATGTCATGGATAAACTGGATACTCTGACCTTGTTTGTGCGCATCGTCGAACGGGGCTCATTCAGTGCCGCCGCCGCGGATCTGGGGGTTTCCCGGCCAGTAGCGACCGCGGCTATTAAAGCGTTGGAGGTCAGTCTCGGGGCGCGGCTGCTACATCGTACCACCCGGCACGTACGGCCGACGGCAGAAGGCTCGCTGTATTATCAGCGCTGCGTGTCCATTCTGGCGGCCCTTGAGGAGGCCAACCGCAGCGCCGGGGGGAGCATCTCCGGCACCATTCGGGTAGACGTGGCGGGCAACCTGGCGCGGACCCTGCTTCTGCCCGCGCTGCCGCAGTTTCTCGCCCGCTACCCGGACATTACGCTGCAGATCGGCGAAAGCGAGCGTGACGTCGATCTGGTTCGCGAGGGAGTCGACTGCGTCATTCGCGGCGGCCATCTCCCCGACAGCGAGATGATCTGCCGGCCGCTCGCCGGGTTGCAGGAGATCACCTGCGCCAGCCCGACCTATCTCGCCCGGTACGGCACCCCGCATACGATTGAAGGACTGACGGGCCACGTGATGATCGGGTTTGTTTCATCGCGCACGCAACGTACCTTGCCGCTGAGCTTTACCCAGGATGGCCGTCAGAGCGAGGTCAGTTTGCCCTGTCGGCTGCTGACTTCCGATGCCGACGTCGGCGCCGAAGCGGCAAGGCTTGGCTTTGGCCTGTATCAGGCGCCCTTGCCCCGCCTTGAGGCCGATCTGGCGTCGGGCGCGTTAACGGAAGTGCTGGCCGATTTTCGTCCTGCGCCGTTGCCGCTCTCCCTGCTCTATCCCAGTAATCGGCAGCTCTCTGCCCGGGTACAGGTATTTATCGACTGGGTGACGGCGCTGATGAAGCCTCCCCTGGCGCAGCAGGCATCCGGAAGGCTAAAATAACGTTTGCTATTATTCACGGCACGTGCGTTAATCGTTGAGTCGATTTACCAGACAAAAAGTTATTATCTGAGTACGTGTTCTCATCTCCAGGCGTTATCCCTGATACCACCTTCCTTTGAGCAGTCCCGTTAGTAGTTTGCTTTTTCTGTAAACAGGCCCTGTCAGATCCTTGTCGACTCCTTAAAAAGTCCGCCATCTGACCCAAAACCCGGCTTACCACCAACTAAAATCAGCCGCGTTAATTTTCCTGAAACGACCATTGTCTTTTCAACAGAACATCACCCATACAAGGTTTACATTATGATCGAACATATCCATTTTAGATGCCCATGCTGCCATGGCTCCCAGTACAGAACGTCCCAGTTTGACGTCACTGAAAAAAACCCTTTTGGTGCGAAATGCATTTTCTGCAAATCAGCCATGATGACATTAGATACCATCCGTCCTCATCACCTGGGCGTGCACTCCGCTGCCCAGGCACAGCAATAAGATGATGAAGCCGGTGAACGCGGGTGGGGAAATTTCCCCGGTGATTCGCCCGGGGGCAACATCTGTTCCCTCACCCGCAGCGATCGTCGGTGGCATGGCTTAGGCGGGTATCAGGCAACGCTTCTATCAGGGTAGTCACGTTCTCCCCGGCGCCAGTTTCCACATTAAAATAGTCCACCGCACGCAGAATAAGCCGCAAGCCCCTGCCGCCTTCAGCTAACGGATCGACATCAAAGTGCTCATCGTTACGCGCCAGCGCCAGGCGTTCGGCAGGAAAGATCTCTCCCGCATCGATAAAGCGCAGCGTCACGCGGTCATTGGCAGCGAAAATTTCCCGGGAGACTGCCGCTTTAAAGGCCACTGCGACGGAAGCATCCAACCGACATGTCACCGGCCAGAGGATCAACTGTCACCAGTCAGCTGCCCGTGACGATCGACTACCGCATTGACAACCGTCGCGGCAAACACGTGGGTGCTAACCAGCATACCGAGCCCGTCGCCGCGGCGCAGGCGGGGAGATGAAGATGGAGCCAATCGGTGCCGCGGTCAGTCGTGGATTTTCACCCCCAGACATCCGCGAACGAACTCAGGGTTGAAGTGTTTTACCGCTTCGCCAACATAGCCTAAATCCAGGGCGCTGATTTGCGCCATTTCGTTATCTGTTAATACGAAATCCCAGATAGCAAAATTTTCTTCAATGCGCTCCTGGCGGGTGGATTTAGGGATCACCGTGACGCCACGCTGCACGTTCCAGCGCAGAACAACCTGCGCAATGGTTTTCTGGTGCGCATCGGCGATCCCCTGCAGCAATGCATCTTGATACGGATTATGTCTGCCACCGCCTAACGGCGCCCACGCTTCAGGCTGAACGTGATAATGCTTCATGGCTTCCAGCGCCGCGGGCTGCGCGAAATAAGGATGCAGTTCAACCTGGTTCACCATTGGCTTAATTCTGACAGTTTCGCAGAAGTTAGCTAACACATGGGGGTAAAAATTGGAGACGCCGATCGCTTTCAGGGTACCGGCCTCATAGGCCTCTTCCAGCGCACGCCAGGCGCTGAAATAATCGCCCATCGCCTGATGTAGCAAATAAAGATCAAAGTATTCCAGGCCCGATTTTTTTAATGACGCGGCAATCCCGGCTTTCGCCATCCCGGTGTTGGCCATGTCCTGGACCCACAGTTTGGAGGTAATAAACAGCGCCTCGCGGGTACACAGACCTTCGGCGATGGCTTCGCGCACGGCCTCACCCACCGCATCTTCATTATCGTAGACGGCAGCGGTATCGATGAGGCGATAACCGGTGCGAATGGCGTTCAACACCGCCTGCTTACACTCCGCTTTATCGGTCACCTTGAAAACGCCGAAACCCAGCATCGGCATTTTGCGAGCGTTACTTAATACTGAATATTCCACGGTGAAGCTCCCCTCTTGTTAAAACACCATGGTAAGACAGGAACGCGGTCACGATTAGCCTGTCATTCCTGATTTGACTTATGCATTCAATTCATTAATCGCAGTGCGCTGAGATGATCTGATTTTGACAGAGAGCAGAAAAGTCCCCCCTGCCGCGCCCAGCAGTAACAGACCGCTCAGTGCAAAAGTGCTGTGCCATCCCAGACTATCAAACACCAGGCCGCCTACCGTTGACCCGAGGGCTATCGATAGCTGGATCACGGCGACCATCAGCCCGCCGCCCGTCTCCGCATCCTCGGGCAGCGTCCGCGCAATCCATGTCCACCAGCCGGTGGGCGCCGCCGTCGCCAGCAGGCCCCACAGGCTTAACAGTACGGCGACCGATCCCGTGTGGTGTCCGGCCAGCAGAAGCGTTCCGGCAATTGCGGCCATTAACAACGGGATAGCCACCAGCGTCGGATAAAATCGGGCATTCAGAACGGTCGTAATAAGCAGCGTGCCGATAAAACCGGCGATACCCATTGTCAGCAATATCAGGGACAGACCAGAAGGACTGACCTGGGTCACCGTCTCCAGAAACGGTCGCACATAGGTAAATAAGGTAAACTGTCCCATAAAGAACAGTCCGCAGGCCAGCAATCCCAGGGATAGCGTAGAAAGACGGAACAGACGCAGCACCGATCCCTGCCGCTGTGGTGCGCGCGGACTTTTCATCGACGGCAGGCTAATGCATTGCCAGACGAAGGCCAGCACCGCCAGCGGGACAAGACATAAAAAGGCGCCGCGCCAGCCGACGGTGGCCCCCAGGTAGCTGCCCAGCGGCGCTGCCACAACGGTGGCCAGCGCGTTGCCGCCGTTAAAGATGGCCAGTGCGCGGGGGACCTGGCGTTGCGGCACCAGCCGAATGGCCGTTGCCGCCGACATCGACCAGAAGCCGCCGATGACGATCCCAATGAGCGCTCTGCCCAGCATATAAACCGGGAAACTGGACGCCAGGGCAATAATCACCCCAGAGGCTGCCATCAACGCCGTGAGCCCCAGCAGCAGCCATTTACGGTCCAGCGATCCGGTAAGACGGGATATCGTCAGGCTGGTCAGTACCGCCAGCGCGCCAGAAAGCGCAATGCCCTGACCGGCTAATCCCTCGGTAATGTGTAAATCACCCGCGATGGGTGTCAACAGACTGACCGGCATAAATTCTGAGGCAATGAGCACAAATACGCAGAGCGTCATCGCCAGGACGCCGCTCCAGTGTGCCCGGGTGTGACCTAATGCAGACATTATTTCTCTCCGACAAGACAAAGCCGCCCGCAGGCGCGTGGCGGCTTTGGGGATGTCTCCGGCACAGGAGATCTATTTCAGGTTGGTTTTAAAAAATTGCGCGAACGTCGCAAAGGGAATTTTGCCCGCGACGTTGTCATAGAGATCGACGTGGTTTGCGCCTGGGACAATCACCAGCGCTTTCTCTTTACTGCCGATGGCCTTAAAGGCATCTTCGGCAAAATAGCGTGAATGGGCTTTTTCGCCGGTCACGATAAGCGTCGGAATAGTCACTTCGCTGGCGTAACTCAGCAGCGGCATATTCATAAACGACAGCGGCATCGTCGCATTCCAGGCCCCGGTTGAATTAACCGAACGCGGATGGAAACCACGCGGCATACGGTAATAATCGAAAAACTCTTTCAGGACCGGGTTGGGGTTGGCGGGCAAGGTTTCCGGCAAAATACGATCGGCAGCGCTGACGTTGCCCTTATCATCAACATAAATGTCATGCCCACCGGGGACGAAGGTGCCGTTTGCCGCATCTTTCCAGCGCTGCACGTTCAGATAGCGCAGTACGGCGCGACGATCGGCAGTGGTATAGCGGTCTTTGCCATCGCCCACTCCATGCCCCATCGCGCGGCTCATGTCATACATGACGCTGGTCGCCACCGCTTTGACGCGTGTATCCATCGCCGCGTCGTTCAGGGCCATACCGCCCCAGCCACAAATGCCGAGCAAACCGATACGGTTGCGATCCACCTCTTTTTGCAGGCCCAGAAAGTCCACCGCGGCACTAAAATCCTCGGTATTGATATCCGGTGAGGCCACGTTGCGTGGGTAGCCACCGCTTTCGCCCGTATACGATGGGTCAAATGCCAGGGTGACAAAACCTTGTTCGGCCAGCGTCTGGGCATACAGGCCGCTGGACTGCTCTTTTACCGCGCCGAAGGGACCGCTCACGGCAATAGCTGCCAGTTTGCGTTCACCGCGATCCTTCGGCAGGTAGAGATCGCCAACTAAGGTTATCCCGTAGCGGTTCAGGAAGGTCACCTTACGGTGATCCACTTTCGAACTCTCAGCAAAAGTTTTGTCCCATTTTTCAATCATTGAAACAGGCGCATTCGGGTTAGTTGTCTCAGCAGAGCTCATCGTTGTGACTCCAGTTAATGAGGCGCAAAGCAGCATGGCGGGTATCGCGGCTGTCAATTTTTTGGTGAAAACCGTCATCAAAATTCCCCTAAATGAACGTGATCAATGCAAGTCTCCAGTAGACAATGCAGCTTTGCTTTATTGTCGTGCACTTAGTTTAGCCAGCAGTAATGGTTCTTATTAGGGGGCGAAAAATGCTAAGATTAATACCATATTGTTCTAAATGACATGCGGATGACGAGGCGGGAGTATGGCGAAACGGGAAAACTATAATGACCTTTATCTGTTTATGCAGGTGGTGCGGGAAGGCAGTTTTACCGCCGCAGCGCAACGACTTGGCCTGGCGCAGTCCGGGATAAGCCGTGCGGTTCGTGAACTTGAAGAACGCCTGGGCGTTCAGCTTCTGGTGCGTACCACCCGCCGGTTGTCGCTCACTCAGGCAGGTGAGCAGCTCTATCACAACGTCGAATCCGGTTTCGACGCCTTAGATATGGGGCTCGCCACGCTGGCCCACTATCGTCAGACGCCCTCCGGTACGGTACGCATCAATGCCAGCCAGCATGCCATTGATAAAGTCCTGCTGCCGAAGCTGGCAGTATTTAAACAACGCTATCCCGATATCAGACTGGAACTGATCAGCGAAAGCCGGTTTGTCGATATTATTGCGCAGCGATTTGATGCGGGCGTACGTCTGGGCCCGGAAGTCGGAAGCGGCATGATTGCGGTACGCATTTCGCCCGATATGGAGATGGCGGTGGTGGGTACCCCGGAACATTTTCGCCGCTACGGCTTTCCACAAACGCCCGCCGATTTAGTCGCCCACCCCTGCATCGCTTATCAGTTCGGCGACGGTAGCCTTTACGCCTGGGAACTTAATGTGGATGGCAAAAAAATCACCCACCCACCTCAGGGACAGTGGGCTTTCGCCGATAGCTATATGGAGGCCAAAGCGGCGAGGCTCGGTCTGGGGCTGGCCTATGTCCCGGAAGAGCTGATTACCGACGATCTAGCCCAGGGCACACTTATCCGGGTGCTCCAGCGTTATAGCCAGCGTCTGGAAGGTTCATTTCTCTATTACCCGCACCGCAATGTGTCGCCCGCGCTGAGAGCGGTCATTGATACATTGCGAATGTAGCTGAGGTTGCCTGCAGGCAGCAGGCAACCGGTAGCGGCCGGTGACAGCTTCTGTACTCGGACCTGTCATTTAATTCCGATCGATGCAAACAGTAATGCCAGACGAAAATGAATTTATATAAATATTAATTTTGTGAGTTATGTACTTCATTATAAAGTTTAGAAGCAGCACCTCTGCGTAACAAGCTAAAAAAGCAAATAATCGTAAAGATGAAGGGGTAAATAGCCAAAACCCATGCCAGTTTTTGATTTTTAATAATATTATTTATAGTATCACTCAACGAACCACTTGAAAAGTTCTCACAAATCCTGTCAACCGAGCGCACACTTATCCCCGCTTTTTCTGAGAAAACCGTTTTATCGAAATCTTCACTTTCACACTGTTTTTTATCGAGCTTCCACTCAGTCCAGTTCAGGGGAAGGTAATTATTGGTCCAGATCGAACTCTCAGCAATATGATCATTAATCCAAACCCATGACTTGTCGTCGCCTAATCGTACTAGTGCGGATGGCTTCAATGCCAGCAACATAAAATTTGATAATAGCAGCATAGTTAACACACAAGAGAAAAATACACCAACATTAGCGATAAATAATGGTTTTATTGCCTTAAGCGTTGATATTTCAAACCACCCTTTCGCGGCTGTGACATGACGAATATCTATATTTTTCTTTTTCGTCCAGTTAATCAGTGACTTGATCTCTTCTTTATTTCTTGCGCCGACATTAAATAAAACATTAAAACGTTCAACATCATTTCTCTCATTGAAATATGCATTTATTTTACCGTCGTGAAACGTTTTCCCTCCCAGGCAGAACTCCCATAGCCGGTTCAATAAAGAATATGCGGATCCTGCCCGTTTCCAGATAAACCCTCCTAATAAACCAAAAGTAACAAAAATTAACGCGCTATTTATCAGTCCATCAAAATTCCATATCGAAGAAATTAAACTTTCCATCTAGCCCCTCTTAATCATCCCGCTAATCGTATGCTCAGCAATCACACCACAGCATCATTACAAAATAAATATTTTTTAACTGCAACTTTTCTTATCCAGCGCACAAGGTCATTGCCGATATCTTCTTATACGCAGGCCACAACTATACGTCACGCTCTTCTGCTACTTGAGCCTTACATTCCACCTCAGTGCTGCTACGCTATCTCTGAGAAAATGGCGAAGGAGATATAATGAAAGTCCTCAATATCCTGATCCGTCGATGCGTGCTGATTGCCCGCTTTGAAGAGACCGTTTCGTTCTACGAAAATCTCATCGCGCAGAAGGCAAGGTTGCGTTTCGACTATCCCAAATACGATCTCAAACTGGCGCAGGTGGGTTCCGTGCTTTTAATTGGCGGAACCGAGCAAAGCCTGGCTCCGTTTCGCGCCACCGAGGCCACTTTTCTGGTAAACGACATTACCGCCTGGGAGAAACATCTGCCTTCCACCGGGGCAACGATTATCAACCCGGTGAAGGCCGTGCCCACCGGCTGGAACATGCTGGTTCGGCATCCGGATGGCATGATTGCCGAATACGTTGAGCATCATGATAAAAACCCGGCGGATGAGATCTTCTGATGCTTCGCGACCAGATGGTAGAACCTGGCATCAGTCGGCCATACTGCCAGAAAAGTGAGACTTTCTACTGTGGCGCGAGAAGGAGAGCAGGAAAAACTGGCGCTGCAAGCCGCGCCAGCTCGGAGTTCAGCGATGGTTGCCTGACATCTTCAGGCAACCACGATCGGTTAGTGCTTCACGATATACATGGTACGGCTGTAGGCCACATCTTCTGGGTTGGTGATCGGGTAGCCTTTCAGCCACGGCTTAATCAATCGGCCGTTAGTGTACTGGTAGATCGGCGCGATCGGCGCTTTGACCATAATGATCTTTTCCGCCGCGTTGTAATCGTCGTTACGCGCTTTGGCCGAATTCTCTACCGCCGCCTGGGCGAGGATTTTGTCGTACGCCGGATCGTTAAAGCGCGAGATATTTCCGCTGTGGGTGGAGGTCAGCAGCGACAGGAAGGTGGACGGCTCGTTGTAGTCTCCCACCCACGAAGCGCGGATCACGTCGAAATTGCCGGTGTTACGGCTGTCGATATAGGTTTTCCACTCCTGGTTCTGCAGCTTCACTTCCACGCCGAGGTTTTTCTTCCACATCGACGCCACCGCGATGGCAATTTTCTGGTGGTTCTCAGAGGTGTTATACAGCAGCGTCAGCTTCAGCGGACGATTCGGGCCATAGCCCGCGGCAGCCAGCAGGGCTTTCGCCTGGGCATTAAGCTCAGCCTGACTCATGCTCTCAAACTGTGACGGCTGGGGGGTGAAGCCCGCCGTCACGTCCGGCGTGAAGCGCCAGGCCGGTTTTTCCCCGGTCCCCAGTACTTTCTCCGCCATCACCCGGCGATCGATGGTCATGCTCAGCGCCAGCCGTACCCGCTCATCCGCCGTCGGCCCCTTTTGGGTATTGAAAGCGTAATAGTAGGTACCCAGCTGCGGCGGGGTATACACCTGCCCCGGAATATCCTTCAGCAGTTTCTGGTACATATTTTTCGGGAAAGACTCGGTGATATCGATATCCCCTGCAAGATAGCGCTTGGTGGCGGCGGACTCCTGGTTAATCGGCACAAAGGTGACCTGCTGGATCACCGTTTTGGCGTTATCCCAGTAGTGCGTGTTCGGCACCACCACCAGCTTCTCATTGACCACACGGTCTTTCAGAACATAGGCGCCGTTGCCCACCAGGCTGCCGGGCCGCGTCCAGTTCGCCCCGCTGTCGACATTCGCCTTTTGCACCGGATAGAAGGCAAAGCTGGCGGTCAGGTTGCTGAACCACGGCAGTGGTTTATCCAGCTGCACCCGCAGGGTGTGGGCGTCGACGGCGGTGACTCCCAGGGTCTCCGGCGCGGCTTTGCCGTCAATAATGTTCTGCGCGTTAGCGATCCCCGCCAGCGCCGCGAACCAGGCAAACGGCGAAGTGGTTTTCGGATCCACCAGACGCTGCCAGCTATAGACGAAATCTTCGGCGGTAACCGGCGTGCCGTCGGACCAGCGGGCGTTATCACGCAGGGTAAAGGTCCAGACGCGGTTATCGTTGCTCTGCCAGCGGGTCGCTACGCCTGGAACCAGGTTGCCTTTCGCATCCTGATTGACTAAACCTTCAAACAGATCGCGGATCACCTGGATTTCCGGCAGGCCCACCGCTTTGGCGGGATCTAACGAGGCGGGTTCATCTTTGATATGGCGCACTAACAGCTGTTTTTCCGCCAGTACCGTGCCCGGCGGTACGTCAGCCGCCCAGGCCAGAGAAGATACGCTGGCTAACCACAGCGCGCCGCATGTCAAAGCGACAGGATACTTCATAAGATCCCCTTTAAAATGAAAAAAATACCGCCAACAGAGCGATAATTATTTGTTTCATCACCTGAAATTGCAAACGACATATGATAGAAAATTGATGTGCCGTCGGATTTCACGCCTCAGGGAATGGGTTTGATCCCGATACGCTTTTCGCCAACACTAAATAATAACGACACACAGGAAGCCCTATGTCTATTTCACGTCCTCGCCCGCAGCGCGGCGACTTTCCGCCGGGAACCCGGCAGTATGGCAGCTCGGAACTGGGCGCGCCGCTGCTGTGGTTTCCTGCGCCGCAGGCCGACAGCCGTAGCGGGCTGATTATTGCCGGTACCCACGGTGATGAGAATTCGTCGATTGTGACCCTCTCCTGCGCCCTGCGCACCCTGAAACCCGAGCTGCGCCGCCACCACGTGGTGCTGACGGTCAATCCTGACGGCTGTCAGCTCGGGCTGCGCGCCAATGCCCGCGGCGTTGACCTCAACCGTAACTTTCCGGCAGCCAACTGGAAGCAAGGGGAAACGGTTTACCGCTGGAATAGCGCGGCGGCGGAGCGCGACGTGGTGCTGTTGACCGGTGAGCAGCCGGGTTCGGAACGGGAGACCGAGGCCCTGTGTCAGTTGATCCATCAGATTCATCCGGCGTGGGTGGTCTCCTTTCACGATCCGCTGGCCTGTATCGAAGATCCGGGCCACAGCCCGCTGGGTCGCTGGCTGGCCGACGCCTTCTCCCTGCCGCTGGTGGGCAGCGTGGGCTACGACACGCCGGGCTCCTTTGGCAGCTGGTGCGCCGATATCGGACTCCCCTGCATCACCGCCGAGTTCCCGCCGGTCTCCGCCGACGAGGCAACGGAGTGTTACCTGCCGGCGATGACCGATCTGCTGCGCTGGCAGGCTTAAAGATGAAGCACGCCGGTGCTGAACCGCAGCGCCGGCTCAACGTCCACCGCCAGCCATGTCGGGCCGTCGAGGTCAGCGAAGCGCGCCAGCGGCGCCAGAGGGAGCGCGGCGGCGATCCCGCGCGAGGTGCAGAGCATACAGCCCAGCATCCGTTCAAATTCCTGCCGTTCCGCCTCCCCGGCCAGAGCCAGCGCTTCGGTCAGGCCGCCCGTTTTATCCAGTTTGATATTGATCATCTCATAGCGCCCGCGCAGCCGCGGCAGGCTCTCCCGGGTGTGGCAGCTCTCGTCGGCGCAAATCGGCAGCGGATGAACGAAGTTTTCCAGCGCCGAGTCGTCGTCGGCGGGGAGCGGCTGCTCAAGCATCGCCACACCGAGGTCCGCCAGCAGCTGACAGCGCGCCGCCAGCCCCTCGCTGTGCCAGGATTCATTGGCATCAACAATCAGCGTAGCCTCCGGCGCCGCCTGGCGGATAGCGATTAGCCGCTCGCTGATCAGTCGATCGTCGAGCTTCACCTTCAACAGCTGGGCCCCTGCCTGCCACAGCGCCGCGGCGCTGGCCGCCATCTGATCCGGCGTGCCAATGACCACCGTCTGGGCGGTAATCACCCGGTCAGGCAACGCCACGCCCAACAGCTGGGCCAAGGTTTTGCCTTCGCGCCGGGCCTGCAGATCCCATAGCGCGCAGTCAATGGCATTGCGGGCGGCGCCTGCCGGCAGCAGCCGCTGCAGCTGTTCGCGGGTAAGCCCCGCCTCCAGTTGCTCGCCGATCGCCATCACCTGGGCCATGACCGAGGCGATGCTCTCGCCATAGCGGGGATAGGGTGTGCATTCGCCTACCCCTTTCACGCCGTCCTCTTCCAGTTCCACTACCACCACTTTTGCCTCGCTGCGGCTACCGCGGGCGATCACAAAAGGGGTATGGAGCGGCCAGGCTTCCTCATACACTCGCACGTTACGCATTCCCTTGTCCTCTCTGGTAAATGTTAAATAGGGTTTGCCGTGTAGCTGGCGGATGTCATACACTACTCGCGACGTTAACTATATGTAAACAGGAAGATAACCATGTCACAAACCGTGCATTTCCAGGGCAACCCCGTTTCTGTTCAGGGCACCATTCCGCAGGCAGGCGCTAAAGCGCAGCCGTTTACGCTGGTCGCCAAAGATCTCTCTGACGTCGCGCTGAGCCAGTACGCCGGCAAACGTAAAGTACTGAATATTTTCCCGAGCATTGATACCGGCGTGTGTGCCGCATCAGTGCGTAAATTCAACCAGCTGGCCGCTGAACTGGACAACACCGTAGTGCTGTGCATTTCCGCTGACCTGCCGTTCGCCCAGTCCCGCTTCTGCGGCGCGGAAGGCCTGAGCAATGTGGTCACCCTGTCCACGCTGCGCGGCACGTCCTTCCTCGCTGACTACGGCGTCGCCATCGCCACCGGTCCGCTGGCTGGCCTGGCTGCCCGTGCGGTGGTCGTTATCGATGAAAACGATCAGGTCGTCTACAGCCAGCTGGTGAACGAAATCACCGAAGAGCCGGACTACGACGCCGCGCTGGCCGCCCTGAAAGCCTGATAACAGATTGCCCGGGCGCATCGCGCTCGCGGACATTCGATCTGCCCAGCCCTCGATCTGCCCAGCCCTCGCTCTGCGAGGGCTTTTTATTGCCGCGGCGCATAGCGGGAGATAGCCCGCGCCATCGCCGGGCCGGTCAGCAAAATGGTAAACAGCCGCAGCGTCTGTAGCGCCATAATAAACGACATGTCCGCCCGGGTGCCGGCGGCGATAATCGCCACCGTGTCCAGGCCGCCGGGGCTGGTGGCCAGATAGGCGGTCATAAAGTCCATCTGCAGAATGTGGGTCAGGGCAAGGGCCATCAGGGCGCACATCAGGATCAGTCCGATGATGGAGGCGATAATCTGCGGCAGCGTCTTGAGGACCAGCAGAAAAATGGCTTTATTAAACTGGAGCCCCACCGTCCAGCCCAGCACCGCATAGGCCATCGCCAGCAGCCACTCCGGCAGCTCCAGCATCAGCCAGCCGCCGCCCTGGGCCAGGGCGCCAAGCAGCATCGGCAGCAGCATGGCCCCGGAGGGGATGCGCAGCCGCATGCCCAGCCAACAGGCCACCGCCGTCAGCAGCAGCGTGAAAGGGAAATTCAGGGTCAACGATGGAAACCAGACAATATCCTGAGTCATTTCCTGTGCTTCATTGCCCAGGGCATAGCGCACCACCAGCGCCGCCGCGCCGACGACAAACAGCACCCGCAGATACTGCATCAGCGCCACCAGCCGCACATCGGCCCCGTACTCCTGGGCCATCACCACCATTGCCGACGCGCCGCCGGGAGAGCTTCCCCAGGCGCCAGTGGCGCCCGGCAGCGCGCTGTAGCGGACCAGCAGCCAGCCGGTAAGGCCGCTTATCGCCAGGGTGGTCAACAGGATCGCCAGCACCAGCGCCCAGTTGTTGAACAGCACGCCAAAAACAGAGGGATTAATCGCCCGGGCGATCATGCAGCCGACGATGGCCTGCGCCGCCAGATAACAGGGGCGAGGGATGCTCAACTTCACCCCGCGCAGGCTCAAAATGAGACCGGCGATCAGCGGCCCCAGCAGCAGCGCTGCCGGCAGGTGTATTCGTAACAGCAGCGAGGAAAAGAGAACAGAGAGCAGCAGCAATATCAGCCAGTGCCCGATCGCGCGACGCGACGCCAAGATGCACCACCCCGGAAAAAGGATTAAAAAACCAGTATATACAGGTTTGGCCCGCTTTGCAGGCCGGGATGCCGGCGACGTGGGTCGCCGGCCTGGCGGGATTATTCGTCGCCCTTTTTCTGACTCAGACCATATTCACGCAGCTTATTGGCGATGGCGGTATGCGACACCCCCAGCCGCTTCGCCAGCTTACGGGTGCTGGGGTAGCTGCGATAGAGCTGGGTCAGCACCGAGCGCTCAAAGCGGCGGGTGATGTCGTCCAGCGACCCTTCCATGGCCTCCTCGCCCACCGGCAGCGAGGCGACGTCATGGTCCGGCAGCAGAATGTCCTGTGGACGCAGCTCAAATCCTTCCAGCTGGGTCAGTGCGCGATAGACGGCATTCTTCAGCTGGCGGACGTTGCCGGGCCAGCTGTAGCGGGTAAGCACCGTACTGAGATCGGCAGAGAGCTTCGGCCGCGGGATCCCCTGCTCGTCGGCAAAGCGGGCCACGAACAGCTCCGTCAGCGGCATGATGTCCTGCGGGCAATCGCGCAGCGGCGGCAGATACAGCGTCAGGACGTTGAGGCGATAGTAGAGATCTTCGCGGAAAAGCCCTTTCTGCACCAGCTCGATCAGGTTTTTCTGCGTCGCGCAGATCACCCGCACATCGACGTGCACTTCATGATCCTCGCCAACGCGGCGGAAGGTGCCGTCGTTGAGAAAGCGCAGCAGCTTGGTCTGCATGCGCGGCGACATCTCGCCAATTTCATCCAGCAGCACCGAGCCGCCGTTGGCTTGCTCGAAGAAGCCCTTCTTGCCCTGCAGCGCGTCGCCAAACAGCTCGCTCTCGACCGCGTCCTCGGGAATGGAGCCACAGTTGAGCGCCAGATAGGGTTTGCCCGCCCGCGGACTGGCCAGATGGCAGGCATGGGCCAGCAGATCTTTACCGGTGCCGGTGTCGCCGACAATCAGCAGCGGCGCGCTGAGCATCGCCAGCTTGCGCGCTTGCTCCACCACGTGGCGCATTTTCGGCCCCACCGCGAGGATCTGACTGAAAGCGCTGGTATCCTGGCTGGTCATGGTCTGCAGCTGGCGTCCCATGCGCACGGTTGAGCGCAACATCGCCACGGCGCCGGTCAGCACTCGCTCGTTATGCTCTCCTTCCAGATAGACCGGAGTCACTTCCAGCAGGTAGTTCTGCCCATTCACCACCACATGCTCCGCATGCGTCTCCTGCGGGCTGCTCTCCAGCCAGCGCTGAACGTTAAAATCGGCGATCAGCTGGGCCACCGGGTGGTTACGCAGCTTCGCCTGGCTTTGGCCAAACAGCAGGCAGCTGGCGGGGTTCGCCAGTTCCACCCGACCTTTGGTATCCAGCGACAGCACCGGCTCCGGCATCGCTACCAGCAGCGCGCTGAGCGCCAGGTGTTCACGTTCAGACGGCATCCAGGGCACGGTGCGCACGTCCGTCACGCCGGCGATACGGCGGATCTCAGCCATCAGGCTGCTGAACGTGGCGAATTCCAGTTCGGCGAAATTGAGGTAAATTCGGCCAATAGGGTCAATATCGATACCGCGCAGGTCAATACCACGCAGCACCAGCAAATCGAGCAATTCACGAGTCAGACCGAGACGGTCTTCACAAAAGACTTCAAGACGCATGGGAGTGTTCACCCTAAAAGTGCCAATGACGGGAGAATAATAGGCCAGGAATGGGTTTTCGGGAAGCTAACTGTCAACAATTATTGACAGTGTGGCGGAAAAATGGGCGCTGTGGCGTAAAGTCAGACGGTCAGTGGTTAAATCACCGGCCAGGCGGCCGGTGAGTCTTGGGTCAGGCGTGGAAAGCAGGCAGCCACTGACGGTTCTCAGCGATCACCTCATCCAACGCCAGTTCGAGCTTCTCGCCGCTGACGATCAGCGGATTCAGCATCAGAGCACGCCATGCGGTGTGGCGGTTGCCGGTGAGCGCGGCCTCGATAGTCAGCCGTTCAAATGATTTCATCAGCTGCAGCAAACGCAGGGTATCTTCCGGGAACGGCGCCACATTGAGAGGTAGCGGACCAGAAGCGGTAATCAGCGAGCTGACCTCTACCGCGCAGTCATCCGGCAGGCCATTGATGGCGCCGTTATTACGCGTATTGACGTGCATGATAATCCGCTTGTCGTTGTAGATGGCATTCATCAGCTCGCAGGCCGCCTCGGAATAGTACTGGCCGCCGCGCCCTTCCAGCGCCTTCGGTTTGACTGCCAGGTGCGGGTCGCGGTACTGGTCAAACAAGATTTTTTCCAGCTGCTTAACCACTTCCCCGCGGGTTCCTTCGCCGCCCGCCTCCGCCAGCTCCTGGCGCAGCAGATCGTCTTTCATGTAGTAATAACGCAGATAGGCGCAGGGGATCATGCCTAAGCCCTGCAGCAGATGCGACGGCCAACGGAACGGCGGAATGTTGCGCGGCACCAGCGGATCCCGACCGGCGTTGATCTCGGCTATCACCTCCGGCAGCCATTCTTTACCTTTGTGCAGGATCTGACGCACGAAGATAAAGTGGTTCAGGCCGGCGACCTGCATCACCACCTCTTTTTCGTCAGCGCATTGCAGCAGAGTGGTTATCCCTTTTTGCATAATCACCGGCACGTTACACAGGCCGACGGCTTTGATGCGGCTGTGGCGCAGGATCGCTTCGGTCACCATCCCCGACGGGTTGGTAAAGTTCAGCAGCCAGGCGTCGGGACACAGTCGCTCCATATCGGCAGCGATCTCCAGGGCGATGGGAATGGTGCGACAGGCGTTGGCGAAGCCGCCAAGGCCATTGGTCTCCTGGCCGATCAAGCCATACTTGAGGGAGATACGTTCATCGCTGATCCGGGCGTCAAGGCAGCCGGCGCGAAACTGCGAGCAGACGAAATCGGCATCGCGCAGCGCGCTTTCCCGGTCAAGGGTGGCCACCACTTCAATAGTCAGCCCGGCTTTGGCGATCATTCGCCGCGCCAGTCCGGCGATAATCTCGACTTTCTCTTTGCCCTCTTCAATGTCCACCAGCCATAGCGAAGCGACCGGCATTTCGTGATAGCGGTTGAGCAAACCTTCAATCAGTTCCGGGGTGTAGCTGGAGCCACCGCCAATCACCACAATTTTGAGTCCTGACATGGTATACCTCGGTTTAGTTACGATATAACTATTTAAAACCGGCAAAACTGGCCTAACAAACGAATTAAATCGGCCTATGCATGAACTCAATTAATGCATAAGGGAGACAATCTGTGCTTGAGCAACAAAGCATCCTTGCGCTGCTGCAGACCTTTGAGGTGACCGCCCGCCACCTGAGCTTTACCCTTGCCGCGCATGAAATGAACCTTACCCAGGGAGCGGTCAGCCATCGGATCCGCAGGCTGGAGATGCACATCGGGTTTCGCCTGTTTATCCGCATGACGCGTAAACTGGCGCTGACAGAGGAAGGTAAGCGGCTGCTGGCGACGTTAAGCCATTCGCTGCGGGCGATTAACGATGAAATTGAGGATATTCGCGATCAGGATCTGCGCGGCACGCTGCATATTGGTATTGCGCCGACGCTGGCCCATCTGTGGCTGATGCCGCGTCTGCCGCGCTTTCAGGCGCAATGGCCGGGACTGAATCTGCAGTTTCGCGTGCGCGCCGGGGTGATGGATTTTAACGAGGAGCGGGTGGATCTGGCAATTTACTACGGCGCCACGCGCTACCCCGATCTTTATCAACAGCGGCTGATGGCGGAAAGTTTGCTCCCGGTCTGCTCCCCGCGTTATCGCCAGCAGTATCGTCCGCTAAGCGGCGGCGACCCGGCGGCGCTCGTCTGGATCCATGCGTGCGAATCCACCGACGTACAGGATCAATTTGCGGAATGGCGCCTGTGGTGCCAGCACAGCGGACAGGCGTTACCTTTTGACGGCCGGTATTACGCGGTGAATAACCACTCGCTGGCCATCGAGATGGCGCTCAATGGACTCGGCGTGGTGATGGGGCGTAAAACGCTGATCCAGCCGCTGCTCGACGCCGGCAGGCTGGTGGCCTTGTCTGAAAATGAAGCGCCCTCGCCCTTTGGCTATGACCTGATTTGTCCGCAGGAGAACCGTTCCCGCCCGCGCTTTCGCGCCTTCAGCGAGTGGCTGGCGGAGGAATGCGCCTAATCGAATATTGCCAGGGTGCGCGTGCCAGAGCTTGACGTCGAAGGCCGGGCAAGGCGAAGCCGCCGCCCGGCGATGTCTCTGAGCGGAGGTTACTTCTCCGGGTGGGTTTTGCTTTTCTGCAGGGTCTCTTTCAACTGCCCAATCAGCTCGCGCCGAAAATCGCCGAGTCGCGGTTTATCATCTGCGATCCACGGCAGCGGGCGGCACAGCTCCATCGCCTTGATCCCGAGACGAGCGGTCAGCAGGCCGGCGCCAATGCCCTGCGCGGCGCGCGCCGACAGCCGGGCCGCCAGATCCTGCGACATCCAGTCCATCCCCACCTCGCGCACCAGTTCGCTGGCGCCAGCGAAAGCGATATTAAGCAACACCAGGCGAAACAGTCGCAGACGGCTGTAATACCCGAGCTCAATGCCGTACAACGTGGCGATTCGGTTGATCAGCCGCAGGTTCCGCCAGGCGATAAACGCCATATCCACCAGCGCCAGCGGACTGACGGCAATCATCAGCGTCGACTCCGCCGCCGAACGGCTGATTTCCCGCCGCGCCTGGGCATCGAGCACCGGCTGCACCAGCTGCGCATAAAGGCTCACCACTTCGCGATCGCTTTGCGTTTCGTGGATCGCGGCATACCAGCGCTGCAGCGCCGGATGCGACTGATCCAGCCCGGCCTGCTGCGCCAGCTTCTCACAAAACGCTTTCGCTTTACCGACCGCGTGACTGTGCAGCATATCGCGCGCTTCATCGCGTTCGTGGGCGCGCTGGCGCAGTCGCCACAGACGGCGCCACTCGGTGGCCACAGATCCGACGCCGGCTCCGACGATCAGCGCCCCGGCGACGCAGCCGCCCAGCGCAATCCAGTCCTGGGTCTGCCAGGCGTTAGCCGTCCATTGCACGCCTTGCGCCACGACGCTGACGCCGAAGATCGCCAGTCCGGCGCTGACCATCCGCCGCCACAGGCTGCGTTTGGGTCGCAGGACCGACTCCACCACCGCTTCCGCCGCCCCCTCTTCCTCTTCGCCGGTCACCAGCCGCGCTGGCGCGAAGTTGTCCGCCTCCAGGGTGTCGAAGGCGCGAGCGCCTTTCAGCGGCGGAATTTTCTCCGCTTGCAGCGGCCCATCAAAATCAATCCGCGGTTTTAACGGTTCGCTCATCGCAGTTTATCTCCAATCAAAAATTCCAGCGCCGCGTCGAGACGAATGTGCGGCAAAGGCCGATCGACATCCATGACCTGCGGACGAAAGTTTTCAAACTGAAATCCCTGCTGCTGCCAGAAGGCCTGGCCCGGCAGGCGCGCCGGCACCTCACCGGGATAGATGGTCAACGGCTGGCCGTCGCTCAGGCGATTGCCGCGCAGGGCGGGAATTTTCTCGCCATTCACCTCAATCAGCCCGCTCTGGGTCGCCTGAATAGACGCCAGCCCCAGGCAATCCATACTGATCCCTTCAAAGGCGGCGTTCTGCCACGCGTCCTGAATCAGTTGCTGCAGGAGCGACACCATATTGCTGTGCTGATCGATCGTGACGTGATCGGCTTTGGTAGCGGCAAACAGCAGCTTGTCGATAACCGGCGAAAACAACCGGCGGAACAAGGTGCGCTGCCCGTAATGGAAACTTTGCATCAGCTGGGTCAGCGCCAGGCGCATATCGTTAAACGCCTGCGGCCCGCTGTTGAGCGGCTGCAGACAGTCCACCAGCACAATCTGCCGGTCGAAGCGCAGGAAGTGCTCTTTGTAGAACCCCTTCACCACCCTTTCGCAATAGTATTTGTAACGTTCGCGCAGCATGCCGGCGTTGCTGTGTTTATCGGCCTGCGCCAGCTTGGCTTCGCCGACGGCGTCGACGTCGGGCCACGGGAAAAACTGCAGCGCCGGCGCGCCCGCCATTTCTCCGGGCAGGACAAAGCGCCCGGGTTGGATAAAGTGCAGCCCTTCGAGCTTACAGGCGTGGAGATAGTCCGTCCAGGCGGCAGCGATATCCGCCAGCCGAGCCTCGTCGGCAGGGGCCAGCGGATCCAGCCCGGCGCACAGCTGCCGCCAGCGGGCCGACCACTCCGCACGCTGTCCCTGCAGGAGCCCGGTCATCTGTCGCGACCAGCTCAGATAATCCTGCGCCAGCATCGGCAGGTCGAGCAGCCACTCGCCCGGATAGTCGACAATCTCCAGATACAGCGTGGAGGTATCTTTAAAATGGCGCAGCAGGGAGTCATTCGAACGGTAGCGCAGCGCGAGACGGATCTCGCTCACCCCGCGCGTCGGGGTTGGCCACATGGGGGGCTGGCCGTACAGCTGGGCCAGCCCTTCGTCGTAGGTGAATCGGGGAATGCCAAAGTCCCGCTGCGGCACGCGCTTGACGCCGAGCAGCCGCTCTTCGCGTGCGGCGCTCAGCAGCGGCAGGCGGGCGCCGGTGTGGATATTCAACAGCTGGTTGACCAGCGCGGTGATAAACGCCGTTTTACCGCTCCGGCTCAGGCCGGTTACCGCCAGACGTAAATGCCGGTCAACCCCGCGGTTGACCAGCGCATTCAATTCAGTTTTCAGTCGCTTCATCGCCAGTCCGTTATGCCCTGAAGGTATGTCTCGTCATCATAAGCGATCTGCCGGGGATAAGCAGGACAACGTTAATCCTTTTGCGCCTTCCCCACGGCGGCATTATTTCATCCCGCGCGTGACGCGGTTGGCCAGCCGGCTGAGCAGCGGCTCCAGCGCCACCGCCAGCAGCATTTTCAGCGGCCGACGCGCGACCGATTTAACCGCCCAGCCGGCAACGCCCGCCGGGCCATAACGCAGCGCGGTCAGCAGCGCCAGCTTACCGACGATTTTCAGACCGGGCTTCACCTGCTGCCCGGCGCGTTGCCATTTGCTATTCATGCGTTGCCTCATTCGTTAGAAACAGGGTTTACAGCTGGCGAAAGCGGCTGCGCAGCGTAAAGGTGTCGGAGGTCACATACCGCTCCATTTCACGCAGACGCTGTTCACCGGAGGCCAGTTCGGCATCCACGGCGGCCAGCAGATCGCCATTGCTCGGCGCTTTATGACCGTACAGCTCGCTGTCCGGTATCGGATCCAGAGCAAAAGTCAAAATGATGTAGGCCACCAGGACAAAGAAAAAGAGGCCGAAAATCATCGCCAGCACGGTAATCAGACGCACCAGCTTCACCGGGACATCAAGATGCTGAGCAATGCCCGCGCAGACGCCCTTTACCATCCCGCGCTGTGGGATACGCCACAGTTTTTTATTCAGATCCAGCCCGGCCATTATTTGTCCCTCCAGTTCGGATGTTCGGCGTCCAGGATCGCTTCCAGCGCCTGAATGCGTTCGCGCATCCGCTTCGCGTCATCGGTCAACTGCAGCAGCCGTTGCTGCTCATTTTGCGTCAGACTGCCGTTGGCGCCGCGATTGTTGTAGTGCAGCCACAGCCAGACCGGCAGAACAAACAGCACAAACAGCGTCAGCGGAATGGCGAGAAAAAGCATGCTCATGTGTACTCCTTACAGGGGGTGAGCCGCGGCGCAACGCCGCGCCGCGCAATCATACTTACTGGTTGGACTGATTCATTTTGGCTTTCAACGCCGCCAGCTGCTCGCTGATTTCATCGTCCGCTTTCAGTTCGGCAAACTGCTGATCCAGCGTCTGCTGCTTGCCAAAGCGGTGGCTCTCCGCTTCCGCTTCCATCTGATCGATGCGACGCTCAAAGGATTCAAAGCGCGCCATCGCCTCATCCAGTTTACCGCTGTCCAGCTGGCGACGCACATCGCGGGACGAACTCGCCGCCTGATGGCGCAGCGCCAGCGCCTGCTGACGGGCGCGGGTTTCGCTGAGTTTGTTCTCCAGCTCGCCAATCTCTTTTTTCATCCGCGCCAGGGTTTCATCCACCAGCTGCACTTCATGATCCAGCTGAGCGATAAGGTCGGTCAGCTTTTGTTTTTCGATCAGCGCCGCCCGGGCCAGATCTTCTTTCTCTTTGCGCAGGGCCAGCTCGGCTTTTTCCTGCCATTCCGCCTGCTGGGCGACCGCCTGCTCAATACGACGTGACAGCTGTTTCTTTTCCGCCAGCGCGCGGGCCGATGTCGAACGCACCTCAACCAGCGTGTCTTCCATCTCCTGGATCATCAGACGCACCAGCTTTTGCGGGTCCTCCGCTTTCTCCAGCAGGGAGTTGATGTTGGCGTTCACGATGTCGGCAAAACGAGAAAAAATACCCATAATTTCAATCCTCATAGTTCTGGTTTCAGGCATTCACCTGTGGCTTAGCTAATACAAATGGCGTGCCAACTTTTTATCTTATTGATTTTAAACAGGGTGGTTGCGAAACGTGCTGGGCATTGCTACAGTCACCTGGTTAATTACACTACTTAATGGCGAAATTCATCATGGCGCAGTACAAGGATAATCTGCTGGGCGAGGCCAATAGCTTTCTCGAGGTGCTGGAACAGGTTTCCCGGCTGGCCCCGCTGGATAAACCGGTGCTGGTCATCGGCGAGCGCGGCACCGGGAAAGAGCTTATCGCTAACCGTCTCCACTACCTCTCCAGCCGCTGGCAGGGGCCGTTTATCTCGTTGAACTGCGCGGCGCTGAACGATAATCTGCTCGACTCGGAGCTGTTCGGCCACGAAGCCGGGGCTTTCACCGGGGCCAGCAAGCGCCATCCCGGGCGCTTCGAGCGCGCCGACGGCGGGACGCTGTTTCTGGATGAGCTGGCGACAGCCCCAATGCTGGTGCAGGAGAAGCTGTTAAGAGTGATTGAATATGGCGAGCTGGAGCGCGTGGGCGGCAGCCAGCCGCTGCAGGTTAACGTCCGGCTGGTGTGCGCCACCAACGCTGACCTGCCGCAGATGGTCGAGGAAGGTCATTTTCGCGCCGACCTGCTCGACCGCCTGGCCTTCGACGTGGTACAGCTCCCCCCGCTGCGCGACCGGCAGAGCGACATCATGCTGCTCGCCAACCAGTTTGCCATCCAGATGTGCCGCGAACTCGGTCTGCCGCTGTTTCCCGGCTTTAGCGAACGAGCGACCGCGACGCTGCTCGGCTACCGCTGGCCGGGGAATATTCGCGAACTGAAGAACGTGGTTGAGCGCTCGGTGTATCGCCACGGCGACAGCGAACATGAGCTGGACGCGATTATTATTAACCCTTTTCGTCAGTCCCCCGGCTCTCCGCCGGAAGCCGCGCCCGGCGATGAGCTGCCCGCGCTACCGCTGGATCTGCGCGATTTCCAGTTCCAGCAGGAAAAACGCCTGCTGCAGCGGAGTCTGGAGCAGGCGAAGTATCATCAGAAGCAGGCGGCGGAGCTGCTGGGATTAACCTATCACCAGCTCCGCGCGCTGCTGAAAAAGCATCAGCTGTGAGAGGCGCGCGGCAGCAGCAGCGCGCTCACCGCCATCGCCCCCAGACATAAGACGGCGTTAAACCACAGGGCATACTGGGCGGCATGGGCCATGCCCAGCGGTAAAAACAGCGTGAAAAGTGACGCTGTCACGGCGATACCCATCGCCCCGCCCAGCGAGCTGCCCATCTTATAGATCCCCGAGGCGACACCGATTTTGTTCTCCGGGGCATTGGCCACCGCGGTATCCGTCGACGGTGTGGCGTAGCAGCCCAGCCCGAGGCCAAACAGCACGTTGCTGGCGAACACCACCCCGATATACAGCGCCTTTTCGAGAAAGGTGCAGGATATCAGCGCGATGGCGATAGCGGTCAACACCGGACCGGCCATCATCGGCAGCCGGGCGCCATAGCGCTGCAGCAGCTTCTCGCCGACCCGGATCATCGCCAGGACGGTCACCAGATAGCCGAGGGTCATCATCCCGCTCTCCAGCGGCGTCAGGTGGTGCCCCTGCTGCAGCCAGATGCTGGCGATCATCATGGTGCCAATCGCTCCATTGAGCAGAAAGTTCGACAGCACTGCCGCACCGTAGGCCCGGTTACTAAACAGCGCAAAATCAATCAGCGCCGCCTCGCCTTTGCGCATGCCGTTGCGGATAAATATCGTCCCCGCCGCCAGCGCCCCGGCCAGCATGGTCAACGACAGCGGGCTGCTCCAGCCCCAGCCGTGGCCCTTGCTGATAAACAGATTCACCAGCACCAGCGCAACAATTAGGCTCAGCAGACCGCCGACATCCAGCTTATGCTGGCTGGCGCTGGCGCTGCGGCTCTCCGGCGTGCCGCGCAGCAAAAACAGCGCCAGCAGGGCAACGGCGATCGAGAAGACGAAGATCCAGCGCCAGCCCAGACCGGTGGCGATAGCCCCGCCGACGAAGGAACAGAGACCGCTGCCGCCCCACGAGCCGATGACCCAGAAGCTGACCGCCCGCTGCCGCGCACGCCCCTCATACCAGGTCTTAATCAGCGCCAGCGTCGCCGGCATAATGCAGGCTGCCGACAGCCCCTGCAGCACCCGGCCGGCCAGGAACAGCCCCGGTCCCTGAGCAACCACCAGCATGGCGCTGCCGACGATACTCAGCCCCAGCCCGAGGGTGGTCATCCGCATCCGGCCAAACTTGTCCGCCAGGCCGCCGCTGGCGACCACGAAGCAGCCGCTGAACAGCGCGCTGAGACTGACGGCCAGAGTTAAGGTTTCAAGAGAGATATCAAGGCTGCTTTTCATCGCCGGCACCACGTTAATCACCGACTGGGCGAACAGCCAGAAGGTTAAAACGCTTAACACAATCCCCACCAGCAGGCGATCGTTGCCGACAAACGGGGTGTCGCTTATTGTGACAGTGCTCATCGCATGGCCCTCCCGTTTCTCGTGATTAGCGCAGATAGCGTTCCGTCAGGCCGCACCACAGCGCCGCGCCGGTCAGCAACAGCGCGTCGTTGAAGTCATACCCCGGGTTATGCACCATGCAGCGATCCGGCTCATCGCCAGCGCCGATGGTGAAATAGCTGCCATGCGGGTGCTGCTCCAGCATGAAGGCAAAATCTTCACTGCCCATAAACGGCTTCACCTCGCCCACCTGCTCTGCGCCAAACAGCGCTGTCGCCACCTCCCGCACCATGGCGTTCGTCGCCGGATCGTTACGCAACACCGGGCTGCCGTTGACGTGGGTCAGCGTGGCGGTGGCATTGAAGCTCTCCGCCTGGGCCACGGCGATATCATGGATCCGCTGCAGCACGGTCTCGCGCACCTGCTCATTGAGGGTGCGCACCGTGAGCTTCATCAGCACGTGATCGTTAATGATATTGGGCGCATGACCGGCCTGGATGCTGCCGACGGTCACCACCGCCGGTTCAAACGGGGTGATATTGCGCGAGACAATGGACTGTAGCGCGAGGGTAATATGGCAGGCCACCAGCGTGGCATCCACCGTATGCTCCGGCACCGCGCCGTGGCCGCCAACGCCCTTCACTTCAATATGCAGCGTATCGGAGGAGGCCATCATCGCCCCGTCGCGCAGGCCGATCTTGCCCAACGGCTGACCCGGCATATTGTGCAGGCCGAAGATGGCGTCGCAGGGGAACTGGTCAAACAGACCGTCCTCGACCATTACCCGCCCGCCGTACAGCAACTCTTCCGCGGGCTGGAAAATCAGCTGCAGCGTGCCGGTAAACTGGCGGGTGCGCGCCAGATATTCAGCGGCGTAGAGCAGCGTGGTGGTGTGCCCGTCATGGCCGCAGCCGTGAAAGCGCCCTTCAACCTGGCTTGCCCACGGCTTACCGCTCCGCTCCTGCATCGGCAGGGCATCCATATCCGCCCGCAGGCCAAGGCGTTTTTTCCCCTCGCCGACGCGCAGCGTGCCCACCACTCCGGTGCCCGCCAGGCCGCGGTGAACCTCGTATCCCCACTCGCCAAGCAGTCGGGCGACCTCGCTGCTGGTCTGGTGCTCTTCAAAGCCGATCTCCGGCTGCTGGTGGAACCGACGACGCAGAGCAATAAATTGCGCCTCGTTAACCTGCAATGCTTCTAGCAACGGATGTGTCATTTTTGTTATTCCTGTGTTGTGTTTGCACGACACTTTCGAGTTTATGCGGGTGCCTCAGCTTGCAGGCGCGCTTTTTTGTTTTATATTGACGAAAAATCAATGAGTGTTTTTCATACATATCGGTTATGACAAAAAACAACCGGTTGTTTTTGTCTACAGAGGAGAGTCATGTGGAGCACCATTCAGGCGACTTTAGCGTCACCGTACGCGATGTGCGTCAGCTGACCCAGCCGGAAAGCGATCTGCTGACGCTGCTGTGGGTGCTGGAGGGAAGCGTAAATCTGGCGGTGGCGGAAGGTGCGTCGCAGCCGCTCGCCGCCGACGGGCTGGCGATCGTTAACCGCAACCGTCGCTGGAGTCTGCGCAGCGCCGGGGCCAACGCCGTGATGATCCTCACCCTCTCCGCCAGCTGGCTGGCCCGCCTCGATAATGCCTTTTTTGCCGTCGATTACCAGATAACGCCGCGCACCCGGGATGCCGATGACGGCCTGCGCCGCCTGATGCGCCAGCTACTGGTGAGCGGCCTGGTCAATCATCCTGGCCATTACCGACTGGAGGCCAACCGCTGGCTGAGTGAGATAGCGCTGCTGCTGGCCACGCGCTTTAGCCAGCCCATCGCCTCCACGCCCCGGCGCGATACCGAAAAATGGAGCCGGAGAATAGCCAGCGTGGTGGCGCGGATCGACGCTAACTATCAGCGTCGCCTCTCGTTGCAGGAGGTGGCGGCCGCGGAATTTGTCTCCGAGGCCTGGCTGTCACGCTTATTTCGCAAAGAGGTCGGGGTAAGTTTTGTCCAGTACCTCACCGCGCTGCGCCTGCGCCACGCCGCCGACCAGCTATTAACCACCCGCAAAACCGTCCAGCAAATCGCCCGCGAACAGGGATTCGCCAGTACGCGAATGATGAGCGATTTGTTTAAGCGCCAGCACGGCGTGACGCCGCGCCAGTATCGTGAACAGCATCCTCTGGAGCTTGCCCGACCGCGCCCGCCGCAGGCCGATCGCTGGCAGCCGGTGGCGGCCGACCGGCTGTATGCGCGACTCAATGAGCCGGAACCACGCGACCGGGAAAGTCCCCCCCTGCCGATCAACCCACCGCAGACCCGGGAGATCAATCTGCGCGATCGTCCAGCGCGCCCCGCAGCGCTGCGCCATACCCGGATGGTGGTGACCGTGCGCGAACTGGACGATCTGCTGCGCGCAGATGTGCGCCGGGAACTCGAACAGCTGCACCACGCCCTGCCGGTGTATGCCATCGATATCAACGATCCCTTTCTCAGCAGTCGGCTGTTCGGCACCGGCTGGGACGATCCGCAGATGGCCGGCTACGCCTGCTGGTACAACCTGCAGCAGATTTTTAGCTGGCTGGCGGCGATGGGCTGGCAGGTGATCCTACACACCGGCGTCACCACCCGCAGTGACCTGCTGCAGCGCTTCCTGCAGCTCGCCGCCAACCAATTTCCGCCAGCCACGCTCAACAGCTGGCGCTTTGTCTGGCACTGGTCGCCGCAGGCCAGCGAAGCTGCGCGCCAGGCCGCCTGGCGGCAGCAGCGCGGGGTCCTTCATCGCCTGCTGCCGCAGCCGCAGCTGGGGATCTGGCACCGCTTTGCTCCCAGCGATCCCGGGAACGATCCGCTGTTCCACTCGCCGCTGCTGGCAGAGGCGGATTTTCTCGCCTGCCAGGCAGATGCCAACGAACAGCTGGATCTGGCCCAGGCAGACAGCCGCCGTCTGGCCTCCAGCGAACATTATCCGCTACACAAGCTGCGGCAGATCCACAGCGCCCTGCGCCAGCGTCAGCTCAACCTGCCGCTGTGGCTGCTCTCATGGAATACGCTGACCGGCGATACACGGGATACCAACGGCCGCTTTTTTCGCGGCGCGCTGCTGATGGATAATCTGCTGGGGGTGGCGGACCAGGTCTGGCTGGCGGGCTTCTGGTTAAATTCAGGCCTCCAGGGCGAAGCTCGCGCCAACGGCAAGCTCGATACCTCCAGCCTGGCGCTGCACTATCTGCACGGCCTGCCGCGCCCGGTTTACTGGGTACTCTGGCTCTGGCGGCGGCTGCGCGGCGAGATCCTGGTTCACGATAAAAACCTGCTGCTGCTCCACCACCAGGGTCACTACCAGCTGCTGCTGCGCAATACGGTGGTCTACAATCCCTGGCTCTCCAGCGAAGCGGCCTTTATCCAGCGCTTCAGCCAGCCCTACAGCGTGCGGCTGCAGGGCCTGGATGGCAGCTGGCGCATCAAACAGCACCTGTTCGATCAGCACCACGGCGCGTTGTTCCCGCTGGTGGACGCCTTTCGCAGCCGCAGCGGCCCTGACGCCGAGGATTATCAGTGGCTGATGCATCAGGCCCGTCCGGCGCTCAGCGTGGATGAAGCCAGGCTCGATGGCTATTGGCTGCGGATCGACTCGCTGCAGAGCAATGCGCTGGTGCTGTATGAATTCTCCTCCGGCGCGGATCCCGCCCCCTGAAGTAAACCGTGAATTTTCCGCTGGCTCTCCGTCGTTGCCGGATTAAAGACCAGCAGGGAAAGATCGGGACGGCCTTCCACGGCAAAGGAGGTAAATTCCAGGTCGAGCTGACCCATCTGCGGGTCGTTAATGCGCTTATAGCCCTCGCCGTGGCCGGCGACGTCATGGCTTTGCCAGAAACGGGCGAACTCGACGCTCTGCTGGCTGAGCTCCGCGATCAACTGGTCAGTTTCTTTCGTGGCGCCCATCCGCGTGACGTCGGCGCGGAAGGCGTTGACGATAAGCTGCCCCACCCTCTGCCAGTCCTCCAGAGTGCAGCGGGCCTCCGGCCGGGTAAACAGGCGGCGCAGCACGTTGCGCTCCGCCAGCGGCAGTTGGCTGTAGTCGGTCAGCACCCTGGCCGCCGGCGCGTTCCAGGCGATGACGTCCCAGCTGGCGGTGCGGATAATCGCCGGAATGGTGAAAGCGTCAAGCACCCGCTGCAGCCGCGGCGTCATATCATCCGTCACCGTCAGACGCGTCTGCGGCGGATGGCCAAAGGCGAGAATAAACAGATGCTCGCGCTCCGGGGTGGTCAGCCGCAGACCGCGGGCGATCCGCTCCAGCACCTCGCGGGAAGGCGCCCCACCGCGCCCCTGTTCAAGCCAGGTATACCAGGTCGGGCTGATGCTGGCGAGCTGCGCGACCTCTTCGCGGCGCAGCCCCGGGGTGCGCCGGCGTCCCGCCGGGAAGCCAAACGTTGCCGGATCGAGACGCTGGCGGCGGGCGCGGAGAAAATCGCCTAAAGCATGGTTGTCAGAAGTGTTCATCATCTGCCTGTGGGTTCTGCCTGTTAGAATTTATACCCCGATAATGTCTCTACTTTTATAGTATGACATCGCAGGTAGGATACGCCTGAAACCCATTCAGGAGATCCATGATGCGTATATTTCTTACCGGCGCGAGCGGATTTATCGGCTCACGTATTCTTCCGGCGCTGCAGGCGTCGGGCCATCAGGTTATCGGCCTCGCGCGCAGCGAAAGCACCGCACAGGCCCTGAAGGCGGCCGGCGCCGAGGTGCATCGCGGCACGCTGGATGCCCCGGAGTCGCTGCTGGCTGGCGTCGGGAACGCCGACGCGGTGATCCATACCGCCTTCGACCACGACTTCAGCCGCTTTGCCGCTAACTGCGAGAAAGACCGCCAGGCGATCCTGGCCCTGGGCCAGGCGCTGCGAGGCAGCACGCGGCCGCTGGTGATCACCTCCGGCACGCTGATGGGCGACGACGGGAGCGGCGCCCCGGCCCGGGAGTCGTTCTTCAACTCAGCGCACCCCAGCCCGCGCACCGCCTCAGAGCTCGCCGGCCAGCAGTTGCTGGAGGCGGGAGTGGATGTCAGGGTGGTCCGCTTACCGCAGGTGCATGACACCGTGCGTCAGGGACTGCTGACCTGCTACATCGAACGCGCGGTCGCCAACGGGGCGGTAGCCCTGCGCGGCGAGGGAAGCAACCGCTGGTCAGCCGCCCATGTCGATGACGTCGCACGTCTGTATGTCAGCGCGCTGCTTCAGGGCGCGGCCGGCGAGCGCTATCATGCGGTGGCCGAAGAGGGGATCGCGTTACGCGATATTGCCGCGGTAATTGCCCACGGATTAAACCTGCCGCTGACCCACCTGGATGACTCGCAGGTCGACGCCTGGTTCGGCTGGTTTGCGCCGTTTACCGCCCTTGACCTGCGCGCCAGCTCGGCATGGACCCGCGAGCGCTTGCAGTGGCAGCCGGTTGGCCCCGGGCTGCTGGAGGACCTGCAGAATATGGACTATCATAAAGTGACACTGTCACAATAATCAAAACACGCTCCCCCTGTATCACACCCGACGGGTACGGCTAGTCGCCCGTCGGGTCATCGGCTTTCTCCCCGCTATACTGAATCTATTCTCTAGCGTCCGCACGCCGTCGCCGTTTGGTCAACCGCGGCCAAACAGAGCTGACTGGCGATATCGGCGATAAAAAGTTACCATGTTTCACTATACAGACTCGGTTCCGCGACTATTTTAATCAATTGACTGAATACTATACGCACCCGGTAACCGCATTATCCCTCAGGCTTGTTGAAGGCGGTGGTGAATGTCTATTAATCTTAATAAGATAGAGTTCAGCTCTATAATCAAACAGAAAATATGCGCCTGAAATTGTCATCTCTCCTGGCAGCCGTTTCCCTGCTGTGTGGGCCAGCTTTTGCCGCCCCTGCGCTCCCCGACCGCGCCGATATCCGCGATAGCGGTTTCGTCTATTGCGTCAGCGGCCAGGTTAATACCTTTAACCCGCAGAAAGTCAGCAGCGGCCTGATTGTCGATACGCTGGCCGCTCAGATCTACGATCGTCTGCTTGACGTCGATCCCTATACCTACCGGCTGGTCCCCGAGCTGGCGGAGAGCTGGGAAGTTCTCGATAACGGCGCCACCTATCGCTTTCACCTGCGCCGCCACGTCCCGTTTCAACGCACGGCGTGGTTTACCCCGACGCGGGACTTTAATGCCGATGACGTCATTTTTACCTTTGGCCGTATTTTTAACCGCGACCATCCGTGGCACAACGTCAACGGCAGCAGCTTCCCCTACTTCGACAGTCTGCAGTTTGCTGACAGCGTGGAGAGCGTCCGCAAGCTGGATAATCAGACCGTGGAGTTTCGCCTCAAGCGGCCGGACGCCTCGTTCCTCTGGCATCTGGCCACCCACTATGCGTCAATTACCTCTGCCGAATATGCCGCCCGCTTAACGCAGGACGACCGCCAGGAGCAACTGGATCGCCAGCCGGTTGGCACCGGCCCGTTCCAGCTATCCGATTACCGCTCCGGACAATATGTTCGCCTGCAGCGCCACCCCGGCTACTGGCGCGGCAAACCGTTGATGCCCCAGGTGGTGGTCGACCTTGGCTCCGGCGGCACCGGCCGCCTGTCGAAACTGCTGACCGGAGAATGCGACGTGCTGGCCTGGCCAGCCGCCAGCCAGTTGACGATCCTGCGTGACGACCCGCGCCTGCGCCTGACGCTGCGCCCGGGAATGAACATCGCCTGGCTGGCCTTCAACACCGCTAAGCCGCCGCTGGATAATCCTGAGGTGCGCCATGCCCTGGCGCTGGCGATTAACAACCAGCGCCTGATGCAGTCCATCTACTATGGCACCGCGGAGACGGCGGCGTCCATGCTGCCGCGGGCCTCGTGGGCCTACGATAATGACGCTAAAATTACCGAATATAATCCGCAGGAGGCCCGCGCCCGCCTGAAAGCCCTGGGGCTGGAAAACCTGACCCTCAAGCTGTGGGTGCCCACCAGCTCGCAGGCGTGGAATCCCAGCCCGCTGAAAACGGCGGAGCTTATCCAGGCGGATATGGCGCAGATTGGCGTTAAGGTGATTATTGTGCCGGTAGAGGGACGTTTCCAGGAGGCGCGCCTGATGGATATGAGCCACGACCTGACGCTCTCCGGCTGGGCGACGGACAGTAACGATCCGGACAGTTTCTTCCGACCGCTGCTGAGCTGCGCGGCCATCGCCTCGCAAACCAACTTTGCCCACTGGTGTAACCGGGAGTTTGACGACGTGCTGCAAAAAGCGCTGCTCTCGCAGCAGCTCTCCTCGCGGATGGACGCTTACAAAGAGGCGCAGCGGATCCTCGCCCGCGAACTGCCGGTCCTGCCGCTGGCCTCGTCGCTGCGGCTGCAGGCCTACCGCTATGATATGAAAGGCCTGGTGCTCAGCCCTTTCGGTAACGCTTCGTTCGCTGGCGTATCGCGGGAAAATACCGAAGAGGTGAAAAAGCCATGATTATTTTTACCCTGCGCCGTCTGCTGCTGCTGCTGATCACCCTCTTTTTTCTGACCTTTGTCGGTTTCAGCTTGAGCTATTTCACCCCTCATGCCCCACTGCAGGGCGCTTCCCTGTGGAATGCGTGGCTGTTCTGGTTTGAAGGGGTGCTGCACTGGGATTTCGGCGTCTCCAGCATTAACGGCCAGCTGATTTCTGAGCAGTTGCGCGAGGTGTTCCCGGCGACCATGGAGCTGTGCATCCTCGCCTTCGGCTTTGCCCTTCTGATAGGCATTCCGGTGGGGATGATCGCCGGCGTAATGCGCAATAAATGGCCCGATACCCTGATCAGCGCCGTTGCGCTGGTCGGTTTCTCGATCCCGGTCTTCTGGCTGGCGCTGCTCCTGACCCTCTTCTTTTCCCTGACCCTCGGCTGGCTTCCGGTCTCCGGTCGCTTCGATCTGCTGTATGAGGTGAAAAACGTCACCGGTTTCGCGCTGATCGACGCCTGGCTTTCGGACTCGCCGTGGCGCCATGAGATGATCGTCAGCGCCGCCCGGCATATGGTGCTGCCGGTATTGACCCTGGCGGTCGCCCCCACCACTGAAGTGATCCGCCTGATGCGCATTAGCACCAGCGAGGTGTATGACACTAACTATGTAAAAGCGGCCGCCACCCGCGGCGTGTCGCGACGCAAAATTCTACTGCGCCATGTCCTGCACAACGCCCTGCCGCCGGTGATCCCGCGTCTCGGCCTGCAGTTTTCCACCATGCTCACCCTGGCGATGATCACTGAGATGGTGTTCAGCTGGCCTGGACTGGGCCGCTGGCTGATCAACGCCATTCGCCAGCAGGACTACGCGGCGATCTCCGCCGGAGTGATGGTGATTGGCGCGCTGGTGATTATTGTCAACGTGATTTCCGATATTCTCGGTGCCATGGCTAACCCACTGAAACATAAGGAATGGTATGCCCTACGATAGCGTTTATCTGGAAAAGCGTCCGCCCGGCGCGCTGCGCACCGTATGGCGTAAGTTCTATGGCGACACCACGGCGATGATCGGTCTGTACGGCTGCGCGGGCCTGCTGCTGCTCTGCGTCTTCGGCGGCTGGTTCGCTCCCTACGGCATCGACCAGCAGTTCCTCGGCTACCAGCTGTTGCCGCCGTCGTGGTCGCGCTATGGCGAAGTCTCCTTCTTTCTGGGAACCGATGACCTCGGCCGCGATGTGCTGAGCCGACTGCTGAGCGGCGCGGCGCCCACCGTCGGCGGCGCTTTTGTCGTCACCCTCGGCGCCACGCTGTTTGGTCTGGTGCTGGGCGTGATTGCCGGATCGACCCACGGCCTGCGCTCGGCGGTGATGAACCATATCCTCGACACCCTGCTCTCCATCCCCTCGCTGCTGCTGGCGATTATCGTCGTCGCCTTTGCCGGGCCGCATCTCAGCCATGCGATGTTCGCCGTCTGGCTGGCGCTGCTGCCGCGCATGGTGCGCTCCGTCTACAGCATGGTCCACGATGAGCTGGAGAAAGAGTACATCATCGCCGCCCGCCTCGACGGCGCCTCGACGCTGAATATTCTGCTGTTCGCCATCCTGCCCAATATCGCCTCCGGCCTGGTGACCGAGATCACTCGCGCCCTGTCGATGGCCATTCTGGATATTGCCGCGCTGGGCTTTCTTGATCTCGGCGCCCAGCTGCCTTCGCCGGAATGGGGAGCCATGCTGGGCGATGCGCTGGAGCTTATCTATGTGGCGCCGTGGACCGTGATGCTCCCCGGGGCGGCGATTATGCTCAGCGTACTGCTGGTCAACCTGCTGGGCGACGGTATTCGCCGGGCGATCATTGCCGGGGTAGAATAATGCCGTTACTCGATATTCGTCACTTAACCATTGAATTTAAAACCAGCGAAGGCTGGGTAAAAGCCGTCGATCGCGTCAGCCTGACGCTGACCGAAGGCGAAATCCGCGGCCTGGTGGGGGAATCCGGCTCCGGGAAAAGCCTTATTGCCAAAGCTATCTGCGGCGTGACCAAAGACAACTGGCGGGTCACGGCCGACCGCATGCGCTTCGATGACATCGACCTGCTGCGACTGTCGAACCGCGAGCGCCGGAAGCTGATCGGCCATAACGTGTCGATGATTTTTCAGGAGCCCCAGTCGTGCCTCGATCCCTCTGAGCGCATCGGCCAGCAGCTGATTCAGAGTATCCCCGGCTGGACCTACAAGGGCCGCTGGTGGCAACGGCTGGGCTGGCGCAAGCGCCGGGCCATCGAGCTGTTGCACCGCGTCGGCATTAAAGATCACAAAGATGCCATGCGCAGCTTCCCCTATCAGCTGACCGAGGGCGAGTGCCAGAAGGTGATGATCGCCATCGCCCTGGCCAACCAGCCGCGTCTGCTGATTGCCGACGAGCCGACCAACGCCATGGAGCCGACCACCCAGGCGCAGATTATTCGCCTGCTGACGCGGCTCAACCAGAACAACAACACCACCATCTTGCTGATCAGCCATGACCTGCAAATGCTCAGCAAATGGGCGGATAAAATCAACGTCATGTACTGCGGGCAGACGGTGGAGAGCGGGCCCAGCGAAGAGCTGATCACCCTCCCACATCACCCCTACACCCAGGCGTTAATCCGCGCGATCCCGGATTTCGGTAGCGCCATGCCGCATAAAAGTCGCCTCAACACCCTGCCTGGAGCGATCCCGCTACTGGAGCAGTTGCCTATCGGCTGTCGGCTGGGGCCGCGCTGCCCGTACGCCCAGCGCGAGTGTATCGAAACGCCGCGTCTTACCGGGGCGCGCAACCATCTGTACGCCTGTCATTTCCCGTTGAACATGGAGAAAGAGTGAAATGGTCGAAACATTGCTGGAAGTTCGCCAACTCAGTAAGACCTTTCGCTACCGCACCGGCTGGTTTCACCGTCAGACGGTTGAGGCGGTTAAACCGCTGAGTTTTACCCTGCGCGAACGGCAGACGCTGGCGATTATCGGCGAGAACGGCTCCGGGAAATCGACCCTCGCGAAGATGCTGGCGGGCATGGTGGAACCCACCAGCGGCGAATTGCTGATTGACGATCATCCGCTGACTTTTGGGGATTACTCCTACCGCAGCCAGAAGATTCGCATGATCTTTCAGGATCCGTCGACCTCGCTGAACCCGCGTCAGCGCATCTCGCAGATCCTCGATTTTCCGCTGCGACTGAATACCGATCTCGACGCCGAGGCGCGGCAGAAGCAGATAATCGACACCCTGCGCATGGTCGGTCTGCTGCCGGACCACGTCAGCTACTACCCCCATATGCTGGCGCCCGGTCAGAAGCAGCGTCTCGGCCTCGCCAGGGCGCTGATCCTGCGCCCGAAGGTTATCGTCTGCGATGAGGCGCTGGCCTCGCTGGATATGTCGATGCGCTCCCAGCTTATCAACCTGATGCTGGAGCTGCAGGAGAAACAGGGCATCTCCTATATCTATGTCACCCAGCACCTGGGAATGATGAAACACATCAGCGATCAGGTGCTGGTGATGCATAACGGCGAAGTGGTCGAGCGCGGCAGCACTGCCGATGTGCTGGCCTCGCCGCTGCACGACCTGACCCGGCGCCTGATCGCCGGCCACTTCGGGGAAGCCCTCACCGCCGACGCCTGGCGCAAAGACGGGAAATAGCTGGCAGGCAACGGCAGGGGCGGCCCTCACGCCGCCCTTGTCATTCAGGTAGAAGGGAAAAGACTCTGCGCCGGCAGCGACCGGCGGTCAAAGCGGCGCAGCGCGTAGTAAAGAACCCCGGTGCCAAACCAGCCTATTATCCATGAGACATCGTTACCGGCGAAGATCCACGTGAGCGAACCATGGAACAACGGGTTCTCAATGAACGGCAACTGGATAAGCACACCGACGATATACAGGGTGATCGCGTACAGGTTCCAGAACCCGTAGCGTTGCTGCGGGTCGCTTAGCGCCGGAATATCGATGGCGCCCTTCGAGATAAGATAATAATCCGTCAGACAGATGGCGCTCCACGGCACGAAGAACGCCAGCAGAAACAGAAGAAAATGCGTGAAATGCTTTAAGAAAGCGGGTTCGCTAAGCAACGCGATAATGCAGGAAGCCGTCACCATCAGCACCACGAATGCAATGCGACACTTTTGCGACAGCACGGTTTGCCGGCGGAAGGCGGAAACAATGGTGGTCAGCGACATAAAGCTGCCGTACGCATTGAGGGTAGTGAAGGTAATTTTACCAAAACAGATGGCGAAATAGATAACCATGGCCATCGCCTGACTCTTACCTAATCCCACCAGATAGCTCACCTCGTGACCAGGGAACGCGCTGCCGGCAATGGCCGCTGTCAGAACCCCGAGCGTCATCGACGTTTGGGTACCCAATACGGTGCCGAAAAACACTGAGCACCACGTTTTCGTGGCGGAAACATCGCGTGGCAGGTAGCGCGAATAGTCGGATACATAGGGGCAAAAAGCGATCTGCCACGATGAGGAGAGCGATACGGCTAATAAAAACGTCGGCAGCGAAAAATGGTTATTGTGCGCGAGCGCACTGAGATCGGCTGAAAGTAGCAGCGTGATGAACATATAAACGAAGGCGAGAATTCCGACGATACTCGCCAGTTTGCCCAGCTTGTGGATCACCTTATAACCGAGGACGGCGATAACGATAATAATCGCACTGAATATCAGCATCCCGGCTACGTGGCTGATATTCAGTAGTTTAGCCATTGCCTGCCCGGCCAATACGGTGCCGCTGGCAGAAAAACCGATATACATGACGCAAACCAGCACCAGCGGCACCACCGCGCCAAAAACCCCAAACTGGGCGCGGCTAAGGATCATTTGCGGAAGTCCCAGTCGCGGTCCCTGCAGCGCATGCAGAGACATCACCGCCGCCCCCAGCATCTGACCGACCAGCAGCCCGACCAGCGACCACACTACATCGCCGCCCAGCACAACGGCTAAAGCGCCAGTGACAATCGCCGTAATTTGCAGATTGCCGCCAAACCAAAGGGTGAACTGGCTAAAAGGGTGTCCATGCCGTTCGCTTTCCGGGATGTAATCAATCGACCGCCTTTCACTCATTCCAGCATAATTGCTCTTTGACTGCCCGTCTGTAGACGAAAACGAAGACATAGGTTCCTCACTCAAGTTATTAATATCACCTCACTCAATCGCTCTTGTATATACAAGCATTGACAACACACCGCCTTGCATGCACTCTCATTTTGTGACGAATATGTAAAATATTTGTATTGCAGAAAGTTACTAAACTAGCTCAAGGCGGTGCTTATTGTTGACGCCGGAAGCGATTAACTAAGGTATGCTGCCCATGATGGTCCCTTTTCAACTTTCGACGCTCCCCGTCACGCCGTGGAAAAACGGCGGCGGAGAGACGCGCGAAATCATCTGCGTACCCGCTCCAGATGCCCCTTTTCTCTGGCGAGCGAGTATTGCCACCCTGCAGGCGGATGGCCCTTTCTCCCCCTTTCCTGGCGTCGACCGGGTCATTACTCTGCTGGCGGGGCAGCCGCTACGGCTGTGTGGCGAGAATATCGACCAACCGCTGGCGCTCTGGCAGCCGTGGGCTTTCCCCGGCGAATGGGCGCTGTCCAGCGTCGGGATCGTTGCGCCAGGGCTGGACTTCAATATCATGACTCAGCGCGGGCGCGCGTCGGCGACGGTCCAGGTCGTTAGCGACCTGCAATGCCCTGCCAGCGAGGGGGTCGCTTATGTTCTACAAGGCGAGTGGGATCTGGCCGGGCGACGCTGCGCGGCCGGCAGCGGCCTCTGCTGGCGCGGTGGATCCCCGCGGAATCTGCGTCCCGTGGGCAGCAATGGACGCCTGCTGCTGGCGGAGATCGCGCTCAAATAATCGTCAGGAGAGATGATATACTGCAGCTATCGCGATGTACTTTTGCCCCGCGCGGCGCGGACCGGCTGAAAAATATCGTGACACAAGGGGTCGTCAGTGGGATATAATTCCCGGCTAAATTTGAGTTATTTTGAAATAACAATGTTAACGTTATGATTGTTAAAGTAAAAATAAGCAATAACGATAAGGATTAAAGCTATGGGTTTTCTTTCCGGTAAGCGCATTTTGATCACTGGCGTCGCCAGCAAACTGTCCATCGCCTACGGCATCGCGCAGGCAATGCACCGCGAAGGCGCGGAACTGGCATTCACCTATCAGAATGAGAAACTGAAAGGTCGCGTAGAAGAGTTTGCTGCCGCGCTGGGTTCTGACATTGTGCTGCCGTGCGACGTTGCTGAAGATGAGAGCATCACCGCGCTGTTCACCGAGCTGGAAAAAGTCTGGCCAAAATTCGATGGTTTCGTCCACTCAATCGGTTTTGCCCCGGCTGACCAGTTAGACGGCGACTACGTTGACGTTGTCACTCGCGACGGCTTTAAAATCGCGCACGACATCAGCGCTTACAGCTTCGTGGCAATGGCCAAAGCCTGCCGCGGCATGCTGAACCCGGGTTCGGCTCTGCTGACGCTCTCCTACCTGGGCGCAGAGCGCGCGATCCCGAACTATAACGTGATGGGTCTGGCCAAAGCCTCTCTGGAAGCTAACGTCCGCTATATGGCTAACGCCATGGGTCCGGAAGGCGTTCGCGTCAATGCCATCTCTGCCGGTCCTATCCGTACGCTGGCCGCGTCCGGTATTAAAGATTTCCGTAAAATGCTGGCGCACTGCGAAGCGGTCACCCCGATCCGTCGCACCGTCACCATTGAAGATGTGGGTAACAGCGCAGCCTTCCTGTGCTCCAACCTGTCTGCGGGGATCTCCGGTGAAGTCGTTCACGTTGACGGCGGGTTCAATATCGCCGCCATGAACGAGCTGGAACTGAAATAAGTTCCTTCCCCTCCTCGCCCCGGTGAGGAGGGTTCTTCCATCCCCCACGCCTTACGCCCCACCTGTTATTCCAATCGGCTATTTGTTAGCACGTATCAATATTTTCTCCTGCTTCCGGGTTACGCCAGGATAGTTCTGCATAAACGATCCGCGGAACGGCGGTTCGCCACATACCGAACAAGGAAAGCCCATGGAGCCACGCCGCGTGAATGGCAAAAATCACTGGTATCACGAAACCCAGTCAACAATCTGCCCGGTGGATGTCCTGCCGCTCGTCCCTGAAGCCGCCCATGTTGAAGACCGCTTTTTGCTGGACCTGACGCTGCCGGCCGCCTGGCTACGTGCCCACGCTGACTGGCTACACCCCGCACGCCAGCTGGCCGAACTGCTGTTTCCCGACCAGGTGGCGGTGAGTCGCCTGCAGACCTTTACCGCTTACGATCGACTCAGCACCGCGCTCACCGTCGCCCAGGTCTACGGCGTCCAGCGGCTGTGTAACCACTACGCCGCCCGCCTTGCTCCCCTGCCAGGCCCCGACTCCTCGCGCGAGAGCAACCGTCGTCTGGCGCAAATCACGCAATATGCTCGTCAGCTTGCCGGTTCGCCCTCGGTTATTAACGCTCTCTCCCGTAGCCAGCTGGACGAAGTGGGCTTAACCAGTCGGGACATTATTCTGTTCAACCAGATTATCGGATTCGTCGGCTTCCAGGCGCGGGCGATTGCCGTCCTGCAGGCGGCCCAGGGCTTTCCGGTGCGCTGGATCCCCGGTATGCCCCAGCAAGAGGAGGCACCCGCGGAGCTGTTCGCCCCGCCGCCGGGAGCATGGCAGGCAGACATTGCGGATCCCGACCTGCAGTATGCCGATGATGAGCGTCAGCGGCGCATCGCCGGCTGGCAGTCGCTGCCCGGTCTGGGCGAGCTGGCGCCGCTGCTGGCCTGCGACCCACAGTTATTCGCGCCTCTGGAGACCTTGATCCGCCAGCTCAGCACGGATGATACCTTTGGCCCGCAGGTCGCCTTACTCACGGCGCGCACCAATGGCAGCCCCACCTGTTTTGACGCCTGGCTTCCCCACTGGCAGGGTGAAGAGGAGTTCGCCAGCCATCTGCGGGAGGGCGACCAGGCCCTCCATCACTGGCTCCAGCAGCATCCTCAGGCCCGGTCTCTCGTGACCGCGGTGCAGCTGTTAACACGCTCGCCTGACCGGTTTAGCGCCGCCCAGTTAACGCCCCTCGCGGAATATCGACTCTCTGAGCAACAAGCAATCGATCTGTTGATCTGGAGCGGGCTGTGCGGATGGATGAATCGTCTGAAAATCGCCCTCGGCAATGTGCGTCAGCAGACGTAAATTGCTGAAACAGCGCTTGCTGCGGCAGGCATATTCGCGTAAAAATGTCAGCCGCTCTTTTAGCCACGAAAATACCTAATTATGTTTCAGGATAACCCGCTGCTAGCGCAGCTTAAACAGCAACTGCATTCCCAGACGCCGCGCGCGGAAGGGGTCGTTAAGGGCACGGAAAAGGGCTTTGGCTTCCTCGAAGTGGACGCTCAGAAGAGCTACTTCATTCCGCCGCCGCAGATGAAAAAAGTGATGCATGGCGACCGTATCGTCGCGGTGATCCATTCTGAAAAAGAACGCGAAAGCGCCGAGCCGGAATCGCTGGTTGAGCCCTTCCTGACTCGTTTTGTCGGTAAAGTCCAGAAGAAAGACGATCGCCTCGCTATCGTTCCTGACCATCCGCTGCTGAAAGACGCCATTCCCTGCCGCGCCGCCCGCGGCGTTGAGCACGATTTTAAACAGGGTGACTGGGCCGTCGCCGAGATGCGCCGTCATCCATTAAAAGGCGACCGCGGATTTTACGCGGAGTTGACCCAGTTCATCACTTTTAGCGACGACCACTTCGTCCCATGGTGGGTAACCCTGGCGCGCCATAATCTTGAGAAAGAGGCACCGGACGGCGTCGCCACCGAGATGCTCGACGAGGGGCTGACGCGCCGCGACCTAACCGCCCTCGACTTCGTCACCATTGACAGCGCCAGCACCGAAGATATGGACGATGCGTTGTATGCCGAGTCCACTGCTGATGGCAAACTGCTGCTGACGGTCGCCATTGCCGACCCGACCGCCTGGATTGCCGAAGGCAGCAAGCTGGATAACGCCGCAAAAGTGCGCGCCTTTACCAACTATCTGCCGGGCTTCAACATTCCAATGCTGCCGCGCGAGCTGTCGGACGACCTCTGCTCTCTGCGCGCTAACGAAGTGCGCCCGGTGCTGGCCTGCCGGATGACTCTGGCGGCCGATGGCACCATCGAAGACAATATCGAGTTCTTTGCCGCCACCATCGAATCGAAAGCCAAGCTGGCCTATGACGACGTCTCTGACTGGCTGGAAGGCCGCGGCAGCTGGCAGCCGGACAGCGAGGCGATCGCGCAGCAAATTACGCTGCTGAAGGACGTGTGCCAGCGTCGTAGCGAATGGCGTCAGACCCATGCGCTGGTGTTCAAAGACCGTCCGGACTACCGTTTCGTTCTCGGCGAAAAAGGCGAAGTGCTGGATATCGTCGCGGAACCGCGTCGCATTGCCAACCGCATTGTCGAAGAGTCGATGATCGCCGCCAACATCTGTGCCGCCCGCATTCTGCGCGACAAGCTCGGCTTCGGCGTTTATAACGTTCATACCGGTTTCGATCCGGCGAACACCGAGCAGTTGGCCGCCCTGCTGAAAACCCATGATGTGCACGTCGACCCGACGGAAGTGCTCACCCTGGAAGGGTTCTGCAAGCTGCGCCGGGAACTGGACGCTCAGCCGACCGGTTTCCTCGACAGCCGCATTCGCCGCTTCCAGTCGTTTGCGGAAATCAGCACCGAGCCGGGCCCGCACTTTGGTCTTGGGCTTGAAGCCTATGCCACCTGGACCTCGCCGATCCGTAAGTATGGCGACATGATCAACCACCGTCTGCTGAAAGCCATCATTAAAGGCGAGACCATTGCGCGTCCCCAGGATGAAGCCACCGTGCAGATGGCGGAGCGCCGTCGTCTCAACCGGATGGCCGAGCGCGACGTCGCCGACTGGCTGTACGCCCGTTTCCTCAACGATAAAGCCGGGACCGATACCCGCTTCGCGGCGGAGATCATCGACGTCAGCCGCGGCGGGATGCGCGTGCGTCTGGTGGACAATGGCGCGGTCGCCTTTATTCCGGCCCCGTTCCTCCACGCCGTGCGCGACGAACTGGTGTGCAGCCAGGAGAACGGTACCGTGCAGATCAAAGGTGAAGTAGTCTATAAAGTGACTGACGTTATCGATGTCACTATCGCTGAAGTTCGCATGGAAACCCGCAGCATTATTGCGCGTCCGGCGGTCTGACGCCCCTTCACAGCGGTTCCTGCGGGAACCGCTGCTTCTTTCCTCTCTATCCAGCCATTTCCGTCGCACCGATTAAGGTTGTGCGTTTTTTTCGCTTCTCTTTTTCATTCATTTTTAGCATCATTGATTTCATTCGTTTTTGTTACCAGGATAATGCCATGTCAGATGTGAATGCCCACCTGCTCGCTCAACGTATCGATACCGTGCTGGATATTCTGGTTGCCGGTGATTACCATTCTGCGATCCATAATCTGGAGATCCTCAAAGCGGAGCTGCTGGCGCTGGCGGCGGACGATGCTGAACAACAAAACCAACCCAAGGCGCCCTGGGAAATCTGAATATCAGCCATGCCGCAGCCGGCCATATGGACCGGTTGCTCGCCATATAGCCCCCTAACAGTGATGTTGCTATGAACGCCCGACAACAAAGTATTTTGCAAGTGGTCATCGATAAAGGCCGCATGAGCGTCGCCGATCTGGCGAAGATGACCGGTGTCTCTGAGGTTACTATTCGTCAGGATTTGAATTTGCTGGAAAAGCAGAGCTATTTGCGCCGTACTCATGGCTATGCCGTACCGCTGGACAGCGAAGATGTCGAAACCCGCATGATGACCCATTTCGCCATTAAGCGTGAGCTGGCCAGCCGGGCTGCGGCGCTAGTGAATACCGGTGAAACGGTATTTATCGAAAACGGCAGCAGCAATGCCCTGCTGGCGCGTACGCTGGCCGAGCGCGGCGATATCACCATCATTACCGTCAGCAGCTATATCGCCCATCTGCTGAAAGAGACCCCAGGAGAGGTGATCCTGCTGGGCGGAATTTATCAGAAACGCAGTGAGAGTATGGTCGGTCCGCTAACCCGTCAGTTCATCCAGCAGGTGCATTTCAGCAAAGCCTTCATCGGGATCGACGGTTGGCAGGCGGAAACCGGCTTTACCGGCCGCGATATGATGCGTGCGGACGTGGTGAACGCCGTGCTGGAGAAGCATTGTGAGGCAATTATTCTTAGCGACAGTTCAAAATTCAGCGCGGTACATCCCTATCCGCTCGGTCCCGCCGGCCGCTTTAATCGCGTTATTACCGACGATCGCTTACCGGACGCCTGTCGCGGACAATTGCTCCGCAGCGGCCTGACCGTCGATATCGTGCCCTACATCTGATCCTCCGCCGCCCCATCTCCTGCCAAAGCGCTGGAAGGGGCGCTTTATCGCTCTGAGAGTATTCCGAGCCGCTAATTAAGACTTTTTACCTGACGATAAATTTTAAAAAAAGTAAAATTATTATTAGCGATATAACAGGAAGTGACTATCACCTGCGTGATTTTCGTGACACCTGCGCACCTTAACTTCATGGAATTGCCCTAAAGCTGCTTTATCAGGCTATGCTTAAAGGAGCGCTGTAATCCATGAATAGATTATTCAGGAGAAAAAAATGATGACTTCAACGAGCAAAAAAATGGCTGCTGTCGTTCTGGCTGTCACTGTAGCAATGTCTCTGAGCGCTTGCTCTAACATGTCTAAACGCGATCGTAACACGGCTATCGGCGCTGGCGCCGGCGCTATCGGTGGTGCGGTGTTAACTGACGGTAGCGCGCTCGGTACCCTGGGTGGCGCAGCAGTCGGTGGTATTATTGGTCACCAGGTCGGCAAATAATTTAATTATCTGACGAAATAAAAGAATAATTCACACGAATTGACTTACGCACGTTAAATCATTCAAGGCCGTGGCATTTACCGCGGCCTTGTTATTTCAACCAGACCATTGGAGCAGAGGGAAAATAGCGATCAGCCACCGGCTAACTTGACCTTCATCCCTTTCGCCTCAAGCAGCGACTTGAGTAGATCCCGCTTATCGCCCTGGATCTCGATCACGCCATCTTTCACCGCGCCGCCGCAGCCGCACTTCTTTTTCAACTCTGCCGCCAGAGCGGTTAGCGCAGCATCGTCGGCATCAATCCCGCTAATCAGACAGACGCCTTTGCCCTTGCGGCCGCTGGTCTGGCGCTGGATCCGCACAATGCCGTCGCCTTTCGGGCGCACCGGCGCCGGTTTCGCCTCGTCGATACGCCCGGTTTCGGTGGAGTAGACCAGACGGCTGTTGGAATCGCTCATTATGCCCCCTTGCGCAGAGAATCGTTGATCGCCCGCAGCGTCGCGGCTGGATCCGCCGACTGAGTAACCGGGCGACCAATCACCATATAGTCTACCCCCAGCTTCCTGAGCCTGCTCAGGAGTCATAATTCGCCGCTGATCGCCAGCGTCGCTGCCCTGCGGACGAA
>NZ_JH414802.1:370204-429556 GCF_000238715.1 Klebsiella sp. 4_1_44FAA
GCTGCCCTGCGGACGAATCCCCGGGGTCACCAGCTTAAACGCCTGCCCCAGCTCATGCTTAAAGCGCACCGCCTCCTGGGCTGAACACACCACCCCATCAAGGCCGCAGCGTTGGGTCAGCGCCGCCAGCTTCGCCGCGTAGTCAGCCGGAGATAAGGTAATGCCCAGATCCTGTAGATCGCTGGACTCCATGCTGGTGAGTACCGTGACAGCGATCAGCAGCGGCGCATCTTTGCCAAACGGCAGCAGCGCTTCGCGCGCGGCGGTCATCATTCGCGCGCCGCCGGAAGCATGGACATTCACCATCCATACGCCCAGCTCAGCCGCTGCAGCCACCGCGCGGGCGGTGGTGTTGGGAATATCGTGAAACTTAAGGTCCAGGAACACCTCAAACCCACGCTGATGCAGATCGCGGACAAACTGCGGGCCCAGCAGGGTGAACATCTCTTTGCCCACCTTCAGGCGGCAGTCGCGCGGGTCGATGCGGTCGACAAATGCCAGCGCTTTATCGCGATTATCATAGTCGAGCGCAACCACAACGGGAGAGGATGTGACAGCGCGGGAAGATGGGATAGCTGTAGACGTCATGACCAGACCTTAGTGTTGATGGGCGCCGGGGTGGCGCAAAAAAGGTAAACGGGCAGCATTCTACCTGTGAAGCGAACAAAATAACAGACTGCCGTACCTGCCCTGACCGGACGATGGCGCTGCCGGGGCCGCGCCTGGAGAGGAGTGAAGCGATAAGTATGTTGTAACTAACGGAGGGCTTTTTTTTGGCTTTACTGGCCGTCGAGACCGCGAATGGGTTTAATGGTCGCCCACGAGCGGCAGGACGGACAATGCCAGTAGAGTGTATGAGCGGTAAACCCGCATTTCTGGCAGCGATAGCGTGGTTTGCTGCGCACCTGCTCACCAACCATGTTTCGCAGCACCCCAAGGCTTTCTTTCGCCCGCCCTTCTTCCGCTTCGTTGAGATGGTAGTCCATCAGCTTATGGAAGACGCGCATGGTCGGGTGGCGTTCCAGCTGCCGGGTGACGTAGTTTTGCGCCGCTTCGACGCCTTCCCGCTGCTCAAGGATCTGCGCCAGCATCAGTTCGGCGGTCGCCCCGGCGTTCTCCTCCACGCAGCGGCGCAGAAAAACTTCCCATTCATCGGTTTTGCCGAGCTGCTGGTAGCAGGTCTGCAGCATCTCCAGCGTTTCACCCACCAGCTCTTTATCCTGATCGATAACCCGCTCGAGGCTCTCCACCGCTTTGGCGTAGTCGCCCTTTTCCATCCACACCCGGCCCATCATGATCGATACCCGGGCGCTGGTGCGGTCCGCGGCGGCGCCTTTTCTCAACAACGCCATCGCTTTATCCAGATCGTTGGCTGCCATCTGCTGCAGGGCCAGTTCGCACCAGAAGTTGGCGATTTCGCCACGATGTTTCTCTTTCCCCAGCTTCACCAGCCGTTCAGCCACTTCAATAGCCGACTGCCAGTCGCTGGTCGCCTGGTAAATCTGCAGCAGTTGCTGCAGCGCGCCGAGGCGGAAATCGGTCTCATCCACCAGCTGTTTGAACATGTCTTCCGCGCGGTCATACAGTCCGGCGGCCATATAATCCCGTCCCAGCTGCTGCACCGCCAACAGGCGCTGATCGTAGGTTAACGACGCGCTTTCCATCAGGCTCTGGTGAATTCGGATCGCGCGGTCGACTTCGCCGCGCGAACGGAACAAATTACCGAGCGTCAGGTGCGCCTCAACGGTACCGGTATCCTCTTTCAGCATATCAAGGAACAGGTCGACGGCTTTATCCTGCTGGTTGCTGAGCAGGAAGTTAACCCCCGCCACGTAATCTCGCGACAGGCGGCTAGCATCGTCCTGTTTGGACTGTTGTGCACTTCTGCGCCCCATGTACCAGCCGTAAGCGGCGGCAACGGGTAAAAGCAGAAACAACAACTCCAGCATAAGAGGTTATTCCTTCACCGCAGGCACGCCTGCGTCGACAGCCGCTGGGCTGACGGGGGCAATCTGATGCTCAAGACGCTTAATTTTCCGCTCCGCGCGCGCCAGTGAGACACGCACCCGCAGCCAGAACAGGCCGCAGATCAGCCAGCCAATGGCAAAGCCCGCGGCAAACAGCACCGCCAGCAGCGTCGATATGCGGAATTCACCCTGAGCGAGTAAATAGTTGAAAGTGACCTGTTGGTCATTCTGCGCCCCCAGCGTCACTGAAATGACGAAGATTGCTAACACCAGTAAGAAAATGAGTAAATATTTCACATGACTTCCCGTTATGTGGGTTGCGCGAAAAAAGCCCGCTTTCAGCCCTATAAAGTATCATTTTCGCCGCAGCGGTGGAATGAAAAAGCATGGCAACTCTTCAGGATATGCGGTCGGATGCCGCTAAAATCAACATTATTCCGCTTCAGGCATCCGTTTTTTAATATCCTGCGCCTCTTCTCCGGGCGGCGAGAGCGGCCCACAAAGGCGCTGCGTCAGCCAGCAGGCCACCGTGACCAGCAGCCAGGAGATCAGCGTGGCGACGATGAGATCCAGCGGCCAGTGCATGCCCAGCGCCAAGCGACTGCCCATCACCGCCGTCGCCCACACCAGCAGCACCGCGATTGTGCCCCAGCGGCGACGCGGCCACAGCAGCCCCGCAGCGAGTAACGCCCAGCTGGCGGCAAACATGGTGTGACCTGACGGGAAAGCAAACCCCGTCTCCTTCTGCCAGTGTTTGCGTAAAAATGACGGAATGTCCTGCGCCTGCGCCAGCTGTTCATGCACCAGTTTAGCGCGTTCTTTACGCTTTAACGCGTAGAATTGCGTCACCGGCACCTGCCTTGTGTTTTCCAGCCAGATGACGAACGGTCTCGGCTCCTGGACCCGCGCCTTGACCCAGGATTTCGCCCCCTGTCCCGCCAGGATAGCGGCGGCAAGGATAAGGAACAGGATCAACGCCGCGCGCAGCCGAAAGCGCAGACACCAGAGGAACCAGCCGCAAAGCACGACATGAGTGATAATTCCCCACGGCTGGGTCACCGTTTCCGTCACCCACCACAGGCTTTTCAACATGGCAACCGGCAGTCCAGGCTGCCACAGCCACCCGGAAAGCCAGACCGTGAGGGGCATAACCAGCAGCAGCGCCGCCGCGAGAGCAGTTCGTCGGGCTATCAACAGCATTTTCTCTCCTTCTCCTTGTAGATGAACATCATAGCGGAAAGTAGATCGTTTGTGCGCTTTCCACACGGCTAACCGTTCGCGATTAGGAGAACGTCCAGGCGTTGTGGCAAAATAGCGGGAAACAGAAAGCACAGTCAGGTGCTGACAGAATCTGGAGAATCACATGCAGCTTAAACGTGTGGCAGAAGCCAAACTGCCAACCCCCTGGGGCGATTTCCTGATGGTGGGTTTTGAAGAACTGGCAACCGGACAGGATCATGTCGCGCTGGTGTATGGCGATATATCAGGGCAGTCGCCGGTCCTCGCCCGCGTACATTCAGAGTGTTTGACGGGCGATGCCCTGTTTAGCCTGCGCTGTGATTGCGGCTTTCAACTGGAAGCGGCTCTGTCGCATATCGCTGAAGAAGGTCGGGGGATCCTGCTCTATCACCGCCAGGAAGGACGCAACATTGGTTTATTGAATAAGATCCGCGCCTACGCGCTGCAGGATCAGGGCTACGACACTGTCGAAGCGAACCATCAGCTTGGCTTCGCCGCCGATGAGCGCGATTTCACCTTGTGCGCCGACATGTTCAAATTGCTCAACGTTGAGCAGGTGCGGTTATTAACCAATAACCCGAAAAAAGTGGAAATTCTTACCGAAGCCGGGATCAACATTGTGGAGCGGGTGCCGCTGATCGTCGGGCGTAACCCGAAAAACGCTCACTATCTGGACACCAAAGCCGCCAAGATGGGCCATCTGCTGAACAGCAAGCCGACGGAATAAACCGGTGGAATAACCGAAAAAGGGCCAGCGATGCTGGCCCTTTGTTTCACAGCATATTACGAATAACGTAGTGCAGGATGCCGTCGTTGCGGTAGTAGGTGAGTTCTGTCGCCGTGTCGATACGGCACCGACAAGGGATCGCTTCCTGCGAGCCGTCAGCGCGAGTCAGGGTCACCGGCACCGTAGCGCCAGGCTGAAGCGACTGCAGATTGCTAATATCAATCCGCTCTTCCCCGGTCAACCGCAGCGTTTTGCGGGTGACGCCCTGCGGGAACTCCAGCGGCAAAATGCCCATTCCGATCAGGTTTGAACGATGGATACGCTCGAAGGACTCGGCGATCACTACCCGAATCCCCAGCAGGCGCGGCCCCTTCGCCGCCCAGTCACGGCTGGAACCTGAGCCATACTCCTTACCGGCAATCACCGCCAGCGGTGTGCCCTCAGCCTTGTACAGCATCGCCGCATCGTAAATCGCCATCGGTTCAGGATCCGGCAGATGGCGGGTCATGCCCCCTTCCATCCCTGGGACCATTTCGTTACGAATGCGGATATTGGCGAAGGTGCCACGCATCATCACCTCATGGTTACCGCGACGGGAACCATAGGAGTTAAAGTCGCGCCGGGCAACCCCATGCTCCTGCAGATAGCGGCCTGCCGGACTATCGGCTTTGATGCTCCCCGCCGGCGAAATGTGGTCCGTGGTGACTGAGTCGCCCAGCATGGCGAGGATCCGCGCGCCGCGAATATCCTCTACCGGCAGCGGCTCGGCGCCCATCTCGTCAAAGAACGGCGACAAGCGAATATAGGTCGAGTCCTCCTGCCAGTCGTAGGTATCTGACGCCTCCACCTTGATCGCCTTCCACTCCTCAGTGCCGGAAAACAATTCCGCGTACTCTTTGCGGAACATCTCGGTGGAGACCTGTTCCACCGCGCGGGCAATCTCCTCCCCGCTCGGCCAGATATCTTTCAGATAGACCGGCTCGCCATTCTTGCTCTGTCCCAACGGCTCGCGGGTGAGGTCGATATTCATGTTCCCCGCCAGCGCATAGGCGACCACCAACGGCGGCGAGGCCAGCCAGTTGGTTTTCACCAGCGGATGAATACGCCCTTCGAAGTTACGGTTACCGGAGAGCACTGCCCCGACGGTCAGATCGCCTTTTTTGATCGCTTCTTCGATAGGTTCAGGCAATGGACCGGAGTTACCGATACAGGTGGTGCAACCATATCCCACCAGATTGAAGCCGAGCTGGTCGAGGTAAGGCGTCAGGCCGGCATGGGCCAGATAATCCGACACCACTTTCGAGCCTGGGGCCAGGGAAGCTTTCACCCACGGCTGCGGCTGCAGGCCGCGTTCGACGGCTTTTTTCGCCAGCAGGCCGGCGGCCATCAACACGCTGGGGTTAGAGGTATTGGTGCAGGAGGTAATCGCTGCAATAGCCACCGCGCCATCCGGTAGCGAATAGTGATGCCCGTTCAGCGTATAGTCAACCGGCTGACGCTGACGCTGAAGGTGGTTAACCTCCAGCTCGCCGCTGGCGGCGAAGGCTTTCGGAACATCGCCCAGCGCCACGCGATCCTGCGGTCGCTTCGGCCCGGCGAGGCTCGCTTCGACGCTGCTCATATCCAGCGCCAGGGTACTGGTAAAGACCGGCTCATCGCCAGGCTGGCGCCACATGCCCTGGGCTTTAGCGTAGGCTTCCACCAGCGCGACCTGTTCTTCGCTACGGCCGCTGAGACGCATATAGCTGAGCGTTACGTCATCGATAGGGAAAAAGCCACAGGTGGCGCCATACTCCGGCGCCATATTGGCGATGGTCGCCCTGTCGGCAAGGGGTAAGGTATCCAGGCCGTCACCGTAGAATTCAACAAACTTGCCGACGACGCCATGCTGACGCAGCATTTGGGTAACCGTCAGTACCAGGTCAGTGGCGGTGATGCCTTCGCGCAGTTTGCCGCTGAGCTTAAAGCCCACAACATCGGGGATCAGCATTGACACCGGCTGGCCCAGCATAGCGGCTTCCGCTTCAATCCCGCCCACTCCCCAGCCCAGCACGCCAAGACCATTAATCATGGTGGTATGGGAGTCGGTGCCCACCAGCGTATCCGGCCACGCCATCCACTGGCCGTTCACCTCCTCGCTCCAGACCGCCCGGCCAAGGTATTCCAGGTTCACCTGATGGCAAATACCGGTGCCCGGCGGCACCACGCTGAAGCGGCTGAAGGCCTGCTGCCCCCAGCGCAGAAAAGCGTAGCGTTCGTGGTTCCGCTCCATTTCCAGGCGGACGTTGTCTTCGAAGGCCTCGTCGTCGCCGAAGCGGTCAACGGTCACCGAGTGGTCGATCACCAGGTCAACCGGCGATAGCGGATTAACCTTCGCCGTATCGCCGCCAAGGCGTTTCACCGCCTCGCGCATGGCGGCCAGATCCACTACCGCCGGCACGCCGGTAAAGTCCTGCATCAGGACGCGTGCCGGACGGTAGGCGATTTCCCGGTCGGCATGGGCCTGTTGCAGCCAGCCGGCCAGGGCGCGAATATCTTCTTCAGTTACCGAGTCACCGTCCTGCCAGCGCAGCAGGTTCTCCATCAGCACCTTCAGCGACTTGGGCAGTCGACTGATCTCGCCCAGCTGCTTCTCCGCCAACGGCAGGCTGTAGTAATGCCAGGTTTTATCGTTGACCTGCAGCGTGTCCTTACTGGCTTCTCGTAGGGTTGACGACATAGCTCCTCCTTTATCTCAGGGATGGCATACCCTGATTCTCCTCAGGGTCTCCATTAAAGATAACACATACTGAGCATAACACTTTGATAACAACCCAAATTGCTAAATACGACGAGACAGAGAGAGAGGAAACGGGAATTATCCGAGAGCAGGCGAAATAGCACCAAAATAGTGCAAAGAGGGCGTATGCCGATATTGTATTAGTACACGAGGACAAAAAAAGAGCTAATCGGCCAGCGGGCAGTGATTAGCTCTGGTGAGTGATTTCAGGTTGGATGAATCCAGCGGCAAAATATATTCTCCCTGTATTGCCGGTCACTGATTTTATATTACAGTTTCCTTTCACTGTCATAAAAATGACATGTATCTACAACGATGACCTACAGCTTTAGCTGACAATCCAGATGTTGCAGATGGTGAGCGCGATGATGCTCCAGAACATCGCCAACCCTACCAACACTACGCCCCATACGCGACTACGCAGAACGGGATCGATTTCGGTTTTGTCATTCTCGTATGACATCGCCAGTTTCATGTAATCGATATTACTTATCATATTGTCACCACCAATTGCTCAAATCATCAGGTACAGATAAATCTTAATTATGGATAAAAGATTAATCCAGTGAATTTAGGCCTGATGGAATATATTTAACCGGTTATTTGATCGCGGCGGGCATAATGAAAAACGTGTTGCCAAAAATTATTAATTTTGTGATTGGTTCGAGGTTTAAGTTGTTAAATACAGTCCATCATAGTTAATGGCACTCCTCGCAGGGAGTGCCATTATTATTTTCAGGGTTATTTTTCCGGAAGTTTTATATCTTTGAACATCGCTTCAATATCTTCATTCGAGCGTAAAGCCACCGCGGTATCTACCACGTCCCTGGTCAAATGGGGAGCAAAACGTTGAATAAAATCATACATGTAGCTTCGTAAGAAGGTGCTACGGCGGAAACCTATCTTAGTGGTGCTGTGGCTGAAAATACCGTTCGCATCCAGCTTCACCAGATCCGGGTCAGAGACCGGATCCACCGCCATGCTGGCGATTACCCCTACCCCCAGCCCCAGGCGAACATAGGTTTTGATGACGTCGGCATCGGTGGCGGTAAAAACAATGCGCGGCGTCAGGCCCGCACGGTTAAACGCAGTATCCAGTTCGGAGCGGCCGGTAAAACCAAAGGTATAGGTTACCAATGGATACTGGGCCAGTTCCTCTATGGACACCGAGCCCTTGGTGGCCAGAGGATGCTCGGGGGTCACTACAATCGACCGGTTCCAGTGATAGCATGGCAGCATCACCAGATCGTCATACAGATGCAGCGCCTCGGTGGCGATGGCGAAATCGGCATTGCCTTTCGACACAGCCTCCGCAATCTGAGTCGGCGAGCCCTGATGCATATGCAGCGACACCCGCGGGTAGCGTTCAATAAACCCCTTGATCACTCCCGGTAACGCATAGCGCGCCTGGGTATGGGTGGTGGCGACGTAAAGAGACCCTTTGTCAGGCCAGGTATGCTCTCCGGCGACAGATTTGATGGCATCGACTTTCGACAGCACTTCGCGGGCGATGCGGATGATCTCCTGCCCGGCCGGCGTCACCTGGGTTAAGTGTTTACCGCTGCGGGCAAAGATCTGAATGCCCAGCTCATCCTCCAGCATGCGGACCTGCTTACTGATACCCGGCTGGGAGGTATAGAGCCCTTCGGCGGTGGATGAAACATTCAGGTTATGGTTAACCACCTCAACGATGTAGCGAAGCTGTTGTAGTTTCATGGCTGATATCCGTTTGCGCGTAAAATGAAGCCGCTTAATACACTTTACGTTCAGGCAACTTGTCGCCGATGAAGGCCCTGGGCTCCCGGCAGTTGGCCATAGTGGCGCCGCAATGCATCCTGAAAGCGATGATGTATAAGACGTTTTAATAATAAAAAAGGCATTAACTATAACCACTATATCATTTATATCAACACTGTATAGACGCTAACGAAAAATAATATAGGTGGTTATAAGGGGAGGAAATTAACGCAAAGAGGGGAAGACGACACGGCAGAGAAATGCACTCTCTCTGCCGGTCGCCTGAGCAGGAAAAGCGCGCTTTTCCTGCCCGAACGAACGCCATTACTTTTTGGCTTCCGTCCACTTACCGTCGATAAAGAAAGCTGACCAGCCGGTCGCTTTGCCCTCTTTTTCGGACGCCACGTACTGTTGCTTGGTTTTACGGCTAAAGCGTACCAGCGTTTTATTGCCTTCCGGATCCTGCTGCGGCGCATCGGCGAGATAACGCAGTTTTTCCGGCAGACGATCGCGGAAGCGGTACAGCTCCTCCACCAGCGGCGCACGCGTTTCCCGTGATTTCGGGAAGGTGTTGGCCGCCAGGAAGACGCCCGCCGCCCCGTCGCGCAGCACAAAGTAGGCGTCAGACTTCTCACACGGCAGCTCCGGCAGCGGCACCGGATCTTCCTTCGGCGGAGCCACTTCGCCATTGCGTAGGATCTTACGCGTGTTCTTACACTCGTCGTTGGTACAGGCCATGTATTTACCGAAACGCCCCATTTTCAGGTGCATTTCAGACCCGCACTTCTCGCACTCCACCACCGGGCCGTCATAGCCCTTGATGCGGAATTCGCCCTCTTCAATCTCGTAGCCGTCGCAGGTCGGGTTATTACCACAGACGTGCAGCTTACGCTTAGGATCGATAAGGTAGCTGTCCATCGCCGTCCCACACTTCTGGCAGCGACGTTTGGCGCGCAGCGCGTTGGTTTCCGCGTCATCGCCTTCCAGCACGTTGAGGACTTCGTTCTCCGGCACCAGGTTGATGGTGGTTTTGCACCGCTCTTTCGGCGGCAAGGCATAGCCCGAACAGCCGAGGAAAACGCCGGTGCTGGCGGTACGGATCCCCATTTTACGGCCGCAGGTCGGGCAGTCGATGCTGGTGAGCACCATCGGGTTCGGCTGCATGCCGCCCTCTTCCGGATCTTTCTCTGCCGTCGCCAGCTGGGTGGTAAAATCGCCGAAGAAGTGGTTCAGCACCTCTTTCCACTCGGCCTGGTGGTTCGCAACCTGGTCGAGGCGATCCTCCATCTGCGCGGTAAAATCGTAGTTCATCAGATCGCGGAAGTTTTCTTCCAGCCGGTCGGTAACGATCTCGCCCATTTTTTCGGCGTAAAAACGACGGTTTTCCACCCGCACGTAGCCGCGATCCTGAATGGTCGAAATGATCGACGCGTAGGTCGACGGACGGCCAATCCCGCGTTTTTCCAGCTCTTTCACCAGCGAGGCCTCGCTGAAACGCGCCGGCGGCTTGGTAAAGTGCTGCGCAGGCGTCAGCTCCACCAGGCTCAGGCGGTCGCCCTGTTTGACCAGCGGCAGCGTCCGGTCTTCATCGCCCTTGCGCAGCGCCGGCATGACTTTTGTCCAGCCGTCGAAACGTAAAGTGCGACCGCGCGCTTTCAGTTTGAAATCACCCGCAGCCACGGTCAGCGTGGTGGAGTCGTACTGCGCCGGCGTCATCTGACAGGCGACAAACTGGCGCCAGATCAGCTGATAAAGCTTCTGCGCATCCGCTTCCATATCTTTCAGCGTTTCCGCCAGCACGTTCACATCAGACGGACGAATCGCTTCGTGCGCTTCCTGCGAGTTTTCTTTGCTGGCGTACTGGTTCGCGCTATCCGGCAGATATTTTTTGCCAAATTTGTCGCTGATGTAGCCGCGAACCATGTTCAGCGCGTCCTGACTCAGGTTGGTGGAGTCGGTACGCATATAGGTGATGTGCCCTGCCTCATAGAGTCGCTGAGCCATCATCATGGTCTTTTTCACACCGAAGCCCAGACGGGTGCTGGCCGCCTGCTGCAGGGTGGAGGTGATGAACGGCGCGCCCGGCTTGCTGCTGGTCGGCTTATCTTCACGCTCCAGTACGCTGTAGCTGGCTTTTTCCAGCAGCGATACCGCCGCCATGGTCTCATCGCGGCTGACCGGACGGAACGGCTTATCGTCCTTATGGGTCACCTGCAGCGGCAGGGCGTCACCGCCCGGCGTGGTGGTGCTGGCGTCGACTTCCCAGTACTCTTCCGGGACGAACGCTTTAATTTCACGTTCACGCTCCACCACCAGGCGGACCGCGACGGACTGTACGCGCCCGGCAGAAAGACCACGGGCGATTTTTTTCCACAGCAGCGGCGAAACCATATAGCCCACCACGCGGTCCATAAAACGACGCGCCTGCTGGGCGTTAACCCGATCGATATTCAGTTCGCCCGGCTTTTCAAAGGCCTGACGAATAGCGTTTTTGGTGATCTCATTGAACACCACGCGACTGTAACGCTGTTCATCGCCGCCGATGACTTCCCGCAGGTGCCAGGCAATGGCTTCCCCTTCGCGGTCAAGGTCGGTTGCGAGATAGATGTGGTCAGCTTTTTCCGCCAACTGTTTGAGTTCTGAAACTACCTTTTCTTTACCCGGAAGTACTTCATAGTGCGCATTCCAGTCATGCCATGGGTCCACGCCCATACGGTTAACCAGAGCACTACGTTCGTCCTTTTTAGGCTTTTTAGCCCCTTTGGTGGCGGTAGAGTCGGCGCTCTTTTTGGAAGCTGATCCACTGGTCGGCAAATCGCGGATATGACCGACGCTGGATTTCACCACGTAGTCATTACCCAGATACTTATTGATCGTTTTGGCTTTTGCCGGGGACTCAACGATAACGAGAGCTTTACCCATATTCACCTTTACCTAATTTGATTCATCCAGGAATACATCGCACATTCATACACCCTCCACTGGCGACTGCCTCATATGTTGCGGCACCGTCGGTGAATATCAACCCTGAACACCCGTTTCATCTCCGTAAAACCAGGCGCTTGAGTTTGCTGACTTTTTCTCGTCAGGTGACATAGCACGAAGAATTTTTGGCCGAATGTCAAGCAAATCTGTTGCCAGATCGCCGAAAGCGTCACACTGTACCTGATAAAATTCGTTACGCAACTTTATTAGCATGCAAAAGCAAATCCCGCCAGTAAACGGCTGTTTCTCCACTGGTTACCATTACCCTTGATTTATGCATGGAAAATTTGCCCCACGCCGCCGCGCGGCGTAAACTACGCGCGGAGAAAAAGAGGAGTCCGTTATGCAAGGTACAACCCAACCAATCGATCGCCAGACGCTGCTCGAAAAAGCCAACAAACTTATTCGCGAACATGAGGATACGTTAGCCGGTATCGAAGCCACCGACGTCGTTCAGCGCAACAATGTCCTGGTGTTTAGCGGTGAGTTTTACCTTGATGAGCAGGGACTACCGACGCCGAAGAGTACAGCGGTATTTAACATGTTTAAGTATCTTGCTCACGAGCTGTCGGACAAGTACCACCTGGTCGATTAAGACCGGTGAAAACAATAACGCGAGGCCCAGGCCTCGCGTTATGTTATTTACATCAGCGGTTTCTGACCGCGCTGCCACCAGCGCAGCAGAAGCCGATCGGCGCTCTCCGCCGCGCTACCGGTAAAGCGGTCGAGCATCTTCTTACGCTGTTGATAACGCACCCCGATCACCTCGTGGCTCTCCATCAGCCCCAGCAGCAGCTCATCGCTGGTTTCAACCGCATCCACCAGACCTTTTTCCAGCGCCTGCACCCCGTACCAGTGTTCGCCGGTGGCCACCTGCTCAATATCAAGTCCCGGACGCATCCGGTGGACGAAATCCTTGAACAAATGATGTGTCTCATTGAGATCCTCGCGGAACTTGCGCCGCCCTTCCTCGGTATTTTCGCCCAGCATGGTGAGCGTTCGTTTGTACTGCCCGGCAGTGTGCAGTTCGATATCGATATCTTTATTCTTCAGGAAGCGGTGCAGGTTCGGGATCTGCGCCACCACACCAATAGATCCGAGGATCGCAAACGGCGCCGAGACAATTTTGTTCGCCACGCAGGCCATCATATAGCCGCCGCTGGCCGCCACTTTGTCGACCGCCACCGTCAGCGGGATCTGCTTGTCGCGCAAACGCTGCAGCTGAGAGGCGGCCAGACCGTAGCCGTGCACCACCCCGCCGGGGCTTTCCAGGCGAATCACCACCTGATCGCGCGCTTTCGCCGCCGCCAGTACCGCGGTGATCTCTTCCCGCAGGCTATTGACCTCATGAGCATCCATACTGCCTTTGAAATCCAGCACCCAGGCGCGCGGCTTGCCTTCCGGCTCGGCATTGCCCAGCTTCGCCCGCGCTTTGGCCGCCTTCGCCTCTTGTTTTTGTCTTTTTCTTCTGCGCCTTATGCCACTGCTTCTGCTGCGGGCCGTCCAGCAGCGCCACCGCCAGCGATTCCTTCATCTCTTTATAATGCTCGCTAAGATTGGTCACCCGCAGCTCGCCGCGCTGCTTCTTGCGCTGAGCGAGGTTGACGATAATAGCGGCAATCACCGCGATGGCGACGACAACCGTCGCGATCTTGGCTAAAAATAAGCCGTACTGAGCAAGTAATTCCACGTTTTCACCTTGTGTAAAGCACTGACGTTGCTGCACAGTGTACCTCAGCCGCTGGCGAGAAGTCTTTGTGCTTTGTGTTCTCTGCGCAGCGGATTCCGTTTTTTTTCGCGCGGCTGAAATCGTTGCAAGATATTAATTTTGTGAATACTTTCCGCTTCGCCGATTGCAATGGCGGGCGCTTTCAGGCATAACAGCGCAAAAGTGAGATACCAAAGATGAAGCGCGATCGGGAACCGATCGCCCAAGGAGTTGCCGTGCATTATCAACCACAACGTCACTTGCTGAAAGATCGCATCATCCTGGTCACCGGGGCCAGCGACGGGATTGGTCGTGAAGCGGCCCTGACCTACGCGCGCTATAGCGCCAGCGTTATCCTGCTGGGTCGCAACGACGACAAACTGCGCACCGTCGCCCAGGAAATTGAGCGTGAGGGTGGTATTCCCCCTCGCTGGTTTACCCTCGACCTGCTCACCTGTACGCCCCAGGCGTGCCAGCAGCTGGCGCAGCAGATCAGCATGCACTATCCCCGCCTTGACGGCGTGCTGCATAACGCTGGCCTGCTCGGCGACATCTGCCCAATGGAAGAGCAGAAGCCGGAGGTCTGGCAGCAGGTGATGCAGGTGAACGTTAATGGCACCTTTATGCTGACCCAGGCGCTTCTTCCTTTATTACTCCGTTCGGAATCGGGCTCGCTGGTCTTCACCTCATCCAGCGTCGGTCGTCAGGGCCGCGCCAACTGGGGCGCCTATGCCGTTTCCAAATTCGCCACCGAAGGGATGATGCAGGTGCTGGCCGACGAGTATCAAAGCCGCCACCTGCGGGTAAACTGTATCAACCCCGGCGGCACTCGCACCGGAATGCGCGCCAGCGCGTTCCCGACGGAAGATCCGCTGAAACTGAAAACCCCCGCTGACATTATGCCCGTCTATCTGTGGCTGATGGGTGACGACAGTCGTCGCAAGACGGGAATGACCTTCGACGCCCAACCGGGACGTAAACCAGGAATTGCCCAATGAGTGATGAACGCTACCGCGAACGCCAGCAGCGGCTGAAAGATAAAGTTGACGCCCGGGTGGCGGCGGCCCAGGACGAGCGCGGCATTGTGATGGTCTTTACCGGCAACGGCAAAGGCAAAACCACCGCCGCCTTTGGCACCGCGACCCGCGCCGTCGGCCATGGCAAAAAAGTCGGCGTGATCCAGTTTATCAAGGGGACCTGGCCTAACGGCGAGCGTAATCTGCTGGAGCCTCACGGCGTCGAATTTCAGGTGATGGCCACCGGCTTCACCTGGAACACCCAGGATCGCGACAGCGACACCGCCGCCTGCCTGGCGGTCTGGGAGCATGCCCGCCGTATGCTCGCTGACGACCAGCTCGATCTGGTGCTGCTGGACGAGCTGACCTACATGGTGGCGTATGATTACCTGCCGCTGGAGTCGGTGCTGAGCGCCCTGCGTGAGCGCCCTGCCCATCAGTCGGTGATCATCACCGGCCGCGGCTGTCATCGCGATATTATTGAACTGGCCGATACCGTCAGCGAACTGCGTCCGGTCAAGCATGCATTTGATGCCGGGATTAAAGCGCAGATGGGGATAGACTACTGAGGGCCTGATAGCGCGGAAGGAAGTAAGCGTTCCGGCGGCAAGTCACCGGAACGCATAACATTAACCGTTAGTCTTATTGCGAGTACTGGAACGACGGTTGCTGTTGTTACCCTGGCGCGGATTAGCGCTGGTCTGGCTGTGACGCTTCACCGCCCGACGGATCTGATTGGCTTTCAACCGCCGACGGTCTTTCTCGACGGCAACCTTAGAGCTGGTTTCCGGCGTGAGCTCCACCAGCTCGCGCAGGTAGTTGGTCTGCGCCAGGTCCAGCTCGGTATAGCCGCCGCGCGGCAGGCCTTTCGGCAGCAGAATATCGCCGTAGCGCACGCGGATCAGACGGCTGACCTGCACGCCGACCGCTTCCCACAGGCGACGCACTTCGCGGTTACGCCCTTCGGTCAGGGTAACGTTATACCACTGGTTAATCCCTTCGCCGCCGGTGAATTTGATGGTTTTAAACGCTGCCGGACCATCTTCTAACTGTACGCCGCGCGACAGCTGGCGCAGCTTATCATCATCCACCTGGCCGAAAACGCGAACGGCGTACTCACGCTCGACTTCACGGCTCGGGTGCATCAGGCGGTTGGCCAGTTCGCCATCGGTGGTGAACAGCAGCAGGCCGCAGGTATTCACGTCCAGACGACCAACGGCAATCCAGCGCGCGCCGCGCAGTTTAGGCAGACGATCAAACACCGTCGGGCGTCCTTCCGGATCGTTACGGGTGCACAGCTCGCCTTCCGGCTTATAGTAAGCCAGCACGCGGCAGATCTGCTCGGCAGACTCTTTCACCGAGATCAGATGACCATCGATACGAATTTTTAAACCAGGGACAATTTCCACACGATCGCCGAGGGTGGCGATTTTGCCGTCGACGCTGACGCGGCCAGCTTCGATTTTCGCTTCAATTTCACGGCGGGAGCCGTGGCCGGCGCGGGCCAGCACTTTTTGCAGTTTCTCGCTCATTGAGCTTCCTTAAGGTGTCGCCTTCCCAGGCGTCTGGTATGCTTTATGAAACAATGAGGCCAAAAGCACAACTCATTGTTACGTATATACTTTTAACGTAAAGTCTCGTCGGCGCGTTCAGGATATCCACCGCGAGCCCGTATTCGTGGCCGAACATACTACACTAACTTCGTCGGGAAAGCTTCTGTTCGCCGCGCCCCGTCTTTAGTATGGAACAGATTTTCCTCATTCTCCTGTGCCCATTCACGCATACAGATCTTTATCGGACAGCGCCCCCCTCACTACGCGCGCTCCTCAGCAACGGCCGGGCGCTGGCCAAGCAGCCAGTCGCGAAAACAGCGGTTGGCAGGCGCCAGCAGCGCGGTCTCGTGGTAAACCAGATGATAGGCCAGCGGACAGGCGATGGGCTGCGCCAGAGGATTAACCAGCCGCCCCTGCGTCAGCGCAGGCGCTATGAATGAGCGTCGCAGCAATGCCATCCCCATACCGGCGAACGCCGCCTCCGTCACGCCGTTGGAATCAGTGAACACCGGCCCACGCCGCGCGATGTGCGGCGCCAGCCCCACGGCCTCACACCACAGCGCCCAGTCTTCACGATGTTCATCGTGCAGCAGCGGATACTGCAGTAGATCGCTCGCATCGGTGAGCGTCCGGCGCGGAGCGATCAGCTGCGGGCTACAGACCGGCATCAGGTCGTCATCCAGCAGGCGGTAAGCCTGCAGTTCCGGCCAGCCGCCGACACCATGACGCACGGCAAAATCGATCCCTTCACTCAGCAAATCCACTCGCCGGTTGGTGGTGCCGATCTGGATCTCTATCTGCGGATAGCGTCGTTCAAAATCAGCCAGCCGCGGCAGCAGCCACTGAATGGCGAAGCCGCTGGTACAGCTGATAGCCACCTTTTCTGGTCCCGGGGGCACCTGCAGACGCTGGGTGGCGGCGGCTATCTGATGAAACGCCGGCTGAACGGCCCGCAGGTAGATCTCTCCCACCGCCGTTAACTGTAACCGTCGCGGAGTACGGATAAATAGCGGGACATTCAGCGTCTCCTCAAGGCGGGCAATCTGCTGGCTGACGGCGCTGGGCGTGACGCAAAGCTCACTGGCGGCCAGCTTCAGGCTGAGCAGCCGTGCCGCCGCCTCAAAGCAGCGCAACGCATTCAGCGGCGGGAGTTTCATGGGTATGGAACCTCAGTTAAGAAAAACTTAATCATGTAAGCATAACGCGTTTGTCGCACGCTGCACGTGGGTTCTACAGTTGACTTCCTTCGTGACTACAAGGAGTCAATCATGCGTGTTATCGACTATGGCCGCCTGCTGCTGCTCGCCGCCCTCTGGGGCGCCAGCTTTTTGTTTATGCGCATCACCACCCCGGCCTTCGGGGCGTTGAACAGCGCTTTTCTTCGCGTACTGTTCGCCGCTATCGCGCTCGGTCTGTTACTCGGCGTGCAGGGTAAATGGAGCGGGTATCAGGGAAAATTCACATCCACTCTGCAGCTGGGGGTCATTAATTCAGGCCTTCCTTTTCTCATGTACTGCCTTGCCGCGCAATGGCTGCCGGCAGGGTACTCCGCCACGCTTAACGCCACGGCGCCGATGATGGGGGTGCTGATCGGCGCGTTATGCTTTGCAGAACCGTTAACCCTGCGCAAAGGCGGCGGCGCGATACTGGGCGCCATTGGCGTGGCGGTGATCGCGCGCCCGACGTCTGGCCTTAGCGCCGCCCTGCTGCTGCCGGGGATTGGCGCCTGCCTGACCGCGACCGCCTGTTACGGTCTGGCCGGCTTTCTGACCCGCCGCTGGATCCAGCAGCGAGGCGGCCTCGAGGCTGAACGCGTCGCGCTGGGTAGCCAGGTCGGCGCCACGCTGTTTCTGTTTCCTTTCTTTCTCTGGTCCTGCTGGCATGGGCCTGCCATAGACTGGCGGCAGAGTCTGCCGTGGATAGCGATAGTCATGCTGGGCGTGGTCTGCACGGCGGCAGGGTATATTCTCTACTTCCGCTTGATTGCAGATATAGGGCCGCTGCGTTCGCTGTCGGTGACCTTTTTGATCCCACCTTTTGCGGCGCTGTGGGGCTATCTCTGCCTCGGAGAGACGGTGGAGAAAGGATTGATTCTCGGCGCGCTGCTAGTTTGTGTAGCGCTATGGATGATTATCGTGCCGTCGGGGCGAAAACGCGGGGTACCGGACGGCGCATGATGCACCGCCCGGCAGATAGCCTTAGAGAAACGGCCTCACGTCGCCGACGCCTTCGCGCAGCACCACCGGGGTGTCTTCAGTGAGATCGATAACCGTGGTCGGCTGCTGCCCAAGGAAACCGCCGTGAATGATGAGGTCCACCACTTTCTCCAGACGATCTTTGATCTCTTCCGGGTCGGATTCGGTAAAGTCGCTGCCGGGCAGCATCAGCGACGTGGAGAGCATCGGCTCGCCTAAGGTCTCGAGCAACGCCTGAGCGATGGGGTTAGACGGGACGCGCATGCCGATGGTTTTACGCTTCTCCTGCAGCAGCCGACGCGGCACCTCTTTGGTCCCCTTAAGGATAAAGGTATAGTTGCCCGGCGTGTTGTTTTTCATCAGGCGAAACGCCACATTATCCACAAAAGCGTAGGTTGACAGCTCGGACAGATCGCGGCACATCAGGGTAAAGTTGTGGCCGTCCGGCAGCTGACGAATGCGGCAGATCCGCTCCATCGCCCCCTTGTCTTCAATTTTGCAGCCCAGCGCGTAGCCGGAGTCGGTAGGATAAACGATCACCCCGCCCTTACGCACAATCTCCACCGCCTGGTTAATCAACCGCGCCTGCGGGTTATCCGGATGGATATAAAAAAACTGGCTCATACTTCCCTCTCAATTTTTATTCGGCGGCCGCTTCCCAACTGTGCCAGACGCCTTCCACGCCGGCAGGAAGCCAGAGCTTACGGCCAAGTTCGATCCACGCGCAGGGCTGATGAAAATCGGATCCCTGCGACGCCAGAAGACCAAACTGCACGGCCAGGGTGGCCAGCTGGGCGCGTTCATGGGGCGCCTGCTGACACTGGGCCACTTCCATGGCATCACCGCCCTGCTCGCTAAAGTGGGCCAACAGCCGCTTCAACCACTTGGCGGAGAGATCGTAGCGCCCGGGATGGGCAATCACCGCCTTGCCGCCAGAATGATGAATCACATCAATCGCTTGTTTTATTGTACACCACTGCGGCGGCACGTAACCGGTTTTCCCGCGGGCAAGGTATTTTTTGAAGACTTCCGCCATGTTTTTCGCATGGCCGGCCTCCACCAGAAAACGGGCAAAATGGCCGCGGGTGACGGCGCCACCGTCCGCCAGTCGCAGCGCCCCTTCCCAGGCGCCGGGGATCCGCGCCTTCTCCAGGCGCTCGGCAATCATCTGACCGCGCTGCTGGCGCCGCGCTTTCTGCTCCTCCAGCAGGGCGGTCATCGTTGGGTGCGCAATATCAATATTCAGACCCACAATATGAATCTCGTGATTCTCCCAAAGGGTGGAAATCTCGACGCCGTTCACCAGGGTCAAGGGTAATCCGGCGCGGGCGATCTCCTCCCGGGCCGCCGGGATCGCCGCCACGCTGTCATGGTCGGTGATCGCCAGGGTGCCGACGCGCATCTCATGGGCGCGATGGACCAGTTCCTGCGGAGTCAGCCGCCCGTCAGAGGCGGTGGTATGGCTGTGCAGATCGTAAATCACTGCGTATTGGCTGTCGCTCAAAAGGACTCCTGCTGGACATCAACGTAAATAAGCGCATTATCATACCGACAGGCAGAGAAAATCTGCAAACAAGGGTTGACTTTATTCCATCGAACTAGTTAACTAGTACGCAAGTTCACATGAAGGGGTATCACGATGAAAATGCACTTTATCACTCTGCACAGCTGGTGGCGCACCTCCTGACGACGGGCGGCGTGATCGCGTTTTGCATTCAGCATACAGATACCCGGCCCGCCAATGAGCGGGCTTTTTATTGGACAAAAATAATACGAACAGGCGAGAACAATAATGCAAACATCCAAACCGGCACTCGAGCTTCTCACCAGCGACGCCATCTACCGGGAGAACCCGACGGCGTTATTCCACCAACTGTGCGGCGCCCGTCCGGCGACGCTGCTGCTGGAATCCGCTGACATCGACAGCAAAGATGACTTAAAAAGCCTGCTGCTGGTCGATAGCGCGCTGCGCATTACGGCCCTTGGTGACACTGTCACTATTCAGGCCCTCTCCGCCAACGGCGCGGCGCTGCTGGAACTACTGGACGGCGCGCTGCCCTCCGGGATCAACAATCAGCGCCAGCCCAACGGCCGCATCCTGACCTTCCCGGCCGTCAGCGCCCTGCTCGATGAAGACGCCCGTCTCTGCTCACTGTCGGTGTTTGACGCCTTCCGTCTCCTGCAGGAGCTGGTGAGCGTTCCGGACAACGAGCGCGAAGCGATGTTCTTCGGCGGCCTGTTCGCCTATGACCTGGTGGCCGGTTTTGAAGATCTTCCCCAGTTGCAAAGCGACACCGCCTGCCCGGACTACTGCTTCTATCTGGCGGAAACCCTGCTGGTCATCGACCATCAGACCAAGCATACCCGCATTCAGGCCAGCCTGTTCACCCCGCTGGAGAGTGAAAAACAGCGCCTGGAGCAGCGCCTGAGCCAGCTGCGTCAGCAGCTGAACGAGCCGCCGGCGCCGCTACCGGTTACCACCGTGGCCGAAATGCGCTGCGACGTTGACCAGAGCGATGAAGAGTACGGCGCGGTGGTGCGCAAAATGCAGCGCGCGATCCGCGCCGGGGAAATCTTCCAGGTGGTTCCTTCCCGCCGCTTCTCTCTGCCCTGCCCATCGCCGCTGGCCGCTTATGATGTGCTGAAGAAGAGCAACCCCAGCCCGTACATGTTCTTTATGCAGGACAATGATTTCACCCTGTTCGGCGCCTCGCCGGAAAGCTCGCTGAAGTATGATGCCGTCAGCCGTCAGATTGAGATCTACCCCATCGCCGGCACCCGGCCACGCGGCCGCCGCGCCGACGGCTCGCTGGATCGCGACCTCGACAGCCGCATCGAGCTGGAAATGCGCACCGATCATAAAGAGCTTTCCGAACACCTGATGCTGGTGGACCTGGCGCGTAATGACCTGGCGCGCATCTGCACCCCGGGCAGCCGCTATGTCGCTGATTTAACCAAGGTTGACCGCTACTCCTTCGTGATGCATCTGGTCTCCCGTGTAGTAGGCGAATTGCGTCAGGATCTCGACGTCCTCCACGCCTATCGCGCCTGCATGAATATGGGCACCCTCAGCGGCGCGCCGAAGGTCCGCGCCATGCAGCTGATTGCCGCCGCCGAAGGTAAACGCCGCGGCAGCTACGGCGGCGCGGTGGGCTATTTCACCGCCCACGGCGACCTCGACACCTGCATCGTCATCCGTTCCGCCTACGTGCAGGAAGGTATCGCTACCGTCCAGGCCGGAGCCGGCATTGTGCTCGACTCGGTTCCCCAGTCGGAAGCGGATGAGACCCGAAATAAAGCCCGCGCGGTGCTGCGCGCCATTGCCCAGGCCCATCACGCGAAGGAGATTTTCTGATGGCTGACATTCTGCTGCTCGATAATATCGATTCCTTTACCTATAACCTGGCAGACCAGCTGCGCGCCAACGGCCATAACGTAGTGATTTATCGCAACTCCGTTCCGGCGCAGGCGCTGATTGAGCGTCTGGGCACCATGGACAACCCGGTGCTGATGCTCTCCCCGGGCCCGGGTACGCCAAGCGAAGCCGGCTGCATGCCGGAGCTGCTGACCCGTATGCGCGGCAAGCTGCCGATCATCGGCATCTGCCTCGGCCACCAGGCCATTGTCGAAGCCTACGGCGGCTATGTCGGCCAGGCGGGCGAGATCCTCCATGGCAAAGCCTCCAGCATTGAGCACGACGGCCAGGCGATGTTTGCCGGTCTGGCTAACCCGCTGCCGGTGGCGCGCTACCACTCGCTGGTCGGCAGCAATATTCCCGCCGGGCTGACGATTAACGCCAATTTCAACGGTATGGTGATGGCGGTGCGTCACGATGCGGACCGGGTGTGCGGCTTCCAGTTCCATCCGGAATCGATCCTTACCACTCAGGGCGCGCGGCTGCTGGAGCAGACCCTGGCCTGGGCGCTGCAGAAGCTGGAGCATACCAACACCCTCCAGCCGATCCTTGAGAAACTGTACCAGGCGGAAACCCTGAGCCAGCAGGAGAGCCACCAGCTGTTCTCCGCCGTCGTGCGCGGCGAAGTGAAGCCTGAGCAACTGGCCGCCGCGCTGGTCAGCATGAAAGTGCGCGGCGAGCAGCCGCAGGAAATTGCCGGCGCCGCTACCGCGCTGCTGGAAAACGCCGCGCCGTTCCCGCGCCCGGACTACCTGTTTGCCGACATCGTTGGCACCGGTGGCGACGGCAGCAACAGCATCAATATCTCCACCGCCAGCGCCTTTGTCGCTGCGGCCTGCGGGTTAAAAGTGGCGAAACACGGCAACCGCAGCGTCTCCAGTAAATCAGGCTCTTCTGACCTGCTGGCGGCCTTCGGCATTAATCTCGATATGAACGCCGATAAATCCCGCGCCGCGCTTGATGAGCTGGGCGTCTGCTTCCTGTTCGCGCCGAAGTACCACACCGGTTTCCGCCACGCGATGCCGGTCCGTCAGCAGCTGAAGACTCGCACCCTGTTCAACGTGCTGGGCCCGCTGATCAACCCGGCGCATCCGCCGCTGGCGCTGATTGGCGTCTACAGCCCGGAACTGGTGCTGCCGATCGCCGAGACCCTGCGCGTGCTGGGTTATCAGCGCGCGGCGGTGGTGCACAGCGGTGGGATGGATGAAGTTTCACTGCATGCGCCTACGGTGGTGGCCGAACTGCATAACGGGGAAATTAAAAGCTATCAGCTGACTGCCGACGACTTCGGCCTGACGCCTTACCATCAGGCGCAGCTGGCGGGCGGCACCCCGGAAGAAAACCGTGACATTCTGACGCGCTTGCTACAAGGTAAAGGTGAAGCCGCTCACGAAGCCGCCGTCGCCGCCAACGTCGCCATGTTGATGCGTTTACACGGGCATGAAGATCTGAAAGCTAACGCTCAGCAGGTACTGGATGTGCTGCACAGCGGCGCGGCCTATGACAGAGTGACCGCCTTAGCGGCAAGAGGGTAAATAATGCAAACCGTTTTAGCAAAAATCGTTGCCGACAAAGCGATTTGGGTGGAAGCCCGCAAACAACAACAACCGTTAGCCAGTTTTCAGAATGAGATCGTCCCGACGCAGCGCAATTTCTATGACGCGCTGGCCGGCACCCGCACCGCGTTTATTCTCGAGTGCAAGAAGGCCTCGCCGTCGAAGGGGTTGATTCGCGAGGATTTCGATCCGGCAGCGATCGCCAGCATCTACAAGCACTACGCCTCGGCGATCTCGGTGCTGTGTGATGAGAAATATTTCCAGGGCAGCTTCGATTTCCTGCCGATCGTCAGCCAGGTCGCGCCGCAGCCGATCCTGTGTAAGGACTTCACCATCGACCCTTACCAGATCTACCTGGCGCGCTACTATCAGGCCGACGCCTGCCTGCTGATGCTCTCGGTGCTCGACGATGAACAGTATCGTCAGCTCTCGGCGGTGGCTCACAGCCTGAATATGGGCGTGCTCACCGAAGTCAGCAATGAAGAGGAACTGGAGCGCGCCATCGCCCTGAAGGCGAAGGTGGTGGGCATTAACAACCGCGACCTGCGCGATATGTCGATTGACCTTAACCGCACCCGTCAGCTGGCGTCGCGTCTCGGCCCGGATGTCACGGTGATCAGCGAATCCGGCATCCATACCTATGCCGAAGTGCGCGAGCTGAGCCACTTCGCCAACGGCTTCCTGATCGGCTCCGCCCTGATGGAGCAGGCGGATCTGGAAGCGGCGGTTAAACGCGTGCTGCTCGGCGAGAACAAAGTGTGCGGCCTGACGCGCCCGCAGGATGCCCAGGTGGCCTGGGAGTCCGGCGCCATTTACGGTGGGCTGATCTTCGTCCCGACCTCGCCGCGAGCGGTGAATGACGCCCAGGCCAAAGCGGTGATCGCCGCTGCGCCGCTGCAGTACGTCGGCGTCTTCCGCAATGCGCCGCTGGAGGAGGTGGTCGTCCGCGCGCAGGCTCTGGGGCTGGCCGCCGTGCAGCTGCACGGTGATGAAGACCAGGCCTATATCGACGCGCTGCGCGACGCCCTCGCGGACAAAGTCCGCATCTGGAAAGCGCTTAGCGTCGGCGAAACCTTCCCGGCCCGTACGCTCCACCATGTCGACAAGTACCTGCTCGACAACGGCCAGGGCGGCAGCGGCCAGCGCTTTGACTGGAGCCTGCTGCAGGGCCAGGATCTGCGCAACGTCATGCTGGCGGGCGGCCTCGGCGCCGATAACTGTGTGGAAGCGGCCAAAAGCGGCTGTGCCGGACTCGATTTCAATTCAGGCGTAGAGTCGCAACCCGGGATTAAAGACGCCAGCAAGCTGGCCTCGGTATTCCAGACGCTGCGCGCATATTAAGGAGCAATAATGAGCACTTTACTGAACCCCTACTTCGGCGAATTCGGCGGCATGTATGTGCCGCAGATCCTGATGCCCGCCCTGCGCCAGCTGGAAGAAGCCTTTGTCAGCGCGCAGAAGGACCCGGCCTTTCAGGCGGAATTCACCGACCTGCTGAAAAACTCGCCGGTCGTCCGACGGCCCTGACCAAATGCCGGAATCTGACCGAAGGCACCCGCACCACCCTGTATCTGAAACGCGAAGATCTGCTGCACGGCGGCGCGCACAAAACCAACCAGGTGCTGGGCCAGGCTCTGCTGGCCAAACGGATGGGCAAAACTGAAATTATCGCCGAGACCGGCGCCGGTCAGCACGGCGTCGCCTCAGCGCTGGCCAGCGCCCTGCTCGGCCTGAAATGCCGTATCTACATGGGTGCCAAGGACGTCGAGCGCCAGTCGCCGAACGTGTTCCGTATGCGCCTGATGGGCGCCGAGGTGATCCCGGTGCACAGCGGCTCCGCCACGCTGAAAGATGCCTGTAACGAGGCGCTGCGCGACTGGTCCGGCAGCTACGAAAAGGCGCACTATATGCTGGGCACCGCCGCCGGTCCGCACCCGTTCCCGACGATTGTGCGTGAATTCCAGCGCATGATTGGCGAAGAGACCAAAGCGCAGATCCTTGAAAAAGAGGGCCGCCTGCCGGACGCGGTGATCGCCTGCGTCGGCGGCGGATCAAACGCCATCGGCATGTTCGCTGATTTTATCGAGGAAACCAACGTCGGCCTGATCGGCGTGGAGCCCGCCGGACACGGTATCGAGAGCGGCGAGCACGGCGCGCCGCTGAAGCATGGCCGCGTTGGGATCTACTTCGGTATGAAGTCGCCGATGATGCAGACCGCCGACGGCCAGATCGAAGAGTCTTACTCCATTTCCGCCGGGCTGGACTTCCCGTCCGTTGGGCCGCAGCACGCGTTTCTGAACAGCACCGGTCGCGCTGACTATGTGTCGATCACCGACGACGAAGCGCTGGACGCGTTTAAAGCGCTTTCCCGCCACGAAGGGATTATCCCGGCGCTGGAGTCCTCTCACGCTCTGGCCCACGCGCTGAAGATGATGCGCGAGAACCCGGAAAAAGAGCAGCTGCTGGTGGTTAATCTCTCCGGCCGCGGCGACAAAGACATTTTCACCGTACATGACATCCTGAAAGCGCGAGGGGAAATCTGATGGAACGCTATGAGACGCTGTTTGCCCAACTGAAAAATCGCCAGGAAGGCGCCTTCGTCCCCTTTGTCACCCTTGGCGATCCGGGACCGGAGCAGTCGCTGAAAATTATCGATGCGCTGATCGAAGGCGGCGCCGATGCCCTTGAACTGGGGATCCCTTTCTCCGACCCGCTGGCGGACGGCCCGACCATCCAGGGCGCGGCCCTGCGCGCCTTCGCCGCGGGAGTGACCCCGGCGCAGTGCTTTGAGATGCTGGCGGCGATCCGCCAGAAGCATCCGACCATCCCAATCGGCCTGCTGATATATGCCAACCTCGTCTTCAGCCCGGGCATCGATGCGTTCTATGCCCAGTGCGCCCGCGTCGGCGTCGACTCGGTGCTGGTGGCCGACGTGCCGGTGGAAGAGTCCGCCCCGTTCCGCCAGGCGGCGATGCGCCATAACATCGCGCCGATTTTCATCTGCCCGCCCAATGCGGATGACGATTTACTGCGCCAGATTGCCTCTTATGGCCGCGGCTACACCTATCTGCTGTCGCGCGCCGGAGTGACGGGTGCGGAAAATCGCGCCGCGCTTCCGCTGCACCACCTGGTGGAGAAGCTGGCGGAATATCACGCCGCGCCGCCGCTGCAGGGCTTTGGTATCTCCGCGCCGGAGCAGGTGAGCGCCGCTATTGACGCCGGAGCCGCCGGGGCTATCTCCGGTTCCGCCATCGTCAAAATCATCGAACGCCACCTCGATGAGCCGCAGACCATGCTCGACGAGCTGAAAGCCTTCGTCCAGAGCCTGAAGGCAGCGACCAAAACCGCCTGACCATCAGCCGCCTGGCATCGCGCCAGGCGGCGATTTCCACGCGTTACCTTCCTTTCCATGTCATCTTGCACGCCAACACATCAGACGGACCGATGATCGACACCTTGACGCCAGGCGATGCGCTTTAGCGTGGAAATGGATGGCGGGCGGATACCGAAGATTTGAACTATGTTGAAAGGGAAAAATATCGCTCTCCCTGGCACAGGAGAGCGATACAGTCAGGCAATCAATATTGCCCGAATATCATTGACGTTGGTTAACGTCGGGCCGGTGATCAGCAAATCATTAAGCGCGTGAAAATAGCAGTAACTATCATGGCCATCCAGATATTGCACTGCATTAAGACCGCTCAGCTTGCCGCGCGCAAGCGTATCCGGGAAGACGATCGCACCTGCGGCATCTTCTGTGCCATCAATACCATCGCTATCTCCCGCCATGGCCCAGATACCGTGTTCCCCCTGGAGCGCACAGGCCAGACTGAGTAAAAACTCGGTATTGCGGCCCCCTTTTCCAGGCTGAGTGTTGTTTACTGTCACCGTGGTTTCGCCACCTGACAACAGCACAGCAGGCCCTGAAATCGGGTGACCATACTGCTTCGCCGATCTCGCCATACCGGCCATGACCACCGCCACTTCCCTGCTTTCACCTTCTATAGCATCCCCCAAAATAAGGGGGGTGAACCCATGTTGTCGTGCGGCCAGAGCCGCCGCCGCTAACGCCATCGCCGGCGTGGCGATAAGCCTGACCTCGCCTGTCGCGGCGTTTTCCACCGGGCCGGCCGGCTGGTTTAGCCGTTCGCTAACGGGCTTCGGTATCGCAATGCCATACCGCTGCAGTACCCGGAGCGCATCACGTGGTGCGCTGTTATCGGCAACGGTGGGGCCAGACGCTACGTCCGTCGGATTATCGCCAGGCACATCGCTGATAATCAGTGATACGATGCGCGCCGGTTGCGCCATGGTCGCCAGCTTTCCGCCTTTCACCGCTGAGAGATGACGACGTACCAGATTCATCTCTTTGATGCTGGCCCCGCTATGGAGCAGGGCCCGGGTGATGGTCTGCTTATCTGCCAACGTTAACCCCGGGGCGGGCAGCGCCATCAGCGCCGACCCTCCCCCTGAAATCAATGCCAGCACCAGATCATCGGCAGTTAAACCGCGCAGCGTCTCCACAATCAGCATTGCGGCAACCTCGCTCATGGCATCTGATACGGGATGAGCCGCCTCAATAATGCGGATGCGGCCCGCAGGAACCGCGTAACCGTAACGCGTCACCACCACGCCCGACACCGCCACATCCGGCCAGGCCGCATCCACGGCAGCCGCCATTGCCGCGGACGCTTTACCCGCACCGATCACCACACAACGGCCGCGAGGTTTTTCCGGCAGGTTAGCCAGGGTCACCGGCCCGGCGCGGGCACTGTTGACCGCATGTTGAAAGATATCCTGCAGGATCTCTGCAGCCTGTTCGTTATTCATGTTTATGCGGTCTCGGCAATGTCAGCTTTAGCGTCAATGTAGTGCACCACGGCGCGTGTCACCTCCGCGGTATTGGCTGAGCCACCGACATCTGGCGTCAGAATGCCTTTTTCACACACATACTCAATGCTTTCCATAATCAGCGCAGCGGCATGGCGTTCGCCCAGATGTTCAAGCATCTGTACCGCGGTCCAGAAAGTGGCAATGGGGTTCGCAATCCCTTTGCCGGTGATATCGAATGCGGAACCATGGATCGGTTCGAACATGGAAGGGAAGCGGCGTTCAGGATCAATATTCGCGGTCGGCGCTACGCCCAGACTACCCGCCAGCGCGCCAGCCAGATCGGAAAGGATATCGGCGTGCAGATTGGTGGCAACGATGGTATCCAGGGTTTGGGGATGCAACGTCATACGGTGCGTCATGGCATCGACCAACATTTTGTCCCACTGCACATCCGGGAATTCCTGCGCCACTTCAGCGGCAATCTCATCCCACATCACCATACCATGGCGCTGGGCGTTGGATTTGGTCACCACGGTCAGCAGTTTACGTGGACGAGACTGTGCCAGTCTGAAGGCATAGCGCATAATGCGTGTCACCCCAACACGGGTAAAGATTGCCACTTCGGTACCGACTTCTTCAGGTAAACCACGGTGGGTACGGCCGCCGTTACCAGAATATTCACCTTCGGAGTTTTCGCGCACGATGACCCAGTCAAGATCGCCAGGCCCGCGGTTGCGCAGCGGTGAAGTGACGCCCGGCAGAATTTTGGTGGGTCGCACATTGGCGTACTGGTCAAAGCCCTGGCAAATAGGCAGCCGCAGGCCCCAGAGTGTGATGTGGTCAGGGACATCCGGGGCCCCCACCGCGCCGAAGTAAATGGCATCAAATGCTTTCAGCATGTTCAGCCCTTCTTCCGGCATCATCACGCCATGTTTTTTGTAATAGTCTGACCCCCAGTCAAAGGTCTCTATATCAAATTTCAGTTGCGGATCGTGGCGCGTCAGCGCGTGCAAGACTTCAATACCTGCCGAAATGACTTCCGGTCCGATACCGTCCGCAGGGATGGCAGCAATTTTGTAGTGACGCATCGTTACTTCTCCAGTTAATGAGTATGAGGATGTGGAAGCTCTGCCGTCGGCGATTTGTTCGCTCTGGCAGAAAGAATCATGACCACGAGGGCCGAGAGCGCCAGCAATCCGGCGACAAAGTACAGGCCCCAGCTGTAGCTACCGGTTTGCTCGCGGATCACGCCAATCATCATCGGGCCAACGAAACCGCCGAGGTTGCCGATGGAGTTGATAGCGGCAATGCCAGCGGCCGCAGCCGGGCCGCTGAGGAACAGGGTTGGCATGCTCCACAAAGGGGGTTTTGATGCGCTAATCCCCACGGTGACCAGCGTTAAGGCGACCATTACGGTAAACAATGTGCTGACATTACCGGCGTATATCAGCCCGGCAACCGCCAGCAGGCAGGCGCCAATGACGTGCCAGCTGCGCTCTTTGGTTCGATCGGAATGACGCGCCCAGAGGATCATGGCGATGACGCCGATCACCGCCGGAAAGGCGTTCAGGAAACCAATCTCCAGCGAGGAAGCACCGAAACTGCGAATGATTTGCGGGGACCAGATGCCAAGCGTATACAGCCCGGCTGAGGTACCGAAATAGACCAGCGCCAGCGCCAGGACGCGTATATCCGCTAGCCCTCGCCATGCGCTGGAATGGCTCTGTTTTGCCGCCCGTGCCCGCTCCTCGTCTTGCATGGCGTTTTCCAGCCAGGCACGCTCTTGATCAGTCAGCCATTTGGCCTTGGCCGGACGATCCGTCAGGAAGAACAGAACCACAACACCGAGCACCAGCGCCGGCAAAGCTTCCAGTACAAACATCCACTGCCAGCCGGCGTAGCCAAGGAAGCCATGCATCTCCAGCAGTGCGGCCGAAACCGGCGATCCCAGTGCTGTCGACAGGGGAGCTGCGGCCATAAAGATGGCAGTGACCTGCGCACGCCTGGCGGCAGGAAACCAGTAGCTGAGATAGAGAATGATCCCCGGGAAGAAACCGGCTTCCGCCACGCCGAGCAGAAAACGCAGAATGTAGAAGCTCGTCGTGCCCTGCACAAAAGCCATGCAGCCAGAGACGAATCCCCAGGTAATCATGACGCGGGCGATCCAGATGCGGGCGCCCACTTTATGAAGAATTAAGTTTGACGGTACCTCAAACAGAAAATAACCCAGGAAGAAAATTCCAGCGCCCAGACCAAAAACGGTGGGTGAAAATCCCAGATCCTGATTCATGGTCAGGGCGGCAAAGCCAATGTTGACGCGGTCAAGGAAGGCAATGAAGTACAGCAGCATGATGAAAGGAATAATGCGCAGGGTAACCTTACGCATCACCTTCTTTTCGAGGTCGTTTTTCATGACGGGATGCTCCATAGTGATGTAGGGTTGTTATCGTTTTGTAATAATCCCAGTATGAAGTTTTGAACCGCTTTATCATCGGCTCGGCTTTATATAAATAATTTGTATAATCAGGTTTTGGTGAAAAAATGGATATAAATCAGCTACGTTGCTTTGTGGTGTTAGGTGATGAGCTTCACTTTGGCCGGGCTGCCCGTAAACTCGAAATGATGCCTGCGTCACTGAGTCGCTTTATTAAGCTACTGGAAGATGATTTGGGGATCAGGCTACTGAATCGATCGACCCGCAACGTGTCGCTAACACCTGAAGGCGCCGCCTTTTTAAATGAGGCCAAAACGGTCATTGCTGATTTCGATGCGCTACGGCAGCGATTCCGGAAAAATAGCCTGTTGCAGAAAAGAACGTTGCGGATCGGGGCTATCGACAGCGCAGCCAAAGGATTACTTCCTGAATTGCTTAATCTTTTCGTCAGGCGTTTTCCTGAAGCAGATATTCATCTTACAGAAGATAAATCTCACAAACTTATCCCCCGACTCATTTCAGGGTGGCTGGATGTGGTTTTTGTGCGCCCGCCGGAACACATTGATGCCATGCTGACAACGCGATTTATTGCCAATGAAACTTGCGTGCTCGCCGTGCCCACTAACCACCGGCTGGTCAGTTATGATGAAGTCAGTATCGATGACTTTCGGCACGAGCCTGTTATCTTGCCGGAAAGACGCACCCGGCGTCACAGCCATGACCTGACAATGAATATTTTCAAAGAGGGGGGCAGCATGCCTGTCATCGCGCAGTATGCTGAAGAGAAGCAGACTATCCTGAGTTTTGTTGCCGCAGGACTCGGCATTGCTCTGGTGCCAGCGTCCTATAAAGACATGAATGCCGACGGCGTGAAATACCTTGCGCTCACGCCGAAAAAGCATGTCGAAGGGCTCCCCCTCAGCGCGATGTGGCATCAGGGAAACAACACTCTCTATGTGAGATCCCTGCTGGAGATACTTTCCGACAACATCGACGAACTGACCCGTGAGTTGTGACGCAAAAGCTAATTGTTGCGCCAGGCGGCAACACACGAGAATTTAGCCTGGTTGCTGCAAACTGTCGGCGTATTTGCGCGTTAAGCGAAACAGCGCCTGCACTTCATCTTCCGGCCACTGCGCCAGCACCTGATTCATTAACCGCCGCCGCGCTACCGCAATACTGTCGATCATCTGTTGTCCGCTGGCGCTAAGCGTCACTTCGCTGATCCGTCGATCATGACGGTTCGGTTGCTTACAGGCGAGTCCCTGGGCTTCCAGTTTTTTCACCTGGCGGCTGACGGTGGTGTAATCGCGCCCTAAATGATCCGCCAGTTCAACCACCCCCACCGGGCCATGGCGCCCTACCGCCACAAGCAGCGGAAACAGCATCTGTTCCAGCTGGACGCCGGCTGCCTGCAGGATCTGCTCATCGCGCAGCGGCTGGTTCATTACGCTGATGATATCCAGCAGCGCGCCGTGAAAGTCGGTAATGTCGTAGTCATTATGTGCATCTTGCATGTATTAATTTTCCGCGTATAGTGCTGCAAAACAATATGTGTATTTTACACATAATTCCCGACAGGAGATAATTTATGAAAGCAGCCGTGGTTTTTGACCTCGCAGAAGGCCCGGTTTGGGCCGATTTTATCGACCCGCAGCCCGCGCCCGGCCAGACGCTCATTGACGTCCGCGCCGCCGCGATAAGCCATGTGGTTAAGGCCCGGGCATCCGGACGCCATTACAGCTTCGACGGCAATCTGCCCTTTGTGCCCGGTATCGATGGCGTCGGCACCACACCTCAGGGCCAGCGCGTCTACTTCGCCTTCCCCACCGCCCCCTTCGGCAGTATGGCGCAGCGGGCGCCGGTCGCCCTGCAGAATTGTCTGCCGCTGCCGGATGCGCTCGATGATATCCAGGCGGCGGCGATGGCCAACCCCGGTATGTCCGCGTGGGCAATCGCTGGTGACACGCGCCCAGCTTCAGGCCGGCGAAACGGTGCTGATTAATGGCGCCACCGGCAGCGCCGGTCAGTTGGCGGTGCAGATTGCCCGCTATCTGGGGGCGAAAAAAATCATTGCAACCGGGCGCAATGCGCAGTCGCTCGCGGCGCTGGACGCCGATGAGTGTATTCAGTTAACCGCTGATGATAAAACCTTGAGCGGGCAATTTTCAGCGGTCAGCGCCGCGCAGATCGATGTGGTCATCGATTACCTGTGGGGACATAGCGCGGAATTATTATTGCCGGCACTGGCGAAATATACCCCTGCCGGCAGTCCGGTGCGCTATGTGCAGGTGGGTTCCCTGGCTGGCGCCGATATCGCGTTAAATGGCGCAGTGCTGCGTTCCGCCCCGCTCCTGCTGATGGGCAGCGGGATCGGTAGCCTGTCGGTATCGCAGCTGCTGGCGGCGACCGGCGAAATGCTGCAGGCGGCGGTGCCGGGGAAATTGACCATCGCCACCACCCCGCGGCCACTGCAGGAGATCGCGGCGGCCTGGCCGCAGGACGACAGCCAGAAGCGCACGGTTTTCACCCTAGGATAAAAAATCGCTTCCGCACAAAAGATGGGGTTGATATCTTAAATGAGAAATATTATCTTTCTCATCACTGAATAGTTGAGTAAATCACTCGGGTATTCAGTACGACATTGCTCACATTGCTTCCAGTATTTTTGCCCGCACTTGTGCGGGCTTTTTTTTACTCGCGACACACCTCACGCACCCGCTGCCGCAGCCAGCGGTGGCCGGGGCCTGCTCCAGACGCGGATGCCACGCCTGCGAAACCGTAATCACCTCGGTACTGACCGGCAGCGGATCGAGGGCCGCCAGCAAATTAAAATCGGGATCGTTCATTATCGCTCCAGTCGCCAGACAGGGCGTTTGCTGCAAGATATGAGTGCACTGGCGGCGTCTTCCGCCCGATCTCGGGCCTGATTATAGTGAAGACCTCCTTTCTGCAGCGAGAGACATCATGAAATCCGATCAGCACAACACTATCCTCATCGTCGGCGCCTCGCGCGGCCTTGGCCATGCTATGGCGACGACGTTCCTGCAGCACGGCTGGGAGGTCATCGGCACCGTGCGCGATTTATCATCCCACACGCCGCTCCACGACCTGGCCAAGACGCATCCCCTGCGGCTACGCCTGGCGACGCTCGACATCCGCGATGAAGCCCAGCTGGCCGCGCTGCAGGCGACGCTTCCCCCGGCAAGCCTCGATATGCTGTTTGTCAATGCTGGCACCACCAATCGTGACCCATCGCAGACCATTGGCGACGTCTCCACCGAGGAGTTTTACCAGGTGATGCTCACAAACGCCCTGGCGCCGATGCGGGTTATCGAGCGCCTGCAGCAGGCAGTTAAACCGCAGGGGCTGCTCGGCGTGATGTCCTCCGGCCAGGGGAGTCTGACCAATAACCTTACCGGCCAGCGGGAACTCTATCGCGGGAGTAAAGCTGCGCTGAATATGTTCATGCGCAGCTTCGCCGCTCGCCCCTCCTCGGCCTCCCATCCGCTGGTGGTGATGGCCCCGGGATGGATCCGCACCGAGCTCGGCGGGGCAGATGCCCCGCTGACCATCGAAGAGACGATCCCACGCCTGGTGAACGTCCTGCTCGACAAACGGCAACGTCCGGGACTGGAGTATCTCGATTACCAGGGCCGTACCGTGCCCTGGTGATCCGTGCCGGAACAACCATCATATGGCCGCCCGGAAGTTAACCCCGCCCGGCGCGGCTTGCTACCGACCTTATTCTGCAGCACATTCCCTATATTTCCGCTTTATCGTTCAAAAAATGTGAATTATGTAAATCGAAGTGAAGAAAGTTGTTTTAAGGTTAACTTTTCTATGTAAATATTAAGGCAAATGATAACTATTCTTTTTATCATTTATAGAATCACACCGGGTCAGCGCAAGCCAGACGACGAATAACGTCGCTTTTGCGCGGTGTGATATGTGCTCATAACAAAAAATAAGCCTGCATTTATCATGGAAAAAAACGCTTCTCTGCCTTTCGGCAGTTTCAACTCATTGGCATTGTTTACAGGTCTGTGTCTGGGAGCCTCGCCGGCAGCAGGCATCGCAGCGGAAAATTCGGTCAAAAATAGTGAAGAGACGCTGGTAGTGGAAGCCGCTCCGCCTTCACTCTACTCCCCCGGCGCTTCCGCCGATCCCAAGTTCAATAAACCGCTGGTCGATACCACCCGCACCATCACCGTGATCCCGGAACAGGTGATTAAAGATCAGGGCGTCACCAACCTGACTGACGCCCTCAAAAACGTTCCCGGCGTGGGGGCGTTTTATGCCGGGGAGAATGGCAGCTCAACCACCGGGGATGCCATCTTTATGCGCGGCGTGGATACCTCTAACAGCATCTATGTGGACGGCATTCGCGACATCGGCAGCGTGACGCGCGATACCTTCAATAGCCAGCAGGTGGAAGTCATCAAAGGGCCCGCCGGCACGGACTATGGCCGCAGCGCGCCCTCCGGCTCGATCAATATGATCAGCAAGCAGCCGCGCCTTGACTCCGGGATCGACGGCTCGGCCAGCATCGGCAGCGCCTGGTCGCGCCGGGGCACTCTCGACCTGAACCAGGCGTTTAGCGACAACGCTGCGTTCCGTCTGAACCTGATGGGGGAAAAAACCCATGACGCTGGTCGGGACCGCATTGAAAACGAACGCTATGGCATCGCACCGTCGCTAGCCTTCGGCCTTGATACCCCAACTCGTCTGTATCTGAACTATCTGCACGTCCGGCAGAACAACACCCCGGATGGCGGGATCCCTACCGTCGGCCTGCCGGGCTATTCGGCGCCTTCGCCGAAGTATGCCGCACTCAACTCCACCGGGAAGGTCGATACCAGCAATTTCTATGGCACCGACTCCGATTACGATAAATCTACTACCGACAGCGGTACCCTGCGCTTCGAACACGATCTGACGGAGAATACCACCGTGCGCAATACCACCCGCTGGTCGCGAGTGAAACAGGAGTATCTTTTGACCGCGGTGATGGGCGGCGCGAACAATATCACCGCCCCCGATATCAATGACGTCAACACCTGGAGCTGGTCGCGTCTGGTTAATACCAAAGATGTCAGCAACCGCATTCTGACCAACCAGACCAATATCACCTCGACCTTCGATACTGGCTCGATAGGCCATGACGTCAGCGCCGGCGTGGAGTTTACCCGGGAAAACCAGACCAACTATGGCGTTAACGCCAGGACCGCGCCGGCGGTGAATCTCTACCATCCGGTGAGCAACCTGTCGATTGGCGGGCTGGACAGAAACGGGGCGAACGCCAACGGCCAGACCGATACCTTCGGGATTTATGCCTTTGATACGCTGACGCTGACCGAGCGGATTGAGATCAACGGCGGGCTGCGTCTCGACAATTACCATACCAAATATGACAGCGCCACCGCCTGCGGCGGCAGCGGACGCGGGGCTATCGCCTGCCCGCCCGGACAGTCGACCGGCAGCCCGGTCACCACTGTCGATACCGCTAAATCCGGCAATCTGGTTAACTGGAAAGCCGGGGCGCTGTACCGCTTAACCGAGCAGGGCAATGTCTACGTCAACTACGCCATCTCACAGCAGCCGCCGGGAGGCAGCAGCTTCGCCCTGGCCGCCAGCGGCAGCGGCAACAGCGCTAACCGAACCGACTTTAAGCCGCAGAAGGCAAAATCCAGCGAGCTGGGCACCAAGTGGCAAATCTTCGACAACCGTCTGCTGCTCAGCGCGGCATTATTCCGCACCGATATTGAAAACGAAGTGGCCGCCAACGATGACGGAACCTGGTCGCAGTACGGCAAAAAGCGCGTGGAGGGGTATGAACTCTCCGCGACCGGAAACCTGACCCCGGACTGGACGATTATCGCCGGCTACACTCAGCAGCATGCGACAGTGACGGAGGGACAGAACGTTGCACAGGATGGATCTTCCGCCCTGGCCTACACCCCGAAACATGCCTTTACGCTGTGGACGCAGTATCAGGCCACCAGCGATCTGTCCGTCGGCGGCGGTGTGCGCTATGTCGGAAGCCTGCGCCGGGGCAGCGATGGTGCGGTCGGTACCCCGGATCACACCGAGGGCTACTGGGTTGCCGACGCCAAACTGGGCTATCGGGTCAACAGCAACCTCGATCTGCAGCTCAATATGTATAACCTGTTTGATACCGATTACGTGGCCTCCATCAACAAGAGCGGCTATCGCTATCATCCGGGCGAACCCCGGACCTTTATGCTGACGGCGAACGTCCATTTCTGAGTCTGCGCGTGGGGCCGTTGCGCCCCACCTTTTAGAGAGAACACCGCGATGATGTATCACATTCCTGACGTGCTATCGACAGACCAGGTGGCGGAATTTACCCGGCAGCTGGCGCAGGCCGAGTGGGTCGACGGGCGGGTTACGGTGGGTAGCCAGGGGGCGGCCGTCAAACAGAACCAGCAGATCGATACCCGAACGCCGCTGTATGCCCGCCTGCAGGCCGCTGTGCTCGATATGCTGCGCGGCCATCCGCAGTTTTTTTCCGCCGCGCTGCCGCGGACGATTTCCGCGCCGTTGTTTAACCGCTATGGGCCAGGGGAGACCTATGGTTTTCACGTCGATGGCGCCGTTCGCCAGAACGGCGAGGCGGGCTGGATGCGCACTGATCTGTCAGCGACGCTGTTCCTTTGCGATCCGGAGAGCTATGAGGGTGGCGAACTGGTGATTGAAGACACCTATGGCCAACATCGGGTGAAGCTCCCGGCCGGGCATCTGGTGCTCTATCCCGCCAGCAGCCTGCACTGCGTCACCCCGGTCACCCGCGGCGTCCGCCAGGCCTCTTTCCTGTGGATCCAGTCGATGGTCCGCGACGATAAGCAGCGTGCGATGCTTTACGACCTGGACCGCACCATCCAGTCTCTGAAGGCCCGCTTTGGCGACGGAGAAGAGGTCCTCTCCCTGCTCAACATGTATCACAACCTGCTGCGCCAGTGGACGGAAGTGTGATCCGCTGTTGATGACAGAGGCTTGCGGCAGACAGGTGTGACGAGACAATGAACTGGCCATCCGTTGGCCAGTTTACAGAAGAATTTAGAACCGATAGCCTGCGGAGAACATAAACACCCACGGATCCAGACGGGTGCTGACTTTCTGGTCCACGCCGCCGGCTTTGAATTTCACATCGGTATCGATATCCATGTACCACACCGACATATTCAGCAGCCAGTCGCGGTTTATCAGATAATCGAGGCCGACCTGCCCCGCCGCGCCCCAGGAGTCCTTCAGGCTCAGATCGGAAAGCCCGGCCGCCTTGCCGGTATCGTTAAAGTCTTCATTAAAGAAGGTGGTGTAGTTGATACCGGCCCCCACGTACGGGCGCACCTTGCTTTGCGCATCGCCAAAGTACCACTGCGCCATCAGGGTGGGCGGCAGCTGATGGACGGTGGCGATAGTCCCGGTTGGCCCGGTGCCGACCTTATGGCGGAATGGCGTCGCGGCAAGCAACTCCACGCCAATGTTATCGGTCGCCATATAGGTAAAGGTTAAACCCAGCTGGGTATTGTTACTGACGTTGAAACTGCCAAGGCTGCCTAACACATTGTCAGAGCCCTCCGTCGGTCGGACGGTGGCGGTCCCGGCACGAATGAAAAACTCCCCCGCCTCATGCGCCCAGACGCTGCCGGTAGAAAGCGTGCCAAGAATCAATGCCGCCGCTGCTAACTTCTTCATATCCACTTCCTCATTATGGTTTTTCAGCGCGGCCAAATATACCTATAACGAGTTACGTTTGATCTGTTTTAGATCACACTAAGTCCTCAGATTTAACATTTATTGATCCAGATTAATTTTTGCTACCGATCGCAATGCCTTGAATTGTTCGCACATCAATTTTCACTTTTCGCGCAAAAATTTATTTCTGCCCCTCTTGCCGTCGCTGAGGCGGCTGGATAAGTTAACTGCCGACAATCTGTGTTGATGCGTTTTTTTCAGGTGTAATTATGAGTGAAATCAACCCGTGCATGACGTGCGGTGCCTGTTGTGCGTATTTTCGAGTCTCTTTCTACTGGGCGGAAGCCGACGATGCGGGCGGCCTGGTGCCCTCCGCGCTGACCGAACCGCTGACCCCTTTCCTGCGCTGCATGAGCGGCACCAACCAGCGCCAGAGTCGCTGCGCGGCCCTGTCTGGCGATATCGGCGACGCCGTTCACTGCACTATTTATGAAAACCGGCCTTCGCCGTGTCGCGAATTCGCCATGTCCGGGGAAAATGGCGAGGAAAACGATGCCTGCAACCGGGCGCGGGCGCGCTACGGCCTGCCACCATTGCGGCCTCTTTACAAAGATATACCTGCCCTGACCGGCGCAGAGAGTGCTACGACGGAACGATTTGCGGTACAATCGCCGGCTAGTTAACACCTGCGACACTCAAGGAGAATGCATGTCTATCACGGCGAAGTCCGTCTACCGTGACACCGGGAATTTTTTTCGTAATCAGTTCATTACTATTTTACTGATTGCGCTGTTGTGCGCGTTTATTACGGTAGTACTTGGCCATGCCTTTTCACCCAGCGACGAGCAGCTGTCGATACTCAGCGAAGGCGATAACCTCGCCGGTAGCGCCGGGCTGTTCGAGCTGGTGCAGAACATGACGCCGGAGCAGCAGCAGGTTCTGCTGCGCGCCTCGGCGGCATCAACCTTCTCGGGTCTGGTAGGTAATGCGATCCTCGTCGGCGGCATCCTGCTGCTGATCCAGCTGGTCTCCGCCGGTCATCGCGTTAGCGCCCTGCGCGCCATCGGCGCCTCGGCGCCGGTGCTGCCCAAGCTGCTGCTGCTGATCCTGTTCACCACCTTCCTGGTGCAGATGGGGATGATGCTGGTGCTGGTGCCCGGCGTGCTGCTGGCCATCGTGCTGGCCTTTGCGCCGATCATGCTGGTACAGGACAAAATGGGCATCCTCGGCGCCATGCGCAGCAGCATGCGCCTGGCGTGGGCCAATCTGCGGCTGGTGGCGCCGGCTATTATCGGTTGGCTGGTGGCGAAAACCCTGCTGTTACTGTTTGCTTCCAGCTTTGCCGCCCTGACGCCAAACGTCGGCGCGGTGGTGATTAATACCATCAGCAACCTGATTTCCGCCCTGTTGCTGATCTATTTATTCCGCGTGTATATGCTTATCCGCAGCTAATTTTAACCAGGACCGGGGCCTTCCCCGGTCCGTCCTGAAAGACGGGATCGATGTATGAAGCAGTTTCTGGATTTTTTACCGCTGGTGGTCTTCTTTGCCTTTTATAAGCTTTACGATATCTACGCCGCCACCACGGCGCTGATTGTGGCGACCGCCGTCGTGCTGATCTACAGCTGGGTGCGCTACCGGAAAGTGGAAAAAATGGCGCTGATCACCTTCGTGCTGGTGGCCGTCTTCGGCGGGTTAACCATCTTCTTCCATAATGATGAGTTTATTAAATGGAAGGTGACGGTGATCTATGCCCTGTTCGCCGGCGCGCTGCTGTTCAGCCAGTGGGTGATGAAAAAGCCGCTGATCCAGCGCATGCTGGGTAAAGAGCTGAGCCTGCCGCAGCAGGTCTGGTCGCGACTTAACCTGGCCTGGGCGGTGTTCTTTATTCTCTGCGGGCTGGCCAATATCTATATCGCCTTCTGGCTGCCGCAGAATATCTGGGTTAACTTTAAGGTCTTTGGTTTAACCGCCCTCACGCTGGTCTTTACCTTGCTGAGCGGGATCTACATCTACCGTCATATGCCGCAGGACGACCACCACTAACCCCTCCGCCGGCGCGCCATCGCGCGCCGCGCTCGCCCCCTATAAGCTTACTGCACTGGCAAACATTCCCTGCAACCACACAACCTCAGCGCATACGCTGACAGCTTCCCGGCCACACTGTGTAGGCTCTCTTCACGATTTCTCTCAACTGCATAAAAAGTTGCGGTAATTGTGAGGATTTTATGGAGATTCATCTCGTTACACTGTAATGATAATTGTTATCATTAATATTCTCGATCTCATTTTGCATTGTTTTGAAAAGGATATTTACATGAGATCGCCGCAATATTCTGTGCCCACGACCCTGGCGCTGGTCATATCCAGTCTCCTCGCCCCTAACGCCTTTGCTGAAGAATCAGAACAAGATACCGAAACGATGATTGTGCGCAGTACGGCGGAAGAGGCGCTTAAGCAACAGCCCGGGGTGTCGATTATCACGGCTGAGGATATTGCTAAGCAGCCGCCGGTCAACGATCTCTCAGACATCATCCGTAAAATGCCCGGGGTGAACTTGACCGGCAACAGCGCCAGCGGCAGTCGGGGCAACAACCGCCAGATTGATATCCGCGGCATGGGGCCGGAGAACACCCTGATCCTGATAGATGGGGTACCGGTCACGTCACGTAACGCGGTTCGCTATAGCTGGCGCGGCGAACGCGATACCCGGGGCGACAGCAACTGGGTACCTGCCGAAATGGTCGAACGGATTGAAGTTCTCCGCGGTCCGGCAGCCGCGCGCTATGGTTCCGGCGCGGCGGGCGGAGTGGTCAATATCATTACCAAACGTCCGACCAACACCTGGCACGGTTCGCTGTCTTTCTTCACCAACCAGCCGGAAAACAACAAAGAAGGCACAACCAATCGCGCTAACTTCAATCTCAGCGGCCCACTGGCCGGCGAGGCGCTGACGATGCGCCTGTATGGCAATATCAATAAAACGGAACCCGACGCCTGGGATATTAACCATGCGCAAAACGGCTCTTACGCTGCGGGGCGCGAAGGGGTCCGCAATAAAGACATTAACGCGCTACTGTCATGGAAAATGACCCCGCAACAGATCCTCGATTTCAGCTACGCCTATAGCCGTCAGGGGAATATCTATGCTGGTGATACCCAGTACAGCAACGGCAATCTTAGCCCGAACGGGCTGGTGGACTCCCTGTACGGCCACGAAACAAATCGCCTCTATCGCCAGTCCTGGGGACTCACCTACAACGGTCTATGGGATTGGGGTCAGTCCAAAGCCGGTGTTTACTACGAGAAAACCAACAATACCCGCCTGCAGGAAGGCTCTACCGGCCGCGTCGAAGGCATGATCAACAGTGAAGATTATGCCACCAGCCGTCTGGAATCCTGGCGTACTACCTCGGAATTCAATGTGCCTTTCTTCTGGCTGGCGGACCAGACGCTGACGCTGGGAATGGAATGGAACCATGATCAGCTCGACGACCCGGCATCGATGCAGGCCACTAACAGCAACGGCGAGACTATCCCTGGGACCTCGGGCGACCCTACGCAACGCAGTACCAAAAACAGCGCCACCCTCACCGGTATCTATCTGGAAGATAATATCGAAGCCGTGCCCGGCACCAACCTGATCCCCGGCATTCGCTTCGATTATCATAATCAGTTTGGCAGTAACTGGAGCCCTAGCCTCAATCTGTCCCAGGAGCTCGGCGATATGTTCACGCTGAAGGCCGGTATCGCGCGCGTGTTTAAAGCGCCAAACCTCTATCAATCCAGTAAAGGCTATTTGCTCTCCACCCGCGGCAACGGTTGTCCAAACACGATCGCTGAAGGCAGCTGCTACCTGCTGGGTAACCCTGACCTCGACCCGGAGATCAGTATCAACAAAGAGATCGGTATCGAATTTAACCTTAATGGTTACGCTGCCGGAGTCACCTGGTTTCGCAACGATTACAAAAACAAAATCGTCTCCGGAACAGAGGTACTGGGCTATACCTCCAGCGGCAATAATATTTTGCAATGGCAGAACGGCGGCAAAGCCGTGGTCGAGGGGCTGGAAGGAAATCTGCTGATCCCGGTGCTGAGAGATGTCCTCAGCTGGCGGACCAATGCCACCTGGATGCTCAAATCTGAAAGTAAAGAGACTGGCAACCCGCTGTCGGTTATCCCGAAATATACCGTTAACACGATGCTCGACTGGCAGGTAAACGACGCCCTGTCTGCGAATGTGAACTGGACGCTTTATGGCCGTCAGAAGCCGCGTCAGTATGCGGAGATCCGCAACGAAACCGGAACCCTTGCCACCACCGAGGTTGGCGCCTATTCCATCGTGGGTATTGGTACTCAGTATCAGCTAAACCGGGATATTCGCCTGAATGCCGGAATAAGTAATCTATTTGATAAACAACTGTATCGCGAAAATGCCGGCGCCTCGACCTACAATGAGCCTGGCCGCGCGTATTACGCCGGCGTTACCCTCTCCTTCTGAACCACCGCGCCCGCGCCAGCGGGCGTATTCCCCTATTCTCACTGCGCTATTTTCATAGTAGCATCCCGCTGATCGTCTTTGACCACAGCAGAGTAGAGCATGACAACAACAGATCTCGCCCCAAAGGGCGAAATGGTTTTACGCACCCTGGCAATGCCGGCGGATACCAATGCCAACGGGGATATTTTTGGCGGCTGGCTGATGTCGCAGATGGATATTGGCGGCGCCATTATGGCCAAAGAGATCGCCCAGGGTCGCGTGGTGACCGTGCGGGTGGATGGGATGACCTTTTTACGTCCGGTCGCCGTTGGCGACGTGGTGTGCTGCTACGCCCGCTGCGTGAAGCGCGGCAACACCTCGGTGACAATCAATATCGAAGTGTGGGTGAAAAAAGTTTCTTCAGAACCGATTGGCCAGCGCTACAAGGCGACGGAAGCGCTGTTTATCTACGTTGCCGTTGATAATCAGGGAAAACCACGTCCTCTGCCAGCGGAATAAGAAGGTGCCCGGCTTGCCGGGCACCTGACTTACAGAAAGCCCAGCAGCGAAAAGAAGAAGTAACCGATGACAATCACGATCACCGGCAGCACGTACAGTGGGAAATACTGCACCAGGATCGTATGGCGCGGTACCACAATGCGTTCAGCGAGCTGCTCGCGGGTTAACCCATCTGCGCCTTTAGCCTGTTCGAGGATCAGCTGATCCTCAATCCCCTCGCGGAGAAATTTCGCCTGCCGCGCCATTCGCGCGCCGGAAGCCTGCAGGGCCATGCCGACAAACACCAGAATGAAGATGATCCAGAAGCCGATGTTCAGGCTATGGTGAAAATCCGGCAGCGGCGAGTTGTACCAGAAAAAGTTCAGGAACGGCGTGTTAAAGCGCATCATCTCAATCATCACGTGCGCAAAATCCATCATTACCGCATCAATGCCGGGTTTCTTTTCACTGTGCTCATACATAAATTTGAGCACAGAAATCAGCGTCGACAGCACGGCGGGAATAAAGATAACCCATCCTAAAATGCGTTTGATAACCGCTATGCGTCCAGCTTGTTGGTACGTCATGAGTTCCCCTTGTTAAAGACGCGTTGGTGGTTCGCCTGCTGCCTGTTGCGTGGCGCTGGCTTCCCTCGCTCCCCCGAGTATGTCGGGTATAAGTCTATCTGCCACGGCGAATTTCGCCCAATAATGCGCGGTATGATATACCATGATTGCCGATTCGTTTATCTGATTACGCAACAGGAGAAGGACATATGTCAGCGAAGCGCCGCATTGAGGCCGCGATATTTGATATGGACGGGTTGCTGATTGACTCGGAGCCGCTCTGGGATCAGGCGGAGGTCGAGGTCATGGAGAGCCTGGGAGTGGATACCCGTCGCCGCGATGAACTGCCCGACCTGCTCGGTCTGCGAATCGACCTGGTGGTGGATCTGTGGTACGCGCAGCAGCCGTGGCACGGCGTAGACCGGGCGGAAGCTACCGCGCGCATCATTCGTCGCGCCATTGAGCTGGTGGAAGCCTCACGCCCGCTGCTGCCGGGCGTACGCGAGGCAGTGGCCCTGTGTAAAGCTCAGGGCTTAAAGGTGGGCCTGGCCTCGGCCTCGCCGCTGATGATGCTGGAGAAAGTGCTCGATATGTTTGAACTGCGCGACCAGTTTGATGCTCTCGCCTCCGCGGAGCATTTACCCTGGAGCAAACCGCACCCGCAGGTCTACCTCAACTGCGCCGCTGCCCTGGGAGTCGACCCGCAGCGCTGCGTCGCGCTGGAGGATTCGGTCAACGGCATGATCGCCAGCAAAGCCGCGCGCATGCGGTCTATCGTGGTGCCGGAAGCGGAGAACAGCCGCGACCCGCGCTTTGCGCTGGCGGACGTCAAGCTTCCGTCACTGCTGGCACTCACTGCTGAGAACTTGCTCGGCTAAGACCGCTGGCGGGTGTAACAATCGCTGTCACGCCGCTGGCAACAAAATCAAAACATTGTTTCATTTTAATTGTAATTTTGTTTTCCTCCCTCTATGCTGGTCACAGGTGGCGTCATCGTACGCCAGTAGATCAGCTGACAGAGGTGAATATGGTACTGAACGCCTTCGACCTGACGGGTAAGGTCGCCATCGTGACCGGTTGCGATACCGGCCTGGGACAGGGAATGACGCTGGGCCTGGCGCAGGCCGGGTGCGATATCGTCGGCATCAACCGTAAAATTCCCCATGATACGGCCGCCCAGGTGCTGGCGCTGGGCCGCCGCTTTCACGCCATTCAGGCGGATCTCAGCCAAGAGAATGATATGAGCGGTCTGGTCGACCAGGCGGTGGCGGCGATGGGCCGGGTCGATATTCTGGTCAACAACGCCGGAATTATCCGCCGCCATGATGCCCTGACCTTCACGGAAAGCGACTGGGACGCGGTGATCGACCTGAATCTCAAAGCGGTTTTCTTTCTCAGCCAGGCGGTCGCCAGGCAGTTCATTCGCCAGGGGGAAGGCGGGAAAATCATTAACATCGCCTCGATGCTCTCGTTTCAGGGCGGGATCCGCGTCCCCTCCTATACCGCTTCGAAAACCGGCGTGCTGGGTTTGACCCGTCTGCTGGCCAACGAATGGGCTGGCCAGGGTATCAACGTCAACGCCATAGCGCCCGGGTATATGGCCACCAACAACACCCAGGCGCTGCGCGAAGATGAAGAGCGTAACCAGGCGATCCTCGAGCGCATTCCCGCTGGTCGCTGGGGAGCGCCGAAAGACCTGCAGGGGCCGGTGGTGTTTCTCGCCTCATCAGCAGCTGACTATATTAACGGCTATACGCTGGCCGTCGATGGCGGATGGCTGGCGCGCTGAGAGTTTGTGACAAAGAGTTACACCGTCACCTCTTCCGTACACTGTATAAAAACCCTATACTGTATGAATCGACAGTTTAGGGTGTGTTATCATGACGGCGGAAGGCCATCTCTTCTTTTCAATCGCCTGCGCAGTATTTGCCAAAAACGCAGAGTTAACGCCGGTGCTGGCGCAGGGCGACTGGTGGCATATTGTGCCCTCGGCGGTATTGACCTGCCTGCTGCCGGACATCGATCACCCCAAGTCGTTTCTTGGCCAGCGGCTGAGCTGGATCTCAAAGCCCGTGGCGCGGGCCTTTGGCCACCGCGGCTTCACCCACAGCCTGCTGGCCGTCTTTGGCGCGCTGACGCTGTTCTATCTGAAAGTGCCTGACAGCTGGATTGTCCCGGCAGACGCTCTCCAGGGCCTGGTGCTGGGCTATCTCAGCCACATTCTCGCCGATATGCTCACCCCCGCCGGTGTGCCGCTGCTGTGGCCCTGTCGCTGGCGCTTTCGGCTGCCGATCCTTGCGCCGCGCAAGGGCAATCAGCTCGAACGCGCCTTGTGTATGGCGCTGTTCGTCTATGCCGTCTGGATGCCGCAGACGCTGGCGGATAACAGCGCGATACGCTGGTCATCCGGGGTGATCAATTCCCTGCAGATCACCTTCAATCGCTTTATAAGTCACCAGAGTGGGCGATAAAGCGGCGGAAAACGCCATTTGGTTATAACCCATTCCATTTGAATATAAGTCCTTGATAACGCCTTCTGCTAACCTTGCCGTCATAAGAGCTGGTTATCCACCAGCCCAGGTTATAAAAATATCAGGAGAACGGGGATGAACTTTCCATTAATAGCGAACGTAGTCGTGTTCGCCGTATTACTGTTTGCGCTGGGGCAAACACGCCATAAACAGTGGAGCCTGGCCAGAAAAGTGCTGGTCGGTCTGGCGACTGGCGTGGTATTTGGTCTGGCGCTGCAGCTGATCTACGGGTCTGACAGCCAGGTGCTGAAGGATTCCATCCAGTGGTTCAATATCGTCGGCAACGGTTACGTCCAGCTGCTGCAAATGATTGTTATGCCGCTGGTCTTCGCCTCCATCCTTAGCGCGGTGGCCCGCCTGCACAATGCCTCGCAGCTGGGGAAAATTAGCTTCCTGAGCATCGGTACTCTGTTGTTCACCACCCTGATCGCCGCCCTGGTTGGCGTGCTGGTGACCAATATGTTCGGCCTCACCGCCGAGGGTCTGGTCCAGGGCAGCGCGGAGACCGCCCGTCTGAACGCCATCCAGAGCAACTATGTGGGGAAAGTAGCGGATCTCAGCGTCCCGCAGCTGATCCTTTCCTTCGTGCCGAAGAACCCGTTTGCTGACCTGACCGGGGCTAACCCAACCTCCATCATCAGCATCGTCATTTTCTCGGCGTTCCTCGGCGTCGCAGCGCTTAAGTTACTGAAAGAGGATGTGGAAAAAGGCCAGCGCGTGCTGACCGCGATCGATACCCTGCAGGGCTGGGTAATGAAGCTGGTTCGTCTGGTCATGCAGCTGACCCCTTACGGTGTGCTGGCCCTGATGACCAAAGTGGTTGCCGGGTCGAATTTGCAGGACATCATCAAGCTTGGCGGCTTCGTGGTAGCCTCGTACATTGCGCTGGGTATTATGTTTGTCGTCCACGGCCTGCTGCTGGCGATTAACGGCGTCAGCCCGCTGAAGTACTTCCGTAAAGTCTGGCCGGTGATCACCTTCGCCTTTACCAGCCGCTCCAGCGCCGCCTCCATTCCGCTGAACGTTGAGGCGCAAACCCGTCGTCTCGGCGTACCGGAGTCGATTGCCAGCTTCTCCGCCTCCTTTGGCGCCACCATCGGCCAGAACGGCTGCGCCGGTATCTATCCGGCAATGTTGGCGGTGATGGTCGCGCCGACCGTGGGCATCAACCCGCTGGATCCGATGTGGATTGCCACCCTCGTGGGCATCGTCACCGTCAGCTCGGCGGGCGTCGCCGGGGTGGGCGGCGGCGCGACCTTCGCCGCGCTGATCGTCCTGCCGGCGATGGGCCTGCCGGTGACCCTGGTAGCCCTGCTCATCTCCGTCGAACCGCTGATCGATATGGGGCGTACCGCGCTGAACGTTAACGGCTCAATGACCGCCGGGACGCTGACCAGCCAGTGGCTGCGCCAGACCGACAAATCGATCTTCGATAGCGAGGAAGAAGCCGAACTGGCGCATCGCTAAACGGCAAGCACAAAAAAAACCGCTGATCATTCAGCGGTTTTTTATTTCTGCAGCCGACTCAGGCTTCAATCTCACCTTCCTGACGCACCTGGTTAGCCCAGCGCTGCGCCGACTCCGGCACGCTGAATGCCGGTGAGCGACGGAAATGCTCCCCCATCAGCAGAAAAGCGACATACTTCCCGCGCAAAATCCAGACATCGCGAAAATGGTCCATTTTCACGGCATGTTCCGGGGGCGCAGGCTCCACGCGCGGCACGTAGCTAATGACAGGGCGATTTTGTTGGCGCAATGGTTTCATAACAAATGGATTCACTAAACATAGCGGGAAACAGAAACCTCTATCATAGCCGATTGTGGCCCCGTTCGTCGCCCCTTCGCCGCCGATGCGCATTTTAGGATAACTCCCTGCCCCCTCGCCGGGCGCAGACAGCGTAATGTTCTATAGTTAGAAGGGTTTTGGTCTATCAACGACCACTTTTAGCAATGAAAGCAGGAGACGAGTAATGTCTGATAAGCACCCGAACCCTCACCAACAGCAGGCACCGGTCCACGACAGCGAGGAAGCGCAGCCGGGTCTCGATTCGCTGGCGCCGGACGATCGGGAGTGGCGCCCCACGCCGAAACCTACCGCTCCGGGCGTCGAACCCACCGCCCCAGGCAGCCTGAAAGCGCCCGATACTCATAACAGCAAACTGGATTCCCTGGAGGCGCAACGCAAAGGGGGGGAAGATTTTCCGCTGACCACCAACCAGGGCGTGCGCATTGCTGACGATCAGAATTCGCTGCGCGCCGGTAGCCGCGGCCCAACGCTGCTGGAAGATTTTATCCTGCGGGAGAAGATCACCCACTTTGACCACGAGCGTATTCCGGAGCGTATCGTTCATGCCCGCGGCTCTGCCGCCCACGGCTACTTCCAGCCCTACAAAAGCCTGGCTGCGTTAACTAAAGCCGATTTTCTTTCGTCAGCCGATAAAATCACCCCGGTGTTTGTACGCTTTTCCACCGTGCAGGGCGGCGCGGGGTCGGCGGACACCGTCCGTGATATTCGCGGCTTCGCTACCAAGTTTTACACTGACGAAGGGATTTTTGACCTGGTGGGCAACAACACACCGGTCTTCTTCATCCAGGACGCGATGAAGTTCCCCGACTTTGTCCACGCCGTGAAGCCTGAACCCCACTGGGCCATCCCACAGGGGCAGAGCGCCCACGATACTTTCTGGGACTATGTTTCCCTGCAGCCGGAAACGCTGCACAACGTGATGTGGGCGATGTCGGATCGCGGCATCCCGCGCAGCTATCGCACCATGGAAGGCTTCGGGATCCACACCTTCCGTCTGATTAATGCCGAGGGCAAAGCCACCTTCGTTCGCTTTCACTGGAAACCGGTCGCCGGCAAGGCGTCGCTGGTGTGGGATGAAGCGCAGAAGCTGACCGGCCGCGACCCCGATTTTCATCGCCGCGATTTATGGGAGGCCATCGAAGCCGGGGACTACCCGGAATTTGAGCTTGGCCTGCAATTGATCCCCGAAGAGAATGAATTTGCTTTTGACTTCGACCTGCTCGATCCCACCAAGCTGATCCCCGAGGCGCTGGTGCCAGTGCAGCGGGTTGGCAGAATGGTCCTCAACCGCAACCCGGATAACTTCTTTGCCGAAAATGAACAGGCGGCCTTCCATCCCGGACATATCGTCCCGGGCATTGATTTCAGCAACGATCCGCTGCTGCAGGGGCGTCTCTTCTCTTACACCGATACGCAAATTAGCCGCCTGGGTGGGCCGAACTTCCATGAAATCCCCATCAACCGTCCGACCTGCCCGTATCATAATTTCCAGCGTGACGGGATGCACCGGATGGACATTGACACCAATCCGGCCAACTACGAGCCCAACTCGATTAACGACAACTGGCCGCGCGAGACGCCGCCTGCCGCCAAACGCGGTGGCTTTGAGTCCCTCGCCGAGCGCGTCGACGGCGAAAAAATCCGCCAGCGCAGCCCTTCGTTCGGCGAATATTACGCCCAGCCGCGTCTGTTCTGGCTGAGCCAGACGCCGATTGAACAGCAGCATATTATCGATGGTTTCAGCTTCGAACTCAGCAAAGTGGTCCGCACCTGGATCCGCGAGCGGGTGGTCGATCATCTGGCCCACATTGATACTAAGCTTGCGGAAGCGGTTGGGGCGAACTTAGGGATCGAACTGAGCGACGATCAGCGCAACATTACCCTGCCCGCCCCGGTCAATGGCGTGGAGAAAGACCCCAGCCTCAGCCTCTACGCCGATGCCGAAGGAGATGTGAAAGGTCGCGTGGTGGCAGTCCTGCTCAACGAACGCACCTCAGCGCAGGATCTGGTTCAGCTCCTGCAGGCGCTGCAGGCCCAGGGCGTGCACAGCAAGCTGCTCTACTCGCGAATGGGCGAAGTCATTGCCGACGATGGTTCTCCGCTGCCGATCGCCGGCACCTTCGCCGGTTCCCCTTCGCTGACGGTGGATGCGGTGGTGGTGCCCGGCGGCGACCTCAGCGCCCTGAGTCAGAGCGGTGACGCGCGCTATTACCTGCTGGAAGCCTATAAACATCTGAAGCCGATCCTGCTGGCAGGGGATGCGCGGCAGCTGACGTCCGTTCTGCATGTTCCGACCCAGGGTGAAGAGGGGGTCATCGTCACCGATGCGCTCGACACGCCAGCGGCGGACAAACTGCTCGCCCTGATGACGGCCCACCGCGTGTGGTCGAGAAGCCCGAAAATCGCCGCTATTCCGGCGTAGTAAAAAGCCCGGCACGCTGTGCCGGGCTTGATTCACTTTCCCTTTCCCCCGTCGGGCTTACACGTCGCGGTAGGTTCCCAGACGATAACCCCGGTCGGCCACCGCCGCTTTCAGCGAGGCAGATGTCAGCACATCAAGCTCATCCAGTCGCGGATAGCAGTAGGCGCTGCCCATAATGATCCGATCGACATAAGCCGGATGACACATCACCTCCAGGGAGCGCTCCCCGCGGGCGATGGAGGCATCCAGCGTCTGCAGAAACAGTTCCTCAGAGACCGCTTCGCCGTAAAACTCGCTGCTGAAGCCGGCGCTGCTGCGCGCCGCCTGCTGGTCGAGCCCACTCTGCGCCGCCACCTGGCGGTCAATGCGTAACGCAATGCCCTTCTCGCGGGCAAAGGCCGCGACGATGGGATAAATCTGGGCGAACATATGCACATGGTGATGGCTGTCGATATGCGTCGGCTCATGGCCGAAGAGTTCGACAAAACGACGGTACTGACACGCCAGCTCGTGGGCGATCTCTTCCAGCGGCAGGCTATCTTCTTCCGCCTGCTGCCAGATCCATTTGCCCAGACGGCCATCGCGGGTTAATCCCGGCATGGCCGACAACGGCTCGCCCAGCGTCAGCACAAAGTGCATACCGACCGCCAGCTCCGGAGTACTGCGGCTCAGCTGGGCGGCGTGGTCAATGGCCGCGCCGTTGACCAGCGCGGTGGTCGATGTCACCACGCCGTTGCGACAGGCCTCGATAATGCCGTAGTTCTGCCCTTTACTGAGGCCGAAGTCGTCGGCATTGACGATCAATACGCGTTCCATTTGCTACTCCCGTTACGATTTTAGTTTTTCGATCGTCGCCGCAAAGTTCGGCAGCCATTTTTCATGCGCCAGAATCATCTCCCGCGCCAGCTGTTCGGCGTCACGATCGGAATGGATCAGCGGGCTTAAGTTCAGCGCCAACAGGACATCGTTCAGCTCACCGCTGATCGCCGCCTGGCTGGCCGCTACTTCGAACCCCTTGATGGTGTAGATAAGCCCTAACACCTTCTCATCGAAATGAGTAATGCGCGGCGTCGGCTTCGCGCCGTCGCGGCCTAAGGTGCAGCTCATCTCTACCGCCCAGTCCGCCGGGATATTATCGACATGGCCATGATGCGGGATATTCACATAGTGCTCAGTCTGCTTGTCGTTATAGATGGCATTGATTACTTCGCAAGCGGCATCAGAGTAATAGGCCCCGCCGCGCTGCTCCAGCTCCTTCGGCTTAACGTTAAGATCCGGGTTTTTATACAGCTCGAACAGCTGTTTCTCCACCTTCTGCACCACCTGGGCGCGCGCACCGCCTTTGTAGTACTCGCCCATCTCAATCGCCAGCATCTCTTTTGGCTTAAAGTAGTAGAGCAGGTAAGAGCATGGGATCAGCCGCAGGGAGCGGATCAGCCCTTCGCTAAACGGCAGGTCGAAGATGTTTTTCACCGAGTTCGCGGTCAGACGGCCGGAGGCCACGCCGTCCAGCAGTTCATCGAAGCGCGAGACGCCGTTAACCAGCACGTCGCGGACGAACACCAGGTGGTTCAGACCAAACAGGTCGATATTCAGCTCATCGCTCGGGCTCAGCTGCAGCACGTCGGTGATGAACATCTTCATGCCGATAGGAATGTTGCACACGCCAATAAAGCGTTTGAAATTGGTGTGGCGATAGACCGCCTCGGTGACCATGCCCGCCGGGTTGGTGAAGTTGATGATCCATGCGTCGGGGCAAATTTCCTGCACATCTTTCACGATGTCGAAAATCACCGGGATGGTGCGCAGTCCTTTAAACAACCCGCCCGCCCCGTTGGTCTCCTGACCCAGGTAGCCGTGACTCAGCGGGATGCGCTCATCTTTTTCACGCGCCTTCAGCTGGCCCACGCGCAGCTGGGTGGTGACGAAATCTGCGCCCTGCAGCGCTGCGCGGCGATCCAGCGTTTTATAGACTTTCATCGGCACGCCGGCCTTTTCCACCATCCGCTCGCACAGCGCGTGGATAATATCGAGCTTCTCCTGTCCCTCTTCGACGTCTACCAACCACAGTTCGCTTACCGGCAGTTCATGATAACGTTTCAGAAATCCTTCCAGTAATTCCGGGGTATAGCTGCTGCCGCCGCCAATAGTGACTACTTTTAATTTCTGGCTCATCTTTTTCTCCCTTAGGCGCTGCGCCTGGACGCAGGCCGCTCTCCGCAACAATGCGGACAGTTAACTTGAATGATTTTCGGTATAAACCTGGCGGCGAACGCCGCGCGGGTTTAATTAATACTGGTCAAATGTTTGCGATAACTGCTCGGCGTAAACGACGTCAGTTTTTTAAAGGTTTTAATAAACAAACTCGGGCTGCTGTACCCTGATTCATATGCAATATCCGTCACTGAATAATTGGTAATTTCCAGCTGTTTTTTGGCAAAGTTGATACGGATATCATTAATTATCTGCATCGGCGTTTTACCATAATAGCGCTGGGTCGCCCGGGTTAAATATTCCTGCGTTTTTTCCGGATAAGCGAACCATATTTTCGAGAGCGCCTTCACCGAATTTCAGCTTATCATGCATGGCTTCCACGGTATTTTTTAACCATTGCGGCGTCACGTCGGCAACCGGCTCTTCACGATAGTGGCGTAAACGGTTAATGACATAAAAGGAGACCAGCTCGATAAATTCGTCAAATTCCGTTTCGCGAAAATTGAGTGAGGCGATGACCGACTCAACGTAGCCGAGAAAAGCGCTCTGCACGGCGTAGACTTGCGAAGCCACCAGACCAAACGGCAGCAGCGGCAGGTAGTGTTTCTCAAAGAAGCGTCTGCTGATGCCGACGTTAAGGATGCGCGTCGCCCCGAACTCGTAAAAGCTCTGGTGGTGCGAGCCCATCGGGATAAAGACGAAATCCCCGCGCTCCAGCAGCACCCGTTTGCCATTGATCTCCTGGTAATAGCGCCCGGTTAACACCACGGTAAATTCGTAGTAATCATGCTGGTGAAGCCCGCTCACGCTTTCCGTTTTATTATAGATGACCACATGAAAGTTCTTCCCGTTGAACAGCTGTTGTTCTCTGGCGGTACTGATCTCGGTGGTCATCATTCTGGGCTGCCTCATCGTCGCGATGGCCTATTGTACCTTCTCGTGCAGCTCAATCAATTCGGCCACCAGCTCACGAGCCAGCATGGAGGTCATCAGATGGTCCTGGGCATGCACCAGCACCAGGCTGACCTTCATTTTCCCTTCGCCCTCGTCGCTTTCGATAAGCTGGGTCTGCACGCGATGCGCCTCGCTCAGCGCCTGGCGCGACTGCTCCATCATCGCTTTCGCTGCGGCAAAGTCGCCCTGCTTCGCCTGCTTCAGCGCGCCATAGGCCAGGCTACGGGCTTGTCCGGAGTTGATAATCAGCCCCATCACTACCTCTTCGAGGTCATTTTCCGGGGTCTCTACCGCGTCGATGTTGTCCAGATCAAACATAATATTTCCCTCATTTATCAGGCGGTACGGGACGCTGCCCGTACCGCGCGGTATCAGAATTTCAGTGCGTTAGCGATGTCTTCTTCGCTCTCTTCCTGCTCGATAACGGTCTGCGCTTTATTCGACAGCACCACAAACGGCAGGTAGACCAGGGTAGCGACGCCAAGGTTGAACAGGGCCACCAGCAGGGCGGCAACGCTGCCGTTACTGTTAAAGAACGCTCCCAAACCGGTCGGCATAGTCCACGGCGCCAGGTTTGTCACCGGTGGGATAATCCCCAGGCTGTAGGCCGCCAGCGTAATGGCCGCCAGAATCGGCTGAACCAGCACGAACGGGATGAACATCACCGGGTTCATGATGATCGGCAGACCAAACAGAATCGGTTCGTTAATCTGGAAGATGCCTGACGGCAGCGCCAGCTTAGCAACCTGACGATGGTCAGCGCGGCGAGAAGCGATAAAGATGGCGATAATCAGACCCAGCGTCGCCCCGGAGCCACCCAGCAGGATGTAGGAGTCGAGCATCGGCTTAGCCCAGAAGTGGAACTGTTTGCCCGCTTCGATGGCCGCATCAACAGAGCCGTACTGGTTGTACAGCGCGATGTTTTCCAGCGCCCACGGCGTCATGATGCCGTTATCCAGGGCGGTAAGCGCCAGAGAACCGTGCACACCGAAGAACCACAGCAGAGAGTTAAAGATAACGTATGCCCAGCCAACCACGCTGCCCATCGCCGCCAGCGGCGTCGAGATAGAGTCCATGATGATCTGGTGGAAGTTGCTGCCATAGCTCGCCAGGGCCCACGAGATAATGCCGAAGATGGAGAGGATCAAGAAGCCCGGGATCAGCGCTGAGAAAGAGCGTGATACCGACCCCGGCACGCTGTCCGGCAGTCTAATCACCCAGTTGCGACGGATCACGAAGGTGAACAGTTCCGCAACGACCAGACCGATAATCATCCCGGAGATGATGTTCTGCCCGCCCAACCAGTTGGCGCCCACCGCATAGGCTTCGCCCACGCTATACGGGGTCACGGTCATGAAGGCCGCCACCGCCAGCAGGCCAGCTGCCATCGGGTCAACTTTGCGCTCTTCCGCCAGCGCGGAGCCGATAAAGAACGGCGCCATTAGCGACATAATCCCGAGGGTGCCGTTATAGACGTTTCCGCCGATAGCCTTAAAGCCGTTTAAGGTTTCAATGGTGGAGGCATCCAGGCGAATGCCCATGGAATAAAAGAAAGAGCCTTCGCCGAAGCTCAGAAAAACGTTGTTAATTAACACAAACATGGCCCCGGCGAGGGTCAACGGCATTAATTTAATAAATCCATTTTTTATTGCATTAATATGCGGCTGCTTTCCTATTTTCACTGCAAAAGGAAGGAGTACCTTTTCAAGCGAATCGATCACTTTACTCATAGTCAATACCCTTAAAAGCCGCAATAAACTATTACGGCGATGATGTATGAAATTACTCTTTGACGGGAAAATAAACTCATTATTTTTTGACGTCCGGCAACAGTCAGCCGCCAGGCGTCAAAATACACCGAGTTTTAAAAGTTAAAATTATTGTGCTGCAGCTTTCTTAATAGCCGCGACGGCGGCTTTCAATACCCCTAAACCATCAACTTTGCCATAGAGAAGGGAGTCGATAACTTCAACCGGTTTATTCGGCAGCAGGCGCTGAATTTCCGGTAACATATACGCAATTTGTGGCCCTAATAATACTACGTCGGCTTCCGGCCCTTTTTCGCCCGCGAGGGTTTCGGGATAGGCTTCAATAATGACCGGGACTTCATATTTTTCCGCCTGCGCCCGCATTTTGGAGACCAGCAGTGACGTGGACATGCCTGCCGAGCAGAAGAGATAAATGTGTTTCTTTTCCATGAACGCTTCCTCAATGTGTGAGACCAGGGCCTTCAGTAACCGCTGAGAGCCGGTAAGACTGGTAACATCCGGTTAATTCTGTTTATGAGTTGAGTATACGGCAAGCTGAGCCGCCAGGATAATTCGCTGTTGAACAGAATTGTCTCTCATTGACCTCCGGTTTTGACTACCCTCACATTTTCATCCAAATAATTCGCGCAATTAAATAAGTATCATGACTCACAAAAAAGCCCGACCAGTGGTCGGGCTTACGTAGAAGTCAGTAAACAGTAGGAAGCTTACCTGGCGTTGCGCGGGTCGGTATCATACTCGGCGCAGGTCTGGTAGCCGGAGTTCATGACGTGACCCGTTTCGTCGAGGGCCACAAAGTAGGTTTCAACTTTACCATCTCGTTGACCGAGGATATAGGTCTGGCAGGTGCCGCGGGCATGGACCATGGTGACTTCCGTTGAAGGTTTGCCGGCGATCTGCATCACCTGCTGACGCGACATCCCTTTCTTCACATCTTTCACCACCGGCTGGGTAAACTGGTCTTTGGTACGATCGTAAGCGGTACAGCCCGCCAGTAAGGTTAACGCGACGGTGACGCCCAGTATTCCTGCTAAGCTTTTGTTCATTTTGGTTCCTCTTTTCTACTGTGTAACGATAAGCCTGGAATAAATAGTGTTATTTTTCAAGCCGAACAGCGAAATCATGTCAGGTTATGTTATTGCGTAAACAGGATTGTTCTGCCGACGTCGGACGGCGGCGCAATGCGCGGTACAGCATCTATAATGAAAACCTATGTCATTGATTGCCTTCTTTTCCGGCAGTCAAAACCCCGGTCCTTGTCGTTTCAGCGGCAAAGAGGTAGCTTTAAGCCAACAGCTTGCCAAACAGATTCACTTTCGGAGGGCGCGATGACGCTACAACAAGAGATTATTCAGGCGCTGGGCGCAAAGCCGCAGATTGATGTCGCAGGCGAGATCCGCCGCAGCGTCGATTTCCTGAAGTCATACCTGCAGACCTACCCGTTTATTAAATCGCTGGTGCTGGGTATCAGCGGCGGTCAGGACTCCACCCTGACGGGAAAACTGTGCCAGATAGCGATTAACGAACTGCGTGCCGAAACCGGCGACAGTAGCCTGCAGTTTATCGCCGTCCGTTTACCCTATGGCGTGCAGGCTGATGAGCAGGACTGCCAGGACGCCATCGCATTTATCCAGCCTGACCGGGTGTTGACAGTCAATATTAAAGCTGCGGTGCTGGCCAGCGAACAGGCGCTGCGCGAAGCAGGCATCGAACTGAGCGACTTCGTTCGCGGAAATGAAAAAGCCCGTGAGCGAATGAAGGCCCAGTACAGCATCGCCGGAATGACCAAAGGAGTTGTGGTCGGTACCGACCATGCGGCGGAAGCGATTACCGGCTTTTTCACCAAATATGGCGACGGCGGCACCGACATCAACCCAATTTTCCGCCTGAACAAACGTCAGGGCAAACAGCTGCTGGCCCATCTCGGCTGCCCGGAACATCTGTATAAGAAGCTGCCCACCGCCGACCTGGAAGACGATCGCCCCTCCCTGCCGGATGAAGTGGCCCTGGGTGTCACCTACGAGAACATCGACGATTATCTGGAAGGCAAAACGCTGGACCCGAGCATCGCCAAAACGATCGAGGGCTGGTATCTGAAAACCGAACACAAGCGTCGGCCGCCGATCACCGTCTTTGACGATTTCTGGAAAAAATAGTCTCTCCCCCCCGCCCCGGCCTGCGCCGGGGTTATTTTTTGTCCTTTTCGCCGCAAAAATGGCCTGCTATACTGGATGGATAGACAGTACCAGGAGTTATTGTGGCCAGAAAGCAATCAGCCCCGCGTCTCGAGTTTGAGGCGGCGGCGATCTATGAATATCCCGAACATCTTCGCCCGTGGCTGGAGGCGCTGCCGAAGCTGCCGGGCGTCTATCAGTTTCACGGCGACAGCGACACGATGCCGCTCTATATCGGTAAGAGCGTCAACCTCCGCAGCCGGGTGTTATCCCACCTGCGCACCCCTGAAGAGGCCGCGATGCTGCGTCAGTCGCGGCGTATCACCTGGCAGCGCACCGCTGGCGAGCTGGGAGCGCTGCTGCTGGAGGCGCGGTTGATTAAAGAGCAGCAGCCGCTGTTTAACAAGCGGCTACGGCGTAACAAGCAGCTCTGCGCCTGGCTACTTGCGGACGACCGGCCGCAGATTGTCTATGCCCGTGAGGTTGATTTCTCGCACCAGCAGCATCTCTATGGCCTGTTCGCCAACCGGCGGGCGGCGCTGCAGATGCTGCAGAGCCTCGCTGACGAACAGCGCCTCTGTTATGGCCTGCTTGGTCTGGAACCGCTCAGCCGCGGCCGCGCCTGCTTTCGCTCCGCGCTGGGCCGCTGCGCCGGGGCCTGCTGTGGAAAGGAGAGCGTGGAGGCGCACAGAGAGCGCCTGCTGGCGCAGATGAGCAGACTGCAGCTGGTGTGCTGGCCGTGGGCGGGGCCCGTGGCGCTGGAGGAGCGCGGCCCGGACATGACGCAGTATCACGTCATTCATAACTGGCTGTGGCTGGGCGCCGTTGAATCGCTCGACCAGGCGGCGGAGTTGACCCGTCTGCCCGCCGGATTTGACCAGGATGGTTACAAGATCCTCTGTAAGCCTTTGCTCAGCGGAGACTATCCGCTGCATCCGCTTGGCTGAGAAGCCACCAATAAAAAACCGCCGGCCCTGCCCAACGCCTGATGGCATTATTGGGCAAGACCGGCGGTCTTGATTCAGTGCGCTACATTATTCAGCAGGTGCAGGCATTTTACCTGCCGGCGCGTTGCGTTCTGTCAGATGCTTCTCAAAATTAGCATTGAACTGTTTTTTCTGCTCTGGGGTCAGAATGTTGTAGATCTTGTTCTGCGTTTCCAGGCGGGACAGCGCCATCGCTTTATGCTGCGCTTCCATCTTATCGATCTGCGCTTCCGCCTTCGCCTTATCGAAGGTGTCGCTGGCGATCAGATCGTGCATCGCGCGGCGTTCTTCAAGGGACGGACGTTTCATATTTTCGCGCTGGCTCTTCATGATGTCGCGGATCTGCTGCTTCTGCGCATCGGTCAGGTTCAGGCCTTTAAACATCATGTCATGCTGACCCGGGCCGCCTTTATGATGCATCATCATCGGCTTGCTGTCGCTCGGCGCGGTGGTTGTATCGGCGGCGTGTGCCAGGTTAGCCGCGCCCAGAGCCAGAGTAGAGGCAACAAACAGTGCAGTGAGTTTCTTCATCATTCAATCCTTACTTTACGTTATTCTTACGGCGCGTTGCCGTGTTGACGAGATTAACTTTACGACGTTAATCGTCAATTAGTCAGAGCAAGAGTAAAACAATGAAAGTGTAAAAAACAGTTTCTCGCCAATTATGGAGAAAATAAGGAATTTAGCCGAAGAATTGCAATAAAAAATAAATAACTTACTGTTTTGCAGAGAAATTATGGAGAGTATAAAGGAGGGGAGATTAAAAACAAAGCATTTTACCAGGAATAATCTGCAAATTTACACTGGGGCACGAAAAAATAAGATGGCGAAAAAAGACGCGCGCAATAAAGCAGGCCGCCCGGCGGACGGCTTGCCCTCAGGATAATTTCTCCAGCATCAGGCCGGCGCGCAGTCCTTTCGCCACCGTCGGGTTAGGAAACAGAACATACTCCGTCTCAGGCCCCACCACATACCGCGTCTCGCCCTCCTCCGCCAGCAGCGTGCCGGGTTCGAAGGGGGTGAAGTTCAGCGTCTGATCCGCCATATGCAAGCGGAAATCATCGCTATGGCGGGTTAGCTGCTGTAAC
>NZ_JH414802.1:429808-475085 GCF_000238715.1 Klebsiella sp. 4_1_44FAA
AGCGGCGGCTGGGGCGTCGGCAATGGCCACGATCCCCCACCCAGCAGCCGGGAGAGCGCCCGCTGGACGGCGGCAAACTGCGTCAGATCGTTTTCCCCCAACGGCAGCGCTTTGCCCAGCTCAAGGGTGCAGGCCAGCGCCGCGAACCGTTCGCAGCTGAAGTGGGTGAAGGTCCCGCCGGGCTGGCGATGAAACACCAGCGCCTCCAGCCCGGCGCCGCCCAGCCAGTGAAGAAAATCCTCCTCCCACGGAGTATCGCGGGCCGGGAGCACGCCGAAGCGCGGATGTAGCGACCCGCGGATCGCGGTATGCAGATCGAGGTGCCAGCGCGGGCCATCGTGGTCGCGATAAAAGCGGGCCACCGCCTGCTCCAGCCGCTGCGCCCGCTGCGTCTCCTCACTGAGCGGAAACTGCCGCCAGCGCTCGCCAAACATGCGGTTCATATCGCTGTGCAGATAGCGCTTATTCGCCCGCAGCGCTGGTGGGTTGCCGACGATCACCAGCAGCCGCCAGCGCAGCGGGAGCGCCTCCCGGACCAGTCGCTGCACCAGCTGGTCGACTATCTCCACCGGCGCCGTTTCGTTGCCATGAATGGCGCAGGAAAGTACCAGCCCGCGCTCGCAGCGCGCATGCGGCGTCAGCTCAAGGATCCCTTCCCCGAGCCAGTGCCAGCGGAAATGGGCCGTCTCGCCGTGAAAGTGATGGGGCAATCGCCCCGCCAGGGTTAATGCCAGAAAATGTTCCACCGCGCCCCCTTATTGCTGAAATGGATAAACCGAACCGAGCTGCAGGATCTGGGTCAACCGATCCAGCGCGTCGCGCCCTTCCCGCAGCAGCTGCGGGTCGGCGAGGTCGGCCTGGGTGAGACGATCGCGATAGTAGCGATCCACCCAGACATTGAGGGTAGCAAACAGCGTATCGTTCATCAGGACGTGCGGATTGACCGCCTGATACTCCTCGGCCGTCAACACCACCCGCAGGCGCAGGCACGCCGGACCGCCGCCGTTGGCCATGCTCTCGCGCAGATCGAACACCCGCAGGTCGGCGATAGGGTTATCCCCGGCCAGCAGCTCATTGAGGTATTCCCAGACGCCGGCATGCTCCTGCGCTTCCTGAGGCAGGATAAGCGCCATGCTGCCATCCGCCCGGCTCACCAGCTGGCTGTTGAACAGATAGGTGGCGACCGCCTCTGCCACCGAGACCCGGCTGGCGGGAACCACCAGCGGCGTAAAACCCGGCACCCGCTGCGCCAGCTGCTGGAGAAGCGCGGTCTGGTCGGCAAAGGCCTGCTCATGGCAGAACAGGACCTGACGGTTGCTCACCGCGATGACGTCGTTATGAAAAACCCCCGTGTCGATCGCCGCCGGATGCTGGCGGGCGAAGAGCAGCTGGCGGGGATTGACCTGATTGAGGCGCGCTACCGCCTGGCTGGCCTCAAGGGTTTGCCGTGCCGGATAGCGACGCGGCGCCTCCTCGCTCCCCCGGCGGCGGCCATAGACAAAGAGCTGGACGCCGGGAGCGCCATACTCGCCGCCGAGACGATTATGGTTCGCCGCCCCTTCGTCGCCAAACCAGGCCGAGGCGGGCAGCGCCGGGTGGATAGAAAATCGTGTGCGGTCGGGGAAAATCGCCTGCAGCAGCGCCTCTGTGGTCGGTGCTTCGCTGGCGCGGTGGAATTTATCCTGCAGATTCGCCACCGTCAGGTGCACCAGGCCATCCAGCGAATCGGCGGAGGGACACACCGTCGCCGCGTTCGCCACCCACATCGCCGAGGCCGAACTCACCGCCGACAGCAGATCCGGCTCCTGCTGCGCCACCCGGGCCACCACCTGCTCATCGCTGCCGCTAAAGCCCAGCTGGCGCAGAAGCGGCACGTTGGGACGCTCCTGCGGCGGGATCACCGCCTGCGGGTAGCCAGCGTCGGCGAGGGCTTTCATTTTTTTCTAGCCCCTGCTTTGCCGCCAGCTGCGGGTTAGACACCTGATAGCGATGCCGGGTGGAAGCCTCATTGCCAAAGGAGAGCCCGGCGTAGTGATGGGTCAGCCCGGGCAGACCGTCAAAGTTGACTTCGCGGGCGGTCATGACGCCTCCCTGGCCAGAAAGTCGAGCCCCGGGCTCAGGCTGGCGGGCAGCGTCAGGGTCGGCGATTCAAGGCTGGCCATCGGCCAGGCGCAATAATCGGCGGCATACCAGGCCCCCGGACGATGGTTACCGGACGCCCCGGTGCCGCCGAACGGCGCGGTACTCGCCGCCCCGGTCAGCGGTTTGTTCCAGTTAACTATCCCTGCCCGCGCCTCAAGCAGCAGTCGATCGAACTTCTCCCGTTCCGGGGAGATTAACCCACAGGAGAGGCCGAAGCGGGTAGCGTTGGCTAAGGCAATCGCCTCCTCGAACGTGTCGTAGCGCCAGACCCCAAGCAGCGGGCCAAACACCTCTTCATCCTCGACATTGGCCACGTCGCTCATGTCGACAATCCCCGGCGTTAGCAGCGACGTCCCGGCCTGCAATAACCGCGGCTCCAGCAGGGTGACCGCGCCAGCGGCGACCCGCTGCAGCCAGGCCTGATGCACTTTCTGCGCGGCTTGTTCAGAGATAAGCCCGCCGAGAAACGGCTGCGGCTCGGCGTCCCACGCCGCCGGGATCAGCCGTTGGCTCACCGTCACCAGCCGGGAGAGGAAGGCATCGCCCGCCTCTCCGCGTCGGACCAGCAGACGTCGGGCGCAGGTGCAGCGCTGGCCAGCGGTAATAAAGGCGGACTGGATGGTCAGATGCACCGCGGCATCCACGTCCCGCGGATCGTCGACGATCAGCGGGTTATTGCCGCCCATCTCCAGCGCGAGGATCTTCTGCGGCTGCCCGGCCAGCTGGCGATGCAGATGAAAACCGGTGGTTGAGCTGCCGGTAAACAGCAGTCCGTCGATATCCGCCTGGCCGCTGAGCGCCTCGCCGGTTTCCCGACCGCCCTGCACCAGGTTGAGCACCCCGGCGGGCAGGCCGGCCTGCTGCCATAGTTTCACCACCGCTTCGCCGCTGCGCGGGGTGAGTTCGCTGGGTTTAAAGACCACGGTATTGCCCGCCAGCAGCGCCGGCACGATGTGCCCGTTCGGCAGATGGCCGGGAAAGTTATAGGGGCCAAACACCGCCAGTACGCCGTGCGGCCGGTGACGCAGCGTGGCGGCGCCGTCGGGCAGGTCGCTGTGCTGTTCGCCGGTGCGGACGTGGTAGGCCTTCACCGAGATCGCCACCTTGTTGATCATCGCCGTCACTTCCCCGGCCGCCTCCCAGCGCGGCTTTCCGGTCTCGGCGCCGATAACCGCCGTCAGCTCCGCCTTACTGGCTTCCAGCAGAGCGGCAAACTTTTCAACGATCGCCTGACGGGCGGCAAACGGCAGCCGCGCCCAGGACGGGAACGCCTGGCGGGCAGCCGCCACCGCCTCGGCAACCTGCCCGGCATCCGCCGCCTCGCCCTGCCAGACAACCTTCAGGTTAACCGGATCCTGTTTACTGAAACCTGGCCCACGGCCGGGCCGCCACTCGCCGTTAATCCACAGACTCATGCAGTTTTCTCCTCAGGGATCAGGCGCACCATGCGCACCTGGTCGCCGGCATGACACTTCAGCATATCCAGTTCGCGGGCGCTGAGGGTCAGGGTGTCGCCATCCGGATCGGCATGCACCAGCAGAGCGCGGAACTGGTGATACTGTTCATTCGCCACCAGGCACAGCGGCCAGTCACCGGGCGAGGTTTCACCTGCCTCGGTGGTCACCAGACGGCTTTTGCGGATCGCCCGCACCCGGTCGATGTCGCACTCCAGAGTCGGGCCGCCGTCGAAAATATCGATGTAGTTCAGGTAGCGGAACCCCTCTTTCTCCAGCACCGTCCGGGCCGGGGCGGTCTGCGGATGAACCTTGCCGATCACCGCCTGTGCCTCAGGGGAAAGGAAATCGATATACAGCGGATGCTTGGGCATCAGGGCGGCAATGAAAGCCTTCTGTCCGGTGCCGCACAGGTAGTCGGCACGGGAAAACTCCATGGCGAAAAAGCGTTTGCCCAGGCTCTCCCAGAACGGCGAGTAGCCCTGCTCGTCAATCACCCCGCGCATCTCGGCGACCACTTTCTCATTGAAGCGCTCGCGAAAAGCGGCCATAAATAAGAAGCGTGATTTCGACAGCAGATAGCCATTGCCCTCTTTGCGCCACTGCGGGTCGAGGAACAGGGTACACAGCTCGCTGCTGCCGGTATGATCGTTGCTGAGAAACAGCGTCGGCAGCGCCTGATAGACGTTGAGCTCCTTCGAGGCATGGACCTGGGTGCCGACCCGGTAGTTATACCAGGGATCGTTGAGCCCCACCGCCACCTCGATCGCGCAGATGCCCACCACCGCGCCGCTTTCGCTCTCCTCCAGCACAAAGACATAGCCCTGCTCGCTTTTCGGTAGCTCGCCGCGCCAGGTCTGCTGCGAGCGGGCGATCCGCGCCGCGAGGGTCGCTTCATCCACCGGCAGCGAGGTCAGCCCGCCGCCGGTCTCCGCTGCCAGCTTCAGCAGCCCGGGCAAATCGCCCGGCTCCACTGGTCGAATAACCATCATGATGAGACTCCTGCCACGAAACGCGCGCAGGCCCGCTCGACGCGATCCAGCCCGCTGTTCACCTCTTCTTCACTAACGTTCAGCGCCGGCGCGAAACGCACCACGTTGGCGCCGGCGATCAGAATCATCACCCCCTCTTCCGCCGCCAGGTTACTGAGGGTTTTCGCCTTCCCGGCCCAGGCGTCGTTTAGCACGCAGCCGAGCAGCAGTCCCAGGCCGCGGATCTCCTTGAACAGGCCATAGCGGGCGTTAATTGCCTGCAGGCGTTCACAAAACCACTGATGGCGCTGTCTGACGCCGGAGAGCACTTCCGGGGTGTTGACGATCGACAGCAGTTCGCCGGCCACCGCCCCGGCCAGCGGGTTACCGCCGTAGGTGGTGCCGTGGGTGCCGACGGTCATCACGCTGGCGCAGGCCTCTGTCGCCAGCAGCGCGCCAATAGGGAAACCACCGCCCAGCGCTTTGGCGGTGGTCAGCACATCGGGCGTCACGCCGTAGTGCATATAGGCATACAGCTCGCCGGTGCGCCCGACCCCGGTCTGCACTTCATCGAAAATCAGCAGGGCGTTGTGCTGGTCGCAAAGCTGACGCAGGCCGCGTAAAAACTCGACGCTGGCCGGCACCACGCCCCCTTCGCCCTGCACCGGCTCGACGATCACCGCGCAGGTCTGCTCATTGATTAAGGCCTTTGCCGACTCGAGATCGTTAAATACGGCATGCTGGATCTGCGGCGGCAGCGGGGCGAAATCCCGGGAATAGGCCGGCTGACCGCCCGCCGAGACGGTGAACAGCGTCCGCCCGTGGAAAGCGTTCTGAAAGGCGACGATGCCACTTTTCTCGCTGCCAAAGCGATCGTGGGCATATTTACGCGCCAGCTTGAGCGCTGCCTCATTGGCCTCGGCGCCGGAATTACAGAAGAAGACCCGGTCGGCGAAGGTAGCATCGATAAGCATTTTGGCCAGACGCAGGATCGGCTCATTGGTGTAGCCGTTGCCGGTATGCCAGAACTTGCCGGCCTGGTCGGTCAGGGCTTGCACCAGACGCGGATGGGCATGCCCCAGCGCGTTCACGGCGATACCGCCGGCAAAATCGATATACTCTTTGCCCTGCTGATCCCACAGCCGTGACCCGGCGCCCCGCACCGGAATAAACGCCGCTGGCGCGTAGACCGGCATCATCCATTCATCAAAGTGGTTACGCGTAATTGACTGAGACATATCGACCTCTTCCGGTAAATTAAAAGTAGCAATAATGTTAATAAATATGAGTTATTACGCTGTAAATGTAGATTGCACGGTTCGTGCCAGCCAGCGATGAAAATGCATAAATCGGATGAGATAACGCAGAATCAATGAGTTACAGCCGAACGCTATTCACATAAAATGCATATTTAGTGAATAAGTATCCGACAAAGGGGGATAAACAGTGATTAAAGAAGATAAATTATGCAATGGTAAGATATAATTCTGTAATTGTGATCCTCTGCGAAATTTATCGTAGCTATTTGCCCTTTTTTGGCGCGGCATGCCCGCAAAAGGGGCACCCACGGCACGCTCATGCGCAGCGATTGGCAGAATGACGCATCCGGTGGCAGCCAGCCTGGCGAATTTCTGCTACCATCCCTGCACTATTCACCTTGCACAGTGGCAGCGACTATGAAATTCGTCTCTTTTAATATCAACGGCCTGCGTGCCCGCCCACACCAACTGGCCGCCATCGTCGAAAAACACCAGCCGGACGTGATTGGCCTGCAGGAAACCAAAGTTCACGACGACATGTTCCCTCTCGAAGAGGTCGCCAGGCTCGGCTATAACGTCTTTTATCACGGGCAGAAAGGCCACTATGGCGTCGCGCTGCTGACCAAAGAGACGCCGATTGCCGTCCGCCGCGGTTTCCCGGACGATGGCGAAGAGGCTCAGCGCCGCATCATTATGGCGGAGATCCCGTCGCCCTTCGGCAACGTCACAGTGATTAACGGCTATTTCCCGCAGGGTGAAAGCCGCGATCATGAAACCAAATTCCCGGCCAAAGCGGCGTTCTATCAGAATCTGCAGAACTATCTGGAGACCGAACTCAACAAAGAGAATCCGGTGCTGATCATGGGCGATATGAACATCAGTCCTACCGATCTGGACATCGGTATCGGTGAAGAGAACCGCAAACGCTGGCTGCGCACCGGCAAATGTTCCTTCCTGCCGGAAGAACGGGAATGGATGGACCGGCTGCTGGGCTGGGGCCTGGTGGATACCTGGCGCCAGGCTAACCCCGACAATCATGAGCATTTCTCGTGGTTTGATTACCGCTCCAAAGGCTTCGACGATAACCGTGGGCTGCGCATCGATCTGCTGCTGGCCAGCCAGCCTCTGGCGCAGCGCTGCGTGGAAACCGGGATCGATTACGAGATCCGCGGGATGGAAAAACCGTCCGACCACGCGCCGGTGTGGGCCACCTTCCGGCCATAATTCACACCCTTCTCTCGCCTCCCGCTGTGCGGGGGGCAGAATTTCCTGAGCAAAATCAACAAAGCGACGGTAAACCATTGTGACGGTCGTCGGAACAGGATACTGTCGCGCGCACTTTTTGATGTCCACTGCGTCCAGACTGTACAGGAGCACCTCTCATGCAAAAGAAGCCGTCATCCGGCCATTGGTAAAGGGCTGGGACTTCTCGCGCTGGTGGCCACGCTGGCCGTTATCAGCCACCGCGTCGGTCTCCACGATCTGCTGACTCATCTGCATCTGCTTCAGGACACCCTCCGCCATCAGGGCGCCTGGGGATACCTGGTCTATGCTGCGCTGTTTATCATTGCCACCCTGTGTCTGATCCCCGGCAGCCTGCTGGTGATCGCCGGCGGGATGCTCTTCGGCCCGCTAACAGGCTCCCTGCTCTCGTTTGCCGCCGCCACCCTCGCCTCTTCGCTGTCGTTTTTAATCGCCCGCTGGCTTGGGCGCGATCTGCTGCAGCGCTATGTGGGCCATACCACCGTCTTTCAGGCGATTGAGCGCGGTATCGCCCGCAGTGGCTGCGATTTCCTGATCCTCACCCGCCTGGTGCCGCTCTTTCCCTACAATATTCAGAATTACGCCTACGGCCTGACGGCGATCCGCTTCTGGCCCTTTACCCTGATCTCGGCCGTGACCACCCTGCCGGGTCTGGTCATCTATTCGGTGATGGCCAGCGAACTGGCCCGCGAGGGGGTGACCCTCGCCTTCGCGCTAAAACTGAGCCTCGCCGGCGGGCTGCTGTTTGCCCTGGTGCAGATAGGCAAACGGTTTGCCCGCGCCCGTCGCGTGGCGGCGTGCAGTGAGGAGGTGCGCCATGACCCAACCTGATCGCCGTCACCTGCGCCGCGCCCGGCTGGCCCTTGCCGTCGTGGTCGCCGCCGCTCTGGCCGCCTGGCTGTGGTTCCCTGGCGGGCGTACCTTTCTGCAGCAGAGTCTGACGGCGTTAGCCTCCCTGGATCCGCAGCAGGTCAGAGGGTTTATCGCCGCCTGGGGGCCGCAGGCCGCGCTGGTCTCATTTGCGCTGATGATCCTCCAGGCGATCGTCGCTCCGCTGCCGGCTTTCCTGATTACCCTGGCGAACGCCGCCCTGTTCGGCGCCTTCTGGGGCGGGGCGCTGTCGTGGTTCAGCGCTATGGTCGGGGCCGGGCTCTGCTTCTGCATCGCCAGAGCGCTGGGGCGCGAAGTGGTGGAGAAACTCACCGGCCGCGCGGTGCTGCGCAGTGCCGACGGCTATTTCACCCGCTTTGGCCCGCAGACGATCCTGGTCTGCCGCCTGCTGCCGTTTGTCCCGTTTGACCCGGTCAGCTATGCCGCCGGACTAACCTCGCTGCGCTTCTGGCCCTTTATGCTGGCCACCGGCGTGGGCCAGCTCCCGGCGACTATCGTTTATTCCTGGGCCGGGAGTCTGCTCACCGGGGGCACCTTCTGGCTGGCCACCGGGCTTTCGCTGCTTTTTGCCCTGGCGGTGGTCATCTCTATCGCCAAAAATATTTACCGTGAACGTCATAAGAGATCGTCGCCATGAGCTTACCCCCGCTGGATTCTGTCCCCCTGATCCTTCGTCCGCAGGCGTGGCTGCACCGCCGGCATTACGGCCAGGTGCTGAGCCCCATTCGCTGGTGGGGTCGGATCCCGTGGCTGTTTTACCTGGTTTCGCTGTTCGTGGGCTATATTGAACGCCGCCGCTCGCCGCTGGATCCGGTGCTGCGCTCGCTGGTCAGCGCCCGCATCGCCCAGCTGTGCCACTGCGAATTCTGTATCGATATCACCAGCATGATCCTCGCGGCGCGGAGCGGTAGCCAGGACAAGCTGCTGGCGGTCGCCGACTGGCGCAGCAGTACGCTGTTCAGCGAAAAAGAGCGCCTGGCGCTGGCCTATGCCGAAGCCGCCACCCAGACGCCGCCGGCGGTGGATGATGCCCTGCGTAGCGCGATGGCCGCGCATTTTGACGCCCGGGCGCTCACCGAGCTGACCGCCCTGATCGGCCTGCAAAATTTATCAGCGCGGTTCAATGCCGCGATGGCGATCCCGGCTCAGGGGTTGTGCCAGATACCCACCTCTTCCTCGCAGAATAAGGAGTAACGATGCGCCGTTTGCGTGATTACAGCCTCTGTCTGTGCCTGCTGCTGCTCTGGCCGCTGGCGGTTAATGCCGACGACAGCTGGCGGCAGATTCAGACGGAAGCCCGCGGACAGACCGTCTGGTTTAACGCCTGGGGCGGCGACCCGGCCGTCAATCGCTATCTGGCGTGGGTCAGCGAAGAGGTCAAACGCTATTACGCAATCGACCTGCGTATTGTGCCTGTCGCCGACGCCGCCGACGCAGTGAAACGCATCCAGACCGAGGCGCAGGCCGGTCGTCGCCAGGGCGGGTCAGTGGATCTGCTGTGGATCAACGGAGAAAACTTTCGCACGCTTAAGCAGGCCGATCTGCTGCTCACCGGCTGGGCCGAATCGCTGCCCAACTGGCGCTATGTCGATCTGCAAAAGCCGGTACGGGAAGATTTTTCTGTCGCCACCGAGGGCGCGGAGTCGCCGTGGGGCAGCGCCCAGCTGACGTTTATCGCCCGCCGCGGGCAAACGCCGCAGCCGCCCACCAGCCCGCAGGCCCTGCTGGCCTTCGCCAGAGCCCATCCGGGCAGCGTAACCTACCCGCGGCCGCCGGACTTCACCGGTACCGCCCTGCTGGAGCAACTGCTGATCGCGCTCACCGACCAGCCAGCCGCCCTGCGCCAGCCGCCGCAGCCAACGACCTTCGCGGCGGTCACCGCCCCGCTGTGGCGCTATCTCGATGCGCTGCACCCGGCCCTGTGGCGGGCGGGCAAGGATTTCCCGGCGTCGCCGGCGCGGATGGACGCCATGCTCAACCAGGGCACCCTCCGCCTGTCGCTGACGTTTAACCCGCTGCACGCCCGGCAGAAAGCCGCCAGCGGCGAATTACCGACGGACAGCTACAGCTTCGGCTTTACCGCGGGGACCCTCGGCAACGTCCATTTCGTTACCATCCCGGCTAACGCCCGCGCTGTCGCTGGCGCCAAAGTAGTGGCCAATTTCCTGCTCTCCCCTGAGGCGCAATTACGCAAGGCCGATGCCGCCGTCTGGGGCGATCCGAGCGTACTGGATCCGCAGCGTCTGCCTGACGGCCAGCGCCAGACGCTGGCGGCAGCCCTGCCGCAGGATCTGCCGCCGGTGCTTGCCGAGCCTCACGCGGCATGGGTTGACGCGCTGGAGCAGGAATGGCTGCGCCGCTACGGTACCCACTGATCCTGCTGGCCTGGGGGGCGATGGCGGCGATCTATCTGCCGCTGCTCCCCGCCGCCGGGGAACTGGTGGGCGCTGCGCGCTCCCCGGCCCACTGGCGGGCGCTGTTCGCCGACCCGCAGCTGGGCCAGGCGCTGGCCGCCACGCTCGTCTCCACGCTGTTGTCCGTCGGCGGCGCGCTGCTGATCGCCCTGACCATCGTCGCCGCCCTCTGGCCTTCGGCCCGCTGGCGGCGGCTGGCTTCCCGTCTGCCGCTGCTGCTGGCGGTGCCCCATCTCGCCCTGGCGACGGCGGCGCTGCTGCTGTTCGCCGAAGGGGGCTGGCTCTGGCAGCAGTTGCCGTTTCTGACGCCGCCGGTCGACCGGTACGGCATTGGGCTTGGCCTGACGATGGCCCTGAAAGAGAGCGCCTATGTGCTGTGGGTGATCTATGGCCTGCTGGGAGAGAAACGCCTCGCCGACCAGGCGACCGCCCTGAAGAGCCTCGGCTACGGCCGCTGGCAGTGCCTGCGCTGGCTGGTGCTGCCCGCCCTGCTGCCCGCCCTCGGCATGGTGCTGCTGGCCACCACCGCCTGGAGCCTGTCGGCGGTAGACGTCGCCCTGGTGCTGGGGCCCGGCAATCCGCCCACCCTCGCCGTGCTGGCGTGGCAATGGTTAAGCCAGGGCGATGAGCTGCAGCAGGCCAAAGGGGCGCTGGCCAGCCTGCTGCTGATGGCGATCCTCGGCGGGCTGGCGCTGGTCGCCTGGGGCGGATGGCGGCTACAGCGCCAGTACCAGCCCGATCTGCACGGTGTTCGTCACCCGCATCCTCATGCCCTGCCCGGCCGCCTGCTGGCGGCGCTGCTGCCGCTGAGCGGTCTGCTGGGCGCGCTATTGCTGGCGGGGCTGGCGCGCTCGGCGCCGCCGCAGATGGATGCTCTGGGCAACAGCCTTGGGCTGGCGCTGGCGGCCTGCGCCCTCGGCGCGGCTGTCTGCCTGCTGTGGCTGGCCTGCGGCCCGGCGCGAGGCGATGGCTGGGTCTGGCTACCGCTGGTCCTGCCGGCCCTGCCGCTGGCCGACGGCCAGTACCGGTTGGCGCTGTATGCCTGGCTTGACGGTGACTGGTGGACCGTCCTGTGGGGCCATCTGCTGTGGGTGGTGCCCTGGATGCTGTTTATTTTGCGCCCGGCCTGGCGCCAGCGCGATCCGCGGCTGACGGTTGTCGCCCGCACGCTCGGCTGGGGATCCACGCGTATTTTCTGGTTGCTGACCCTGCCTTCGCTAACTCGCCCGCTGCTGACCGCCCTGGCGGTGGGCTTCTCAGTGAGCATCGCGCAGTATCTGCCAACGCTATGGCTGGGGGCTGGCCGAATTCCGACGCTCACCAGCCAGGCGGTGGCGCTCAGCAGCGGCGGCGAGGCGCAGACGCTCGCCGCTCAGGCGCTGTGGCAATTACTGCTGCCGGCGGTATGCTTTACCCTAACGGCTCTGCTGGCCTGGCTGGCAGGCCGCTATCGACGAGGACTTCGCTAGTGCTAACCGTAAACCATCTGACTCTGAGCGTGAGACGCCAGCCGCTGCTGCGGGAGGTCGCCTTTTCGGTAGCCCCGGGGGAGGTGCTGACGCTGATGGGCCCCTCCGGTAGCGGGAAATCAACACTGTTTGCCTGGATGATTGGCGCCCTGTCCGGCGATTTTCGCGCCCGAGGCGAACTGTGGCTCAACGAACGGCGTTGCGATACGCTGCCGACAGAGCATCGGCGCATCGGCATTCTGTTTCAGGACCCGTTACTGTTCGACCATTTCAGCGTCGGGCAAAATTTACAGCTGGCGCTGCCGGAGAACGTGCGCGGCGAGGCGCGAAAAACCGCGGTGGAGGAAGCGCTTAGCCGCGCCGGGCTGGCGGGCTTCGCCCCGCGCGATCCGGCCACGCTCTCCGGCGGGCAGCGGGCGCGGGTGAGCCTGCTGCGCGCCCTGCTGGCGCGCCCCGAGGCGCTGCTGCTCGATGAACCCTTCAGCCGCCTGGATGCCAGCCTGCGCGCCGGGTTCCGCCGCTGGGTCTTTGAAGAACTGGCCCGCCAGGCCATTCCGGCGATCCTGGTGACCCACGATCGCGAGGACTGCCCGCCGACGGGGCGCTGCCTGGCGATGGAGCGCTGGCAATGAAGGACAATAGCGTGCAAACCTGCGTTACCGCAAAGAAATCGGCGCCTGGCGAGCGGAGAATACGCCCTCCACTTTTTACCGTCGGGCATTTCGATGAAACGTGTTTCTCAATTGACCGCACTCGCCCTGCTCATGGGGCTTGCTGCTTCCACTACCTGCGCCGCTGAAACCATGCCAGCGCTCACTCTCTTCCACCTGCAACAGCAGCACGGCGTGGCCATCGACACCCGGCTCAGCGCTTATTACAACGGCTGGCCGCAGCGCGCCAACGGCCCGGAAGGCCATGAGCCGCAGGCCCTCAATCTTTCCGCCCGCTGGCTCGGCGCCATGAGCGATGATCAGCTGCGCGCCTGGGCTAAGCAGCACCAGCTCCATTCCGATACCCCCATCGCGCTGTACGGCAGCCCGGAGGATAACGCCAGCGTCGCGGCGCGGCTGAAACAAACGGGTTTCACCCGGCTCAGCACCCTGAGCGATGCGCTGAGCCAGACCGACCGTCTGCAAAAGCTGCCGCACTTTGAACAGCTGGTCTACCCCCAGTGGCTGCACGACCTACAGCAAGGGAAAGCGGTCGCCGCCGCCCCGGCAGGCGATTGGAAAGTGTTTGAAGCCGCCTGGGGAGCGCCGAAGCTCTATCTGCTGAGCCATATCCCTGGCGCGGGCTATATCGATACCAATGAGGTGGAGAGCGAACCGCTGTGGAATAAAGTGTCCGACGCGCAGCTGAAGGCGATGCTGGCGAAGCACGGCATCCGGCATGACACCACGGTGATCCTCTATGGTCGCGACGTCTACGCCGCAGCGCGGGTGGCGCAGATCATGCTGTACGCCGGGGTCAAAGACGTGCGCCTGCTTGACGGCGGCTGGCAGACCTGGTCCGACGCCGGGCTGCCGGTAGAGCGCGGTATGCCGCCGGCGCAGCAGCCGGCGCCTGATTTCGGCGCGCCGATCCCCGGCCAGCCGCAGCTGATGCTGGATACCGAACAAGCCCGCGGGCTGCTGCATCGTCAGGACGCCTCGCTGGTCAGCGTCCGCTCGTGGCCGGAGTTTATCGGCACCACCAGCGGCTACAGCTATATCAAGCCGAAGGGCGACATCGCTGGGGCCCGCTGGGGCCACGCCGGGAGCGACTCCACGCACATGGAGGATTTCCATAACCCGGACGGCACCATGCGCAGCGCCGACGATATCGCTGCCCTGTGGCGCCAGTGGAACATTCTGCCGAGCCAGCAAGTGGCATTCTATTGCGGGACCGGCTGGCGGGCCTCGGAAACCTTTATGTATGCCCGCGCCATGGGCTGGCCGCACGTCGCGGTGTACGACGGCGGCTGGTACGAATGGAGCAGCAACCCGCACAATCCGGTGGCCCGCGGAGAGCGCGGCCCGGAAAGCAGTCAGTAACTCGCCCCGCCTCAGCGCGTCGCCCTTTGTCGGCGACGCGCGATACCCCGTTTACGCTGTGGTCGTTACCCGCTTTAAGGTCTGGTAGCCACTGCAGATGCGCGTCGCCGTCGTCAGCCAGCACAGCGCGCCAAACAGCCACGCCAGCCAGGCGAAATGCGCCGGAAACAGGCAGCCGAGGACAAACAACAGGATGGTCTCCGTCCCCTCCGTCAGTCCCCCGAGATAGTACAGCGATTTATGGGCGTAGCCGGGATTGGCGATCTGGTGCCTGGCCGCCAGGGCGGCAAAAGCGAGAAAGCTGCTGCCGGTGCCGATAAAGGCAAACAGCAGCCAGCCGCCCGCCAGGGCATTGTTCAGCGGATCCGCCAGAATAAAGCCGAACGGCACCAGGGCGTAAAAGAGAAAATCCAGCGCAATATCGAGAAAGCCGCCCGCGTCCGTGAGCCCGCGCCGCCGCGCCAGAGCGCCGTCCAGGCCATCCAGCAGGCGGTTAAGGAGAATGGCCGCCAGCGCCGCGCCATACCACCCCAGCGCCAGAAAGGGCAGAGCCAGCACGCCGATGGCAAAACCGACCAGCGTCAGCCCGTCCGGTGAGATGCCGGGGCGGTCAAGGGCGCCGGCGACAGCGTTTAGCAGGGGTTTAAGGCGCGGATGCAGGTGGCTATCAAGCACGAAGGTCTCCAGCAGGGTTGGCGGTTGTCAGTTACGGTCTATGGCGGTGATAATAGGCCATATTCGTCTTATTAACCTTGATGCTTATGCTAAAAATGATTGATGTTGTCGCCGCCATTATTGAACAGGATGGCCAGATTCTGCTGGCGCAGCGTCCGCCCCACGCCGACCAGCCGGGGATGTGGGAGTTCGCCGGCGGCAAAGTGGAGCCGGGTGAAAGCCAGCCGCAGGCGCTGGCCCGCGAACTGCAGGAGGAGATGGGCATCATCGCCCGCCCGGCTTGCTATATCGCTAGCCATCAGCGGGAGGTCTCCGGCCGCCGGATCCATCTGCACGCCTGGTGGGTGCCGCACTTTCAGGGCACGCCGCTGGCCCACTATCACACTCAGCTGCGCTGGTGCCTTCCCACAGAAGCGCTGGCCCTCGATCTCGCCCCGGCCGATATTCCTCTGCTGCACGCCTTTATCGCCCAGCGCCCCACCCTTTCCGTCCGCTGATCCGCCCGCCGCCTCGTCATCGCTTTTAGTTATGACGAGCGGGCAATTATAAATTTTGTTGTCGGCTCAATTTTTCCTTGCTTGCCTAAGGATTAGCGGTGTTATAGTCGGAAAATCGGTTTTTTCAAGGACCGAATCATAATAAATACATGCAACCACAACCATAAGGGGAACTGATATCTATGGATCAGACGTGCACTCTGGAAGGCTTTCTCACCCGCGTTCAACAGCGCGATCCTCATCAAACCGAATTTGCTCAAGCCGTCCGGGAGGTGATGACCACCCTGTGGCCTTTCCTTGAGGAAAATCCGCGCTATCGTCAGCTTGCTTTGCTGGAACGTCTGGTGGAACCGGAGCGCGTGATCCAGTTCCGCGTGGTGTGGGTGGACGACCGCAATCAGGTCCAGGTCAACCGCGCGTGGCGCGTGCAGTTCAACTCGGCCATCGGCCCGTATAAAGGCGGGATGCGTTTTCACCCGTCGGTTAACCTGTCGATTCTCAAATTCCTTGGCTTCGAGCAGACCTTCAAAAACGCCCTGACCACTCTGCCGATGGGCGGCGGGAAAGGCGGCAGCGATTTCGATCCTAAAGGCAAGAGCGATGGCGAAGTGATGCGTTTCTGCCAGGCGCTGATGACCGAACTCTATCGCCACCTTGGCCCGGATACCGACGTACCGGCGGGCGATATCGGCGTCGGCGGTCGCGAAGTCGGCTTTATGGCCGGAATGATGCGCAAGCTCTCCAACAACAGCGCCTGCGTCTTCACCGGTAAAGGACTCTCCTTTGGCGGCAGCTTGATCCGTCCGGAAGCCACTGGTTACGGCCTGATCTACTTCACCGAAGCGATGCTCAAACGTCACGGCCTCGGCTTCGAAGGCGCTCGCGTGGCGGTTTCCGGCTCCGGCAACGTCGCGCAATACGCCATTGAGAAAGCGATGGAGCTTGGCGCGCGGGTGGTGACGGCCTCCGACTCCAACGGCACCGTCGTTGACGAAGCGGGCTTCACCAAAGAAAAACTGGCCCGCCTGATCGACATTAAAGAGCGTGCCCACGGCCGCGTGGCCGATTACGCCCGCGAATTTGGCCTCACCTATCTTGAAGGCCAGCAGCCGTGGTCAGTGCCGGTGGATATTGCCCTGCCTTGCGCGACCCAGAACGAACTGGACGTCGATGCCGCCCGCCAGCTGATTGCCAATGGCGTCAAGGCCGTGGCGGAAGGCGCCAACATGCCGACCACCATCGCCGCAACCGACCTGTTCCTGGAAGCTGGCGTGCTGTTTGCCCCGGGCAAAGCGGCCAACGCCGGCGGCGTGGCGACTTCCGGTCTGGAGATGGCGCAGAACGCCGCGCGCATGGGCTGGAAAGCGGAAAAAGTGGATGCCCGCCTGCATCACATCATGCTGGATATCCACCACGCTTGCATGCAGTACGGCGGCGAAGCGAAGCAGACCAACTACGTGCGCGGCGCGAATATCGCCGGTTTCGTGAAGGTTGCAGATGCCATGCTGGCCCAGGGCGTGATTTAACCTCCCCTAACTCCATCCCGGCGGCAGCCCGCCGGGATGCGTCTCACGACGTCATCGTGATCACCACTTTCCCCAGATGCTGACCACTGTCCAGACAGGCATGGGCCTCGGCAATCTCCGCCATCGGGTAGCTGGCGTAGATCAGCGGCTTGCATTTCCCTGCCTCTAGCAGCGGCCAGACGTGGCGGCGCAGCGCCTCGGCAATCTGTTGTTTCTCCGCCGCCGTCCGGCCGCGCATGGTCGAGCCGGTGACGGTGGCTCGCTTGAGCATCAGAGTCTGAATATCAACCTCATGAGCGATTCGCCCGCCCATAAAGCCGATGATGACCAGTCGTCCATCCTTTTTCAGTAACCCAAGGTTGCGGTTAAAGTAAGGGCCGCCAACAATATCCAGAATGACGTCCACCCCTTCATCGTTGGTCAGCTGGCCGATTTTCTCGGCAAAATCATCGGTTTTGTAGTTAATCGCCGTAGCATAGGGACGTAGCGCAGCAATTTTTTCGTCCTGGCCGACGGTGGCATAGACGGTCATCCCCAACGCGTGGCACAGCAGGACCGCGGTGGTGCCAATCCCGCTGGCGCCGCCGTGGACCAGAATGCTTTCGCCAGGCTGCAGCTTACCCAGCTGGAAGACATTCGCCCAGACGGTGAAGAAGGTTTCCGGAATGGCGGCCGCTTCGCTAAAACTGAGGCCCGCCGGGATCGGCAACGTCTGGCCTGCCGGCACGGCGCAGTATTCGGCATAGCCGCCGCCGTTGGTCAGCGCGCAAACGCGATCGCCGGGCGTAAACGCTGTGACCTGCGCGCCGACCTTAACAACCACGCCCGCCACCTCGAGGCCGGGCACGGGGGTGACGCCCTCAGGCATGGGATACAGACCCTGGCGCTGCAGAATATCCGGCCGGTTGACGCCCGCCGCCTTCACCTCAATGAGCACCTCATGCTCCCCGATGGTGGGAATCTCCCCTTCGCGGATCTGCAATACCTCCGGGCCGCCCGGTTGGCTGATAGCAATATATTTCACGGGTCCTCCTTATCGCCTGTGAGAGAAATGGGGCATCGGCATCAGGAAAAGCGCAGCGGGCATCCCCTGCTCAGGGGCCCCGCGTCCAGGCTCTTCCCGGCTGTTTAGTGTAGACCATTGGCCTGACTGGCGGAGAAGCGGTGGCCGCGGGATAACGCATCCTCGCGACCACCGGCGGGTTACTGCGGCGGCGGCGCGGTATCGTCTGCCGCTTTTTTGCCTTTCGGCTTCCCTTTACCTTTGCTGAACGACTTCTTCGCCCCGCCCGGCGCCACCAGGCCGCGGAACTGACGCACCGGCGTGCTGCGCGCCTGATCGATCAGTTGATACAGCGTCCCTACCAGCGGCTGCATAAAGTCCTGATAGCGGCACTGTTTCTCGCTGATCTGCGTCAACACCGACTCCCAGTGGGCGGTCATGTCCGGTCGCCCGGCCATCTCCGGCAGGGAATGAATGAGCGCCCTGCCGGCCTCCGAAGAGTGGATATAGCGCCCCTTTTTGCTCAGGAAACCACGCTTGAACAGCAGCTCGATAATCCCTGCGCGGGTCGCTTCCGTGCCGAGGCCGTCGGTGGCGCGGAGGATCTTCTTCAGATCTTTATCCTGCACGAAGCGGGCAATCCCGGTCATCGCCGACAGCAGAGTGGCGTCGGTAAAGTGGCGCGGCGGCTGGGTCTGACGCTCCACCACCTCGCCCCTCTCGCACAGCAGTTCATCGCCTTTGGCCACCACCGGCAGCGGCGTGCCGTCGTTCTCTTCATCGCGCTCTTTGCTGCCAAGCAGCGTCCGCCAGCCCGCCTCGGCCAGAAAACGCGCCTTGGCGACAAACTTGCCGTTGGCGATCTCAAGATCAATCTGGCATTTGCGGAACACTGCGTCAGGGCAGAACTGCATCAGATACTGGCGGGCGATCAGGGTGTACACCTTCGCTTCGTTATCGGTGAGCTTCACCTGGCTGCTGCGGGCGGTTGGGATAATCGCATGGTGCGCGTCGACCTTTTTATCATCCCAGCAGCGGTTGCGGATCTCCGGATCCACTACGGGCTGCGGCAGCAGGTCCGCCGCATGGACGGCAATCGCATTCAACACCGCATGGCGGCCAGCGAAGTGCTCTTCCGGCAGATAGCGGCTGTCCGAACGCGGATAGGTGATGAGTTTGTGGGTTTCGTACAGCTTCTGGCAGATATCCAGCACGTTCTGCGCGCTGAAGCCGAAACGTTTGGCCGCCTCAATCTGCAGCGCCGACAGCGAGAACGGCAGCGGCGCGGGTTCGGAATCGCGCTTATCGTTATAGCCGGTCACGATTGCCGGCTGGCCTTCGATGCGCTTAACCACATGCTCGGCCAGCGGACGATGCAGCAGGCGCCCTTCTTCATCCTGGTAAGGTTCGCAGGCTTCGCTCGGCACCCAGGTGGCGACAAAACGCTCCTCCTGCGGCGTGACGATATGCGCCTTCACGTCGAAGAAATCTTTGGCGACGAAATTTTCAATCTCTTCATCGCGACGGACCACCAGGCCAAGTACCGGGGTCTGCACCCGCCCCACCGAGAGCACCCCCTGATAGCCGGCGTTGCGCCCCAGCAGGGTGTAGGCGCGGGTCATATTGATGCCGTACAGCCAGTCGGCGCGGGCCCGCGCCAGCGCCGACACGCAGAGCGGCACGAACTCGCTGTTGGCGCGCAGACGGTTGATCGCCCGCTCCACCGCCTGCGGGTTGAGATCGTTAATCAGACAGCGCTGCACCTGCTGACGCTTCTCCGGCGCCAGCTGCAGGTAGTCGAGTACTTCGTCCACCAGCAGCTGCCCTTCTCTGTCCGGGTCGCCGGCGTGGATAACCTCCTCGGCGTCGCCGAGCAGGCGCTTGATGACATTCAGCTGTTTGGTGACCGAGGGCTTTGGCTGCAGCTGCCATTTCTCCGGCACAATCGGCAGATCGTTGAGATTCCACCGGGCATAGCGGCTGTCGTAGATGTCCGGCTGCGCCTGCTCCAGCAGGTGGCCGATACACCAGGTGACCACCTGCCCGTTGCCGCACTCAATATAGCCATCGCCTTTGCGGTGCGGTTTAGGCAACACATCGGCGATAGCCCGACCGAGACTCGGTTTTTCTGCAATAAACAACCGCATCGAATCAACGGATCTCGATCATGGGTCGCCCGCCGCGGGCGGTCACCAGCTCGCCGATGGCGGCCAGCTTAATGCCGAACTCCGCCGCGGCGGCCTGAACTTCCGCCTCCGCCTCCGGGGTCACCGCCAGCAGCAGACCGCCGGAGGTCTGCGGATCGCACAGCAGATCCCGCCACTCCGTCGGCATCTCGCCCATGAGATGGCCGTAGCTGGCAAAGTTGCGCCCGGTGCCGCCCGGCACCGCGCCGGCGGCGATATAGTCCTCCACCCCCGGCAGTTTCGGGATATCGGCATAGCGCAGCTGCGCCTGCACGCCGGCCCCGCGGCACACCTCGCTGAGGTGGCCGAGCAGGCCAAAGCCGGTGACGTCGGTCATCGCCTTCACCCCGTCGATGGCGGCAAACGCGGCGCCGGCGAGGTTCATCTGGCACATGGTCTCCGTCGCTAACCCTTGATGCTCTGGCTTGAGCAGCGATTTTTTCTCTGCAGTGGTCAGTACGCCGATCCCCAGCGGTTTGGTGAGATACAGTTTGCAACCCGCCTGGGCGGTGCTGTTTTTCTTGATGCGCTCGGTGGGCACCACGCCGGTGACCGCCAGACCGAAGATCGGCTCCGGGGCGTCAATGGAGTGGCCGCCCGCCAGCGCGATCCCCGCCTGCTGGCAGGCAAAGCGCCCGCCCTCCACCACTTCGCGAGCGATTTCCGGCGCCAGGGTGTTGATCGGCCAGCCGAGGATGGCAATCGCCATAATCGGTTTCCCGCCCATAGCGAAAATATCGCTGATGGCGTTGGTGGCGGCGATGCGGCCAAAGTCGAACGGGTTATCGACAATCGGCATAAAGAAATCGGTGGTGCTGACGATCGAGGTGCCATTACCGAGATCGTAAACGGCGGCATCATCGCTGGTTTCGTTGCCGACAAGCAGGTTTGGGTCGACAAACTTCGCCTGCTCGCTATGCAGGATAGTTTCCAGCACTTTCGGGGAAATTTTACAACCACAACCGGCTCCGTGGCTGTATTGCGTTAAACGAATGGCTTGCTCGCTCATGGACATCTCCTGTCATTGCAATCCCGCTATGTTAGCGCCCAAACGCCAGGGTGGTAAGTACGACAGTCTGAAATCGCGTATGGTTGCTCATTAAGCAGACAAAAAGCCGTTTTTGCGAGACGCGACAATTTTTTCCCGACCATTTTCACTTTTACTTAAAGATGACAGAAATGTGACAGCACAGGACTGTCTTCTCTGGAATGATTATGACGTAAGGAAATTCTAATGAAAAAGCGTGTTCTTGCCCTTTGCCTGGCCAGTTTCTTCTCCGTTAACGCCTTTGCTCTGGTTCCCCCCGGGAACGATGTCACCACCAAGCCCGATCTCTACTATCTGACCAATGCCCAGGCCATCGACAGCCTGGCGCTGTTGCCACCACCGCCGGCGGTGGGCAGTATCGCATTTTTAAACGATCAGGCGATGTATGAGCAAGGACGTCTGCTGCGCAATACCGAGCGCGGGAAGCTGGCGGCAGAGGATGCCAACCTCAGCGCGGGCGGCGTGGCCAACGCCTTCTCCAGCGCCTTTGGTTCGCCGATTACCGAGAAAGACGCGCCGCAGCTTCACAAACTGCTGACCAATATGATTGAAGACGCCGGCGACCTGGCGACCCGCAGCGCGAAAGAGAAATACATGCGCATTCGCCCGTTTGCGTTCTATGGCGTCTCCACCTGCAACACCACCGAACAGGACAAGCTGGCGAAAAACGGCTCTTACCCCTCCGGGCATACTTCTATCGGCTGGGCCACCGCCCTGGTGCTGGCGGAGATCAACCCGCAGCGGCAAAACGAAATTTTGAAGCGCGGCTATGAGCTCGGCGAGAGCCGGGTGATCTGCGGCTATCACTGGCAGAGCGATGTCGATGCGGCGCGCATCGTCGGCTCCGCGGTGGTCGCTACGCTGCACACCAACCCGGCCTTCCAGCAGCAGTTGCAGAAAGCCAAAGACGAATTCGCGAAAAGGCAGAAGTAACGTCATCGCCGTTGCATTCCCGGATGCGGCGCCTGGCGCGCCTTGTCCGGGCTACAAAAACCGCGATTGATTCGAATGGTAGGGGTTGTAGGCCGGGTCAGGCGCGAGCCGCCACCCGGCATAGATGCGGCTCCGAGCCTGCTGCCATCGCCCGGCGGCGCTGCGCTTGCGCGGCCAGCCGGACGGTTCCCTCTCCCTCCGGGAGAGGGCCAGGGTGAGGGGAAGCACTGCAGTGTGGTTGTTTATGTTATCTGTGGCTTCAGCGTAGTTTGCACTCCCGGTTAATCGTCTGCGTTATGTCACTCATGGCGCCGGGAGCGCACAGGGGGCGGCCAGTCGCCGCCGCCCCCTGTACCCCCGGGCTCCGGCCAGCAAAATCGCCGCTGCGCGGTCCCTTCGACTTATCCCTGCAGGCTTCGGGTCGGGCCGAGGCAGCATCTCTGCAAAACACGGCCCTCAGCCCGCATGGATGCGGGCTGCCCCGGCCTGCCGGGAACGTCTCAGCGATTTTGAGGCCGTCAGCACCGGCAGTTTCAGCAAGAAAAGTGAATAAATTAACGACAGGTCGTACGAACGTAGGCCGGGTAAGGCGCAGCCGCCACCCGGCCAAAATCGGCTCTGTGCCCGCTGTCCTTGCCCGGCGGCGCTGCGCTTGCGCGGGCCTACAGACAGTCAGAGCCGGATGCGTTGGCCGGGTAAGGCATAAGCCGCCACCCGGCATAACACACGCGGACTCAGAATCGCGTCACAAACGGCGCGGTATCCGGCAGGGCAATGGTGGTTGAGGCTTTTAGCTGCGGCGTCCCCAGATAGAGGAAGCCGACAATTTTATCCTGTTCGCGGCACTCGAAGCCGGCCCGCACCACCGGACTCTCGGTCAATGCTCCGCTGCGCCAGATACCGTTGAATCCCTGAGCCAGGGCCGCCATCTGCATCGCCATCACCGCGCAGCCAGCGGACATCTCCTGCTCCCAGCGCGGCACCTTAGGGTGGTCTTCACAGCGCGCGACCACGGTAATAATCAGCGGCGCGCGGAACGGCGCATTGCGGGCTTTCTCAATTCCCTTCTCATCCTGGCCGGCCTCTCTGGCCCCTTTTTCCAGCAACTGGCTGAAGCGCTCGCGGCCGTCATCGGCGATAATAAAGAAGCGCCACGGCTGCAGGGTGCCATGATCCGGGGCGCGCAGCCCGGCGCGCAGAATGTTTTCCAGCTGTTCGCCCGCCGGGGCAGGTTCCGCCAGGCGGGAAGCGCTCCGGCGATTAAGCAGTAGATCGAGAGCATCCATCTGTATAACTCCTGTGATGTCATTTTTCATAAAATTAACATGCACAAGGATTTTGTTACAGCGCGGTCGGTGATTCCTGCTGACAACCGACGGCTCACTCTTTAGGATAGCCAGACGCGGCGGCCCCTGCGGCCTGCCCTTTTTAGATAACGTTAGGGAGAAGACATGCGAACCCTTTGGCGACTGATTGCCAGCTTTTTTAAATGGACGTGGCGGATACTCAACTTTATTCGCAAACTGGCCCTCAATGCGATCTTCCTGGTGCTGGTGCTGGTGTGTATCGGCATCTGGAGCCAGTTCAGCAGCACCACCAGCGAACATGCCGCGCGCGGCGCGCTGTTGCTGGATATTACCGGCGTGGTGGTGGATAAACCATCCGCCAGCAGCAAGCTCGGCGTGATTGGCCGCCAGCTGTTTGGCGCCAGCTCGGACCGTCTGCAGGAGAATTCCCTGTTCGATATCGTGCAGACCATTCGCCAGGCGAAGGATGACCGCAATATCACCGGTATTGTGCTGGATCTGAAAAACTTCGTCGGCGGCGACCAGCCATCCATGCAGTACATCGGCAAAGCGCTGCGCGAATTCCGCGATAGCGGCAAACCGGTGTATGCCGTTGGCAGCAGCTACAGCCAGGGCCAGTACTACCTGGCGAGCTTCGCCAACAAAATCTGGCTCTCGCCGCAGGGCGAGGTAGACCTGCACGGCTTCGCTACCAACGGGCTATATTACAAATCGCTGCTGGATAAGCTGAAGGTCTCCACCCATGTCTTCCGCGTCGGCACCTATAAATCCGCCGTCGAGCCATTCATCCGCGATGATATGTCCCCTGCCGCCCGCGAAGCGGATAGCCGCTGGATTGGCGAACTGTGGCAGAACTACCTCAACACCATTGCCGCCAACCGCCAGATCACCGCCCAGCAGCTCTTCCCGGGCGCCCAGGGCATTATCGATGGCCTGCGTAAGGTGGGCGGCGATACGGCGAAATATGCGCTGGACAATAAGCTGGTGGATGAGCTGGCGACCTCCACGGAAGTGGAAAAGGCGCTGACCAAACAGTTTGGCTGGAGCAAAGCGGATAACAATTACCGGGCGATCAGCTATTACGACTACAACGTGAAGACGCCGTCTGACCAGGGTTCCGCCATCGCGGTAATCTTCGCCAACGGCGCCATCATGGACGGTGAAGAGACCCCGGGCAACGTCGGCGGCGACACCACCGCAGCGCAAATTCGCGATGCGCGCCTCGATCCGAAAATTAAGGCCATCGTTCTGCGCGTAAACAGCCCGGGCGGCAGCGTAACCGCTTCGGAAATCATTCGTGAAGAGCTGGCGGCAGCCAAAGCCGCCGGTAAACCGGTAGTGGTCTCGATGGGCGGCATGGCGGCGTCCGGCGGCTACTGGATCTCCACCCCAGCGGATTACATCGTGGCGAACCCAAGCACCCTCACCGGCTCCATTGGCATCTTTGGGGTGATCAACACCGTGGAAAATACCCTCGGGTCGATTGGCGTCCACACCGACGGCGTCGCCACGTCGCCGCTGGCGGATGTCTCCAGCACCAAAGCGCTGCCGCCGGAAGTGCAGCAGCTGATGCAGTTGAGCATTGAGAATGGCTATCAGCGCTTTATCACCCTGGTGGCTAACGCCCGTAAGAGCACGCCGGAGAAAATCGACCAGATCGCCCAGGGCCACGTCTGGACCGGGGAAGATGCCAAAGCCAACGGCTTGGTCGACAGCCTCGGCGACTTCGACGACGCGGTGGCCAAAGCCGCCGAGCTGGCGAAGCTGAAAACCTGGCACCTCAACTACTATCAGGAAGAGCCGACCTTCTTCTCGATGGTGCTGGATAGCCTGACCGGCTCGGTACGCGCCTCGCTGCCGGCGGCCATTCAGGCCTGGCTGCCTGCGCCGGTCGCCGCAGCGGCCGAGACGGTGAAAGCGGAGAGCGACAAGCTGGCGGCGTTTAACGACCCGCAGAATCGCTATGCCTTCTGCCTGACCTGCGCTAACATCCGTTAATACGCAGCGGCTGCCCCGTCTCCCGGGGCAGCCTTTTTCCCTCTCCTGCCAACACTGCCACAAAGCCCGCGACCGACGCTGTATTTTTTCCTGCGTCTCTTTATACTGCGCCTGTCTACGACCAACCTAAGCGATGCTATGCAAAAAAAATCGATTTACGTTGCCTACACCGGTGGGACCATCGGTATGCAGCGCTCTGAACACGGCTATGTACCCGTTTCCGGCCATCTGCAGCGTCAGCTGGCGCTGATGCCGGAGTTCCATCGTCCGGAGATGCCGGACTTCACGATCCATGAATACCATCCGCTGATGGATTCATCCGATATGACCCCCGAGGACTGGCAGCACATCGCCGACGATATCCGCAGCCATTATGAGGAGTATGATGGCTTTGTGATCCTCCACGGAACCGACACCATGGCGTTTACCGCCTCGGCGCTGTCGTTCATGCTGGAAAACCTTGGCAAGCCGGTCATTGTGACAGGGTCACAAATTCCGCTGGCCGAGCTGCGTTCCGATGGTCAGATTAACCTGCTCAACGCCCTGTACGTCGCCGCCAACTATCCGATTAACGAAGTGGCACTGTTCTTCAACAATCGACTGTTCCGCGGCAACCGCACCACCAAAGCCCATGCCGACGGCTTCGACGCTTTCGCCTCGCCAAACCTTGCCCCGCTGCTGGAGGCCGGGATCCATATTCGCCGTCTCGGAACTCCGCCGGCGCCGCAGGGCAGCGGAGAGCTTATCGTGCACCCCATCACTCCGCAGCCGATTGGCGTGGTGACGATTTACCCCGGCATCTCCGCCGACGTGGTGCGTAATTTTCTGCGCCAACCGGTGAAAGCGCTGATCCTCCGCTCCTATGGCGTCGGCAATGCCCCACAGAATGGCGAGTTTATTCAGGTGCTGGCGGAAGCCAGCCAGCGCGGTATTGTAGTGGTCAATCTGACGCAGTGCATGTCCGGAAAGGTGAACATGGGCGGCTATGCCACCGGCAACGCCCTCGCCCAGGCGGGGGTCATCAGTGGTTTCGATATGACGGTGGAAGCGACGCTGACCAAGCTACACTATCTGCTTAGCCAGCAGCTGGACGTTGACGCCATTCGCGCGGCGATGCAGCAAAATCTGCGTGGCGAACTCACCCCCGACGAGGCTTAAGGAGGACGTATGGCACATCGAGCGCTGTTACTGGTTGATTTGCAGAACGACTTTTGCGCCGGCGGCGCGCTGGCGGTTCCAGAAGGCGACAGTACCGTCGAGGTAGCCAATGCGCTTATCGACTGGAGCCTGGCGCGCGGCGAGCCCATCGTCGCCAGCCAGGACTGGCATCCGGCGGATCACGGCAGTTTCGCCAGCCAGCACCAGGTGGAACCCTACACCGAGGGCGAGCTGGACGGCCTGGCGCAAACTTTCTGGCCGGATCACTGCGTGCAGCACAGCGAAGGCGCGGCGCTGCATCCGCTGCTCAAGCAGCAGGCGATCGCCGCTGTGTTCCACAAAGGGCAAAACCGGATCATCGACAGCTATAGCGCTTTCTTTGACAACGGTCACCGGCAGAAAACCGAACTGGACGGCTGGCTGCGTGGTCAGGGGATCGTGGAGCTGACCGTTCTCGGCCTCGCCACCGATTACTGCGTTAAGTTCACCGTGCTGGATGCCCTGGCGCTGGGCTACGCGGTCAACGTCATCACCGACGGCTGTCGCGGCGTAAATCTGCAGCCACAGGACAGCAGCCAGGCGTTTATGGAGATGGCCGCCGCGGGCGCCACGCTCTATACCCTCGACGACTGGCGGGAAACTCAGGCCTGATCCCTCCCCCCCGGCGCCCCCGCGCCGGGTCTTCTTCTGCCGCCTCGCTATTGTCCATAAATTGAACTCTCTCGCAGTTTCAACAGGTTATTGCTGCTAGTCTGGCAAGGCTGTTTTTTCGCCACGCCATTTCCGTGGCGTGGTTATTTTTATGTCAAAGAGGAACCACTATGAAACGTTTGCCCTTGCTGGCAGCTTTGCCCTTGCTTTGCGCTTCCGCGCTCTCTGCCCAACCGCTGATGTCCGTCGGCTATTTTAACGGCGGCGGCGACGTCACCGCCGGGCCGGGCGGTGATATCGATAAGCTGGACGTCCGGCAGATCACCCATCTCAACTACTCGTTTGGCCTTATCTATAACGATGAAAAAGACGAGACCAATGCGGCCCTGAAGGATCCTGCTCATCTGCACGAGATCTGGCTGTCGCCGAAGGTGCAGGCGGATCTGCAAAAGCTCCCCGCCCTGCGTAAACAGAATCCGGACCTCAAAGTCCTGCTGTCGGTCGGCGGCTGGGGCGCGCGTGGTTTCTCCGGCGCGGCGGCGACCGCAGAAAGTCGCGCCGTCTTTATTCGTTCCGCGCAGAAAATCATCCAGCAATATGGTCTGGACGGCATTGACCTCGACTGGGAGTTTCCGGTCAACGGCGCCTGGGGACTGGTGGCCAGCCAGCCGGCTGACCGCGACAACTTCACTGCCCTGCTGAAATCGCTGCGTGAGGCAGTCGGTGAGCAAAAGCTGGTGACTATCGCCGTGGGCGCCAATGCCGAGAGCCCGAAAAGCTGGGTGGACGTCAAAGCGGTGGCCCCGGTGCTGAACTACATCAACCTGATGACCTACGACATGGCCTACGGCACGCAGTACTTCAACTCGAATCTGTATGACTCCAGCCACTGGCCGACGGTCGCCGCAGCGGATAAATACAGCGCCGATTTTGTGGTCAACAATTACCTGGCCGCCGGGCTTAAACCCAGCCAGATGAACCTCGGGATTGGTTTTTATGGCCGGGTACCGAAACGGGCGGTCGAGCCGGGGATTGACTGGACGAAAGCGGATGCGCAAAACAATCCGGTCACCCAGCCCTATTTTGGGCCACAACAGATCGCGCTGTTTGCCTCGCTGGGCTATGACCTGAGCAAAGACACCTACGTGAAATACAATGATATCGTGGGCAAACTGCTCAACGATCCGCAAAAGCGTTTTACCGAGCACTGGGACGATGAGGCGAAGGTTCCGTGGCTGTCGGTGCAGTCCGCAGAGGGCAAGCCGCTGTTCGCCCTCTCCTATGAGAACCCGCGCTCGGTAGCCATTAAGGCGGACTATATCAAGGCGAAGGGCCTCGCCGGGGCCATGTTCTGGGAATATGGCGCCGATGACCAGAATCAGCTGGCCCGTCAGCTGGCGGAATCGCTGGGGATCAAACACTAATCATGGCTGTTCCGCCGCATCGTCGGCACCGGGAGGCGTGACGCAGGCAGCATCGCCTGCAATGCAGGTATATCGCGCCGCCCGGGATAGGTTATGATGCCTGTTATCCGCTGCGCCAGGGGTTGGCGCAGCTTAACCGTTTGACAGGAGGCAGGGGGCCATGGCCTATATCCCCAAAAATTACGCACGTCTGGAAGTGGGTTACCGCGAAAAGGCGCTCAAGCTTTTTCCCTGGGTGTGCGGACGCTGCTCACGGGAGTTTGTCTACTCCAATCTGCGCGAGCTGACGGTGCACCACATCGATCACGACCACTCCAATAACCCGGAAGATGGCAGCAACTGGGAGATGTTGTGCCTGTACTGTCACGATCACGAACATTCCAAGTACACCGAAGCCGATCAGTATGGCTCCACGGTGGTGGCAGGAGAAGATGCGCAAAAGAGCGTCGGCGAGGCCACCTACAACCCGTTTGCCGATCTGAAAGCGATGATGAACAAAAAGTAAGCGAAGCGGCTGACCGCCGGACGCGGTCATTCGACATGACGCCATCCGGCGCGCGGTTACCCGACGCCGGAATGTCTCACCGCCGGCCGGCGGTTTATTGCAGTTTAACGGTGGCGATCGGCTTCGGCACGATGCCAAAATCCTCTTTCAGCTGCTGTTTGCTCTTCATTACCATCTGCCCGCTGGTGTCGATGGTCATGTGCTGGGCGTCGGTGTTATACCGGGCCTGCCAGAGCATCACCAGCTGCAGGCTATTTTCCTTCTGCTCCGGCGTCAGCGCGACGCCATCCGGCCATTTTCCCAGCTCTACCGCCGTCGCCAGACGCTGATACACTTCCGGCGTCATACTGTCGATAATTTGCTCAATATCCATCTTCCGCTCACCTCCGCCTGGAATAATTTGCTGAATCGTTTCTTCAACCCTTGATTTGCTCGCCATTTTGCTCATCGGTGAAGCTCAGCGATGCCGAGTTGACACAATAGCGCTCGCCGGTCGGCTGCGGACCATCCGGAAACACGTGGCCGAGATGGGCATCACAGTTTCCGCAACGGATCTCAATGCGCTGCATGCCGTGCGAATTGTCGGTCAGATAGCGAATGGCCTCCGCGCTTACCGGCTCGTAGAAGCTCGGCCAGCCGCAGCCGGAGTCGTATTTAGTCTGGGAGTTAAACAGCGGCGCATCGCACACCAGGCAGTGGTACACGCCATTTTTCTTGTTGTGCAACAGCCGTCCGGTGAAAGGCGGTTCGGTGCCATGATGCTGCGTCACGTAAAACTGCATTTCGCTCAAGCCATTTTTCAGCTCTTCCGGGGTGGGTTTATTCGCCATGGGCTTACATCTCGCTTTGCAATGGACTACTTTCGCTCCAATTCTAACAAAACATTAACAATGAAGCGTACACTTTTGTTCTAAACTTATCCGGTGCCCACAGGCAGCCAGATAATTGTGACTTAAATCACGTTTTTATCTTAAATGCCCTTTAAAATTCCGCGCGCAGCCCCCATATGGAATTGGGCTCAAAGGGAAAGTGAGGCAAATCAATCGCGCAAAGGTCTGCTCAGGATTGATTTGTCGCAATGATTGACACGATTCCGCTTGACGCTGCGTAAGGTTTTTGTAATTTTACAGGCAACCTTTTATTCACTAACAAATAGCTGGTGGAATATATGACTATCAAAGTAGGTATCAACGGTTTTGGCCGTATCGGTCGCATTGTTTTCCGTGCTGCTCAGAAACGTTCTGACATCGAGATCGTTGCAATCAACGACCTGTTAGACGCAGAGTACATGGCTTACATGCTGAAGTATGACTCCACTCACGGTCGTTTCGACGGTACCGTTGAAGTGAAAGACGGTCATCTGGTCGTTAACGGTAAAAAAATCCGTGTTACCGCTGAACGTGACCCGGCTAACCTGAAGTGGGACGAAGTTGGTGTTGACGTTGTTGCTGAAGCAACCGGTATCTTCCTGACCGACGAAACCGCTCGTAAACACATCACCGCTGGCGCGAAAAAAGTCGTTCTGACTGGCCCGTCCAAAGACAACACTCCGATGTTCGTTCGCGGCGCTAACTTCGACGCTTACGCTGGCCAGGACATCGTTTCCAACGCTTCCTGCACCACCAACTGCCTGGCGCCGCTGGCTAAAGTTATCAACGACAACTTCGGTATCGTTGAAGGCCTGATGACCACCGTCCACGCTACCACCGCTACTCAGAAAACCGTTGATGGCCCGTCTCACAAAGACTGGCGCGGCGGCCGCGGCGCAGCTCAGAACATCATCCCGTCCTCTACCGGCGCTGCTAAAGCAGTAGGTAAAGTACTGCCAGAACTGAACGGCAAACTGACCGGTATGGCGTTCCGCGTTCCAACTCCGAACGTATCTGTTGTTGACCTGACCGTTCGTCTGGAAAAAGCAGCGTCCTACGAAGAAATCAAGAAAGCCATCAAAGCCGCTTCTGAAGGCGCTATGAAAGGCGTTCTGGGTTACACCGAAGACGACGTTGTTTCTACCGACTTCAACGGCGAAGTTTGCACTTCCGTGTTCGATGCTAAAGCGGGTATCGCACTGAACGACAACTTCGTGAAACTGGTTTCCTGGTACGACAACGAAACCGGCTACTCCAACAAAGTTCTGGATCTGATTGCCCACATCTCCAAATAAGTTGAGATGAAAAAGTAATCTGTAAGAGCGACTTCGGTCGCTCTTTTTTTTGTCTGCAGAGATAGGATTGCACAATGATAAATAAAATTTTTGCTCTCCCGGTGAATGAAACCATTTCTCCCGTGATCTCCCGTCGCCAGCTGGACGACCTGGAGCTGATTGTCATCGACCATCCGCAGGTGAAAGCCTCTGTGGCGCTGCAGGGGGCGCACCTGCTCTCCTGGAAACCCGCCGGTGAAGAAGAAGTTCTGTGGCTGAGCAACAACACCCCGTTTAAACAGGGCGTCGCCCTGCGCGGCGGCGTGCCGATTTGCTGGCCCTGGTTTGGTCCTTCTGCGCAGCAAGGTCTGCCGTCGCACGGCTTTGCCCGCAATCTGCCATGGACCCTGGAAGGTCATGACGAAGACGACAGCGGCGTAATGTTGACCTTTGCGCTCCAGCACAGCGCTGAAACCATGAAGCTCTGGCCGCACGAGTTCACCCTCTATGCCCGCTTTAAGCTGGGCAAGACCTGTGAAATCGAGCTGGAAGCCCACGGTGAATTCGAGACCACCTCTGCCCTGCACAGCTATTTCAACGTCGGCGATATCGCGGCGGTGAAGGTGAGCGGTCTTGGCGAGCGCTATATCGATAAAGTGAACAATGCCGAAGAAGGCGTTCTGAGCAACGGCGTGCAGACCTTCCCTGACCGCACCGATCGCGTCTATCTCAACGCCGACAGCTGCAGCGTGATCCATGACGACGCGCTAAACCGCACTATCGACGTGGTGCATCATCATCAGCACAATGTGGTGGCCTGGAACCCGGGCCCGGCGCTGTCCGTCAGCATGGGCGATATGCCGGACGATGGCTACAAAACCTTCGTTTGCGTCGAAACCTGCTGCGTAACCCAGCCGCAGAAAGCCAGCGAAGAGACGCCCTCTCGCCTGGCGCAAACCATCAGCGTGAAAAAACGCTAATAGCAAAAGCCCCGTTGGTAACGGGGCTTTTGTTTTTCTTTGCCGTGAACGATGGGTTAAACCATATCCAGCCGGGTTTTTCGCTGCGGCGGCGGATAGAGGCGGTCCAGCTGCGCGAGCTCTTCCCCACTAAGGACGATGTCGAGCGCTGCGGCATTCTGCACCACATGCTCAATACTGGCCGCTTTCGGGATCGCCAGCACTCCCGGATGACGAATCACCCAGGCGAGCAGCAGTTGCGCTACCGTAATCCCCCGCGCGTTAGCCATATTAATGATATCGCTATGCTGAAAAAGTCCATCGCGTAAGCGCCCCGCCTGCGCCAGCGGGCAGTAGGCCATCACCGGCAGACTGTGCTGCTGGCACCAGGGCAGGAGATCGTATTCAATGCCCCGCGATGCGAGATGGTAGAGCACCTGGTTGGTTGCACAGTGCTCGCCATCCGCCGTCCGCCACAGCGCCTGCATATCCTCGGTGTCCAGATTAGAGACGCCCCAGCGGCGGATCTTGCCCTCAGCCACCAGCTTCTCCATCGCCTCAACCGTCTCCTGCAGCGGGATATCCCCGCGCCAGTGCAGGAGATACATGTCCAGATAGTCGGTCTGCAGCCGGCGCAGGCTGTTTTCACAGGCGCGGTGCATCGCCGCTTTGCCGGCATGCCAGGGATAGACTTTGGAGACCAGCACTACCCGGTCGCGCAGACCGCGGATCGCCTGGCCCACCACTTCCTCCGCCCCGCCGTCGGCGTACATTTCCGCCGTATCGATCACCGTCAGTCCATGGTCGATGCCCGCCCGCAGTGCAGCCACTTCCTGCTGACGCTGCGCCGCATGTTCGCCCATATACCAGGTGCCCAGCCCGATGGCCGGCACTGCCGCCTGCTCGCCGAAGCGTACTGTTTTTTTCACCATCTTCTCCTCCTTAACCGTATGCACCACCATAAAGCAAAACAGGGCGCAAGGCCCTGTTTTGATGCATGAAGCGCACTGTAAGAATGCACAATCAGAAGGTGTAGGTGATCCCGGTGGAGATCAGACCGCTCCAGGATTTATCCACCATCGGACTGTCGGTAATTTCATCCGACAGACGCGTGTAGCGCGCCACGCCGTAAACGCTCCAGTCACCGAGGAAGCGATAGTTAGCCGACAGTTCCAGATATGGGTTCCAGCTACTGTCCGGGTCATAGCTGCGCATGCCGCTGCGGCGCGACTCGTGCCGGGAGACACCATAGTAGTATTCGTTCTGATTGTCGCTGTTCCACTCCACGCCAATACCCGGCGTCAGCGTCAGGTTACCGTTGGTGTAACGGTACAGCCAGGCGAGATCCCAGTTAATACCGTTGCTGTTATCCAGCGTATCGCCGGCAATCGTCGTGCGCAGGAAGCCATAGGGCGTGTTGTGGACATAAGAAAGACCGGCCATCACGGTCGATTTACGTTTATCCAGTCGACGCATCTGCTCGCTGTCGCTGTCGCCCGGCTTGAAGTACATTGGCGACCAGTAGGCCGTAATCGACAGTTTATCGTTGGTGTCATTCCACAGGTAGTAACCCCCGCCCAGACCGTGGAACCAGAAGTTTTCGCTCTCATAACTAATGACCGGCACCGGATAGACATCCGCATCATATTGCTTATACGGATGCTCAACGACCCCTACGCCAGCCCCAAGAGTGAACTTCCCGTCGGCATGCGCCGCGCTGGCGGACGTCGCTATCAGCACGCCGAGTGCCAGAAGTTTGATTTTAGTCACAATCCATATTCCCGTTGTCAAATAATCAGCCCGTGCAGTGTACCGTCGTAGGTCTCATGCCTCAAATTCTTTACCCGATATGACACAAATCGTTCACTTTGCCACCCTTCTCTTACCATCCGGTGACAGCCCGATGACAACTTTGCGTCCCAACGAATCAAAAAGCGCCATGTTCAGGATGAGTTATTGATATGTCATTGAAATTGATTTTCTGCGCCATGCAAGATTTCTAAATGCATCTACGCTTAAATTTAGAAGGTGTAATTGCCGGGCACATTCACGCTACCCCACCCGCAACCTGGCATAAGGGTTGCTGGATACCAGGAGAGCGATGTTCAGCTTATGTCTTCCGGGGGCCCCCACTATTCATATGAACGGCTCTCAACCTGTGCTAAAAAACGAAAGGACGGCATGCCATGAATATATTCGATCACTATCGCCAGCGCTACGAAGCTGCCAAGGACGAAGAGTTCACACTGCAGGAGTTTCTTACCATCTGCCGGCAAGATCGCAGTGCCTATGCCAATGCGGCAGAACGTCTGTTGATGGCCATTGGTGAACCCGTCATGGTTGATACGGCTCTCGAGCCGCGGCTATCCCGTCTCTTTTCAAACCGGGTTATCGCACGCTATCCGGCATTTGAAGAGTTTTACGGTATGGAAGACGCCATTGAGCAGATCGTTTCCTACCTCAAGCATGCCGCCCAGGGGCTGGAAGAGAAGAAACAGATCCTCTATCTGCTGGGGCCGGTGGGCGGTGGTAAATCGTCGCTGGCTGAACGGCTGAAAGCGCTGATGCAGCGCGTGCCCATCTATGTGCTGAGCGCCAACGGCGAACGCAGTCCGGTCAACGATCACCCGCTGTGCCTGTTCAATCCGCAGGAAGATGCGCAGATCCTCCAGAAAGAGTATGGCATCCCGACCCGCTATCTCGGCACCATTATGTCGCCGTGGGCGGCCAAGCGCCTGCACGAGTTTGGCGGCGATATCACTAAATTCCGCGTGGTTAAAGTCTGGCCATCGATTCTCGAGCAGGTTGCCATCGCCAAAACCGAACCGGGTGATGAAAACAACCAGGATATTTCAGCGCTGGTCGGTAAGGTGGATATCCGTAAGCTGGAACACTATGCGCAGAACGACCCGGACGCCTACGGCTACTCCGGTGCGCTGTGCCGCGCCAACCAGGGGGATTATGGAGTTCGTCGAGATGTTTAAAGCGCCGATTAAGGTGCTGCATCCGCTGCTGACCGCCACCCAGGAAGGTAACTATAACGGCACCGAAGGGATCTCCGCCCTGCCGTTTAACGGGATCATCCTTGCTCACTCCAACGAATCGGAATGGGTGACCTTCCGTAATAACAAGAACAATGAGGCCTTCCTCGACCGCGTCTATATCGTCAAGGTGCCTTATTGCCTGCGTATCTCCGAAGAGATCCGCATCTATGAAAAACTGCTCAACAACAGTGAGCTGACCCATGCGCCATGCGCCCCGGGCACCCTGGAAACGCTGGCGCGCTTTTCGATTCTGTCGCGCCTGAAAGAGCCGGAAAACTCGAGCATCTACTCGAAGATGCGGGTCTATGACGGCGAAAGTCTGAAAGATACCGACCCGAAAGCGAAGTCCTATCAGGAGTATCGCGATTACGCCGGGGTTGATGAAGGGATGAACGGGCTCTCCACCCGCTTTGCCTTTAAGATCCTGTCTCGGGTATTTAACTTCGACCACGTCGAGGTGGCCGCTAACCCGGTGCATCTGTTCTATGTGCTGGAGCAGCAGATTGAGCGCGAACAGTTCCCACAGGAGCAGGCCGAGCGCTATCTGGAATTCCTCAAAGGCTATCTGATCCCGAAATACGCCGAGTTTATCGGCAAAGAGATCCAGACCGCTTATCTGGAATCCTACTCCGAGTATGGGCAGAACATTTTCGATCGCTATGTCACCTACGCTGACTTCTGGATCCAGGATCAGGAATACCGCGATCCGGACACCGGTCAGCTGTTTGACCGTGAATCGTTGAATGCCGAGCTGGAGAAAATTGAGAAGCCAGCCGGGATTAGCAACCCGAAAGACTTCCGTAACGAAATCGTCAACTTTGTGCTGCGCGCCAGAGCCAACAACAGCGGACGTAATCCGAACTGGACCAGCTATGAGAAACTGCGCACGGTTATTGAGAAGAAAATGTTCTCCAATACCGAAGAGCTGTTGCCGGTCATTTCGTTTAATGCCAAAACCTCAACCGATGAGCAGAAAAAACACGACGACTTTGTCGACCGCATGATGGAGAAAGGCTACACCCGCAAACAGGTTCGCCTGCTGTGCGAGTGGTACCTGCGGGTTCGTAAATCGTCCTGATGCGTCCAACCCGGCGGCACGCCGCCGGGTCAACTGCAGCTGAATGATGATAAGTAAAGTTGGCTAATGCAGTACAGGAGGGCATATGACCTGGTTCATAGACCGACGCCTGAACGGGAAAAACAAAAGCGCCGTCAACCGCCAGCGCTTTTTGCGCCGTTATAAGGCGCAGATTAAACAGTCGATCTCCGAGGCCATCAACAAGCGCTCGGTGACCGATATTGAGAGCGGAGAATCCGTCTCGATCCCGACGGACGATATCAACGAGCCGATGTTTCATCAGGGTCGCGGCGGCCTGCGCAACCGCGTCCACCCGGGCAACGACCATTTTGTGCAAAACGACCGCATTGAGCGCCCGCAGGGCGGTGGCGGCGGCGGCGGTAGCGGTCAGGGGCAAGCCAGCGCCGATGGTGAAGGAAAGGATGAGTTTGTCTTCCAGATCTCGAAAGATGAATACCTGGATCTGTTATTTGAAGATCTGGCCCTGCCGAACCTGAAGAAAAACCAGCACCGGCAGCTGAACGAGTTTAAAACCCATCGCGCGGGTTTTACCTCCAATGGGGTGCCAGCCAACATCAGCGTGGTACGTTCACTGCAGAACTCGCTGGCCCGCCGTACGGCGATGACCGCCGGCAAGCGTCGTGAACTGCGCGCCCTGGAGGAGGATCTGGAAGCCATCAGCCGCAGCGAACCGGTGCAGCTGCTGGAGGAGGAGCGCCTGCGCAAAGAGATTGCCGAACTGCGGGCTAAAATCGAGCGGGTGCCGTTTATCGACACCTTTGACTTACGCTACAAAAATTACGAAAAACGGCCGGAGCCTTCCAGCCAGGCGGTGATGTTCTGCCTGATGGACGTCTCAGGCTCGATGGACCAGGCCACCAAAGACATGGCCAAGCGCTTTTATATCCTGCTGTATCTGTTCCTCAGCCGGACTTATAAAAACGTCGACGTGGTCTATATCCGCCACCATACCCAGGCAAAAGAGGTGGATGAGCACGAATTCTTCTATTCTCAGGAAACCGGCGGCACCATTGTCTCCAGCGCCCTGAAGCTGATGGATGAAGTAGTGCAGGCCCGCTATGATCCGGCGCAGTGGAACATCTACGCCGCCCAGGCGTCGGATGGCGACAACTGGGCCGATGACTCCCCGCTGTGCCACGAACTGCTGGCGAAGAAAATTCTGCCGGTGGTGCGTTATTACAGCTATATCGAAATTACCCGCCGGGCGCATCAGACCCTGTGGCGCGAGTATGAACACCTGCAGGCGACCTTTGATAATTTCGCCATGCAGCATATTCGCGACCAGGAGGATATCTACCCGGTATTCCGCGAACTGTTTCATAAGCAGTCATCTAAAAGTGAAGCTTAATTAAATAATCAGCCAGTGAGTCGAGTGACTTGCTGGCTGTTTTCCTCAGACACAAGGCCCGGTGGCACATCCATACATCATGTAAAACGGAAACAACGGGGCCAGGGCAACGGCGCCAAGCGAGCTAATCGTTTTGGTCTTATCATTGATTGATACCACAACGGGGTGCGCTAACTGGTAGGCGGCGGCCAGATCTGACGCGTCCGATGCAGTCCAAAATCCTGTCGCTTTAAACAACACCCCGAGGCGATCGTTATCAATTTGCACCGCATGATACTGATTCACCAGCTCGCTATGCTGCCCGGCATCCAGTTTGCGCTGATCCATCACCACCAGATATTCCGCCGTCACCTCATGTTGTTCCACGACAAAGTTAACCCGCACGCCGGAAGCCTGTTGGTGAAAGCGTTCATAAAAGGTCTTATAACGCTGATATTCCTGAGGCACACCGTCACGGACAAAGCGGTAACTGTATTTCGCTGAGCTGGCGACAATACCGGACTCTGTGGGTTTCATCGCCACAATGGTATCCCGAGGCGGCAAGTTTGGCGTGCTGGTACATCCTGCGAGTATCGCCACTACCAGCGATAAGACATATTTCATCATTTTCAGCCGTTCCTGTTCGCGATTTTCTCTATGACATCTGGCGTTTTTTTAACACTCCAGGTACAAATCCCTAACCCTGTGTATCATAACTGCCTAATCTGCTTCAAACATTCGCGCGATCGTCAGCGTTGAACTGTTTCTACTCTCAGGAGCCTGCTATGACCCCTTTTTATCAATTGACGGCTACCCGCCTGCGCGGCCAGCCCCTCTCCATGGCTGACTATGCTGGCAAGGTGGTTCTGGTGGTGAATACGGCCAGCCATTGTGGCTTCACACCGCAATACGCTGGCCTGGAAGCGCTCTACAAAAAGTACGCGGCTCAGGGGCTGGTAGTGCTTGGTTTCCCGTGCAACCAGTTTGGTAAGCAGGAACCCGGCGGTGCGGATGAAATCGAGCAGACTTGTCACGTTAACTACGGCGTGAGCTTCCCGATGTTTGAGAAAGTGGACGTCAACGGCCCCGCCGCACACCCGCTGTTTCGTTATCTGAAACAAGCGTTGCCCGGCGTGCTCGGCGGACGGATCAAGTGGAATTTCACCAAGTTCCTCATCGGTCGCGACGGCACACCCCTCACGCGTTTTGCGCCGTTCACGACGCTGGAGAAAATGGAAGCCTCCATTGTCGCGGCCCTCACGCGCTGAGTGTTCCCATCATGCCACGTTCACCCAGCGGCGGCTGGCTGCCCATACAAGGTAGACGTCGCTCTCGCGCAGCCAGCAACCGCCTGCTGCTGGCCAATCTTCCACCTGCCCGGTCATCAGCCTACAGCGGCGACACGGCCTCGACTTCATGCTGAAACACATAGGGGTCGGAGAGGAGTTCGAATGCGTCGTCGTCCGGATAGGTGACCGCGACGTGATAGTCTTCGCCAGCGAAGGCTTTGACCGCCGCGAGATCCTGCCAGTAGGTGGCAAGAAAGAAATGCGCCCATTCGCCCTGGTTTTCCTGGCGCACCAGCGCCCCCCGGTTGCCGGCGATGCTCTGAGCGTGTTCCACACCGGTCCGCTCGAGGTGGCGGGCAAACCCCTCAGCATGTTGCAATGGCACACAACCGTGCCAGGTCCTGACAATCATTTGCGTTCTCCTGTGGTGATAAACGTCTCACCCTAACATCGACAGGCATTTCTGGGGGAGCGCAACAATGCCGCGCTGGCCACAACACAAAATTATTTTGCCGGACGGGGATATCCTCTCACTCTGCAGTATTTTCGACTGCGGAGCAGCATTGGGCCGAATATTGCGCGGCGAGTATCACTGTTAGCTGGCGCGGAAAAATCGTGACTCGTCAGCCTCGGGCAGTCTTATCGATACATGCCCAAGCCGCGCCCCATCAGGGCATCGCCAGCCGATCTTGATGGTCCGCAAAGAGAGCGATGAGATGGTCGGCGAGAACCCGCACGCGTCTGGATCCGGCCAGGTCAGAATGCATCACCAGCCAGAGGGTCTGATCCGCGCCGATCTCCGGCTGCAGGCACTGCAGGCCGCTGGCCCGCGCCATAAAGTGCGGCAGGACGCCCAATCCGAGGCCCGCGGATACTGCGGAAACCTGGGCCACGAGCGTATTGGCTTCGACTTTACACGGCCGGCCGCGCAGGGTGCGCGTGATCCATTGGGCGGCCGGCAGGTGCTGGTGAGTTTCCGGCCACCCCACAAAGTCCGCCTCGCTCAGCGACAGGCCGTCCGCCCCGGCCAGACAGTCGGCGGCGCCATAGACGCCAAACCCCACCGTCCCCAGCCGCTTTAACGTCAGATGCCCGGCCTCAGGCTTGACCATGCGGATCGCCAGATCGGCATCCCGACGGTGCAGGTTCACCGGCTGCACGCCGCTCAGCACCTCCACCCGCAGCTCGGGATAATGGTCCAGGAGCCCTTTCAGGGAGGGCAGAATAAAATGCGTGGCCAGGTTATCCGAGGTGGCCAGACGGACAACCCCGGCGACATGCCCCTGCAGTTGCGCCGCTTCGCCGAACGCCAGGCCAGCGTATTCCAGCGCCTCCGCCCGCGCGAGCAGAGCTTCGCCATCGTCGGTCAGGCGGTAGCCGCTCTGATGGCGGCTGAAGAGCGGAACGTTCAACGCCTGCTCCAGCCGATCCAGCCGGCGGGAGACCGTGGCAATCCCCATGTTCATCTTGTCGGCGGCGCCGCTCAGCGTTCCCGCCCGGGCGATGGCGAGGAATATGCGAGCATCATCCCAGTGGAATTCTGCGGTCATCTATTTTCCATGTATGGAAAACGGCTCTCCGTTTTCCGCTCTTTTTTATCAGTTTCGCAGGGATGATACTGCACGCCATTCGCGGAGACAACCAGGCCATCCGATCGCCTGCTCTCTCCTCACCTGAACGTCCGTGCACCGCGCGGAACGCTCCTTTCCTAAGGATACGCCTGATATGAAAGAGATTGCTTTACCCCTCCACCCGGCGCCGGCGCGCGTCTGGATTGCCGTCGTTGCGCTCGGGATCTGCGCCTTTTCGATCGTCACCAGTGAACTGGCGCCGGTGGGCATGCTCAGCGCCCTGGCGGCGGATTTTCACCAGACGGAATCCGGCGTGGGCCTCGCCGTCACCGCCTATGGCTGGGTAGGCGCCCTGGCGGCTCTGCTTTCCGGCGCAATGCCGACGCGTATTTCCCGCAAGGCGCTGCTGGTCGGGCTGATGCTGATCCTCGCGCTTTCCTGCCTCGCCGCAACCCGGTCTTATTCGATGTTCGCCCTGATGAGCGCCCGCATGATTGGCGCCCTGGCGCATGGCGCCTTCTGGGCCTTAATTGGCATTGTCGCCGCGCAGCTGGTGCCGCCGCACCGGCTGGGGCTGGCCACGGCGATCATTTTTGGCGGCGTGTCAGCGGCAAGCGTAGTGGGGGTGCCGCTGGCGAGCTTTATCGCCACCCTGGCGGGCTGGCGACTCGCGTTTATGTCGATGGCCTTGCTGTCACTAGCCGCCGCTGCGGTGCTGTGCTCGACGCTGCCCCCGCTGGCCGCCCCTGCCCCCGTCAGGCTGCGTGTATATCGCGATATCTTCCGCAATCCGCTGCTCGGTGGCCTGTATGGCGCCACGGCCTGCATCATTACCGCTCACTTTGCCGCCTTCACCTACATTGAACCACTGCTGATAAATCTGCAGGGAGTCCCGGCGACCGCTCTCTCCGGCCTGCTGCTGCTGTCAGGGGGTTCCGGGCTGCTGGGTAACGTTATCGCGGGTAAGCTTATCGATCGTCATCTGAAGGGGCTGATTTTCGCTGCGCTGCTGCTGAGCGGGGGCGCGCTGGCGCTCCTTGGCGCCGCCCGTCTTGCGCCACTGCCGTTCTGTTTTAGCGGGCTACTGTTAGCCCTGTGGGGCGCCGGCATCGCGATTGTGTTCGTCGGCTTACAGACCTGGCTGCTGCGCAGCGCGGGCGCGGTCGCCCAGCCGGCGTCAGCCATTTATGTGGCCATTTTTAATGCCGCCATCGGCACCGGGGCGTTTGTCGGCGGCCAGCTGATCGCCTCAGCTGGCCTGTCGGGAATGGTGTGGCTGGCGGCGGGGATCATGGTGGGCAGTACGCTGCTGATCGCCCTGCTGAAAGCGCCTCTGCCCGGTCAGGTCAGTGCGGCGACGGCAGGCGCTTAGATTTGCGCCAGCCCGCCGTCGACATAGATCTCCGCGGCGTTAATAAAGCTCGACTCATCCGACGCTAAAAATACCACCGTCCGGCCAATCTCCTCCGGCTCGCCCAGCCGCCCGAGCGGTACGCCGGCCGCCAGAGCATCGAACAAGCCCTGGCGGTCCGCCTCCGCCACCAGCCCTCCCAGACCCGGGGTACGTACCGGCCCCGGGCTGACCACATTGATGCGGATCCCGCGGTCGCTAACCTCCAGCGCCCAGGAGCGCGCCAGGCTGCGTACCGCGGCCTTACTGGCGCTATAGATGCTGAAGTTAGCCGTCCCTTTTACCGCCGCCGTAGAGCCGGTCAAAATCACCGAGGCGCCGTCGGTGAGCAGCGGCAGCGCTTTTTGCACGGTGAACACCACCCCGCGCACGTTGGTGGCGAAAATTCGGTCGACGTGCGCTTCGGTGATGGCGCTCAGCGGCAGCATGTCTCCGCCGCCGGCATTGGCGAACAGCACATCCAGCCGGCCGGACTCTTCGGCAATGGTCGCAAATACCGCGTCAAGGTCGCTTAACACGGCGGCGTCGGCGCGGATCCCGCGGGCGGCGGGCCCGATGAATCTTACCGCCGCATCCAGCTCCTCCTGACGGCGGCCGGTGATGTACACCTTCGCGCCCTGCTCCGCCAGCGCTTTCGCCGACGCCAGGCCAATCCCGGCGCTGCCGCCGGTGACTAACGCCACTTTATCCGCAAGTTTTTTGCTCATGGTGCATTTCCTTGGTTAGAGTATAAACAGGCCAGGCTCGCGAACGCGCCCCGCCGGGTATGGAAAGCACTGTAATCGTCCCGGCGAGGCGGAAAAATGGCCTAATCTGAAAAACACTCTTCCCCTCGGTGGATAATGACCTCCAGTAACCAGGATAAAGCGAATAATGGACCGGTTTTCAGCTCTCAAAGCCTTCACCCGCGTTGTCGAAGCCGGCAGCTTTACCCGCGCCGCGGACTCGCTGAATATGCCCAACGCCACCCTCAGCAAAACCATTCAGCAACTGGAAGCGCATCTTGGGGTTTCCCTCCTGCAGCGCACCACGCGGCGTATTACCGTGACGCCGGAAGGACGGGAGTACTATGAAAAAGCCCGCTGTCTGCTGGAAGACCTGGAAGAGATCGACGCGTCTTTCAATACCGCCCGCAATAAGCCGAAGGGCCATCTACGGATCGCCATCGGCGGGTCGACCGCGTGCGATGTGCTGATCCCGCTGCTGGCGGACTTTATGACCTCCTGGCCGGATATCCGTATCGATTTGCAGGTGGCCGATAAGCCCGCGGACCTCATCAGCGGCAATATTGACTGCGCCATCCGCGGCGGTCCGATGGAAGACTCGACGCTGATCGCCCGTAAAATCGGCGAGGCGACGCTGGTCACCTGCGCCACCCCGGGCTATCTTCAGCGCTACGGCACCCCCGCCTCGCCGGATGAACTACATCATGGCCACCGGCTCATCAGCTATCTGTCGCCGGCCAGCGGCAGAGCGTTTCCGTTTCGCTTTACGCGTCACGGCGTCAGCACCGAGCTGAAGACAGAGCCCCATCTCGGCATCAATGAGAGCAACGCGCATATTGCCGCCGGCGAGGCCGGCTTAGGCATTGTGCAGACCTTTACCTATTCGCTGAAACCGGCGCTGGCGAGCGGCGAACTGGTGGAGATCCTCAGCGCCTGGCGCCCGGCCCCCTATCCTTTTCACGTTGTCTATGCCCGGCACCGGCACGTCCCGCCCCGGCTCCGCGTCTTTATTGACTGGCTGGCGGCGGTTTTTCCGGCCGCGGTGCAGGGATAGCGCGCGTTATCTGACGCGGAGCAGGTCGCCGTATCGCGTGGTGTAGCGCGGCGAGAGCATCTCTCGCTTCATCTGCCACTGCTGCTGGATCCCCTGGCCGGCAAAATAGAGCGCCCCCCTGCCGTTTTTCGCATTCAGCTGATCGAGAACCTGCATCAGTCTGGCGCTGTTGTGCCGCGGAGCAAGCTCGTCGAACAGATTCAGCTGGGCGACGCCCTGGCTGTAGAAATCGCCGAGCATCACGCCGGCCTTCTGATAGCGATGCCCCGCTTTCCAGATGGCATCCAGACAGCTCGTCGCCGCGGCGATAATATCCCGGGAGTCCTGGGTCGGCGTCAGCAGCTTTAGCGAGGCGCTGTTGCCGTAATAGGGTTCATTCAGCGCGAAGGGGCTGGTTTTGACAAAGGCGGAGACGAACCGGCAGTACTGATGCTCACTGCGCAGCTTTTCTGCTGCCCGCGCGGCATAGCTGCAGATCGCCTGGCGCATATCCTCATAGGCCGTAATCCGATCCCCGAACGAGCGGCTGCAGATAATTTCCTGCTTAGCGGGGGCAAATTCCTCCAGCGCCAGGCAAGGCTCGCCGCGCAGCTCCCGTACCGTTCGTTCGAGCACCACCGTGAAGTGCTTGCGGATAAAGCGGATATCGCTCTCCGCCAGCTGGAGTACCGTGCCGATCCCCATCGCTTCAAGCTTTTTGCCGATCCGCCGCCCGATGCCCCAGACCTCGCTCACCGGCAGCAGCGCCATCAGCTTTCGCTGCCGCTGCGGGCAGGACAAGTCCACTACCCCGCCCGTCTGCCGCGGCCACTGCTTCGCCGCGTGGTTGGCCAGCTTCGCCAGGGTTTTGGTCTGGGCGATGCCAACGCCCAGCGTCAGATGGGTACGCTGCAGCACCGTGGCGCGGATTTCGCGGCCAAAATCGGTCAGATCTCTGCAATGACGCACACCGCTGACATCGCAAAAGGCCTCATCGATACTGTAAATTTCGCAGCGCGGGGTGAGCTCTTCTAGGGTGGCCATGACCCGGCTGGACATGTCGGCATACAGCTCATAATTACTGCTAAACGCCACGACGCCGTGGCGAAGAAACGCAGCCTTCTGCTTAAAGTAGGGTTCGCCCATTTTCACAAACGGCTTCGCCTCCGCCGAGCGGGCGATCACGCAGCCGTCGTTGTTCGACAGCACCACCACCGGCCGCCCCTTCAGGTCTGGCCGGAAGGCGGTCTGACAGCTGGCATAGAAGGCGTTCACATCACAATGCGCGAACATGATCAGCCCGCCGCCTTGATGATGTAGGTTACGACGCCGAAAATATCGAGCGTCTCCTCGCGGCCGACCACGATGGGCGAATAGGCCGGGTTCATCGGGTTAAGCTGCACCCGCGGCAGAAGCTGCAGCTTCTTTACCGTAAACTCGCCGCCGACGGCGGCAATCACGATATCGCCATGCTCCGCTTTACGCGCGCTGTCCACCACCAGCAAATCGCCTTCGTCAATGCCGGCATCGATCATGCTGTCGCCAGCGGCTTTGACAAAATAGGTCGCGCTGGGATGCTGCACCAGCAGCTCGTTGAGGTCGATTCGCTTCTCAACATAGTCCTGAGCCGGGCTGGGAAAGCCGCACTGCACCAGGTCGGCAAAAAAAGGGAAAGGAGACAATCTGACGTAGCTCAACCGGCGTGTAAACGTTCATTTTTTCAACCCACCACACAATGTCGCGGTAGGGATACCCGTTACCGGATACCCCCCGCACAGATCCCGGCGTGCGCGATTTACGCACCGGGCTCCTGCCTCGGGTGTCTGGCGGTGAACCGCTCCACAGGCCATGGATGAAGAACCCGAACCC
>NZ_JH414803.1:0-19727 GCF_000238715.1 Klebsiella sp. 4_1_44FAA
GCCGTAGCGCCGATGGTAGTGTGGGGTCTCCCCATGTGAGAGTAGGGAACTGCCAGGCATCAATAAAGCAGAAAGCCCGGTCGAAAGACCGGGCTTTTTGTTTTATCTGTTGTTTGTCGGTGAGCGCTCTCCAGAGTAGGACAAATCCGCCGGGAGCGGATTTGAACGTTGCGCAGCAACGGCCCGGAGGGTGGCGGGCAGGACGCCCGCCATAAACTGCCAGGCATCAAACAAGTGAAGAGCCCATCCTGTCGGATGGGCTTTTTGCGTTTCTGTCGTCCGGCCAGCGTGCCGGTATGTCTCCCCGGTGGCGCTGCGCTTACCGGGGCTACAAAACCGTACCCCGGACAAAGTGCGCAGCACCGCCTTTATTGCTTCGCAAAATAGCGTGACGAATGCTTGTGGCATGGTCAACCGGATAGTGAATTTACCGGATGATACAAGTCGGAAAATAATTATCAGCAGCTACGATTAATATTATTTCTTTATTTCAGCGCCATTATATTGTGCTCCGGTAAAATAATGATGCGGCCTCTTCCTCCCACAAAATAACGCGTTTACGCTTCAGAAAAAATATTTCCGTGACTGGATACTTCGCTTCCGGATGTATTGTGGCGAACGGTATGCTTCTTCCCTGTTTTTGTCTAAATGAGCTTTATCATTAACACTTTGTTAACTTGATCTGGTTTATATGGCAGCAAATTTGATATACAAAGGGGGATGATTGCCTGTATGGATGCTGCCCGAAATACCTTGCGAAACATATGCAGGTTCTCGGCTGGCAAATGAGAATAGAAATGAAAATCCTGCTTAACTGGTTGCCATTGCGCCAGCTCTTCACTTACATTCAGGAGCGCTTTACCTTTCTGGTGCTGCTCTGCTGGCCAGCGATTATCTGGTTGTTCTGCCGGGTCGGCGTGTGGCTCACCGATAACGTTTATGAACTGCTGGGAAAATCACCCGCCCAGTCCTTCACCGTGTATCTGCAGCCGTTTATGACCCCCGGCACGCTGCTGCGCATCTCCATCAGCTGGGTGGTGTTGCTGTTCATTCTCTTCAGTATGGCGATGGCCTTCACCTGGGGTTTACGTCGCTTTATGAATCGCCATAAATAAACCATTCGGCCGCCGTAAGTCGACGGCCCTTCTTAAGCCTTTATGCCATCTCACCAATAGTCTTACGAAAACGCAGCAACGCGATAGTAAAGAACACTCCGCCGATAGCCAGCAAGGTTAAGAACTGCGGCCAGACGATGGCGAAGCTGGCGCCTCGATACAATATCGCCTGCGCCAGGCTGACGAAGTGGGTGGTCGGCATGGTCAACATAATATCCTGTACCAGCTGCGGCATACTTTCTCGCGGCGTGGATCCGCCGGAGAGCATCTGCAGCGGCAGTAAGACCAGGATCATCAGCAGCCCCAGCTGCGGCATCGAGCGGGCGAGGGTGCCCATAAAAATGCCGATCGAGGTAGTGGCGAACAGGCTGAGCGCCACCCCCAGCATAAACAGTGGAACCGATCCCTCAATGGGTACCTGCAAAATCCCCTGCACCATCAGCACCAGCGACAGCCCGGACACCACCAGCACCACCAGGCCCATCGACCAGATCTTGGCCAGCATAATTTCAAACGGCGTGACCGGCATCACCAGCAGATGCTCAATGGTGCCATGTTCCCGCTCGCGGATCAGCGCCGAACCGGTGAGGACAATGGCCAGCATGGTGATATTGTTGATGATCGCCATCACCGCGCCAAAGCGCTCCTGCTCAAGGTTAGGATTAAAACGCATCCTTACCGCCAGCTCTACCGGCAGCACGCTGTTATCCCGATAGCGGGCGACAAAACTGTTTACTTCGCCGGTGATAATATTCTGGATGTAACCGTTGCCGGTAAAGGCCTGACTCATGCGCGTGGCGTCGACATTGACCTGGATTTCCGGCTGCCGACCGGCCAGTACATCGCGCTGGAAGTTAGGCGGGATGTTGATGGCGAACGTGTAGCGCCCGGCATCCAGCCCGGCGTCCATCTCATCAGCGGTGATCAGCTCCGGCTCAAGAAACCAGGGACGGTAAAAAGCGTTAATAATGCGTGATGAGAGCTGTGATTTATCCATATCAGCAACCGCGATCGGCGCCAGGTGCAGCGAACCGGGCATCACCGTGGCCGAGGAGTACACCGACACGGTAAACGCAAACACGATCAGCACCAGCATCGCTTTATCACCGAGCAGGCTGCGCAGCTCTTTGACGCCAAGATTATAAATATTGCGTAATCCGCGCATCATCCCTCCTGTTTCTTCAGCAGCAGCACGCTCAACCCGAGCACCAGCGGCACCGCAATCAGTAGCGGAATGAATGAGCCCCACAAATCGCTAATATTCAGCGCTTTGGAAAAGGTCCCGCGGGCGATAGTCAGGAAGTGGCTGGTCGGGTAGATTTGCCCAATCCAGCGTCCGGGACCTTCCAGCGAGGCCACCGGATCGATCATTCCGGAAAACTGGGTTGCCGGGATCAGCGTAATAATCGCGGTACCGAAAATAGCGGCGATTTGGCTCTTCATAAAGGTTGAGATCAGCAGCCCCAGACCAGTGGCGATGGTGACATACAGCAGCGCCGCCAGGGTCAGCGTCAGGAAACTCCCCTTATGCGCGACGCCAAAGACAAAGACCGACAGCGCGCACAGCAGGAAGAAGTTAAACATCCCCAGTACGATGTAAGGCAGCTGCTTGCCGAGCAGGAATTCGCTGCGGGTGGTTGGCGTCACGTACAAGTTGATAATCGATCCGAGCTCTTTCTCACGCACTACGCTCAGGGCGCTGAGCATCGCCGGGATCATCATCAGCAGCAGCGGGATCACCGCCGGGACGATGGCCGGCAGGCTCTTCACATCTGGATTGTAGCGATAGCGGGTCTCGATGGAGATGAGCGAGGTATCGCGCTGCGGGCTGCTCTGCCGGCCGGCCATCTCCTGCAGCCAGGCCAGATGCATCGCCTGTACGTAGCCGCGCACGGTTTCCGCGCGGTTGGGCATCGCGCCGTCCACCCACACGCCGATTTGCACCGGCGTGCCGCGGGCGATATCGCGACCAAAGTTCGGCGGGATCTCTATCGCCACCGCCAGCTCGCCGTCGCGCATCCGGCGGTCCAGTTCGTCATAGCTGTGCAGCGGCGCCTGTTCGATAAAGTAGCGTGAGCCAGCGAGATTCTGCGACCAGCCCTGGCTGCTGAGGGTTTGATCGTGGTCGAGGACGGCAAAGCGCAGATCCTCAACGTCCATGCTGATCCCATACCCCATGATAAACATCAGGATCACCGTCCCCAGCAGCGCCAGCGTCGATCGTACCGGATCGCGGCGCAGCTCCAGCGCCTCGCGGCGGCTATAGCTAAACAGCCGGCGAAGACTGAAGGCCTGCCGTGGAGCCGTATGTCCGGAATGCGATGCCACAGCAGACGTGGGTTCTTCTGGTACTGGAGAGGACGGCTGGGCCTCTTTAAGCCAGGTGATAAACGCCTCTTCCAGGCTGTTTGAACCGCGCTGCTCGACCAGCGCCTGCGGCGTATCGCTGGCCAGCACTTTGCCGGCGTGCATCAGGGAGATACGATCGCAGCGTTCCGCCTCATTCATAAAGTGGGTGGAGATAAAAATGGTCACCTGATCCTGCCGCGCGAGGTCTACCATCAGCTGCCAGAACATATCCCGCGCCACCGGGTCGACGCCGGAGGTCGGCTCGTCGAGGATCAGCATCTCCGGGCGATGGATGACCGCCACCGCTAACGACAGGCGCTGACGGATCCCCAGCGGCAGATCGGCGGGAAGCGCGTCTTCAACCTCGGTCAGCATAAAGCGCTCGCACATTTCCGCCACCCGGCCGGGGATTTCGCCGTCCGGAATATGGAACAGGCGGGCGTGCAGCTCGAGGTTTTGCCGGACGGTCAGTTCGCTATAGAGCGAGAAGGCCTGCGACATATAGCCCACCCGCTGGCGGGTGGCGATATCCTTCGGGTCGACCGGCTGGCCGAACAGCCAGGCTTCACCTTCGCTGGCGGGCAGCAGGCCGGTGAGCATCTTCATGGTGGTGGATTTGCCGCAGCCGTTGGAGCCGAGGAAGCCGAAGATTTCACCGCGGGCGATGCGGAAATTAACGTGGTCGACGGCAACAAAGTTGCCAAAGCGCATGGTCAGGCCGCGCGCTTCGATGGCGATCTCTTCCTCACGGCTGCCGCGCGGTGGGATAACTACCGCCCTATGCGCCTGACGCTGTGCTTCTGGCAGCAGGGCGATAAACGCCTGCTCCAGGGTCTGGCTGCCGGTCTGGGCTTTGAGCTCTGCGGCGCTGCCGGTCGCCAGCACCTCGCCGGCGTTCATCGCCACCAGCCAGTCAAAGCGCTCGGCCTCTTCCATGTAGGCGGTGGCCACCAGCACGCTCATCGCCGGCTGGCGCTGACGAATATTGTCGATAAGCTCCCAGAACTGCGCCCGGGAGAGGGGATCGACGCCGGTGGTCGGTTCATCAAGGATCAGCAGCTGCGGATCGTGGATCAGCGCGCAGCACAGGCCGAGCTTTTGCTTCATCCCACCGGAGAGTTTTCCGGCGGGGCGATCGCGAAACGGCGCCAGCCCGGTACTCTGCAGCAGCTCGTTGATGCGCAGTTCGCGCTCGGCTTTATCGTGGCCGAACAGGCGGGCGAAGAAGTCGACGTTTTCATACACCGAGAGAGTGTGATAGAGGTTTTTCCCCAGCCCCTGCGGCATCCACGCGATTTTCGGACACACCTCGCGGCGGTGATGCATATCGCGCATATCGCCGCCAAGCACCATCACGTTCCCCTGCTCGATGGTCCGCGCCCCGGCGATCAGCGAAAGCAGGCTCGATTTGCCGACGCCGTCCGGGCCAATCAGGCCAACCATACGCCGTGCCGGGATCGCCAGACTGATATCGCGCAGCGCGATGGTGGCGCCAAACTGCTGACCAACATGTTCCAGCAGGGCGACGGGGGGCGAGGTATCCTGCGGCGTTAGTTTCATTGCGGCAACCTCACCGCCAGGGCTTCAGGCCAGGGTTGTTGTTTATCCAGCCGTACGTAAGCCATACCGGGCAGGCCGGTTTTGACATACTCCAGGTGCTGCGCCAGCAGCTCCGGCGGGATACGCGCTTTGACGCGGAACATTAGCTTAAGGCGCTCGTCGCTGGTCTCGACCGTTTTCGGCGTGAACTGGGCGACGCTGGCGACAAAGCTGATATTGGCCGGGATCACCAGATCCGGCGCGGCATCAAGGACCAAGCGCGCTTCGCTGCCGAGCGCCAGCAGACCTGCCTGTTCGGTGGGCAGAAAAAAGGTCATATAGACATCGGCGAGATCGACCATGTTCAGTACCCGGCCACCGGCGGCCAGGACTTCGCCTGGCTCAGCGACGCGATACTGAATGCGGCCGTCGCGGGGGGCTTTCAGCTCGCTATCGTCAATATCGGCGAGGATCCGCCGCTCGGTCGCCTGGGCGGCTTCGACGCGGGTTTGCGCCTGAATAATGCTGGTGCGGGCAGCTTCGATGGCGGCGCGGGCGGCGGAGACCTGGGCTTTCGCCGATTCCAGCGCCGCGCGGGCGCTCTCTGCGGCCGCGCGATCGTCATCCAGCTGCTGGGCGGAGACGGCGCCACGCTGGGAGAGGGTGTTGGAGCGAACATGGCGTTTCGCCGTGGAATCCAGCTCCGCCTGGCGCTGCTTCACTACCGCTTCGCTGGCGCGCATTTCACTTTGTCGCTGATCGAGCAAGGCTCTGGCGGCCAGGACCGCGCTTTCCGCTTCCTTGATTTGCGCGGCGGCTTCAAGACGCTGCTCGTTCAGTACCCGGGTATCCATTCTCGCCAGCACCTCTCCCTGGTGCACGAACTGACCCTCTTTGACCAGAATGGTGTCGATACGCCCGGCGATTTTACTGGCAATATCAACTTCGGTGGCTTCGATTCGGCCGTTGCTGCTGGCAAACCCCGCCGGGAGTCCCGGCGGGCGCAGCAGCCACCATGCGGCGGCGGCGAGTACCACCAGTAAGCCGACAAAATACCCTGCCCAACGTTTCTTTATTTTGTCCATACGCGACTCGCTTGATTCCCTGTGCTGAGTGGTGCGCGTGTTTCCTCCGGCGGGCGGAGCGTCCTTCTTGCGAAGGACGAAAATGTGGAGGGAGGGCCGCTGACGCCGCGCTCTGCCGCGCCGATGCGCAGCCGCTCGCTGGGCTACTTATGTGGTCATCATCAGCGATCCTGGCCTTAATGAAACACGCATAGTGAGAGCTACCGTTAACGCGATAGTAACAGCCGGGGCGATATTGTCCATACGAAAGACAGGGTCTTGTCGGCGTGTTAACAAAATTATCCGCACAGGGAGTATTTCACCATCTCAGAACAGCACCGGCAGACCCAGCCCACGCTTCACCTCATGCAGCGTCTGCTGTGTGAGGTGGTGGGCGCGTTCGCTGCCCTGGCGCAGCAGCTCCAGCAGCATCCCTTTATCCTGAATAAAAGTGGCCCTGCGTTCGCGGATCGGCGCCAGTAGCGTCTGCAAGCAGGTCTCCAGCTCATTCTTACACTGGCGATCGCCCAGCCCGCCGCGCTGATAGTGGGCTTTCATCTCTGCCACCAGCGCCTTATCGCTATAGAAAGCGTCGAGATAGGTGAACACCACGTTGCCCTCGACATGCCCCGGATCGCTGACTCTCAGGTGCGTCGGGTCGGTATACATCGCGCTGACCGCGCGGTGGATCTCCTCTTCACTGGCCGATAACGTCAGCGTATTGCCCAGCGATTTCGACATTTTGGCGTTGCCATCGACGCCCGGCAGGCGGCTCACTTCGCTGAGTAGCGCCTTGCAGTGGCGCAGCACCGGCTCGCCGGTGAGGCTATTCATCTTGTGGACGATCTCGTTGGTCTGCTCAATCATCGGTAGCTGATCGTCGCCCACCGGCACCAGCTCGGCTTTGAAGGCGGTGATATCGGCCGCCTGGCTAATCGGATAGGCAAGAAAACCCACCGGTAGCGAGCGGGCGAATCCCTTTTGGGCAATCTCATTTTTGACCGTCGGATTACGTTCCACGCGGGCGACGGTGACGATATTCATATACAGCGCGCTGAGCTCCGCCAGCGCCGGCAGGGCGGACTGCAGGCAAATAGTGGTGAGCCTGGGGTCGATGCCGACGGCCAGATAATCGGCCATGACTTCGAGGATATGGTGGCTGATTTTTTGCGGATTGCTGCCGTTGTCCGTGAGCCCTTGCAGGTCGGCGATCAGGATAAATTGCTGGTGGTTATGCTGCAGCGCGACGCGCTGGCGCAGCGAGCCGACGTAGTGGCCAAGATGAAGTTGGCCGGTCGGGCGGTCGCCGGTGAGGATGGTTTGTGGATGGTTCATCAGGGACTCCTTATCAGACTGTTCAGCCGAAAGACGTCCTGAAAACACCAAAGCCGCCTTCCGGCGGCTTTGAAAATGGAAACGTGTATCGTGCCGCCTGTTATGCAGGCAGCCACCAACGGCGGGGATAGGTCACGATCGCGTTTCTGTTCATAGGGAGTATCCTGCCACGGAAGGGGCTGGAGGCGCAATCAAAAATCACATACTTTTCCTGATGTTATTTATGTGATTGTTTTTCGGTAAATAACGAAGCGGGAAAAATATATTTTCTCTGCGACCCGAACATTATTCTGGAACAACAAACTATGTTGCATTTTTTTTGTGAAAAAGCTCACGCCACAGGATTATAGTATTATTATCCATATTTATAGCTGAATATTACCTGTCTGCTGTTACAGCTTGTGTTTATTCTCTTCTAAATTATTAACATTATTACAATTTCCATCTATTTTTCCGCTTTGCGTCATACCCCTGTCTGACTACAACGTATTGAGGCTAATTATTATGCATAAACGTCTGGTCGTTAATATTTTTTCATCCTTGCTGTTGGGGGCTGCGCTTATTTCCGCGCCGGTATATGCGGCGGAAAAAACCGTAGTCAATATTTCAAAAGTGGACGGCATGCCATGGTTTAACCGGATGGGTGAAGGGGTAGTCCAGGCCGGGAAAGAGTTTAACCTCAACGCCTCCCAGGTAGGGCCGTCCAGCACCGATGCGCCGCAGCAGGTGAAAATTATTGAGGACCTGATTGCACGTAAAGTGGATGCCATCACTATCGTGCCTAACGATGCCAACGTGCTGGAGCCGGTATTCAAAAAAGCCCGTGACGCCGGCATCGTGGTACTGACCAACGAATCGCCCGGGCAGCCGAGCGCCAACTGGGATGTGGAGATAATCGATAACGAGAAGTTCGCTGCTGAATACGTGGAGCATATGGCCAAGCGGATGGGTGGCAAAGGCGGCTACGTTATCTATGTCGGTAGCCTTACGGTACCGCAGCACAACCTGTGGGCCGATCTGCTGGTGAAATACCAAAAAGAACATTACCCGGACATGCATGAAGTCACCCGCCGAATGCCGGTGGCGGAAAGTGTTGATGATTCCCGCCGTACCACGCTCGATCTGATGAAAACTTACCCGGATCTGAAAGCGGTGGTCTCTTTTGGTTCGAATGGCCCGATTGGCGCGGGGCGCGCGGTGAAAGAGAAGCGTGCGAAAAATAAAGTCGCGGTCTACGGGATGATGATCCCCTCGCAGGCGGCCTCTCTTATTAAGAGCGGCGATATTACCGAAGGGATCACCTACGATCCGGCGACAGCCGGCTATGCCCTCGCGGCCGTCGCCAGCACCCTGCTGAACGGCAAAACCATTGAGCCGGGATTTGAACTGAAAGAGCTCGGTAAAGCGGAGGTCGATAGCGACAAGCATATTATCCGCTTCCATAAAGTGCTGCTGGTAAATAAAGACAATATTGATTCGCTCTATTAATCCACCTTCCGGGGCGCCAGCCGCCCCGGCTTAACCAGCCAGGGGATGCTATGGAACCTTTCCTTTCCCTTCGACACGTCAGCAAAACCTTCCACGCCAACCGCGCGCTCAATGATATCAGCATCGACTTTATGCCCGGAGAAGTGCACTGCCTGGCCGGGCAGAACGGTTGCGGGAAGTCGACGTTGATCAAAATTATCTCTGGCGTCTATCGCCCGGATGAGGGCGCAGCGATGACGCTGGGCGGCAAGACGTGGCCCAAACTGACGCCAGCGGCCTCTGTCGCCCATGGGATCCAGGTGATTTATCAGGATCTGTCGCTGTTTCCCAATCTCAGCGTGTGGGAGAACATTGCTATAAACCACTATCATCGCGGCGTGCTGGTGAGGCGCAGCGAACTGCGACGCAGTGCGGAGCAGGCGATGCGCAGTATTAACGTCTCGCTGCCGCTGGATGCCGCCGTGGAATCGCTCTCCATCGCTCGCTGTCAGCTGGTGGCTATCTGCCGCGCGCTGGCGCAGGATGCCCGGCTTATCATTATGGATGAACCCACGGCCTCATTGACCCATCAGGAAGTGGAGGGACTATTGCATGTGGTGCGCCAGCTGCGTGAGAGGGGGATCTGCATCGTCTTCGTAAGCCACCGTCTGGAAGAGGTCATGGCCGTATCGGACCGCATCAGCGTGCTGAAGGATGGCAATCTGGTCGGCACCTTGCCGGCGGCAGAGGTAACCACCCGCCGGCTCGGTTTTCTGATGACGGGCCAGGAGTTTGACTTTCAGGTGCGCGATCTGTGGCAGGGGCAGGGCAGTACGCCGGTGCTGGAGGTGCGCAATCTCAGCCGCAAGGGGGAATATCATAACGTCTCCCTGAAGGTCGAAGCCGGAGAAGTGGTGTCGATAGTCGGCCTGTTGGGCGCCGGGCGAACAGAGCTGTGCCTGAGCCTTTTCGGCATGACCCGCCCTGACAGCGGCGAGATCCTGATAAATGGCCAGCCGGTGCGGTTGCGTAGCAATCAGGACGCTATCCGCCACGGTATCGGCTATGTCTCCGAGGACCGTATGTCGCGCGGCCTGGTGATGAGTCAGTCGATTGAAAACAACATTATCAGCACCGTGTTTCATAAAGTGAAAGGCGCTTGCGGACTATTGAGTGATAGTAAAGCTCAGCAGCTGGTCGCAAGAATGGTCAACGCGTTGACCATTAAGGCGCCGGATACGCATCTGCCGGTGAATACCCTCTCCGGTGGTAATGCCCAGCGCGTTTCTATCGCCAAATGGCTGGCGATCTCTCCTAAGCTGCTGATCCTTGATAGCCCAACCGTGGGGGTGGATATCGCAAACAAAGCCGGGATCTATCATATCATCAGCGATTTGGCTGCCCATGGTATCGCCGTGCTGATGATTTGCGACGAGATTGAAGAGGCGTGGTACCAGAGTCATCGCATCCTGGTGATGAAGCAGGGCGAGTTGACCCATAGCTTCCTGCCGGACAGCAGTACCCAGCAGCAGATAGCGGAGGTGGTCAATGGCTAATCTGTTGAAACGACATGAATTCTGGTTAGGCATGTTCATTATTGCGCTGTGCCTGCTGCTGGGCTGGCGCAGTGAGGAATTTTTCACTTTCGGCAATCTTTACGACCTCGCTAATAACTATGCGATGCTGACCATTCTCGCCTGTGGTCTGTTCGTGGTGCTGATCGCCGGCGGGATTGATATCTCCTTCCCGGCTATGACCATTATCGCCCAGTACGGCATGGTGGTGATGCTGCAAAAAGTAGGCGGCAACTTCGCGGTGGCTTTTGTGCTTGCCGGCGGCATCGGCGTGCTGCTGGGGCTGGTGAACGCGCTGTTGGTTAATCGTCTGCGGGTGCCCTCGATCATTATCACCATTTCTACGCTCAACATTTTCTACGGTTTGCTGCTGTGGTTAAGCAAAGGTGTCTGGCTCTACGACTTCCCTCCGTGGTTTGAAAAGGGGGTTATGCTGTTCAAATATACCGATGCCGATGGTTACGATTACGGCCTGGGGCTGCCGCTGCTGACGATGATCGCCGTGGTGCTGTTGACCGCGTTTATCATGAATTTCACCACCGTTGGCCGCAAGATCTATGCCATGGGCGGCAACCGGGAATCCGCCAGCCGCGTCGGCTTCAGCGTGCTCCGCCTGCAGCTGTTCGTTTATGGCTATATGGGACTAATGTCGGGGGCCGCAGGTGTCGTGCAGGCGTGGACAGTGATGACCGTTGCGCCGGATTCACTGCTGGGCTATGAGCTGACGGTGCTGGCGGCGGTGGTGCTGGGCGGCACCAGCCTGATTGGCGGGCGCGGAACTCTCACCGGTACGCTGCTGGGGGTGATTTTACTGGCGGTGATGCAGAACGGCCTGAACCTGCTAGGGGTCTCCTCCTACTGGCAGACCCTGATCACTGGGGCGATCATCGTCGTCAGCATCAGCGTAACGGCATGGAGCCAGCATCAGAACCGGAGCTTGTTATGAAAAAATCGTGGCGCAATAACGTTGAGTTTTACCTGATCGGCCTGCTGCTGCTGATGGTTATCGCCTTTAGCATCGCCATGCCAAACATCTTCTGGTCTGTCAGCAATTTCCAGTCGATTGCCTCGCAAATGCCGGTGCTGGGGATCCTGGCGCTGGCGATGGCCATGACTATGCTTTGCGGCGGCATTAATTTGTCAATTATCGCGACGGCTAACGCCTGCTCGCTGGTGATGGCCTGGGTGGCGACGAGCTATCCGCCTGGGGGCGCTACCGCGCTGGCGACGCTGCTGGCCGGCGGAGGGGCGGCGATGATCATTGGCCTGTGCAACGGGATATTGATCGCCGGGATCCGCGTTTCGCCGATCCTGGCTACCCTTGGCATGATGACCCTGCTCAAAGGGATAAATATTCTGATCACCGGCGGCAGCGCCATCGCTAACTATCCGCAGTGGGTGCTGTGGCTGAATCACGCCCAGTGGTTCGGTATTCCGCTGCCAATGTGGCTTTTTGCGGTGGTGGCGGCCGGGCTGTGGGTGCTGCTGGAGAAAAGCCCGCTGGGTCGGGCGATCATGTTGATCGGATCCAACGAACGGGCGACCCATTATTCCGGGATCAATACCCGGCGGGTGTTGATGTGGGTATATGTCATCTCGGCCCTGCTCTGCGCGGTGGCTGCGTTTCTGATGATGTCGAAGCTGAACTCAGCCAAAGCATCTTATGGGGAATCGTATTTGCTGGTGTCGATCCTCGCGGCGGTGCTTGGCGGCGTGAATCCGGATGGCGGTAGCGGGCGCATCGTTGGGATGGTGCTCGCGCTGTTCCTGCTGCAGATTATTGAGAGTGGGTTCAATATCCTCGGTATCAGCCCCTATCTGACGATGGCGCTGTGGGGCGTATTGCTGCTGTGCTTTATCCAGGCGCGAGGCATGCTGGGACTGGAGAGAGCCGGGTAAATGACCCGTCCTCGGGGGTGAAGACGGGATAGCCAGTTATTCGCTACGCAAATGCACCGCCAGGCCGCTTTGCCCCGGCGCCATCTCCGGGCGCAGCGTCAGCGACGGGATCAGATAATCGCCATGATTCTGGCGGCGGAATGGAATGGGCTCGGTTTGCCACAGCGTGTCCAGCCGCTCGGCCAGGGCGGCGCACTGATCGGCGAACTGCCCGGCATCGGTTTTATCCGTGCGGTAGAACACCAGCGGGGGAAGCACCTCAAAGCCGGGGTAGAACAGCATACCGTGCTGAATGGGGAACAGGATGTCGTCGATGGGGCCATTGATCCCGCGCGGTGAATAGTGTTCCGCCCAGCCGCCGGCGGTGACGATCAGCATCGCCCGCTTGCCGACGAAAGTGCCTTCCCCGTAGCGATCGCCCCAGTGGCGGTCGCTGTGCTCGCCGACGCCATAGGCAAAGCCCCAGGCGTACACCCGGTCGATCCAGCCCTTCATGATGGCGGGCATCGAGAACCACCATAGCGGGAACTGGAAAATCACCATATCGGCCCACAGCAGCTTTTCCTGCTCGGCTACGATATCCGCACTTTGGGTGCCCTGGGCAAAGGCCTGTTTGGAATCGAGGGTCGGCCGCCAGAACTCGCCGACCGGCGGGGCGCCGCTATCGTCGGCGTCATATCCGGCCTTCCAGCGCATGGCATAGAGATCGGAAACCTGCACTTCATGCCCGGCCTGCTGCAGATGGCGGATGGCGAAATTTTTCAGCGCGCCATTGAGCGAGCGCGGTTCCGGATGGGCGTAAATCAGCAGTACTTTCATAATATCACCTCTGGCGTATGGAGAGCTGCAGATTAGGAAAGCTGACGCTATAGTAGAAATTAATTACTTAAATTACCGGTATAGTCGTGATTAATTTACAGCGTCTGGATCTCAATCTGTTGCGCACCCTGGATGTGCTGCTTAGCGAAAACAACGTTACCCGGGCGGCGCAGCGGCTGAATCTGTCGCAGCCCTCGGTGAGTATTCAGCTCGCCAGGCTGCGGGAGATTTTCGCCGATCCGCTGCTGATGCCGGGCCCGCGCGGCATGCAGCCCACCGCCCGCGCCGATGAGCTTCGCCAGCCGCTGCGCGCCGCATTAGCCGCGCTGGAGCAGGCGGTGGCGCCGGTCAGCCCTTTTGATCCGGCCACGGCGGCGGAGACCTGGCGGGTGGCGGCGACGGACTATATGGCCTCGGCGATCCTCCTGCCGATGCTGGCTGGGTTACGCCAGGCCTCTCCCGGCAGTCGGCTGGCGGTATTCGAATTACAGCCGGCGCGGCTGGAGCAGCAGGCGGCCAGCGATACAGTAGATCTCTTCTTTCATACCCGCGAGGGCGCGCCGCCGGGGCTGCATCAGCGCCTGCTGTTTCGCGAACGCTACGTGCTGGCTGGACGGGCGGAACATTCGGCGCTGCGGCCTGGGCTTAGCCTGGAAACGTTCTGTCAGCTGGAGCACGTGATCGTCTCCCCGGACGGGGGCGGCTTCAGCGCGGCGACCGATATCGCGCTGGCTAACCTCGGACTGACGCGGCGGGTTGTCCTTTCCGTGCCACATTTCCTGTTTATGCTGGAGACCCTGCGCAATAGCGATCTGGTGGCGGTCCTGCCGGAGCGGCTGGTGCGCGGGCAGAGCGGGCTGGTGGTCGTCGAGCCGCCGCTGGCGGTCGCCGGCTTTGAGATGCTGATGCTGTGGCACGAGCGCTGGCACCGCGACCCGGCGCATCAATGGCTGCGTCAGTTCATTGTGAATTCACTGGAGGAACAGACATGCTGAGTGGACTGAATCACCTGACCCTGGCAGTCAGCCAGCTGGCGCCGAGCGTGGCGTTTTATCAGCAGCTGCTGGGCATGACGCTGCATGCCCGCTGGGACAGCGGGGCTTATCTCTCCTGCGGCGATTTGTGGCTGTGCCTGTCGCTGGATCCGCAGCGGCGCGTTACTCCGCCGGAAGAGAGCGACTACACCCATTATGCGTTTAGTATTAGCGAAGCCGATTTTGCTAGCTTCGCCGCCCGCCTTGAGGCTGCCGGCGTGGCGATCTGGAAGCTGAACCGTAGCGAAGGTGCCTCGCACTATTTCCTCGATCCCGATGGCCATAAGCTGGAGCTGCACGTCGGCAGTCTCGCCCAGCGTCTGGCCGCCTGCCGCGAACAGCCGTATAAGGGGATGGTGTTTTTTGCTGAGTGAAGCTGTCCTCTGCGCTATGGGGGAGGCTAATCTCTTGCGTGGCCTGCCCGAAGGGGCAGGACCTGCTCGTGGCTGAATTATTCTATATTTGCAGATATTGTTATCTAATCTTCTGTTTTACATAATGCTCTCTACTGGGGGAAGAGATTTATACATTTATTCAGGTATAAGCTTTTATTTATTTCATTAATATGTGAAGGTGAAAATTTTAATATATAAGATAATTCGCAGTATTCTTTTGGGTTGATAATTTCTTTTTCATCTATTATCCGTATATAACTAGATGAATAATAAGAAATAATAATTGACAAAAGAAGAACGATTAAACTGGTTACTTTGTTGTAATATATCGACAAGTAATTAAATGATGGAACTATAAATAGCCTGTATATAAGTATAAGAGCAAGTAATGCCAATATACTTCCTATCATAAGATCAATGTTGCCAAATGGTTGGTTAAAATCTCCAGTAAGTAAAATCCTGTTGATTGCTATGCAAAATAAGAAGAAGATTATGGTAATGATACCAACGTGTTGATTTCGTATTTTCACTGACACCAGGATCATCCTGATGTTACAAGGATTGAATGACTACAGATTAAAATAGTCATCAACAGGTTGACAGCATTACCGAAGATTATTATATTAATAACTGCGTAAGTTTGAATCACTTGAAAGAAATAAACACTATGCAACTCATTTTTTCTTACTCTGGTCGCGGTAGACATGCATAACCAGAAAAAACCACCAAACTTTATAGGTTGGATCATCAAAAGAATGTACCAATAGATTTGATTGAATATTAATTTAAAACTAGTTATAGGGCTTGATTTAATGGAAAGAAAACTGAATGCTGCTATTAATGAACCGACGAAGAGCATCGATTTTAATAAGTTAGCACCAGATTTTTCCAGTGGAGCATACTCGTGGGTACCATCATATATTTCTGGGTGTTTAATGAAAATAAACATTTCCGACAGGAAATCGTATCCCGGAATGACTCTTAATGCATTTGTCAAAAAATTTTTTAAGTTGTTTTCCATATATGTCCTATTAGTTGAGATGATTAATCACTCCATCGCCACCTTCACCGCTTCTCCCAGCTTCACCATCACCGCTTTATGTTTCTCGGTCGGCGGCAGGGCGCAGTTGATCCTGACGCAGTTGCGATACTTGCCCGCTGCCGAAAACAGCGAGCCCGGCGCGACCTGGATCTTCAGCCGGCACAGCTGCTTGGCGACGCAGACCATATCTACCTGCTCCGGGAGCTCAACCCACAGCATAAAACCGCCCTTCGGCCGGGTGACGCAGATCCCGCAGGGGAAAAATTCCCGCAGCCAGCAGGTGTAGATCTCGATATTGCGCTGATAGATCTGCCGCATCCGCCGCACGTGGCGGTGGTAGTGGCCTTCGCGAATAAAATTGCAGGCCGCCAGCTGAGTGGAGGGGACGTTGGTCCCGCTGGCGGCGTACTTCATCTGTAGCAGCTTGTCGTAGTAGCGCCCGGGGGCGATCCAGCCGATACGCAGCCCGGGGGCGATGGTTTTGGTAAAGGAGCTGCAGAGCATCACCCGGCCGTCGATATCCCAGGAGTGGATCGTGCGCGGGCGCGGGTATTCGGTGGCCAGCTCGCCGTAAATATCATCTTCGAAAATAACGATATCGTAGCGTTGGGCAAGGTTCAGCACCGCGCGCTTGCGGGCGTCCGGCATGATAAAGCCCAGAGGGTTATTGCAGTTTGGCACGAGGATCACCCCTTTGATCGGCCACTGATCCAGCGCCAGCTCCAGGGCCTCGATGCTGATCCCGGTTTCCGGATCGGTGGGGATCTCAATGGTCTTTAATCCCAGCCCGCGCAGCATCTGCATGGTGCCGTAGTAGCAGGGGGATTCCACGGCGATGATGTCCCCTGGCTGGCACACCGACAGCAGGGCCAGCGACAGCGCGCTGTGGCAGCCGCTGGTGAGCACCAGATCGTCGGCAGTTACCACCGATCCGCCGTCGAGCATCAGGCGGGCGATCTGCTCCCGTAGCTCGCGACGCCCGGCCAGCTCGTCATAGTTCAACACCTCAGTGAGGTTGTGCTGGATAGCCCGGCTCAGTTCACGCCAGATGGGCTTCAGGCTTGGCTGTGTGACATCCGGCGAGCCGCCGCCGAAGGGGATGATCGATTTATCGTAGCGGGCGTCAAGCATGGTCAGCACCTGATCCCACTGGGTGATCTCCACCGGGCGCTGGACCGGACGCGACATCGGCGGCACCGGCGGCTGGGCTTTGCGCGGGGCGACGAAATAGCCCGATCGCGGCTGCGGCACAATCATCTGCTGCTGCTCAAGCAGCTGATAGGCCTGCTGGACAGTGCTGATGCTGACGCCGTGCTCCTGGCTCAGGCTGCGCACCGACGGCAGCTTTTCGCCATGGCGATACAGGCCCTGTTCGATGCGTTCGGCCAGCAGCGTAGCGAGATGTTGGTAGCGGGTCATGCTGTATCCTTAATTGCCGCCATACAGATGGAATAACCAGTACAGATGGGCGTAAAAATTGGGCTCTGGTGTACGTTTTAGCTAATCTGTATGTTAAAGAAAAGCGTTTTGTGAATCTGTATTCCTTACCCCCAAATCCGTGAAGATAAAGCCTCTGGCAAGGTGAGGAGGTAGAGGATGGAATTTCACGAGAACAGGGCAAGACAGCCATTTATCGGTTTCGTACTGCTGGTGCGGTTTATCAAAAAATGGTGGCTTCAGGAGCAAACGCGCAGAGTTTTGCAGCAAATGAGCGACGAACAGCTGAAAGATATCGGCCTGCGTCGGGACCAGATCAATTAAAACGTGCGGTTTTTTACAGGCAAACCTTCTTCATTATCCCGGTGAGCGCAAAGTGCCGCCGGGATACATTCACGAAATTTATCAATTGATGCGGCACGAGCTTCCGTTTCTTGATACTTACCCTGATAAGTATTATTTTCTTCTCAATAATGAGAGGAAGACCCGTGACTGAAGACGAACTGTTTGCCCGCCGCCCGCTGGGGATGCGGATGGCTATGGTGGTGCGCCAGTGGCGCGCCATTATTGACTCCGCTATCACCGATACCGGACTCACCCAGTCCAGCTGGACGGTGCTGATGCAACTGCATCAGCTGGGAGACAACGTCTCGGTCAGCGAACTGGCGGAGGTGCAGGGCATTGAACTGCCGCCGCTAATGCGCACCCTCTCATTACTGGAAAAGCAGGGCTATCTGGTGCGTTCCACATCGCCATATGACAAACGCATTCGCCTGCTGACGCTGACCGCTGAGGGGCGGGCTATTCTGGAAAAACTGAGCTGCGTGATCGAGACCTATCAGGAGCGCGTAACCCAGACCATCCCGGAGGCCGATCTCGCCACCTTCAGCGCCACGTTAAATCAAATCGCCTGCCGTTTGCGGAATATCCGCGAAGAAGATAACAAGATCTAACACACTATGATGACGCCTGAACAAAAATTTGCCCGCTGGGTACGGGTGAGTATTGCCGCTTTTCTGGGAATATTCGCCTGGTTTATCGTTGCCGATATCTGGATCCCGCTGACGCCGGACTCCACCGTCATGCGCGTGGTGACCCCGGTTTCGTCGCGGGTCTCCGGCTATGTCTCGCACGTCTACGTGCACAACAACAGCCAGGTGAAAAAGGGCGACCTGCTGTATGAGCTCGACCCAACGCCATTCATTAATAAAGTTGAAGCGGCGCAGATCGCCCTCGAGCAGGCGAAACTGAGCAACCAGCAGCTGGACGCGCAAATCGCCGCCGCCCGCGCCAACCTGCGCACCGCGCAGTACACCGCGCGTAACGATAAGGTCACGCTCGATCGCTACCAGCGCTTGAGTACGATGCAGAACGTCTCGCAGTCCGACCTCGATAAGGTGCGAACCACCTGGCAGACCAGCGAGCAGTCGGTCTCGGCGCTGAACGCGCAGATCCAGAACCTGCTGATCCAGCGCGGCGAGCGCGACGATAAGCGCAACGTCACCCTGCAAAAATACCGCAATGCGCTGGAGGAGGCGCAGCTGAACCTGGCCTGGACCAAAGTGCGTGCGGAAACTGACGGCATGGTCAGCAACCTGCAGCTGAACCCGGGGATCTACGCCACCGCGGCGACGGCTGTGCTGGCATTGGTTAACAACAACACTGACATCGTCGCCGACTTCCGCGAAAAAAGCCTGCGCCACACCGCGGTGAATACCGATGCGGCGGTGGTCTTTGACGCCCTGCCGGGTCAAGTCTTCCCGGCGCACGTGACCAGCAGCGACGCCGGGATTCTGGCGGGACAGGAGGCGGTGAACGGCCAGCTGTCGCAGCCCGAGCAGTCCACCCGCTGGGTGCGCGACGCCCAGCGGATGCGCATTCACGTCGCGCTGGATCAGCCGCTGGACAAACCGCTGCCGACCGGCGCCCGCGCTACGGTGCAGCTGTACAATAGCGAGGGACCTTTCGCCCGCACCTTCGCCGGCCTGCAGATCCACCTGGTGAGCTGGTTGCACTATGTCTATTAATACCCTGGCGCATGTCTTTACCCCGCACGGCAATATCGTCTACACGGCGAATGATTTTCGCCAGACGGTGCGTATCGCCGTGGCCGGGACCATTGCGCTCAGCATCTCCACCTTCTACGACGTGCAGTACGGCGTATTTTTCGTCGTTTATCCGCTGATGCTGATGTCGCTGGTGCCGATGTTCAACCTGCACGTCGCCCGCCAGTTTATATTTAGCGCGGCGGTAAACTGTGTCGAAATGGTGCTAATTGTCGGCTATTTGTCGCAGTGGCCGGTGATCATGACCCTGGTGGTGTGATCCTACCCGCGAATAGTGGACACGCGACTAAGTGAGTAAACTCCCAGACAGAGGTATCTCACATGACTAAATCAGCAACCGTAAGTAAGAAACCACGTAAACAGCATTCGCCTGAATTCCGCAGCGAAGCCCTGAAGCTTGCGGAGCGCATCGGCGTTGCCGCTGCCGCCCGGGAACTCAGCCTTTACGAGTCTCAGCTATATACCTGGCGCAGCAAATTACAGCAGCAGAAAACGTCTTCCGAACGGGAAAATGAGCTGGCCGCTGAAAATGCCCGCCTGAAGCGCCAGCTGGCAGAGCGTGACGAGGAGCTGGCTATCCTCCAAAAGGCCG
>NZ_JH414803.1:19905-101010 GCF_000238715.1 Klebsiella sp. 4_1_44FAA
AATGACGGCCCGGCTGGTATGCGATGCCCTGCAAATGGCGCTGTGGCGGCGTAAGCGGCCAAAAAGGGGTTATAGCCCACAGCGACCGGGGTGGTCAGTACTGCTCAGCAGATTATCAGGCCCTGTTGAAGCAGCACGACCTTCGGGGCAGCATGAGTGCAAAAGGCTGCTGCTATGACAATGCCTGCGCGGAAAGCTTTTTCCACACGCTGAAGGTAGAGTGCATCCACGGTGAGCGTCTAATCAGTCGCGATGATATGCGTACGATGGTATTTAATTACATTGAGTGCGATTACAATCGCTGGCGTCGTCACAGTGCCTGTGGCGGCCTCAGCCCGGAACAATTTGAAAATCAGAATCTCGCTTAGGCGCGTGTCCATATTACGAGGAGAGGATCAGTGTTTGCCCTGTACGTGATGCGTTTCCGCTTTATGAGCCAGGGACCGCTGTTCCTGTTGGGATCGATGGGGGTGGTGTGCCAGAGCACGATGCTCAACTTTATGAGCTATCCCACCAGCAACTGGCACACCCTGATGTTCTCCAATATGGAAGCCTGCGTGATGGCCGTGGCGCTGAGCGCGCTGCTGCATTACCTGATCCCGGACGTCGAACCGCGCAAGCCGCCGCCGCGGATTGAGAAAGACGCCGCCCGCATCCGTCATGAGTCGCTGCTCTCCGGTACGGTAGCGACGATCATCTTTGTGGTGTTTCAGATCTGCGATCTCAGCGACTCGCTGTCGGCGCTGATGGCCGGGATCCTGATCCTGTTCCCGATGCACTATCGTGGGGCGGTGATCAGCTCGATCTGGCGCGTCGTCGGGGTGGTGCTGGCCTGTCTCTATATACTGGTGGTGCAGCTGATTATCTATGATTTCAGCAACCACATGATCCTGATGATGCCGCTGATTGGTCTCGGGCTGGCCTTCAGCGCCCGCCTCCACGTGATGGAGAAAGTGGGCGCCGGGGTGGGCTTCGCCAGCATCACTACCATCGGCATTATGTTCGGCCAGAATCTGCATCCGTATCAGGATCTGGTGTTCAGCGATCTGTACCGCATCACCTCGGTGACGGTCTCGCTGGTGGTGACGCTGACCCTGGTTTTTCTCATGCACCGCCTGCTGAACTGTTTCGCGGCGACGCGTTTTGTGGTGAGCGATTAACCTGCAGGTGGGAAGGTGGCGAGACAGCGCCATGCTTCCCCGTTCTGCTGATACAGCGCCGCCGTCTGTTCCGGGACGATCCAGCCTCGCGCATCGGCTTCCGTCCCCTCCAGCAGGATGCACAGCCCGCAGCCGCTGCGCAGCTGGCGGGGTATATCTTTGACCTCGAAGGCCACTCCCGCCGCCTGCATGGCTTTGCGCATCCGCACCACCCCCACCGTGGAGTGAAATAAAAACAGAAACGTTGTCATCCGCGCCTCCGCTGGCGCTGGCCGATCAGCGCCGCGCCGATCGCCCCGGCAAACTGGGCGTCGGGATGGGTTGTCACCGCCATGCCGACATGGCTTTCCAGCATCCGGGCAAAGGCGGCGCAGTGGCTGACGCCGCCGGTAAACAGCAGCGGCCCCTGCGCCGATAAGCGGCCGATAAAGTTCGCGCTGCGCCGGGCCATGGCGTTAATCACCCCGGCCAGAATCGCCTCCGGCGCGACGCCGGCCGACCGCAGGCTGATGACCTCCGATTCGGCAAACACCGTGCACATACTGGTAATGGCGTGCGGTTCCACGCCGTCGGTAATGGCGTCCAGTTGTTCGACGCTGGCGCCGAGGGTGCGTGAAATGACTTCCAGAAAGCGGCCGGTGCCGGCGGCGCATTTGTCATTCATCAGGAAGTCGCTGAGGTTGCCCCCGGCGTCCAGCTGGATAACTTTGCTGTCCTGGCCGCCGATATCAATCACCGTGCGGGTGTCCGGCGCCAGCAGGCGGGCGCCGAGGCCGTGACAAGAGATCTCCGTCACCTGCTTATCGGCAAAATCCACCAGCTGGCGGCCATAGCCGGTGAGGGTTAAAAAAGGCGTCTCCGTGAGGCCAGCGCGCAGTGTCTCCCAGGCCTCGTGGATGGCGTCGGCGGGGCGAAAGGGAGTGGGGCAGAGGAAGCGGCGCACGATGACGCCGTCCGCCAGCAGGATGCCTTTTGTGGCGGTGGAGCCGGAATCAATGCCAACCGTATAGTTCACGCCAGCTCCTTACAGCATTTCGATAAAGGCGGCGACGCGGGTGCTGAGCTGGCCGAGGTCCGCTGTCGAATAGTCGGTTTCAATCGCCATGTAAGGAAGATCGTGCTGTTGGCGCAGATGGCGTTTAATCGCCAGCGATTCCACGGCATAGGTATGGCAGGCCTGCAAAATGACGTCGATCACCCCGTCGGCCTGATACTCCTCCACCATCTGGCTCAGCAGCTGCAGACGCTGGTCGTTGGGGGAGATACAGGAGCAGCCGATGGCGAGATATTTATCGGTTAAGGCGTCGTAGACGTCGCCCTCTTCCGCCACGCAGCGCTCGGTCGCTTTCGCGCCGGTGCAGTTCTCATAGCCGACCACCCAGCCGCCGTTTTCCTCGATGGCGCGGACCACTTTTTCCGCCGCGCCGCCGATCGGGCAGCCGGTGATCAGGATCCGCGGACGAGGTTCCAGCCGTTTACCCTGCTGCCACTCCTGATGGATGCGCTCCGCCATGGCATGCAGTTCATCAATCAGGGCGGTTTTGTCGAAACGAAAAGTGGCGCCGTACACCACTTTCAGGATGTCGCCGCCGCTGAGCGCCGGCGGATTGAGCTGCCCGAGACGATAAAAGTGGGCCAGCGCCCGGCGCTCGCGATTTTTCAACACGATGGCTTCGCGCAGCGCCGCCTCGCTAATCGGCGTGCCAAACCGGGCCTCAATCACCTGCTGCAGGCGCAGGATCTCCGTTTTCCACAGTGCGCGCGAGGCGGCATCGCTGGCGCTGTTCGGCAACTGCATGACGTGGACCGCCTTGAACTCGGCCATGTACTCATACATTTTCTTTTTGCCGTCGCAGGTGGTTTCCCCAACCACCAGGTCAGAGAAATAGAAGTAGGGACATTTATCGGTTTTGCCGAAGCCGTAGCTGCTTTTGATAAGCGGGCAGAGGTTGCGCGGGAGATCTTTTTCCGCTTCCTCGATGGTTTCATCGGAGGTTGAGCACAGCGAGACGACAACGGCGCCCGCCGCCATGGCGATCTCCTGGGGCATAAAGGTGCAGTAAGTGCCCACCAGCGGTACGTTCTGCTCTTTAAGATCCATGACGGTGAGAAAGCCCTTCTGGCGAGCTTCTGAGAACTGGTCAAAAATGGCGGGTAGATCGGTGATAAGCGACATGGTTTTCCTTCCCCGTACACGGGAGATGCTGAAAGAGTCGCCATTATAGCCATGGTGTATGCAGGGTTTTATTGATCTCCTGCGTCTGTACGCGGTGTTAATAGACCTTTTTCAAATCCATCTCTTCCTGGATACGCTCGCTCCACGCCTGATGGGTGCGGATGGCCTCTTCGATACCGGCGTTGTAAAACAGCGGCCCCAGTTCTTTGGCGATAAAGTCGACGAAAAATTCGGCGTCAAACTGCTCCAGTTCGAGGTCGAAGGTCTCTGCGCAGTACTTGCTGAGCTTGTCGCGCAGCAGGTCGCGCTGCGCCTGGCTGAGTTCAATGTCATTCATGATGGGGCTTTCTCCGTAAAAGGGCTCACGACTGCCGGGCTTCGATCACCGCTTGTCCGCGCTGGTGGCGTAACAGTCCGGCCAGGCAGCAGGCGGCGACAATCCCGGCGGCCACCGCCAACAGGTGGAAGGGGAGTCTGCCGCCATGGAACCACAGCCAGCGCGCGCCTTCAATTGATAACGCGCTGACGCTGAGGATCACGATATTCAGCGAGGCGGAGACCGTGCCTTTCAGCAGGTCGTTGGAAAAGAGGGTAAAGCGAAACAGCGTCGGGAAAATCAGCCCGATGCCGAAGGCGTAGAAGCAGGTGCCGAGCACCGACCACAGCCAGACGTGGGGCCATACCAGATTGCCAGCGATCAGGATGGCCAGGCCGAGCATCTGTACCGGCACCGCGCTGAGGACAAAGCGCGGGCGGGTAGGGTCTTTTACCCAGCGCGCCACCGACAGGTTGGCGATGATAACGGCGCTGAAGACCGGCACCTGGCTCCAGGCGAACTCGCTGGTGGTCAGTCCGCCGGCGTCCATTAAAATCACTGGCGATACCGCCACCCAGCTCATCAGCGGAATATAGCTCAGCGACAGCGTGGCGGCGCCGAGTAAAAAGATGCGGTTGCGAAAGACGTTGCGAAAATCGCGCAGCACGCCAGGGGGCTGAACGGCACATCGCCGCGGCGCACCGTCTCCGGCATGGTCAACAGCAGGCCGAGCCAGGCCACCAATCCCATGGCGGCGATAATGCCGAACAGCGCTTTCCAGTGGATGAAATGCATCAGCGCCGCGCCGGAGAGCGGGCCGACGATCGGCGCCACCAGCACGACGGAGGTGATCACTGCCATCAGCCTGATCGACCTTTTTTCCTCAAAGGCCTCCTGTACGGTGACGTAGCCGACGGTGGCGATAAAGCAGATGCTGGTGCCCTGCACGAAGCGGGCAATCAGGAACTGCGTCATGGAGGTGGTGAACAGGGTCGCCAGGCATGCGAGGGTGAAAATCAGCGCGCCGGTGAGCAGCACCGGACGCCGTCCTATCCGGTCAGAGAGCGGCCCCAGCAGCCACTGTAGCGCCATGCCGCCGGCCATATACAGGCTCACCGAGGCCGGAGCCAGCGCCACATCAGCATTGAAATCCCGCACCACGTGCAGGATCCCCGGCTGGATCAGATCGGTAGTGAGATAAGCGGAAAAATCATACAGAATTAACGCCGCCGGGAAGAACAGCGCGGCGGCGTGTCGGCTCAGCCAGTGGGAAATCCTGTGCATCATCTCGCCCTCCCTGTGGAATATTTATCAGCGCTATTGTTCGGATAGTATCATTGCTAACCAATATGCAGATGCAGCAGCGAGGGGATCTGCGAGAGCAGCCACAACAACAGGCCGATGGTTCCCCCCACCAGGGTACCGTTGATGCGGATGAACTGCAGATCTTTACCGATATTGAGCTCGATCTGCCGCGACATATCGCGGGCGTCCCAGCTCTTCACTGTGTCGCTGATATGGCGGGTGAGGAAGGCGGCGAACTCCGGCGCCACCCGGTGCGCCGCCTGCTCCAGGTGTTCGTTAAGCGATTCGCGCAGCGCGTCGTCGCGGAGTAAGGTTTCACCGAACCACTGCCCCGCCTCGGCGATACGCTGCTTAATACGTGAGTCGTCGCTGCTGATATCGTTTTTTACCCAGCCGCGCAGGTCGCCCCATACTTCGCCAAGATAGTGGTTAAAGGTCTCATCATTTTTTAGCCAGGCTTTGATGTTATCGGCCTTCTGCGCCATATCCGGGTCGGATTTCAGGTTATCGATAAGCTTTTGCACGGCGCGGTCAAAAGTCTGACGGATCTGATGCGTACGGTCGTGAGTCACCTCGTCCAGCAGGGTATTCACCGCGTCGGTGACCATCTCAGCGCTGTGCTCGCCGAGCCACTCGGTGGGTAGGAGTTTGGCCTTCAGCGGGTGTTCGGTCTCCAGCCAGTGTACGATGCCGCGGGCGATAAAGGCGCGGGAGCTGTCGCGCTGCAGCAGGGCAATCAGTTGGTTTATCAGCGAATCGAGCAGCTTTTGATGGCGATTGTCGCGGGTCAGTCCCTCCAGCATCATGGCGCTGGTCTGCGTCAGGTCGACCTTATCGATAGCCTTATGCACCGCGCGTCGCAGCAGACGTTGAATGCGCGCGTCATCGGTCAGTTCGAGAAAACCGCTCATCACCTGCAGCAGGTGCTGGCCGACCCGTCGGGCGTTCTCCGGCTGGCTGAACCAGTTGCCGAGCATCAGGGCTGGCTGATAGCGGCGGATCAGCGCGACCAGCGACGGGGTATCAAGGAACTTTTCCTCGACAAAGCGGCCGAGGTTGTCGGCGATGCGGTCTTTATTGCGCGGAATAATCGCCGTATGGCGGGCGACAAAGGGCAGCGGAATACGGCGAAACAGAGCCACGACCGCAAACCAGTCGGCCAGCGCCCCGACCATCGCCGCTTCGGAAATAGCTTTTAGCGCACCGACCCAGGGCGACGGTGGTAGCGCGAGGGTAGTGATAAAAATGGCGGCTGCAATCAGCAGCAGCGACAGCGCCAGCAGTTTGGCGCGTTTCAGTTCAGCGAGTTTTTCCATATGCTTAAGCATATAGCCTGACGGCGAGGTCGTGCAAAAATCGCCAGATAATCCCCAGGCCGAAGAGCATCAGGATCGCCCCCGCCGCCCGCTCGACTCGCCAGACGATGGCGCCCAGGCGGCGCTGTATCTGCGGCAGCGCAATCGCGCTCACCAGCAGTAAATCCCAGAAGAACACCACGCTGACCATCCACAGCCCGCTCACCGTTTGCTGAAGCAGGGTTACAGCCGGCCCGAGCAGGGAAGTCATCAGCGCCAGATAAAACAGGGCGTTTTTGGGGTTGAGCAGCGATGACCCCAGCCCCAGCAGCAGCTGCCTGCCGAACCCCGGACGCGCTGCGCGAACGCTCTCCATCGCCAGCGTCGCGGGACGGCTGCGTATCAGCAGGCTGCCAATCCACAATAAATAGCCCGCCCCCAGCAGCTCGATGAGCAAAAAAAGCAGCGGCGCCTGGCGCAGAAGCCCCCAGCCGACGATGGCGAGCACAATATACAGCGCATTGCCTGCGGCGATGCCGAGACACAATCCGATGCTGCCGCGGATCCGGTAGCGCACGGCGTAGCCGACCAGCAGAAAAAAATCAGGGCCCGGACTGAGCAGAGCGACAAAGTGGGACAGGGCTAACGCCGGGAAGGCGGCGGGAAAGAGCGTCGATAAGGTATGCATAGTGGCCTCGATAATGGTGCAGAGGCCACCCTACGCCAGGTGGCGTATTACTTATTGTCAGATATTGATCTGCTTTGCGCATACTGCCGCGGCGTGGCGGCGGTATAGCTGACAAAGGTTTTATGGAAATGGCTCTGATCGGCAAAGCCAGCCTGATAGCCAACGTCGGCGATAGGATCCCCGGCGCGTAAGCGCGTTTTCGCATATTCGATGCGCGCCATGTTGATCAAACTGGCAGGCGTCAGGCCGGTATCTTGTTTCACGGCGCGGATAACGGTCTCTTTACGAAGCGCGCTGTCGTGGGCCAGCTTATCCAGCGACGGCGACGCCGGCAGATCCATCGCCAGGCGCTGAAACAGCAGGGCGCTGGCGTGATGTGGCGCCTGCGGCGCGGCGGCGCACAGCGGCAGCGCGTGCAGGAGTTGCGCCAGCCGGGCGGGCAGTTGTTCAAGGCTCCCGCGGTTCATCAGGGCGACAACCTGCTGGAAACTGGCAAAGAGAGGGCTGTCGCGCAGCAGCGGCTGCGGCGAGGTGATACTGGCGCCAGGGGGAATATCCGGGCGCTGCGCGCGGCACCATGTCGCGTCCAGGTAAAGCATGTGATAGCTGCGCGGCCTGTCATGCAGCGGATTACAGCTATGCGGCGCGTGCGGCGGGATCACGATCAGATCCCCGGGCTGTAGCAGGTACTCCTGGCCAGCGCACAGGCAGCGCGTTTCCCCCTCGATAATCGCCCCCACCGAGAGCTGGGGGTGGCTGTGGCGCTTATAGGCCTGGCGGCTGCGCCAGGTGCTGCGCAGCTCCAGCCACGGCAGACGATCGTCTCGCCAGAAGGTTTGGGGAATATCTCGGGTATGGTTCACTGCTTTGGCCTTTGCTGCGGGGATAAGCCGTTTATAGCATGCTGCGCCGAGGCTGTCGCCCGCCTGGATTTGCGTACCGCGTCGAAAAAGGATGTCACGCTTGCAGTCCGGGGAAATATGTTTTCGTAGCGGAATGTAAAATCCCGGTTTCCGGGGTGCCAGAGACATTCATGGGATGTAGAGTCCCTGCAGGATAAGCAGGCAGGGATGAGCCGATGGCAAAGGGCACCACCTCGACGCCGCATGATGCGGTGTTTAAACAGTTCCTCACTCAGGCCGACACCGCGCGCGATTTTCTGGCGATCCATCTACCGCCTGCGCTGCGTCAGCGCTGCGACCTCGATACCTTACAGCTGGAATCGGCAAGCTTTATCGAGGAGAGCCTGCGGGCCTGGTACTCCGATGTGCTGTGGTCACTCAAAACCGCGTCTGGCGAGGGCTACATTTATGTGGTTATCGAACATCAGAGCTCGCCGGATGCGCAGATGGCCTTCCGCCTGATGCGCTACGCCATCGCCGCGATGCAGCGCCATCTTGATGGCGGTCATACAAAACTGCCGCTGGTGGTGCCGATGCTGTTCTATCACGGAGCGACCACGCCATACCCGTGGTCACTCAACTGGCTGGACTGTTTTGCCGATCCACAGCTGGCGAGTGAGCTTTATATCTCGCCCTTTCCGCTGGTGGATGTCACGGTGATCCCCGACGATGAGATCGTTCGCCACCGGCGCGTGGCATTACTCGAGCTGATACAGAAGCATATTCGCCAGCGCGATTTAATGGGCATTGTTGAGCAACTGACGACGATTTTACTTAGCGGGGACGCTAATGACAGACAGCTAAAAACGCTGTTTAATTATCTGCTGCAGACTGGCAACGCGCGCCGCTTTGGCCGGTTTATCCACGAAGTGGCGCAACGGGTTCCTCAGCACAGGGAGAGATTGATGACTATTGCTGAAAGATTACAGGAAGTGGGCCGCAGAAAAGGCAAGCGTGAAGGACAGCATGCCGAGGCGCTGCGCATTGCCCAGAGGATGCTGGCCGACGGCATTGCCCGCGAGACGGTGGTGAAAATCACCGGCCTGACCGCCGACGAGATCGCCGCGCTGGCGCATTAATAACGCCGGGGCGGCCTGACGGTCGCCCCGGTTAGCCTCTTTATGGAATATTCCGGATATACCTAACTTTACCCGCATCGCCAGCCATCTCGACTACCCTTAATATCCTTAACGGCATTTTTGACTGCCTTAGTAGCGATAACAAGGAGACATGCGATATGGCCTATCAGACGGTGAATCCTGCGAACAATCAGCTTATTAAAACGTACCCGGCGCACAGCGATGCGGATGTGGAGGCGGCGCTGCAGCAGGCGGATGCGCTCTACCATTCTGCTTGGGCAAAAGGCGATATTGAACCGCGGCTGGCGGTACTGCATAAGCTGGCGGATCTGATCGATAGCCGGGCGGAGGAGCTGGCAAAAATCGCTAGCCAGGAGATGGGGAAACTCATTAAGCAGAGCCGCGGCGAAGTGAAACTTTGCGCGCAGATCGCCCGCTATTACGCCGATAACGCCAAATCGTTCCTGGCGCCGGTGAAGTATCCCTCCGAACTGGGTGAAGCCTGGGTTGAGCACCATCCCATTGGCGTCTTACTGGCGGTGGAGCCGTGGAACTTCCCCTATTACCAGCTGATGCGCGTCCTTGCGCCAAACCTGGCGGCCGGTAACCCGGTTATCGCCAAACACGCCAGCATTGTGCCGCACTGCGCGGAGACCTTTGCCCATCTGGTGCGTGAGGCCGGCGCTCCGGAGGGGGCGTGGACTAACCTGTTTATCTCCCAGGATCAGGTGGCGAAGATTATCGCCGACGATCGCGTGCAGGGCGCGGCGCTAACGGGGTCGGAGAAAGCCGGCAGCGTGGTGGCGGCGCAGGCGGCGAAGCATATTAAGAAATCAACGCTGGAACTGGGCGGCAATGATGTGTTTGTCGTGCTGGACGATGCCGACCTGGAGCGCGCGGTGAAAATCGGCGTCCAGGCGCGGCTGAACAACGCCGGCCAGGTGTGTACCGCTGCCAAGCGCTTTATCCTGCACGAAAATATCGCGGATGCGTTCCTGACAAAATTTAGCGAGGCGTTTCGCCAGGTGAAAATCGGCGATCCGCTGGATGAAAGCACCACGCTGGGGCCGCTCTCTTCCAAAGATGCGCTGGATACCCTAAGCAAACAGGTGGACGAGGCGGTGAAAAATGGCGCTAAGCTGCATCTGGGCGGCAAAGCGGTGGCTCGAGAAGGCAATTTCTTTGAACCCACCATTTTGACCGGTATCACCCGTGATAATCCGGCGTACTTCGAAGAGTTCTTTGGCCCGGTGGCGCAGATCTACGTGGTGAAAAACGATGAGGAGGCAATCCAGCTGGCCAATGATTCCCACTATGGTCTGGGCGGCGCGGTGTTCAGTCAGGATATCGAACGCGCCAAACGGATGGCCTCCGCCATTGAAACCGGAATGGTTTATATCAACTGGCTCACCGATACCGCGCCGGAGCTGCCGTTTGGCGGCGTGAAGCGTTCCGGTTACGGACGGGAGCTCTCCGATCTCGGCATCAAAGAGTTTGTGAACCAGAAGCTGGTGGTGGTACGCCGCTAAGCCTATGACCCGGCCATAAAAAAACCTGCCATTCGGCAGGTTTTTTATGGCTAATGCTCAGCGCACCTTAACTTTATCGCGGGGCGTTGATCATAATCAGAAGGTGACCCCGCCGCCCACATAGGCGCCATCAATCAGGGTGTGGTTCGGGCGACCCTCTTTACCGTCAACGCTCACATGGCGGTAACCCACTTTCAACGTCACTGGACCAATCGGAGACCAGCTCACGCCGCCGTTCGCTTCAACATAGTTTTTCACGCTGTTGTTCAGACCATCCGGCGCGACATACCCTTCGCCAAACACGTGGATGCTGTCGGTCAGGGCCACGTTCACTCCGCCGCCGACCGGAAACGCGACGCCGTTATCGCCTTTTTTCGGCCCGAGGTAGATGGCTTTCGCGCCGGCGTTGAGCATCACCGGGCCCACTTCCAGGTTGTAACCCGCGCCCACACCGCCGGTCTGGCTACCATCATCGGTATTCTTCAGCCAGTGGCTTTCGGCGTACAGGCCAGAAGAGGATTTACCCATTTCCATATTCAGATTAGTGAAGTTTTTACCCTGTTCAACGGTAAACCCCACCGCCATGGCGGAACCAGAGACCGCGGTCAGGGCTGCAAGAATAAGGATGTTAAGCTTTCTCATGGTTTACTCCTCGTCAATAAAGTTGTCTGAGGGCACCTTAACAAGCGATGTTTACCTCTGCAAATGTGACTTACGTCGATTTTTTATGCTGGTTTTGTCAGGAAGGTGTTTTGAAAATGTTGTAATGACGTTGGGTTACGGCGAGGTCAATCAGCAAATTTAGCCTGTTTAGCCGTGGTTTAATTGGTGGGCTAAACAGAAACTGAACAGAGCAGTCATTAATTATTAAGGGGCCTATTCATTCAGTTTCTTATAATTTCCAAAAATGTTTCTACTGTTACTTATTAAAACGTTGCTTTACATTTTTCGACGCGCTGCCGACGTTTGGTCCCTGTTTTTGACGAGGTCTCAGAGAGAAGGGGGCCTGCGCCTTAGGGCGCAGGCGGGCAGGTTAGCGTCGTAACCCGGCAAACGCCGCGCGAATTTCCTCTTCCGGCAACTGAATGCCGATAAACACCAGCGTGCTGTGCGGCGTTTCATCGCCCCACGGGCGATCCCAGTCGGCGCTGTAGAGGCGCTGCACGCCCTGGAACAGCAGGCGATTTGGCTCGCCGTCGATCCACAGCATGCCTTTATAACGCATCAATTGCTCGGCGAAGGAGAGCAGCAGATTTTCCATTACCCGTGAAACTTCACTGATATCCACCGGATAGTCGAGCTCGACCACAATCGACGAGACGTCATTCTGTTTTTCTGCCACAAAATGAAAGCGCGGTGTGGCGCTGACAACCTTCTCTTCCAGCATAAAACCGCTGGTGTTAAACAACTGGCTTAAATCGATATCGCCGTGAATGACGGTATAAATCGGCGCCCGCGCGTTAATGCGCGCCAGCCGTTCACGCAGCTTTTCGGTGTCGCCGGCGACGTCGGTTTTGGTTAACAGGATCCGGTCCGCGTAGCCGACCTGCGACTGGGCGATGGTGAACTGATCCATCTGCTGGTCGGCATGGACGGCGTCAACCAGGGCGATCACGCCGTCCAGCAGATAGCGCTCGCAGAGCACCTGATGGGAGAAAAAGGTCTGGATAATCGGCCCCGGGTCGGCCATGCCGGTGCATTCAATCACCAGCCGGTCAAACTCGATTTCGCCGCGATCGCGACTGTCGAGGAGATCGAGCAGGGCGTCTTCCAGTTCGTTGGAGCGTGTACAGCAGATACAGCCGTTGGTCAGGGTTTTAATCTGCGTGGCGCGGTCGCCGATCAGCTGATCGTCAACGGAGACTTCGCCGAATTCGTTTTCAATCACGGCGATTTTGAAACCGTGCTGCTCATTGAGGATATGGCGCAGGAGGGTGGTTTTTCCTGCGCCGAGAAAACCGGTGAGTAGGGTGACTGCAATCGGTGCCATTATTGCCTCCATTAACAGCAGCGTACGCCGCCTTTGCCGTCGCCGCCGTAGCGGGCCTGCTGGCGTTCGCGGAAGAATTCTTCATAAGTCATGTACGGCTGATCCGGATGGTTGGTTTGCATATGCGTGACGTAGTTGTCGTAATCCGGAATGCCAATCAGCATTTTTGCCGCCTGACCGAGATATTTTTTTGCCTGACCTAAGTTACCAAACATTATAAGTTCCAGATAACGAATAAAGCCGGATGGCGGCTAGCGCCATATCCGGCCTACGTTAATGCGCTTTTGGTAGGCCGGATACGCGTAGCGCTATCCGGCATCAGGGTTAATGATGTGACGAGGTCTTCACGCCGCCTTCCGGTACCGGCACATACGGAGTCTCTTTGTCGGTACGCACCTTATTGTTGCGGACATTGAGCCAGGTTTTGATGCCGTAGAAGATGATGCTATACACCACCACCAGGAACAGAATACTCAGGCCGGCGTTGGTGTAGTTGTTGACCACGATATGGTTCATGTTGGCGATCTGCTGCGCGGTCAGCTCGCCGCCGGCGGCAATCTTCTCTTTATACTGCTGAGCCATAAAGAAGAAGCCTTCCATCTGCGGGTTGCTGCTGAACAGCTTCAGGCCCAGCGCCCAGGTGGTGCACAGCAGCAGCCATGCCGCCGGGATAACGGTGACCCAGATATATTTGGTGCGCTGCATCTTGACCAGCACCACGGTGCCAAGCACCAGCGCCACGGCGGCCAGCATCTGGTTAGAGATCCCGAACAGCGGCCACAGGCTCTTCACGCCGCCCAGCGGGTCGACCACGCCCTGATACAGCAGGTAGCCCCACAGCCCGACGCAGCCGGCGGTACCGATAATCCCGGCGACCAGCGAGTCGGTTTTTTTCAGGAACGGCACGAAGTTACCCAACAGATCCTGCAGCATAAAGCGGCCTGCGCGGGTACCCGCATCCAGCGCGGTGAGGATAAACAGCGCTTCAAACAGGATACCGAAGTGGTACCAGAAGCCCATATCCGCCATCGGGATGATTTTATGGAATACGTGGGCGATACCGACGGCCAGCGTCGGCGCGCCGCCAGCGCGGTTCAGTACCGAAGGTTCGCCGATATCTTTCGCCGTCTGCAGGATCTGCTCAGGTGAAATCACAAAGCCCCAGGAGCTGACGGTCGCCGCCGCGTGGACGGTGACTTCTTTCAACTGCGCTGCGATCATCGCCGCGTTTTCACCGCCCATTTCATGCAGGTTCGGCATGACGATGCCCAGGCCCGCCGGCGGGGTGTTCATCGCGAAGTAGAGACCCGGTTCGATAATCGAGGCCGCGACCAGCGCCATGACTGCAACAAAGGATTCCATCAGCATCGCGCCGTAGCCAATAAAGCGGGCATCGGTTTCGTTGGCCAGCAGCTTCGGCGTGGTACCGGAGGCGATCAGCGCGTGGAAGCCGGAGACCGCGCCGCAGGCGATGGTGATAAACAGGAACGGGAACAGGGCGCCTTTCCACAGCGGACCGGTACCATCAATGTACTGGGTCACTGCCGGCATTTTCAGGTCCGGGTTGAGGATAACAATCCCCAGCGCCAGGCCGACGATCACGCCGATTTTCAGGAAGGTGGCCAGATAATCGCGCGGTGCCAGAATCAGCCATACCGGCAGCAGGGCGGAAATAAACGCGTAGCCAATCAGGGTAAAGGTGATAGTGGTATCTTTAAAGGTCAACGCCGGGCCCCAGTACGGGTCGTGGGCAATCACGCCGCCGAACCAGATAGAGGCCACCAGCAGCACGATACCGATAACCGACACTTCACCGACGCGGCCTGGGCGCAGGAAGCGCATGTAGATCCCCATAAACAGGGCGATAGGCACCGTCGAGCAGACGGTAAACACGCCCCACGGGCTTTCCGCCAGCGCTTTCACCACGATGAGCGCCAGCACCGCGAGGATGATGATCATAATCAGGAAGCAGCCGAACAGGGCGATAGAGCCCGGAACCGGCCCCATCTCCTGTTTAATCATCTCGCCCAGCGAGGCGCCGTTACGCCGCGAGGAGATAAACAGCACCATGAAGTCCTGTACCGCGCCCGCCAGCACCACGCCGGCCAGCAGCCACAGGGTGCCCGGCAGATAGCCCATCTGCGCGGCCAGTACCGGGCCAACCAGCGGGCCAGCGCCGGCGATCGCGGCAAAGTGGTGGCCAAACAGCACGTAGCGGTTGGTTGGCACATAGTTCAGGCCATCGTTATTAATGACCGCCGGCGTGGAGCGCGTCGGGTCAAGCTTCATCACCTTCTGCGCGATGTACAGGCTGTAATAACGGTAGGCGACGAGGTACACAGAAACCGATGCGACGACGATCCACAGGGCGCTGACGTGCTCACCGCGGCGTAGGGCGACGACTGAGAGGCAAAATGCCCCGATGATTCCGAGAATCACCCAGGGTATGTGCTTGAATAGTTTTTTGGTATCCATAGTAAAACCTGGCGTTAATTAGATGAATAATTGGCCGAAGCCGTCTGGTTTTAAGTTAGGGTTGATGGAGGTATTGATTAGCTAGGCTGCCTTCGATCTTGCCAGAACAGCGCGCGCGTAAAGTTGGGTAAATCGGTGAGTGGTTGTATAGGGGGTTAAGCGGTTACTTGCGGGGGTAAGCGGTTAGATATGAGTACGAGAGCGCGTAAATGTGTGATTAAGCTCACAATATTATTCTGCGCATCTCAAAGATATGCTTTCAAACTGAGGATAACGATTTTTATCACCCGCAGATCACTATCTTTATTTCAAGTAGAGGTATTTTGATATTATGCTGACTTTGCCATGTCGTATGGATAGCGTTTAACAAAGGGAATTCGAGTTATGAAATTTGTAAAGATAATGATCATCGCCAGTGCTTTTTACTTAACATATGCTCATGCAAGAGAGATACATCAGGCTGTTGATGAGCCGGCAGCCCCTTATAATTTGCGCTGGGGGATGAGTTACGATGAGGCCAGAAACACGCCTTTATATTCTCTGGAGGTATCAGATATCAATTATGCCGGAAAAGACCCGGATCTGATTATCTCAACGCTGACTCCCCAGGAAGTGGGGGCGTTGAAATATCAGGAGATGAAGCTTTATTTTGATAAGAATAAAGGGCTGAAAAGTGTTTTTGTTAGCGCTGATGTTGATTCCAGTCAGCAGGCCTATAAAGTTGATGATGGCCGGGAAGCACTCGCCTTATATAATGAGGAAGTTAAGGTTCTTGATCGAGAATATGGGCCAGCGACAATCAAAGAAGAGTTCATTGCAGAAAAAGGGAAATTCTATCAAAGTCTTTCCGCCTGCATTGCAAAACAGCAGGAGTGGTATAATAAAAGATTAGATCTGAATAAAATAAAAAATTGTTCAACCTGGCAACGTACTTATAAAAAAGGTCGGGTAACCGTTTTGCTATACATCGAACCGAGACAAGTTTCCAAACATTATATTTATAAATAAATTAAAGGACTTAACGGTGAGAATATATAAGATTTTTTTTAGAAGTATTGCCATGGTCATTATGGTTATGATCCTTTCTGATTGTCGTCAGTCGTATTATATTGCCAGAAATACGGGGCGCAATATAATGACCTTATCCGACCATCAGCGCGCTAAATCGGCGTTAAACGCTAACGATTTAAATGCAGCTCAGGGCTACCTGACGGGAGAAAAATACAATAATCGCTACAGGCCTGTTAGCGGTGAGGAATCCTGGGGAAGTTTACAATATCGGGCGGCGAAAATCGTCGCCAACGCCGCGGCGAACGGTCAAAAAGTGCGTGATGATGCGCTCTATCTCGCTTATATCTCTTTGTTTGAAGCAGAAGAGGGAGTGCCCGAACATCCCGATATTATGTTGGGTTACATGCATAAAGCCATGGCGCTACTGTTAGCGAATCCGCAATTACTCGATAAAATCGATTCTAAAAATGTCAGTACTTTACCCAGCCAGTTTACCCTTGAACGCTATGCTGTATGGCAATATTTATACGATGGCGGCGAGATTGACTGGACCAAAAAAGCGCCTGAAGGTGAAGGTTATACAATTGCTGGTGAAAGCTATCAGACCTGGAATATCAAGTTAAAAAAAGCCATCTGGAATCGGGGAGACGCTTTTTTAACAAATATAGGTAAACAACAATTTATTCATGACGCTATAGATTATTCGCAATTTCCGGTTATTGCCTGTACCGCCAGGCGAAAAGGCTGGCACTTAACATTACCTGCTGACTACCGGGAACAAAATTTCCGCGGCGGTGGACGTTTTGATTGGGCTTCATGTCGCGCTGTTGAATAAGGCTGGCGGGTGAGATGACGCATATTAAGCGCCAGGTTTACGTATCGGGCGATAAGTAAACCTGGGCGCGGATTTTAGACTGCGACTTCCATTTCCATCATCACCGGGTGGAAACGGCGTTTAAAGTAAATCAGGCCGTGCCCTTGCGGGCTCAGGGTAATATTGCGGATCTCCACCAGATACACCAGGTGGGTACCAATGGTTTGCACCTGGCTAATCTCGCCTTCGAGACTGGCCAGCGAACCTTTCAGCACCGGCTGCCCGAGCGCGCCCTGCTGCCAGCCGCTGAGGGCAAACCGCTCTTCCATCGTCACCCCGGTCATCCCGGCGAAATGACGGGCCATGATTTCCTGTTCGTGGTTCAGCACGTTGATGCACAACTTGCCGTTACCCTGAAACACCGGGTTCATCGCGCTGTTGGCGTTGATACAAACCATCACCGATGGCGGCGTATCCGTCACCGAGCATACCGCCGTGGCGGTAATGCCGCAGCGGCCGGCTTCGCCTGCGGTGGTGACAACGTTAACCGCAGCCGACAGGCTGGCCATGGCATCGCGAAAACGCAGGCGTTGTTCATCTAATTGCATTATGACCTCCCGCTGTGAATTACTTCAGCAGCTTATCCAACATGTTGATATCAGCATTATTGTGCAGATGCGGCACCGTCCAGCCGTTCTGGTCGTACTCGGACAGGCAGCGGTCGACCATCGCCATCATTTTGTCCATATTGCCGGAGCTCTGCGCCTGGCGCAGACACTGCAGGCGAATTTCATCCTGGCTACCGGAGTAGTTGATCTCATACAGTTCATGGCGGCCGCCGAATTCGCTGCCGATGGCGTCCCACATCAGTTTGAGGATTTTGATACGTTCAACGTGGTCCATACCGTTGGAGCCGCGCACGTACTTCGCCAGATACTGGTCGATCTGCGGGTTGTTCAGATCGCGGGCGCTGGACGGCAGATAAATCAGGCCGCTGGTGACGTTGCGCTCGATGATGTTCTTGATCTTGGCGTAGGCCATCGGGGCCATCACGCGATAGGTCTGCAGCGCGGCGTGATCCGGCAGCCATGCGCCGTTGACCCACGGCGTCGCTTCCGAGCACATAGAATCGCTTAACGCCCAGAACATATTGCGCCACGCCACCACTTCGCCAAGGTCGGCCTGCACGCCGCGGAATTCGAGGGTGCCGGTACATTCCAGAGAGCGTTTCAGCAGGGCGGTGATAAAGTCCAGTTTTACCGCCAGGCGCACGCAGGCCTGCAGCGGGTACATGCGGGCGAAACCACCTTCCATGGTCCAGCGGCGGCAGCGGTCAAAGTCGCGATAAATCAGTACGTTCTCCCATGGGATGAGCACCTTATCCATTACCAGAATCGCGTCGTTCTCGTCGAAACGGCTGGAAAGCGGATAGTCGTACGGCGATCCGGTCGCGCCGGCGACCATCTCATAGGAGGCGCGGGAGATAAGCTTGACGCCTTCGGCATCCATCGGCGCGACGAACATCAGCGCGAAGTCCGGGTTCTCGCCCATCACCTGTGCGGAGCCGAAGCCGATCATGTTGTAGTGGGTCAGCGCCGAGTTGGTGGCGACCACTTTCGCGCCGCTGACGATGATCCCGGCATCGGTCTCTTTTTCCAGCTTGATGTAGACATCCTTCACTTCATCAGCTGGCTTGTGGCGGTCAATCGGCGGGTTGACGATAGCGTGGTTAAAGTACAGGCCGGTTTCCTGAATGCGGGTGTACCAGTTGCGGGCGTTCTGCTCGAACTGGCCGTAAAACGCCGGGTTGGCGCCCAGCGCGCAGCCGAAGGCGGCTTTGTAGTCTGGGGTGCGGCCCATCCAGCCGTAGCTTAAGCGCGACCATTCGGCGATGGCGTCGCGCTGCTGGCGCAGATCGTCGGCGCTTTTCGCCACGCGGAAGAATTTATGGGTGTAGCCGCCGCTGCCGGTATCGGTGCCCCAGCACAGGGAATCCTGCATCTCCGGTTTGTGCAGCGCATCGTACAGCTGAGCGACGGAGGCCGCGGCATTACGGAAGGCCGGATGCGTGGTGACGTCTTTCACGCGCTCGCCGTAGATATAAATTTCGCGGCCATCCTGCAGGCTTTTTAAATACTCTTCGCCAGTTAACGGGCGTTTCGCGTCGGCGCGGAAATCTTCAGGTTTCATAGGGGCCTCTTCAGTATTTATCGGAATAATAATGTTAAATATATGTTTTGTTTTTGTTGTTTAATTGAAGCGGTTATGGCGCTTGTCGTGAAGGGACGTTTGCGACAACGGCGGGTACTTTTCAGGCGGGAGTGAATTTTGTGATCTCTGCAACTTTTACCGGCTGGCGCGGCGCTGACCCGCCCTACGGTCTGTAGCCCAGGCAAGCGCAGCGCCGCCGGGGTATTACGAAACCGGTACTTTTTGCGCCCGGTAGCTGCTGGGCGAGCAGCCGACCTGGCGGCTAAAAAAGCGCGCAAAATAGGCGGGGTCTTTAAACCCCAGCTGCCAGGCAATCTCATTGACCGCGCTATCGGAAAACAGCAGCAGGCGCTTCGCCTCGCGCAGCTGACGGTCGAATATCAGCCGCTTCGGCGAACGGTTGGCGAAGCGGCGACAGATGTCGGTCAACCGCGATTCGGTCAGATGCAGCTCCCTGGCGTAATCCGGTACCGTCCAGTGCTGATGGTAGTGGCTGTCGATCATCTGGTTAAAGCGCTGGAATAGCTTCAGCTCGCCGCGCATCCCGCTGGCGGCGTGATCGTCGAGCTTTGCGTTACGCAGCAGCAGGGTAAAGACCGCCTGCGCCAGTAGCGCCAGGGTATGCTCCCGCCCCGGCAACTGGGCGGTAGATTCCCGGCGAATCAGCTGCCAGTAGTGGGCCAGCGCCGCCAGCTCGTCGGGTTTATCCGCCAGCGACAGGCAGATCCCCGGCAGGCCGAAGGTCTCCCGCGTGCCGGGATAAAGTACCTCCAGCAGCGGCCAGATCAGCTCCTCATGGACCGTCAACACATGGCCATCGCTATCGGACTCGGTAATAAAGGCGTGCGGTACCGAGGGCGGCGTTATCACAAACAGCGGCGCCTGCACCGAATAGCGATGGTCATCAAGCTGCAGCTCAATCTGTCCGGTATCAAGGTAGTGCATCTGGAAATAGCGGTCGTGGCGATGCGCCTGCATGTCGCGGCCAAAAAAGGCCGCCATGCGGGAGAACGACTGGTAGTGCACCTCTTCGGTACCCAGACTCTCGTCGTAATCTTTATTGATGTCGATGTTGGCGATGGAATGCTGGCACATACCCGCTCCTTAGTGGCCTTTTTGCGCCGCTAATCCCGGCGCGGCGGCGTCCTCACGCTGGCTCATTGGAATGCGGGTAAGCACCAGCGCGCCGACGATCAGTAATCCGGCGACAAACCACAGCCCGGAGCTAAAGCTGCCGGTGGTATCACGCAAAATGCCGATCAACAGCGGGCTGACGGCAGAGCCGACGTTGCCGATAGCGTTGATCACCGCCAACGCCACCGCGCGCGACTGCAGGCTGATCACCCGATCCGGGGTGGTCCAGAAAATGGCCATCGCGGTAAAGGATCCCACCGAAGCCATAATAATGCCGATCAGTTGGATCAGGCTGTGGTGCGTTGCCGAAGCCAGCAGCCAACCCGCCGCGGCGAACAGGTAGGGCAGGATGGTATGCATCTTGCGCTCTTTGCGGCGGTCGGATCGGCGGCTCCACCAGATCATGCCGAAAATAGTGCAGAACTGCGGGATCGCCGCCAGCAGGCCAATCATGATGTTGCTGCTGCCGGTGTTGAAGCTCTGCAGGATCTGCGGCGTCCAGATATTAATGGCGCTGAGGGTATTGGTCAGGCAGAAGTAGGCGAGGGTATACATCAGCACCGCTGGCGTCAGTACTTCGCGCAGCGTGGAACGCGGCGAAGCCGGGACGATCGCCGCATGTTCCCGTTCGCGATCGATCATCGCCTTCAGCGCCTGTTTCTCTTCGTTATCCAGCCAGTTGGCTTTATCCGGCGTGTCGTTGAGGAAGAACCAGGTGACGACGCCGAGCACCACCGACGGCAGGCCTTCCAGCAGAAATAGCCATTGCCAGCCTTTCAGGTTCCACAGGCCGTCGAGTGCCAGAATATAGCCGGAAAGTATCGAGCCGAGCATCATGGTCACCGGCATGGCGATCATAAACAGGGCGTTGGCGCGGGCGCGATGGTAGGCCGGGAACCACCAGGTCAGATAGACGAGGATCCCCGGCAGAAAACCGGCTTCGGCGATGCCGACCAGCATGCGCAGGATGTACAGCGTATGCGGGCTGGTGGCGAACATGGTGCAGGTCGAGGCGATCCCCCAGACCACCATGATCCCGGCGATCCAGCGGCGCGCGCCAACTTTCGCCAGCATGATATTGCTGGGGATCCCGCACAGCACGTAGGTGACGTAGAACAGCGTCGCCGCCAGGCCGAACATGGTGGAGGTCAGGCCGAGATCTTTACCCATCGTCAGACCGGCAAAGCCGATATTAATTCGATCCAAAAATGAGAAAACAAAGAGAACAAACAGGAAGGTAATCAGGCGGCGGAACAGCTTTTTGATCACTCGGTTTTCTACTTCAACGGCTTTATTATCATTGTGTTGCAGGGTAGAGGTAGTCATGTTGCGCTCCACATTATCCGTTCAATAGACGGATTTATTGTTATCGGTTGTGGTGGTTGCGTTGTGGGTAAACCGGGCCGCCAGCGCTTCTGCGCCGCGGGCCAGCAGGGTGGTATCGACGCCGACGGCGACGAACAGCGCGCCCAGTTCGAGATAGCGTTTCGCCAGCTGTTCATTGGCCATCAGGATCCCCGGCGCTTTACCGGCCTGACGGATTTGCTGGATGGCATCTTCAATGGCGGCCTGCACTTCCGGGTGCTGCGGATTGCCGCCGTGGCCCATATCAGCGCTGAGATCCGCCGGGCCGATAAACACACCATCTACCCCGTCGACATCGAGGATCTGCGGCAGATTTTTCAGCGCTTCGCGAGTCTCAATCTGTACCAGCACGCACATGGCGTCATTGGCCCGGTGGATATAATCCGGGACGCGATTCCAGCGTGAGGCGCGGGCCAGCGCGCTGCCGACGCCGCGGATGCCGGCTGGCGGATAGCGGGTGGCTCTGACCGCCAACCGCGCCTCTTCGGCATTCTGCACCATCGGCACCAGCAGGGTTTGCGCGCCGACATCCAGCAGCTGTTTGATCTGCACCGGATCGTTCCACGACGGACGCACCACCGGCTGGCTGGGGTAGGGCGCAATGGCCTGCAGCTGGGTCAGCACCGTTGGTACATTGTTGGGCGCATGTTCGCCGTCGATCAGCAGCCAGTCGAAGCCCGCGCCGGCCAGCAGTTCGGCGCTGTAGCTGCTGCACAGCCCAAGCCACAGGCCGATTTGCGGACGGCCCGCTTTTAAGGCGTCTTTAAAGGCGTTATTCATGGTGTTTCTCCTAGACAAACCGGCAGCTGATGGCGCCCATGTTGCCGTAGTCGACGTGGAAGGTATCGCCCTTGCGCGCCGGGACCGGGCGGGTGAAGGAGCCGCCGAGGATAATCTGCCCGGCTTCGAGCTGGACATCGTACGGCGCCAGCTTGTTGGCCAGCCAGGCCACGCCGTTGGCCGGATGATTGAGTACGCCCGCGGCGACGCCGGTCTCTTCAATTACGCCGTTGCGATACAGCAGGGCGGAGATCCAGCGCAGGTCGAGCTCGTCCGGTTTAATCGGCCGGCCGCCGAGGATCACCCCGGCGTTGGCGGCGTTGTCGGAGATGGTGTCGAACACTTTGCGCGGACGCTGGGTTTCCGGGTCGATGTTGTGGCAGCGCGCGTCGATAAGCTCCAGCGCCGGGATAACGTAGTCGGTGGCGTTGTAGACATCAAACAGCGTACAGTTCGGGCCGCGCAGCGGTTTGGCCAGCACGAAGGCCAGCTCGACTTCGATACGCGGAACGATAAAGCGGTCGGTGGGAATATCGCTGCCGTCGTGGAAGAACATATCGTCGAGCAGCGCGCCGTAGTCCGGCTCGCTGATCTGCGAACTGGCCTGCATCGCTTTAGAGGTCAGGCCGATCTTGTGGCCTTTGAGCACGCGGCCTTCGGCGATCTTCATCTCAACCCACTCGCGCTGGACGGCGTAGGCGTCCTCAATGGTGATCGACGGATAATCCAGCGAGATCGCGCGGATCTGTTCACGCTGCTTTTCGGCCTGGTTCAGCCGCTGGGCAATCAGGGTACGGGTCTGTTTATCGAGCATAGTGATTCCTGTGGCATTGTATTGCCGGATGGCGCTTCGCTTATCCGGCCTACAAATTCATGGCCGTTGTAGGCCCGGTAAGCGCAGCGCCACCGGGCAATTTGCACATTATTTAAATAACGCGTGCACGTTGTTTTGTTTGTAGTTCAGCGTCGGGTCGAGCTCTTCCATGGCGAACGACAGCGCCAGATAGCGGCTCTCCATTAGCGTCGCGAAGTGGGATTTGATCAGCGCGAACAGCATATCTCCCACGTCCTGACGGCTCTCCAGGCTGCGCCCGGCGCCGATCTTCAGGGTCATATGCACGAAGGCGTAATCCTGCCTGCCGTCGGCCATCTGCCAGGTATCCAGCCAGTGGGCGCGGCTGCGGATCCCGCCGATCGGAAAGATGCCGGTGGCGGCCAGCGCCTCGTTGACTTTGGCGAACAGCCCAGGCAGATCGGCCTGCTCGCGGATGTTGTCGGTACATTCGGCGATAAAATGCGGCATGGGGCCCCCTTACGCCTGCGCTGGCAACGGGAACACGGCGTTAACCTGGCCGGTACCGGAGCTGGCGAATAGCTCGGTGATAAACTCCACCTTGCCGTCGTATTTATCCCAACCCAGCAGGCCGAGCAGCATCACCGTGTCGTGCATGTTGCCTTCGCCGTAGCAGTAGTCGGCATACTCCGGCAGCATGGTGCAGAACTCTTTGAATTTGCCCTCGCGCCATAGCTTCACCACCCGCTCATCCATTTGATGGTCAAATTCGCGGGTGTAGCTGTTCATCCCCTCTTCGGCGCGCTGGTCGTCGATAAAGCGGTGCGACAGCGAACCGCTGGCCAGCACCGCCACGGTGCCGTCGTATTTTTCAATGGCTTTGAGGATCGCTTCGCCCAGCCTGCGGCTGTCGGCAAAGTCGTGAACGGTACAGAAAGCGGAGATAGATACCACCTTGAAGTGCTTATCGCTGTTCATGTAGCGCATCGGCACCAGGGTGCCGTACTCCAGCTTCAGGCTGGGAATATTGTGCGCTTTGGCACGCACCCCGAGCTTCACCGCCTCGTCGGCGATAAGCTGGCCCAGCTCCGGGTTGCCGTCGTAGTCGTAGGTCATGTCGCGAATGAAATGCGGCAGTTCGTTACTGGTGTAGACGCCCTGAAAATGGTCGGCGCAGTTGATGTGGTAGGCGCTGTTGACCAGCCAGTGGGTATCAAACACGATAATGGTATCGACGCCCATTTCACGGCAGCGCTTGCCAATTTCTTTATGCCCGTCGATCGCGCCCTGACGGCAGCCGTGGTTTTTCCCCGGCAGCTCAGACAGATACATCGACGGCACGTGAGTGATTTTTGCTGCTAACGCTAACTTACCCATATCAGACTCCCCATTTCGGGATCGGATGGTCGCCCATCGAGATGCAGACGTTTTTCATTTCGGCGAACACTTCAAAGCTGTACTCGCCGCCTTCGCGGCCGGTTCCGGAGGCCTTCACGCCGCCGAACGGCTGACGCAGGTCGCGCACGTTCTGGGTGTTGACGAACACCATCCCGGCTTCAATACCGCGCGCCAGACGCAGCACTTTGCTGACGTCCTGGGTCCAGATATACGACGCCAGGCCGTATTCCACATCGTTCGCCAGGCGTAGCCCTTCCGCTTCGTCTTTGAACGGCAGCAGGCAGGCGACCGGGCCAAAAATCTCTTCCTGGGCGACGCGCATACGGTTGTCGACATCCGCCAGCACCGTCGGGCGCAGGAAGTTGCCGGCTTTCAGATGCGCCGGCAGGTCGGACGGTTTATCCGCGCCGCCGGCCAGCAGGGTGGCCCCCTCTTCGATGCCGAGGCGAATGTAGCCGGACACTTTCTCCCAGTGCTGCTGGCTAATCAGCGCGCCGACCTGGGTGTTCGGATCGGTCGGATCGCCTACGCGCAGGCGATTGGCGCGCTCGGCGAAGCGTTTAACGAACTCGGGGTAGATACTCTGCTGAATAAAGATGCGCGAGCCGGCGGTGCAGCGTTCGCCGTTGATCGAGAAGATGGTGAACAGCGCGGCGTCAAGCGCGCGCTCGATATCGGCATCTTCAAAAATCAGCACCGGCGATTTTCCGCCCAGCTCCATGGAGTACTTTTTCAGACCGGCGTTTTTCATGATGTTGCGGCCGGTGGCGGTGCCGCCGGTGAAGGAGACGGCGCGCACATCATGATGGCGCACCAGCGCGTCGCCGGCGGTGGCGCCGTAGCCCTGCACCACATTGAGTACGCCAGCCGGGATCCCGGCTTCCAGCGCCAGCTCGCCCAGACGATCGGCGGTCAGCGGCGACAGTTCGGACATTTTCAGCACCGCGGTATTCCCCAGCGCCAGGCACGGCGCCACCTTCCAGGTGGCGGTCATAAACGGCACGTTCCACGGCGACACCAGCGCGCAGACGCCAACCGGCTGCACGAGGGTGTAGTTCAGCATCTTGTCGTCGACCGGATAGGTCTTGCCGTTCATCTGCTGGCATACTTCGGCGAAAAATTCGAAATTGTGTGAGGCGCGCGGGATCAACACGTTTTTGGTCTGGTGGATCGGCAGGCCGGTATCGGCGGTTTCCATCGCCGCGATCTCCGGGACGTTCTGATCGATCAGATCCCCCAGGCGGCGCATCAGACGCGCGCGCTCTTTCATCGGCAGGTTAGCCCACTTCGGGAAGGCCTCTTTCGCCGCCGCCACCGCCTGGTTGATTTCGGCTTCACCGCCGGAGGCGACTTCCGCCAGTACCTCGCCGGTGGCCGGGTTGGTGGTATGAAAATAGTCTGCGCCGGCAACGTTTTTACCGTTGATCCAATGGTTAATCTTTTTCATGACAGTGTCTCCTCATACGCTTGCTGGCTGATGATATGGTTGACCAGGCGGCCCACGCCCTCGACTTCAACGATCACCTCGTCGCCCGGCACCACATCGGATAGCCCTTTCGGCGTGCCGGTGGCGATCATGTCGCCCGGTTGCAGGGTCATAAATTCGCTTAAATAAGCGATGAGGAACGGGATGCTGAAGATCAGATCGGCGGTGGTGCCCTGCTGGCGCAGCTCGCCGTTGACCCAGGTGCGCAGGGCCAGGTTATGCGGATCCGGGATCGCCTCTTTGCTGACGATCCACGGGCCGATCGGCGTCAGCGTGTCGCGGCTTTTCACCCGCAGGTTCGGGCGGTAGTAGTTTTCCAGATAGTCGCGGATCGCGTAGTCATTGCACACGGTATAGCCGGCGACATAATCCATAGCCTCGGCTTCGCTGACGCGGCGCGCGGTTTTCCCAATCACCACCACCAGTTCGGCTTCGTAGTGCATGTATTCGACGTTATCCGGGCGTACCGACTGCTGCTGGTGGCCAGTAAAGGTGTTCGGCGCTTTGATGAATACCAACGGCTCGGTTGGCGGTTTAAATTCCAGCTCGCTGGCGTGGTCGGCGTAATTCAGCCCCAGCGCGAACAGCGTGCCGTTGGCGGGCGGCAGCCAGCGGAATTCACCTTCTTTTAATACCGTGCCATCGTCCAGGCGCACCTGGTCGCGTTCATCGACCAGCACGTCGCGTACCTGTCCTTGCCATTCAATGCGTGCCTGTTTCATGCCAGCTCTCCTTCTGCGACAACCGGGTTTTCGAGCGCCGGGAAACCGTCGGCGAGAATACGTACCCGGTCGCCGGGGCGCAGCGTGACGCGAGAGTGGGGCGTGCCGATAAGGATCGCGTCGCCGGGATTGAGGGTGGCGAATTCGCTCAAGGCGCTCAGCAGCTGCGCGGCATTACGCTGCAGATCGCCGGTATGCCAGCTATCCGCCTCGCGGCCGTTAATTTCGGTGATGATGGTCAGATCGTCGACGTTGCGTACCGCCGATAGCGTGCCGATGGGACAGAAGCCATCGCGGCACTTGGCTTTGATCGCCGGGCGATAAAAACTCTCTTCCGGCAGACTCACATCGTTAGCCAGCGCGTAGCCAGCGATATAGTTCGCCGCCTCTTCCGCCGCCACTTTACGCGCGGTTTTGCCGACAATCAGCGCCACCGTTGCGCCGCTTTGTACGGTCTCGCCCTGCGGATACGGGATCGCTTCGCCATCGCCAATTACGGTATTGCGCGGCTTGATAAACCAGACCGCGGTTTTCGGCGGCGTCTTGTAGGGGGCCTGTTGAAACGCCTCGCGCCAGGCGTCGAGCTGGCTGCGATGATTGAGCGCAACGGCGAAGATGGTACCTTTCATTCACCACTCCTCTGGGACAGATTTCGGTTCAAAGGGATTTCATTAATATATTAATGATCATCTTTTATGCTTTGCGCTGAGGTTTAGCAACTGGAAGTGAATGTTTTGTGATCGGATTAACACAATATTTACATAACAATTACTTATTTATTGTGAATCAATAAGTTGAATATTTTTCAGGAAAAGACTGGTACTTTTCAGGTGCAGAAACCGGTTGTACATGGCAGGATTAACGCTAATTATTAAGTTATTAATAAGTTTTTGGTGAGGCTGTTGAGGGGATACTATGCATGATTCATTAACCATTGCCTTGTTGCAGGCGCGTGAAGCGGCGATGGCCTACTTTCGACCGATCGTCAAACGGCACAATCTCACCGAACAGCAGTGGCGGATCGTGCGAATTCTCGCCGAACGTCCGTCGATGGACTTTCACGATCTGGCCTTTCGCGCCTGTATCCTGCGCCCCAGTCTGACCGGTATTTTGACGCGTATGGAGCGGGATGGGCTGGTGCTGCGCTTAAAGCCAGTTAACGATCAGCGCAAGCTGTACGTCTCGCTGACGCCTGCCGGAACTGCGCTGTACGAAAGCGCCCAGGCGGAGGTGGAAGAAACCTATCGCCTGCTGGAGGCCCAGTTCACCACGGAAAAGCTGCAGCAACTGACCTCCCTGCTGGAGGAGTTTATTGCGCTTGGCGTCCCTGCCGGGCGCGGCGATGAAGAAGAGTAGCGGTTACGGCTCGGCGCTCAGCCTGGCGAGGGCAATAAGCGTTTCCGCGCGTGCGGGGGACAGCGGCTCTCTCGGCTGCGGCAGCGGCCAGCCATACAGCCAGCGGGCGCTGGGTCAGTTTGGCCTGCAGCCAGTCGTCGGCGGCAGCCACGTCGCCGCAGCGCACATCTTCGCAACGGCACAGCAGGCTCTCCGGCGTCGCCGCGTTTTTCAACGACTCCGCCAGCCGGAAGGTGCGGTTGATGGCCGCGGCGAAGCGCTGCCAGCGCTGCAGCAGAGGATCAGTTTCTGCCAGTAAACCACGCCGCCGCCATCGGCGGTTTCAAACAGCACGCTGTGCGCGGAGGGGCGGGCATTCAGCCGCGCGCCGTTCACCTCCCGGATGGCGGCGATGTCGTTGGGGATTTACTACTGGGGCGCGCGCAGCTGCCTGCCGCAGGCTAACTTTAGCGGAGACGAAGAAGAGTAAAGGAGAACAGTATGGAGTCGGTAACTCTATCGTTACCTGAAGCTTATGACCTGGCGCTGGAGGTACTCAGCGCCAATGGATTTAGCGCCGACCACGCGGCGGCGATTGCCCGCAATGTGACCGCCGGGGAGCGCGACGGCTGCGCTTCCCACGGCCTGTGGCGGCTGTTGGGCATTGTCGATACCCTGCGCAAAGGTAAGGTATCGCCCGATGCCGAGCCGCAGATCCATGACCAGGCGCCGGGGATTGCGCGGGCGGACGCCGGGGGCGCTTTTTCACTGCTGGCCTACGAGCGCGCGCTGCCGCTGCTGCTGGAGAAGGCGCGCCACAATGGCATTGCGGCGCTGGCAATTAATCGCTGCGTTCATTTTTCCGCGCTGTTTGCCGATATTGAGCCGTTGACCGAGGCAGGGCTGGTAGGGCTGGCCTGTACGCCAAGCCACGCCTGGGTCGCCCCGGCGGGCGGCACACGTCCGCTGTTCGGCACCAACCCCATCGCCTTCGGCTGGCCGCGGCAGGATAAGCCGCCGTTTATTGTTGATATGGCGACCAGCGCCGCGGCGCGCGGCGAGATCCAGCTGCATCAGCGCGCCGGCAAAGCGCTACCGGAAGGCTGGGGAATCGACAGTCAGGGACAGCCAACGACCGATGCCGCAGAGGTGCTGAACGGCGCGATGTTGACTTTCGGCGGCCATAAGGGCTCGGCGCTGGCGGCAATGGTTGAGCTGTTGGCCGGGCCGCTTATTGGCGATATGACCAGCGCCGAATCGCTGGCGTGGGATAACGGCGCGGGCGGTCTCCCCTACGGCGGCGAGCTGATTCTGGCGCTGGATCCGCAGCGCTTTCTCGGCGCGCAGGCACCAGAGCAGCTGGAGCGCGCCGAAACGCTGTTCAATGCGATGCAGGATCAGGGCGCGCGGCTGCCGGGCGAGCGGCGTTTTGCCTGCCGCCAGCAGAGTGAACGGCAGGGGGTCATTATCAGTCGTTCATTGCATGATGAGATTTGCGCCTTGCGCCAGGGCGGGTAAGGCGCGAAGCGCCGCTACCCGATACATCCCCCGGCTCGCGCTACGCTTAGCCGGGCTACCGAACGTCGCGGGTTGTGTAGCCCGGGTAAGGCGCGAAGCGCCGCTATCCGGATGCCTGTCAAAACAGCGTGTCGAGCTCGTCCAGCACGTTGTAGTCGTCATCGACCAGCAGCAACGTCTTCCACTTATCAAAGGTCAGACACGGGTGCGAGGTGCCGAACAGCAGAATATCGCCGACCTGCACATCGCTGCCTGGCGCCAGGCGCAGCATGCAGTGCTGATCCATGATGCCGATACTGACGAGCGACTCCGCGCGCAGCGCTAACTGCTGGCCATTACGATAATGGGCGATCGGTTGCGGCAGCCCGGCGTCGAAAGCGCAGTCGCGCTTGCCGAAATTCACTACCGCGCGATCCGCCTCCGGCACCGATTGCACCATCGCCATCAGCTCCAGCGCTGAAGTGAGATCGCCGGCGAGATCGCAGGCAATCGGATCGCGGGCGATCAGCGCTTGTTGTGCGAGATCGTAGATCCCGCGATCGTGGGTGATATAACAGCCAGGGCGAATAACGATACGGCAGCGGCGTGGTTTTGCCGCCGCCAGCCAGATATTGCACACCACGTCATACCAGACGGTGCCCGCGCCGGTGAGAATAAATTCGCCGTCAACCAGCGGCTCCATGCGGCAGGCAAGCGCCGCGGCCTGCTGTAGCAGCGCTTCCACCTGCGGCTGCGGATCGTCGCCGTGCAGCACCCCTTCATACAATTCCAGTCCGCGTAGCCGTAGCCCCGGCAGGTCGCTTACCCGCTGCGCCAGCGCCAGCGCGTCATCAACGCTACGACAGCCGCAGCGCCCGCCAGGCACGCCAAGTTCAATCAGTACATCCAGCGTTTGTCCCTGGTCTGCGAAGAATGCGGAGAGGGCGCGCACGTTGACCTCGCTATCGACGCAGCAGATAAAATCCACCGCCCGATAGTGGGCTTTTAGCTGCGCGACCACCTGCATATTGGCTTTGCCGACCAGCTGATTAACCATCAGGACGCGTTGGATGCCGCTGGCCATTGCCGCGCTAGCCTGCCAGGCGCTGCCCACGCCGATCCCCCACGCCCCCGCTCGCTGCTGCGCCTGAAATATCCATGGCGTCATTGTCGTTTTACCATGCGGTGCCAGCGATACGCCGCGGGCGTCGGCGTAGCGCTGCATCCATGAAATATTATTTTCCAGCGCCGACTTTTTTAGCAGCGCGGCGGGTAGACAGACCTCTTCCGCCAGCAGATTAGCCGGCGCGGACATGAGGGCGGATTTGTGCGGGATGAGCGGTGCTGAATGGTATTTCATAACACTATCCTTTCAGGGTTTATAATCGGTTAGTCGCTGGGTATCATTTATAACTATTTGATAAATATATTTTTAATATAAAAATGTTATTCTTTTTGAATAAAAGTATCACAAAGCGATCTGAGTTTTGCGTAGTTTTCCACTGTTTTTTGCGCTTGTAAATGGTTAACTTATCGGCATGTCGAAAGGGAGTAATTGCTATGAAAGTTGACTGGCTTTTCAAAAACGTCACGGTGATCGACGGGAGCGGCGGGCCGCAATACCGTGCTGATGTGGCGGTGAAGGGCGATCGAATTATGGCTATCGCCCCGGCGCTGGACGTTGCGGCGGAGCAGGTGATTGATGGCCAGGGGCGGGTACTGGCGCCGGGCTTTATTGATGTGCATACCCATGATGATATCAACGTGATCCGCATGCCGGAGTACTTGCCGAAGCTCAGCCAGGGGGTGACGACGGTGATCGTCGGCAACTGCGGGATCAGTGCGGCGACCGCCACCATGCGGGGGGAAGTGCCGGACCCAATGAATCTCCTCGGCGAGCAGCAACACTTTATCTATCCCACCGTGGAGGCTTATGCCCATGCGGTGGAGGCGGCGCGACCGTCGCTGAACGTCGGCACGTTAATCGGTCACACCGCGCTGCGCAATAACCATATGGACGATCTGTTTCGTCCGGCGAACGAGACGGAAATCGCCGGCATGCGCGTACAGCTACGCGATGCGCTGCGCCAGGGAGCATTAGGGCTCAGTACCGGGCTGGCTTACGCCAGCGCCTTCCAGTCGACCACCGAGGAGGTGATGGCGCTGGCGGAAGAGCTGGCGGCCGGGAAGGGCGTCTATACCACCCATTTACGTTCAGAGTTTGAGCCGATTCTCGAGGCGCTGGACGAAGCCTTCCGTATTGGCCGTCACGGCAACGTGCCGGTGGTGGTTTCGCACCACAAGTGCGCCGGGGCAAAAAACTGGGGGCGTACCAAAGAGACGCTGGCGTTTTTCGATGAGATGCGCCAGCAGCAGGATATCGCCTGCGACTGTTATCCCTATTCAGCCAGCTCATCGACGCTGGATATGAAGCAGGTGACCGACGAGTTTGATATCGTGATTACCTGGTCCGAAGCGCAGCCGGAGCAGGCGGGGAAAACGCTGCAGCAGATCGCCGATGAGTGGCAGGTGAGCCTGCACGACGCCGCGGCGCGGCTGATGCCGGCGGGCGCTATTTATCACAACATGGATGAGCAGGACGTACGGCGGGTGATGCGCTATCCGGTCACCATGATTGGCTCTGACGGGCTGCCGAACGATCCGATGCCGCATCCGCGCCTGTGGGGCGCCTTCCCGCGGGTGCTCGGCCACTATAGCCGCGACGAGCAGCTATTCCCGCTGACTACCGCGGTACACAAGATGACCGGGCTGTCGGCGGCGCGCTTCCAGCTGGCGGATCGCGGGCTGGTGAAAATTGGCTACTTTGCCGACCTGGTGCTGTTTGACCCGCAGACGGTGCGCGATGTCGCCAGTTTCTCCGACCCGAAACGACCGGCGGACGGCATTGAGGCGGTGATGGTCAACGGCGTGATGAGCTACGGCAGTGATAAGAAAATTACCGGACGGGCAGGGCGTTTCCTGCGTCGTCGGATGGACTAAGGAGTTGAGTATGAGTATCAAGCGTTATGGCGTAGAAGGCGGTACCGGTACCGGCGGGCAGCACCTGCCGTTCGCGCGGGCGGTGGAAGCGGGAGGCTGGCTGTACGTTTCCGGCCAGACGCCGATGAAGGACGGGGAAGTGGTGGAAGGCGGGATTGTCGACCAGTCGCGTCTGGCGATTCAGAACTGCGTAGATATCATGACCGAAGCGGGCTACACCCTGGCCGACGTGGTGCATGTTAAAGTGATCCTCACCGATGCGCGCTATTTTCAGTCGTTCAATAAGGTATTTCGCGAGTTCTTTGGCGACAACCCGCCTGCCCGCATCTGCTGCGTAGCGGACCTGGTGGTGGATTGTAAAGTCGAAGTGGATGTGACCTGTTTTAACGCTGCGCGACAATAACGCTCGAAACCTAAAATAAATCCCTCCCTTTGCGGGAGGGAGCATCAAAAAAGTGTGATATCGGCACCAGATTGAATAAATAAATCGGTGCCACTGGGTTCGCTATGCCTTTTTTCAGGCATGGTTCCTGTTAACTCATAATATTCAGCGGCACGAATATTATTTATTACGTCTGGATGTGAGCCATGAATAATATGTCATTTATGATTTGGTTTTCCGTTTATGCCTGCGCGATGATTACCTTAGGCTGGTACGTTTCGCGCAAACAGAAAACCGGCGAAGACTTTTTACTTGGCGGTCGTTCGCTGCCGATGATCCTCACTCTCGGTTCGACGGTCGGCACCATGGTGGGGACCGGCTCCAGCGTCGGCGCCGTCGGCTTTGGCTACAGCAACGGCTGGGCCGGGATGCTTTACGGCCTGGGCGGCGCGGTGGGGATCCTGCTGGTGGCATGGTTATTCGCACCGGTACGTAAACTTCGCTTCATGACTATGAGTGAAGAAATGTCGTATTACACCGGCGGCAGTAAAATTATTAAAAACCTCGTCGCGATACTTATTTTTATTGCCTCTATCGGCTGGCTGGGGGCGCATATATTAGGCGGCGGATTATATCTGGCGTGGGCCAGCGGCATTGATATTAATGTCGCGAAAATTATTATCGCGCTGGCTTTTGTGGTTTATGTCGGTATCGGCGGCTATTCCGCAGTCGTGTGGATCGATACCATTCAATCGATCGTGCTGTTCGTGGGCTTTATTTTAATGGCGATACTGGCGGTTCATCACGTTGGCGGCTGGAGCCATATTCAGCAGGCCGTCGATCCGGCGGCGCAAAGCCTGTTCGCGGTCGATAAATTAGGCGTGCTGCCGGCGCTATCATTGGCGATGGTGATCGGCGTCGGCGTGCTGGCGACGCCTTCTTATCGCCAGCGTATTTACTCAGCGAAGACCGTCTCTTCGGTACGCCACTCTTTCACGATTACCGGCCTGCTGTATCTGGGATTCTCCTTCCTGCCGGCGATCATCGGTATGGCGGTATGGACCATGAACCCGCAGTTGGAGAACAGCGGCTTCGCCTTCTTGTTTGCCACCCAGGTGCTGCCGCCGGTGCTGGCGATGGCGATCCTGATTGCCGGCATGTCGGCCAATATGTCTTCCGGCAGCTCTGATGCCATCGCCGCGGTGTCCATTATGCTGCGCGACCTCTACACCCTGGTGACCGGCCATATGCCCGCGCCGGAGAAAGCGATTCGCCTGTCGCGGATCTTCCTGGTTCTGGTGATTGCGCTGGCGCTGCTGTTTGCCCTGACCTCCAACGACATCATCAGCTACATCACCAAAATGATCTCGATGATTATGTCCGGGATGTTTATCTGCACCATGCTTGGCCGTTTCTGGACACGCTTTAACTGGCAGGGCGCGGTCGCCGCGCTGGCCGGCGGCGCCGGGGCATCGGTTGCGGTGCTGGTGGATAGCGACTGGCTGGCGTTCTGGGGCAACCCGTGTATTCCGGCGGTGCTGACGAGCCTGGTGGCCTCGGTTGTGGTGACGTTACTGACCCCGGCCAGCAGCATGAGCCGCGAGCAGGCGCTGGAGATGATTACCCGCGAGCGTGAAAGCCGCCCAACGCCGCCGCCGCTGCCGATTGGCAAACGTCATACCTCACGCGGGTAAGGGGCAATCATGAACGAGTATATTGCCGTCGATTGGGGCTCCACCCAGCTGCGGGCATGGCGGATGCGTGATGGCGAATGCATCGACAAGCTGAAACTGCCCTGCGGCGTCACGCGTCTGAACGGGCAGCGCGCCGAAGCGGTATTTCATCAGCAGCTGGCGCCGTGGCGCGGCGACCCCGCGCTGCCGGTGGTGATGGCGGGCATGATCGGCAGCGATGCCGGTTGGCAACCGGTGCCTTATCTGGCCTGCCCGCTGGCGCTGGAGGCACTCAACGGTCAGTTATATGAGGTGGCGGAAAAAGTGTGGATCGTGCCGGGGCTGAAAGTGGCGCAGGCTGCAGATTACGACGTAATGCGCGGTGAAGAAACGCAGCTGCTGGGCGCCTGGCAACTGATGCCCGCGGAGTGTTACGTGATGCCCGGCACCCACTGCAAATGGGTGCAGGTGCAAAACGGCGTGGTGCGCCAGTTCGCCACGGCGATGACCGGCGAACTGCATCACCTGCTGCTTAACCATTCGCTGCTCGGCCAGCAACTGCCTGCGCAGTTGCCGGATGAAGCCTCTTTCGCCCTCGGTATAGAAAAAGGGTTAAATCAGCCGGCGTTATTGTCCGGGCTTTTTAGCGCCCGCGCCGCGCGGGTGTTAGGCGCGCTGGCGGCGACTTCGGTGAGCGATTATCTCTCCGGGCTGTTGATTGGCGCGGAGGTGGCGACATTCAGCGAACGCTATCGCGCCAGCCGCGTGGTGCTGGTTGGTGAGCACTCGCTCAACGCCCGTTATCAGCAGGCGATGGCGGCGCGTGGGTTAGCCGTTTCCTGTTGCTCCGGCGAGGCGGCGTTTCTTTCGGGTATAGCGAGGATGATTGATGGACAAGATTAAGCTGGTGGCGATTTTACGCGGCATTCAACCCGCTGAGGCGGCAGATCATATTGAGACGCTAATAAATGCAGGCTTTCGCTATATCGAAATCCCGCTCAATTCGCCGGACTGGCAGCAAAGTATTCCGGCGATGGTGCGTCAGTTTGGCGAGCGGGCGATGATTGGCGCGGGAACGGTGCTGAAGGTTGAACAGGTTGATTTTCTCGCTGAAGCTGGGGCGAAACTTATCGTGACGCCCAATACGGCCCCGGCGGTGATCCGCCGCGCGGTAGATAAGGGGATGCTGGTGTGCGCCGGCTGCGCGACGGCCTCCGAGGCGTTTAGTGCGCTGGATGCCGGGGCGCAATGGCTGAAAATCTTTCCGTCATCAGCATTCGGCGCGGACTATATTCGCGCGCTGAAAGCGGTGTTGCCGCCGGAGGTTCCGGTGCTGGCGGTCGGCGGCGTGACGCCGGAAAGTCTGGCGACCTGGATACAGGCGGGGTGCGCCGGTGCCGGTCTGGGCAGCGATCTTTATCGCGCCGGACAGGCCGTGGAACGTACCCGCGAGCAGGCGGAGAGGTTTATCTCCGCCAGTAAAAGTTAGTCCCCCAGCGGCTGCCGATCGACGCCGCCGCGGTGGCTGTCGAGCGCCAGCTTAATACGGCGTAATTTGCCTTTTGCCTGGGGTTTGTTGGCCATCGCCAGTTCGGTGGCCAGCACATCGACCATCGCCAGCATCGCGTAACGGGAAGTGCTGGGCTTAAAGATATAGTCGTTTTCCCGTACCAGCAGCGGTAGCACCAGATCCGCCTGTTCAGCCAGCGGCGTTCCGGCGGGGGTAATCGCAATAACCTTCGCGCCGTACTGGCTGGCAATCGCCGCGCTCTCGATGATTTCCCGGGTATAGCCGCCCAGAGAAAGCACGATCACCACATCTTGCGGCGTCACCGCCGAGCTCATCATGCGTACCAGCAGACCATCGCTCTGGCTGACAACCGGCAGACCGAGGCGAAACAGGCGATACTGAATTTCCTGAGCGCAGATGGTCGAACCGCCGCCCATCCCCAGGGCGAGGATCTGCCGCGCATCACACAGCCAGCTCACCGCGCGCTTCAGCGCCTCGATATCCAGCGCCCGCCGGTTGGTCTCCAGTACGCTGATGATTGACTCATAGATCCCCTGGACGCCTTCGAGATCCGGAACATCGAGGATAAACCGCTGGCCGACCGCAAGAGATTGCGCAAGCTTCATCTTCAGCTCGCGGACGTCTTTACAGCCGAGCGCCCGGGCAAAACGGGTGACCGAAGCCTGGCTGGTTTGCGTCAGACGCGCTATCTCGGCGATGGGCAGCTCCGCCGCCGCCGCGACATCATCGAGAATAAACTGCGCAATGCGTTTTTCGGTCGCCGTGAGTTCCACAAAGCGATCGGTTATGCAGGAAATAATATCGATTGACCAGGACATACGGTAACAACGGGTAAGTTTTGAATGGTACTTTGTACCATATTGCGCCGCTGAAATCAGTGCTGAAGTCTACAACGCCAGGCGCATGGCGCAGCGCGACTCGGGCGGCAGGCCGTGCCGGGTCTCCTGTTCCCTTTTTGCCGCCAGCCCGGCGGGCAGGGTCAGCTCATCGAGCATGGCGAATCCCAGACGGGTATAAAACGGCGCATTCCACGGCACCTCGCGGAAGGTGGTGAGGGTTACCGCCGGGTAGCCCATCTGCCGTGCGCTCTCAATAACCCGCTCCAGCAGCATCCGGCCGATGCCCTGTTTCTGCCAGGCCTGGTGGACGGCGACTTCGACGATAAATAACGCATCGTCGAGCGGTTCGGTCAGAATAAAGCCAACGGGTTGCCCGGCGGCTACCGCCAGCAGGCTATGCTCCGTTTCCAGATAATCATGATGGCGCGCAACGCTAATCACCTCGCTGTCCGCCAGCCAGGCGAGAGAAGGGATCTGGCGAAATGCCTGGGCGGCAGAACGTTCAATGGCGGGCAGAAGGGCGATATCGCTCTCCTGAGTCAGGCGTAATACGGCACCGGCAGTTATAGTGTTAGTTTTCATCACCTCAGCATAGCAGCCTTCGGGAGAAAAGTATGGAGCTGACCGCCGTTCCCGCCACGCAGTTCAGCAGCGTGCAGTTAACGGATATTCTCAACGCCTGTTTTGAAGCCTACCTGGTGCCTGTTACCCAGTCGGTAGAGGGATTTGTTCAGCGTTTTAGCGCCGAGGGGATGAGCCTGGTCGATTCCCGCGTCTGGCTGGCCGGAGATGAACCGGCGGCGATCGCGATCGTCGCGCGCCGGGGGAGTGCCGCTCGCCTGGCGGCCTTTGCCCTGCGCCCGGCCTGGCGCGGCAAAGGCCTGGGCCGGAAACTGATGCAGGAGCTGCTGATGCTTTTGCAACAGCAGGGGATCGAGACGGTATTCTTGGAGGTGATCCGCGATAACCATGCGGCCGTCGCGCTGTATCAGTCGCTGGGCTTTACGCGACGCTATGGGCTCTGCGGCTACCTGAGTACAGAACTTCTGGCCCCGGTGCCGGGCGTATTACAGCTTTATCCCACCCTGTCCCTGCTTCGGCGCGCCATTGAGGAGAGTAACAGCCAGCTTCCCTGGCTGCTGGATCCGCTTACCTTCGCCACTCTGCCATGTCAGGTCGTGACGCTGGAACAGCGCGCCTTCGCGGTTCTAACGACGGCGGGCTCGCGCCCTGTACTGTCGTTTTTGTGGGTGGAGCCCGCCGCCCGCCGCCAGGGGCTGGCGCGTGAGCTGCTGATGGCGCTGGCGCAGCAGTTCCCGGGCATTGGTACTTCGGTGACGGTCCCGGAAACTTTTACGCCGCTGTTTGCCGCGGCCGGATATACGCCGCTCTCGCTGCAGCAGTATGAAATGACGATGGATCTGGCCGACGCGTAGTCGGCTTAGCCGGGAGTGTGCGCTGGACCGCAAAAAACAGCACGAGCCGTCGATAAGCCTCTCTTTTCCCGCATCATATCCCTTCGTAATGGCGAAGAGGGGGATGCGATGCGTAAAACGGAACTGTTGGCTTTTTTGCAAAATCAGACCGATTTTTTCGATCCGGATAACCTGAGCGAGGTCTTTACCGCCAGCTGGCTGGCCCGGCGTTTCGCGATGCAAAGAAATACCGCCAGCCATTATCTCAATCAGCTGGTCGCTCAGGACGTGCTGGTGAAAATCAACACCCGGCCGGTCTATTTTCTGCATAAAAAAGCCTTTTGCCAGCAGTTCTACCCGCTTTCCCGCAGTGAGTATGCCAGCATGGCGGAGTTACTCGCGGAGAGCGACCGCCAGCCGGAGCAGGCGGACCATTTTTCGTTGCTGACCGGGCATGACGGCAGCCTGCGTAAACCGATTGAGCAGATGAAAACCGCGCTGTTTTATCCTAACGGCGGGCTACCGCTGCTGATCACCGGCGACAGCGGGACCGGCAAAAGCTATATGGCTGAGCTGATGCATGAGTTCGCCATCGCCCAGGGGCTGCTGGCGCCCGATGCCCCCTTTGTGAGCTTTAACTGCGCGCAGTATGCGAGTAATCCGGAGCTGCTGGCCGCCAACCTGTTTGGCTACGTCAAAGGCGCGTTTACCGGTGCGCAGAGCGATAAAGCGGGGGCGTTTGAGGCGGCAAACGGCGGGATGCTGTTTCTCGATGAGGTCCATCGCCTGGATGCTCAGGGGCAGGAGAAGCTGTTCACCTGGCTGGATCGTAAGGAGATCTACCGGGTGGGGGAGACCGCACAAGGCTTGCCGATTTCGCTGCGGTTGGTGTTTGCCACCACCGAAGATATTCACAGCACTTTTCTCACCACCTTCCTGCGCCGAATTCCGATCCTGGTTAGCTTGCCCGATCTTCAACACCGTAGCCGCGAGGAGAAGGAGGCGCTAACGCTACAGTTTTTCTGGCAGGAGGCGCGCACGCTTGCCGCCCGGCTGCAACTAACGCCGCGACTGTTGCAGGTCCTGACGCAGTATGTTTATCGGGGCAACGTCGGCGAGCTGAAGAATGTGGTGAAATACGCCGTGGCGTCAGCCTGGGCCAGGTCTCCGGGCCGCGAAATGCTGACCGTGAGGCTGCACGATCTGCCGGAGAATGTCATGGCCGCGACGCCAGCGCTCAGCGAAGCGATGGGCCAGCAGGAGCCGCTGCTTATCGAGCCGCAGACCAGCCTGGTCTGGCTGCTGCGCGCGCGCGACCCGGTACAGGGGCTGATCTATGACGTTCAGTGTCGGGTTCTGGCGCAGTATGAAGCGGTGCTGAATAAAAAAACGGTCTGGGAAGAGGCGCAAAGGAGCATGGGGGAAGAGATTGAAACCCTCTTCGATCGGCTGATCTTTGATAATCATGACTCCAGTAGCTCGCAGATGCTGCTGCTGATCGCTCATCAGGTTCGGGAGGAGTATTATCGCCTGGAAAAGCGCTTCAATATCCAGTTTAACGGCAACTGCCTCTACGCGCTGAGCCACTACCTGATCCACCGATCCCGACAGGCGCAGTCCACGATAAACAATGAAAAAGCTCGCCAGCTGGAGGACTTCCTGGTACAGAAGTTTCCGCTGCTGTATCGCTTTTGCGAAGCGATCCTCGGTGCGTTGACGCTGAAGCTGGATATTGAACCCCAGCGTATCGACCTGCTGCTGTTAGTGCTGTGGTTCCACAAGAATGGCGCCATCAGCCAGCAGCAGGTGACCCGGGCGATAATTCTCGCTCACGGTTACGCTACCGCCAGCAGCATCGCCAACGTGGCAAACCGCTTGCTGAAAAGCCAGCTCTTTGAGTCATTTGATATGCCGCTGGACGTGACGCCGGAGGCTATCGCTAACCAGGTGATGGCCTACATAGAGAGCCATGCTCTGGCATCAGGATTGATAATCCTGGTCGACATGGGATCGCTGAACGCCATTCACCGCCATTTTAATCGTCGCCTGAGTACGCCGATGGCGATCATCAACAATGTCTCCACCGGTATGGCGATGTACGTCGGGGAGCGCATTTTGCAGGGCGTTATGCTGGAAGATATCGTCCGCGAGATCGGCGATGACCTTGCGGTTGAGCACCAGCTCTATTACCCGCAAACCGATAAGCCGCGGGCGATTTTAACCACCTGCGCGACCGGTCTGGGCGCGGCGGCGAATCTGTCGGCGCTGTTAAAAGCCAGCATTCCTGAAGCGCTTGGCATTGATATTGTGGCCTGCGATGTGGAGACCCTTGCCGATCCCGCGCGACGGGAGCCGATGCTAAGCCGCTATGAGGTGCTGGCGATCGTCGGCACCCTGGATCCGCATCTTGCCGATCTACCCTGGATCTCGCTGGATTCGCTGATCTCTGGCGAAGGGAGTCGTCCGCTGATGCGCATTTTTGGCGAACTGGCGACGGCGGAACAGGTCAGCGAGATCAACAACCTGATCCTGAAAAACTTTTCGCTGCGCCGGGTGATCGAGTCGGTGACGATCCTCGATACGGCTAAGGTGATCAACCAGGTTGAGCAGTTTTTGCTGCGCTATGAGCATCTGGCCGGGCGCGATGTACCTAACGATCGTAAGGTCGCGCTGTATGTGCATATCAGCTGTCTGATAGAGCGATTAATTCGTCACGCTTCCCCAGCCCAATACACTGGAGGGCAGTGTCCGGATCGCGAGCTGGCTACGCTACGCGAGGCCTTTAGTGTCATAGAGAGCGGGTATAGTGTCAAAATTCCCGTTGTAGAGCTCTGCTACATTCACGATATCCTGACGCGGGAAACGGAATTTATTCAGGAAGATCAAGACTTTTAACACATCTCTTCTTTTTTATCCTTGCGTTAGCCGACGCGCCACTGTTTCTGGCACGTCGGTTGCAATTAAGAAAGCAGTGGAATGCGCTTTCGAGGTAAGGATGAAACGACACTATATTTTTGCCAGCCATGGCAGCTTTGCTAACGGTTTGTTGAACTCCGTGGAACTGATCCTCGGTAAACAACCCGATATACATACCTTGTGTGCCTACGTGGAAGAAGAGGCCGATCTGACGCAGCAGGTGGAAGCGCTAATGGCGCGTTTCCCGGCGCAGGATGAGCTGATCGTGATTACGGATATTTTTGCCGGTAGCGTGAATAACGAGTTTGTTCGTTTTTTATCTCGCCCACATTTCCATTTATTATCCGGTTTAAATCTGCCGTTAATTATTGACTTGCTGATTTCCGCAGCGGAAGACGATACCGAAAAATTAATTACCGAGGCATTAACAAACGCCAAAGAGAGCATTCAGTACTGCAATCAAACGATTGCCAGTGCGATGACTATGGATAAAGACTTCTGAAATGAGGAAGCATGATGATTACATTATTAAGGGTAGACCATCGATTACTTCACGGCCAGGTGGCCTTTTCCTGGACCCAATATGTCGGCGCCGATTGTATTTTAATCGCCAACGATAGCGTCCCTGGCGATGAGCTGCGGAAAACCACCATTAAGCTTGCCAAACCGCCCTCGGTGAAGCTGGTGATTAAAAATATAAATGATTCTATTGAGGCAATAAAAAGCGGGGTTACCGATAAATATAATTTATTTATTGTTGTGGAGTCGGTTAATGACGCCTGGCGTATTGCCAGCGCCATCGACGAAATAAAAAGCATAAATCTTGGCGGAATAAAGGCTAAAGAGGGCAGTAAAAATATCTCTAAGGCGATTAATTTACTGCCGACAGAAATAGAACAGCTACAACAACTGGTGGGCAAGGGCGTCGAAGTGGAGATTCGCCAGGTCCCGAACGATCGCAAACAGCTTTTTGCGGAATGCGTGTAATTCCGGAGGACAGATTATGGTAGAGGCTCTCTTACTGGGTCTGGTGGCGTTTATCGCGCAATCGGAATATGCCTTAGGGACGTCGCTAATTTCACGGCCTATCGTCACCGGGCTGTTGACCGGGCTGGTGCTGGGGGATGTACAGACCGGCGTCATTATGGGCGCGACGCTGGAGCTGGCGTTTATCGGCTCTTTCTCCGTTGGCGCCTCGATCCCGCCCGACGTCGTGACCGGCGGTATTCTCGGCGTGGCGTTCGCCATTACCTCTGGCGCAGGCACAGAAACGGCGTTGCTGCTTGGCCTGCCTATCGCCACGCTGACTTTGATCCTGAAAAATATCTATCTGGGGATGTTCATTCCAATGCTTAGCCAAAAGGCGGACGGGTATGCGGAACGGGCAGATCTCCGCGGCATTGAGCGGATGCATTTGATTGCCGGATTCGGCCTGTCGCTGATGCTTGCCGCGGTGGTCACCGTCTCATTCCTGGTGGGCAGCAACGCGGTGAAATCCCTGCTCGATACGATCCCGGAATTTATCAAACATGGGCTCAGCGTCGCCACCGGCATCATCCCGGCCCTCGGCTTCGCGATGCTCGCCAGGCTGCTGATTAACAAGAAAGTGGCGCCGTATTTTTTCCTCGGTTTTGTGCTGATGGCCTATTTGAAAATCCCGGTGACCGGTATCGCCATTCTCGGCGCTATCGTGGCGGTGGTCATGGTTAACGTCACCGCATTGAATTCACCTCGTATCACGACAGAACAAGGAGTCAGCGATGACGACGAAGATGATTTCTGAAGAGACCCTGCAGCCGCAGGCGCAGGAAGAAACCCTGATTACGCCGCGCGATTTACGCCGGGTGTTCTGGCGCTCTTTCCAGATGGAGTTCTCGTGGAACTATGAGCGGCAGATGAATCTCGCCTTTGTTTACGCGTTGATCCCGGTGCTGAAGAAGCTCTATCCGCGTAGAGAGGAGCTGGCCGCAGCGCTGAAGCGGCATCTGGTTTTTTTCAATACCACGCCGCATATCGTCACCCTGCTGCTGGGGATCACCACGGCGATGGAAGAGAAAAACAGTCATCAGAAAAACATGGATGCCACTGCGATTGATAACGTCAAAGCCTCACTGATGGGACCGTTAGCCGGGCTGGGTGACTCTTTCTTCTGGGGGACGCTGCGCCTCATCGCCACCGGGATCGGCACCAGCCTGGCGCTGAAGGGCAACATCCTCGGGCCGATCCTGTTTCTGCTGGTGTTTAACGTGCCGCACATTCTGGTGCGCTGGTGTTTTACCCGCTGGGGCTACGTACTGGGCACCGGGGTCCTGCAGCGGATCCAGAAGAGCGGAATGATGGAGAGCCTGACCTACGGGGCGTCGATTATCGGTCTGATGGTAGTCGGGGCGATGACCGCTTCAATGATCGATATCACCATTCCTCTCTCCTTCGGCGCCGGGGAGGCCAAAACCCAGGTACAGGACATTATCAACGACATTCTGCCCTGCATGCTGCCGTTGGTGAGTTTTGGCATCGTCTACTGGCTACTGGGACGGAAAGTTAAACCGCTCTCAATTATTGGCGGCATGGCGCTGGTGGGCATTCTGGGTTCGTGGATCGGATTGTTTTAACGGGAGTGAGCTATGCGACCAACAATGATGACATATATCAGTGAAGAGCCAGCCTGCCTGGCGCAGATCCTGCGCGACTACCGGCAAAAGCTGGCGCCGATTGAAACCTTCGCCCGCCAGCACCCGGTACGGCGGATATTATTGCTCGCGACCGGATCGTCGCTGAATGCCGCGCTGTGCGCGCGCTATTTCTTTGAGCAACGCTTCGGTGTGCTGCTTGACATTAAAGAGCCGTACAACTTCACCCATTACGACGCGATCGACCCGCATGCCGATCTGGTGGTGGCGATTTCACAGAGCGGAAAAAGCGCGTCGACGCTGGAGGCGATGCGTAAGGTACAGGCTTCCGGCAAGTCGGTTTTCGCCCTGACCTCAGATCCGCAAAGCCCGATAGGATGCGCCAGCGATGGCGTTCTGGATATTAATACCGGGATCGAGAGCGTAGGGTTTGTGACCCGCGGCTTTAGCGCGACGGTGCTCAACCTGTTGCTGATAGCGCTGATCATTGCTCGTAAGCAGGAGAAAGCCAGCGAGGTCGAGGAGCAGCACTATCTCGCTGAATTGCAGCGGCTGGTAGCGGCGATCCCGGAGGTTATCGTCCGTACCTCGCGCTTTATTGACCGCCATAGCGAAACGCTGCGCAGCGGCGAGCGCTTTGTCGCCACCGGCTACGGCGCGCTGGTTGGCGTGGCGAAGGAGTTCGAAACCAAATTTACCGAGACGGTGCGCGTGCCTTCCAGCGGCTTTGAGCTGGAAGCCTATATGCATGGCCCCTATCTGGAAGCCAATGCCCGCCATGTGATGCTGTTTATTGAAGATACGCCCGACGCGCGAACCCGGGCGCTGCGCGACTATCTGGCGCCGTCCATTGGCCGGGCCTTTACCCTGACGCTGGGTGACGAAGAGGATGCTCAAACGCTGGCGCTAAACTGTCCGTGCGAGCATCACCTGGCGCCTCTGCTGCTGATTGTCCCAGTGCAGATGCTCGCCTGGCATACCGCAGGACTGAAAGGCATCGATCTGGCTAAACGTATTTTCGACGATTTTGACCGCGTCTTAAAAAGTAAAATCTGAATATTCAGGAGAAAACTATGTTGGGTTTTAATCAGGACGAGTACCTGACCAGTGCTCGCGAGATCATCGCTGCGCGTAAACAGGCTGAAACCGTAGCCGACGATATTTATGACAGCGGCTGTAGCGCATTATTTTTTGCTTCGGTAGGTGGTTCCCTGGCGCCGATGATGGCAATTAATGAATTTGCCAAAGAATTAACCAGCGTGCCGGTATATCTTGAACAGGCCGCGGAGTTAATCCATCGCGGACATAAAAAATTAAATAAAGATGCGGTTGTCGTTACGTTATCTAAATCCGGCGATACCAAAGAGTCGGTCGCCATTGCCGAATGGTGCAAGGCACAGGGGATCCGCGTGGTGGCTATTACTCGTCACGCCGACTCGCCATTGGCTGCCGCCGCCAGCTGGCATATTCCGATGTGCCACAAAAATGGCGTGGAATATGAATATATGCTGCTGTACTGGTTATTCTTCCGCGTCATTTTTCGTCACGGCGAGTTTGCTGATTATGCGCGATTTGCCAGCCAGCTCGAGTTACTGCCGGAAAATCTCCTGCAGGCGAAACGCCAGTTCGATCCCCGAGCGGATAGCATTGCCGCGCAATACCATGACTGCGACTATATGATGTGGATTGGCGGCGCGGAAATGTGGGGCGAGGTCTATCTGTTCTCAATGTGTATTCTCGAAGAGATGCAGTGGAAGCGGACGAAGTCGGTGAGCTCCGCTGAATTTTTCCACGGCACCCTGGAGCTGCTGGAAAAAGAGGTTCCGCTGTTTCTGGTGAAAGGCGAGGGGAGATGCCGGGCGCTGGACGAACGCGTCGAGCGTTTTGCCGAAAAAATAACTGACCATCTGGTGGTTATCGATCCGCGCGACTATCCGCTGAACGGCATTGATGACGCGTTCCGCTGGATTATGGCGCCGTGCGTGGTGTCCACCCTGCTGGTGGACCGGCTGGCGGCCCACTTTGAACACCATACCGGCCACGACCTCAATATCCGCCGTTACTACCGGCAGTTTGATTACTAAGCCGTGTTGATGGCGGCCAGCCGGGCTGGCCGCCATGCTATTCTCCGAGGCGCTTCCCAGAAAATTGTCGTCAAACCCAACCGGGTAAAAACCGGTGATAGAGTCCGGCTTACCTTCTCTTTCAGGCAAGCGGATGGCCATGAAAAAACGGATGACCTCGACGCCGCACGATGCGGTCTTTAAGCGATTTCTTCGTCACCCGGAGACAGCGACTGATTTCCTCACCCTCTACCTTCCCGAAGCGATCCGTCAGCGGTGCGATTTCTCTACCCTGAGGCTGCAGTCGGCGAGCTTTATCGATGAGGATCTGCGCGCCTGGTATTCAGATGTCCTCTGGTCGGTGCAGACCACCTGCGGCACGGGGTATGTTTACGTGGTGATAGAGCACCAGAGCTCACCGGATAGCCATATGGCCTTTCGCCTGATGCGCTATGCGATTGCCGCAATGCAGCGCCACCTGGATGCCGGGCACAAAACGCTGCCGCTGGTGGTGCCGATGCTTTTTTATCACGGTGCAACCAGTCCGTATCCTTTTTCCCTCAACTGGCTGGATGAATTTGCCGACCCGCAGCTGGCGAAGACGCTGTATGGCTGTCCGTTTCCATTGATCGACGTGACGGTGATGCCGGACGATGACATCGTGCAACATCGGCGAGTCGCCTTGCTGGAGCTGATGCAAAAACATATTCGCCAGCGCGATCTCAGCGGCATAACGGAGTCGTTGGCGGCCGTTGTGATGCTGGGATACACTAACCGTCGGCAGTTGAGAATGCTGTTTCACTATATGCTGCAGTACGGTAATACGGCCGAGCCGGGCGTGTTTCTCCGCCGGCTGGCCCGCCGTCTGCCACAGTATGAGGAGACATTGATGTCTATCGCGCAAAAGCTTAAGCAGGAAGGTCGGGAAGAAGGCCGGGAAGAAGGGCACCTGGAGGGCTTGCAGGAAGGCAGCCGACGCGAGGCGCTGCGCATTGCCGGCAGTATGTTACAGAATGGCCTCGACAAAGAGATGGTACAGAAGATCACCGGACTGTCGGCTGATGAACTACAGCCGCTGTGTGGTTAACGTCCTGCCACGACAACCGCTGCCCGGCGCGAAAATCCGCCGGGCAGGATTGCGTTAGCCTTCGCTTTTCACCACTTTGATCTCCACCATGCCGATCCCCAACTGACGCGGGGAGTGGCCGAGGATATTGCCCTCGTTAGTGGTTTGCGGGTCCGGCGGGGTGATGATCAGCGTGTTGCTGCGCGTTGGGTTGTCAAAATGCAGCGTCGTGGTAGTCACGTCATTATCCAGAGTGAGCACTTGCTTACTTTCTCCAACTCGCACCGGAATCGGCTTATTGGCGTTTGGGCCATAAGCTTTGGCGGTGATCACCAGATCAAATTTCTCCGGTAGCGGCTCTTTATATTCAATCTTCACGTCGCTGCCCAACTGAGCATTGGACCACCGCCCCCACGACTCGGGACGCGAAATACCGCTGAACTGTTTAACCTCTTCCGGGGCGCCAGCGATGTTAAACACGAAGCTGTCGGCCTTATAGCGAATATCGTTGTCGACAATTTTCAGCGTATCGACGTTGCCCTTATAGCGCTCCATATCGATAAGGGTGTCCCTGAAGGCGGTCTTGCCGTGCCACTGTGGCTTATCAACGTGCTGGACCTTCTGCTCACCCCCCAGCTGTCCCTGCGAGACGCACCAGTCGGTGGAGAGCGCCAGCTCAGGCGACCACAGCTGGCCCATTTTATAGCAGCGATCGACCCACACGAAATTATCCCGTGGCGCGAAATCGGCCAGCTGGAAGCGCAGCGGCGCAGAGTATTCACTCTCCGGCAGCGGTTCTACGCGCTGGTCAGATACCCGCAGCAGCAGCGGCAGACGGAAATGGCTGCCGGAGAAAGCGATCATATTTTTCTGCGAGTCGATGGTGAAATTCTTCATTTCTTTGGGGAAATTCCACAGGCGGATCACGTCAGGCTTCCATGCCAGGACTTTCTCTTTCATATTCATGAAAATACCGGAGAGCGACTGGCCGGAGAGGCTGCTACGCCCGAGGCCGATATAGTTATCGCCGCCGAGAATATCCAGCACCGTCGCGCCGTTATCCATGGTGTTGCGTTTCACCGCCAGGGTCTCCTGCTGCGGTTTATCGCCGCGCAGGACGAAGAACAGATTGCTGCGATCGTGCTTGTTGAGATAATCCCAGGCGCTGTTCTTCATGGCCAGGTGATCGGAAGAGACCACGATGACCGTGTTTTTGAAATAGGGTGAGGCTTTAATCTTCTCTATCAGCGCGGCGATATGTTCCTGACTGCAGCTAACGGCGCTGAAAGAGAGGTTTTTCTTGCCGTCCACATCATAGCGTTTACGCTCGCAGGTGCGTGAGATAAAACCGTCGGGATGGTGGGTATCCACCGTCAGGGCGAAGAGCGAGAAGCGTTTCCCGGACTGCGACAGCTCTTCGAATTTTTTCCAGGTCTCGTCGAGCACAGTGTCGTCATAGAAGCCCCAGTCGTTGCGGTAGGTAGGATCCGCCACCGTAGTTTTTAGCTCTTCCGCCCCGTACAGATGATCGAAGCCGTGGGATTTAAGAAACACGTCTTTGCCGGCAAAGCGCAGGTTAGCCCCCTGCACAAAGTAATTCTCGTAACCGGAGTTCTTCAGAATATCGCCAAGGCAAATATTCTGTGGAAAGAAGCTGGAGACTGAGGCTGAGGCATTACCTTCGAACGGCGCGAACAGCGGAATGCCGCACTGTGAGGCGACCATGCCGGCGATAGTGTAATCGGTCCCCGGCAGCTGCATGGTATTGCTGAAATCAATGGCCTCAGCTTTAATTCTGCCAAGCTCAGGGGTGAGGTTGGGGAAGGCGTCGTTATCAAAATAGGTGCGCTCGAGACTTTCGCCATAGATATAGACCAGGTTCAGCTGCGGATTGTCGATTTGCTTCGACGGCTCTTTATAATACGCGGCAAAGTCTGGATCGCCCTCGCGTGACTGGGATTTCACCAGCTCGCTGATCTGATGGAAGGCCGGGCTGGCATCAACGGAGGCCAGCGCCAGCAGTAGCGCCGCCAGGCTGTAACCGACGTGATGAGGATGATGCCGACGGCGGCGCAGCACCCAGCCGAGGGCGCCAAAGACGGCGACCAGTGCGACGGCCACGCCGACCCCCGGCAGTATATATTTGCCGATCCCGGCGCCGGTCAGGCTGTTGGTCAGAGTGTAGAGTACCGCGTCGTTGATGCCGTCGCCGGTGAAGTAGTCACTGGCGTAGAGGGTGATATTCAGCACCACGAACAGGCCTAACACCGTGAGCGTGGCGGCAAACCACCAGGTGTTACGACCCGCTTTCCAGGCATACAGCACCACCGAAGCTAAAAATAAGGCGATGGATAACAACTCTGACACAGCTCATCCTCATTAATGCCAGTTATCGGCTGGCAGAACAGATTACTTTTCAAGCCCCACTGTAATTGCAGTGCCATCTTGCTGCAATTCTAGCGTCATGAAAGTGTGCAGTTATTCAGAATTGGTTTAGAAGTTGCCTTTTTTGATCGGCATCGCATCGGGTGAAATGGGAAAACGGAACAGGAAAACTGCAAAAAAAAGCGTTTCAGGCCGCGGCGCCGCCGCGAAGGCAACAAATGCGGCCTTGTCAGTCAGGATCAGGAGAGGAAATTAACACCCTGTTTTAAGACCAGATCGCAGGCTTTGGTTTTTACCTGTTTCGCCAGCGAGCTATTGCCGAGCGTATTCAGGTCCAACTGCTGGCCGTTTTTGCTGTTGAGCAGCCCCTGCAGGCCATCCAGATAGCTGGTGTCCTGTTTTTGTTTTTCCGGCGTGCTAAGCCCCAGTTTATCCAGCACCTGATTTTTGACGTTATCGGCGCTGGTCACGGAGGCCAGCTTCTGTTTCGCGCAATATGACAGGATCCCGGCCGCATTATTCATGCTGCTGGCGGTCAGGGATTGGCTGCTGCCGTTAAGCAGGCTGGTTAGCGAGGAGACGGACATGCCGCCGCTGGCCTGGGCGTTACTGCCGCTGAGCTGGCTGGCAGCGCTGTTAAGGGAATCCTGCCAGGAGGCGGCGTGGGCGCCAGAGAGGGTAAACGCGCTAACGGCAAGCGCGGCAACAACGCTATTTTTAAACGATTTCATAGACGGACTCATAAGCGTGACTGAATAATCGCTTTAGTATAACGCCGTCGTCGCCCGGAAATCTCTTAATACTCCTTGCCTGTAACGCGGTGCCGGTAACTTTCCCAATTGAAGATAACCCACAGGCTGTTGCCGAGCCGCATACGGTCCATCACCCGCTCGCCGAGCAGTTTGTTCATCTCTTCCATATTGCTGTTGGTGAGCATCCCGGTAGGTCGTTTGGAGGATGAGCGCCGGTCAACTATCTGATTGATAATGACCTTTTCATAGCGAGACTCTGTCTGCATACCAATTTCATCGATCACCAGCAGGTCGACCATGCTGAGGTCGTTAAGCAACTGTTCTTCGCTCGTTTCCCGGTTGCCGAAGGTATCTTTCATCGCCGACATAATATCGGCCACAGTGATGATTAAGACCGACTTCCCGCGCAGCAGCAGTTCGTTGCAAATGGCTGCCGCCAGGTGGTTTTTGCCAGTGCCCGGTTTACCGGAGAAGATAAAGCTGGCGATATTGCCATCGAACTCTTCCACGTACTGGCGCGCCCGGGCGAGCGCATTCATCTGCCCCTCGCACTCGACGCGATAGTTATCAAAGGAGCAGTTCTGATGCAGCGGTCGGATCCCCGAGCGGTTGAAGGTGCGCTGCATTTTCATCGCGCGATTCTCTCGCTCCAGCGCTTCGGAACGCAGCCGGCCTTGCTCTTTTTGCCAGGCCAGCAGCTCTTCGCCGGTTTTAAACGCCGGTTCAATATGTGCCGGCATCATTTTCTGCAGGCGTTTCATCAGGTCGCCAACGTTTTTCATGCTCATCCTCGGAAACCTCGCGGAATATGGCTGTCGGGTTCGCTAACGCTGTTCACATCGCGCTTCGGCTGTCCGCCGTTGCTGGCGCGGCTGATTTGCACGCTACGCGCCAGCTTCTGCTGCCACTGCACGTGGTGAAAGACTTTACCTTCCGCCTGCCAGTAAGCGACGAAAGCGGCCAGCTCTTCGGGGGTAACCGGCTGGCTCAGGGCAATGCCCCACAGCGCGGCCAGGCGCTGAAAATCGGCGTCAGGCCGCCACCCGGCGTACATAGCAAATTTGCCCATCGGCACCGCAACCGGCGCCGCGGCGGGCTCCTCGAAAAACTGCGGGTCAAGCGCGATGTCGCTGCCGGGGCGCGCCAGCCTGGCTTCCAGCTCCAGCAGTTGCGCCAGCCGCGCTGGCGTCAGCGCATAGAATGCCGGCGCGTTATTGGCAAAAACGGCAACGGTGCCGTCAGTCGATTTTGCCAGCAGCGCCGCGTGCTGCTGGAGGAACTCTTCCAGGCCGCTAAAATGGGAGGTTAAAATTCGCGAAGACATAACTCTATCTCAACTCTGAACTGCAAAGAGTGGGGTGATCTGCACATAGTAGCACAGAGGCCATCGCGGAAGGAGCGTCGCGGATTAACCGCGACGTCGGGGTTAGACGCGAGGACGCTTACGATACAGCCACAGGCCGGGTATCGACAGGCCAATCGAAAGGGCGCCCACAATCGAAGAGGCCTTTAAAAAATTGCTCAGCAGCAAAATCATCATCTCTTCCGAATAGCCAAAATGACTGATTTTTACCGCGGAAATCATCGCCGTGTAGGCTGAGATGCCAGGAAACATCGGGATCACGGCGGCGACGGTAAAAATCTTCGGATGCGCCAGATACCAGCGCGACCATTGAATGCCAATGCTGCCCACCAGCAGAGCGGCGAGAAAGGTGGCCCATTCAATGTTAAAACCGGCGCTCATCATGATCATACGCGAGCCATGGCCAATCGCCCCCAGCAGCGCGCACCAGCGCAGAGCGCGCTGAGGGACATTAAAGACCATCGCAAACCCGACGGCGGGGATCGCCGCCAGCAGCATGTCTTCCGCCAGCGCAAAAATAAATGAGATTATGCCCATCCGCGCAGCCCCCATACGGTCATGGCCATCACCACGCCAATGCAGGTGGCGAGGGTTAGCAGGCTGGCAATCGCCCAGCGGGCGAGTCCGGTATTGATATGCCCTTTAAACATATCGGCGACGGCATTGATTAATGGAAAACCCGGGACCAGCAGCAGGACGCTGGCGGCCATGGCAATGGTCGGCGTGCTGGCAAACGCCGGGAGGCGCAGCAGCAGCCCGGAGATGGTGGTGGCGACAAAGGCGGTGATGCAGAAGTTGAGCTGCGGATGCATGGAGCGATGGGTCAGCACCTGGCGAATGTACATGGCTACCGTGCTGGCGCAGAAGCTGACCAGCGCCCCATCCCAACCGCCGTTATTCAGTTTGCAGAAACAGGCGCAGGAAAGACCCACCATCAGCACCAGCAGCCAGCGCGGATAGCGCAGGGGAACGATCTGCGCAAAACGCTTCTCGACGTCGCGATAGTCCAGCAGCTTATGCTCGGCGAGGATCACAATGTGCTGCACTTCCGTCACCACATGCATATTAATGCCGCGATCGACATTTTTGCGCGTAGAGGTAAGACATTCGCCATTTTTAATGGTGGTCAGGACGATGGCATTCGAAGAGATGGCGCTTTCAACGCTGTCCATCCCCAACGCCAGCCCGAGACGTGTTGACAGTTCCTCCACCAGCGCACTCTCGGCGCCGTGCTGTAACAGAAAAAGACCACACTGGATGCATAAACGTGTGATTGCCCGCTGCTGTGTCCGATCAACCTGCATACTTCCTCTAATGTTCACGACGCCTGGTATCTGCCGATACTTTAACCTGAAGCGCAGTGGCGGCTGAGAGGGGTGGGATCAAATAATGTGCAAAAATTCCCGGTCTGCGGGGCGGCAGAATTTGAAGCATCCCACACTTTTGCCAGTTTGGTGAAAAGTGCAATTTTTGTCGCCATTCATCCCTTCTTTTTCCCCACTGACTTATCAAAAATGCAGAAAAGCACTTTTATTAAACAAAAATTATACAAATAATTAACCTTGCAAGAGTGAGACATCCCTATGAAGACACAGGTCGCGATTATTGGCGCGGGCCCCTCCGGGCTGCTGCTGGGGCAGTTGCTGCACAACGCCGGGATCCATACCGTGATCCTTGAGCGTCAAACGCCGCAGTATGTGCTGGGGCGCATCCGCGCGGGAATTCTGGAAAGCGGTACCGTTGATCTGCTGCGCGAAGCGGGCGTGGCGCAGCGGATGGATGCCGAAGGCCTGGTGCATCATGGGGTGGAGTTTCTGTTTGACGGCCAGCGGGTGCCCGTCGCACTGAGCGAGCTAACCGACGGTAAGAGCGTAATGGTTTATGGCCAGACCGAAGTCACCCGCGATCTGATGGCTGCCCGGGCCGCCAGCGGCGCGCCGATCGTCTATGGCGTGAGCGAGGTGGCTATCCATGACGCCAAAAGCGACCGGCCGACGATCACCTACCTCAGCGAAGGGGAAACCTGCCGTCTGGAGTGCGATTTTATTGCCGGTTGCGACGGTTTCCACGGCGTATCGCGGCAAAGTATTCCAGCTGGCATTTTGCAGACCTACGAGAGCGTGTGGCCGTTTGGCTGGCTAGGCCTGCTGGCGGATACGCCGCCGGTCAATCCGGAGCTTATTTATGCGCACCATCAGCGGGGGTTTGTATTGTGCAGTCAACGCTCACTGACCCGCAGCCGCTATTATCTGCAGGTTCCGCTGAGCGATAAGGTTGAAGCATGGTCGGACGAGCGCTTCTGGCAGGAGCTGAAAAGCCGCTTGCCGGAGGAGCTGGCATCCAGGTTAGTGACTGGTCACTCACTTGAGAAGAGCATTGCCCCCCTGCGTAGCTTCGTCGTGGAGCCGATGCAATATGGGCGGTTGTTCCTGGTAGGGGATGCGGCGCATATCGTTCCGCCAACCGGGGCGAAAGGATTAAATCTGGCGGCATCGGACGTGAACTATCTGTGGCGGATTCTGCGCGAATACTACCATCGTGGCCGCAGCGATCTGCTGGCGGCCTACTCGCAACTGGCGCTGGATCGGGTCTGGAAAGGGGAACGCTTTAGCTGGTTTATGACCCGCCTGCTGCATGATTTTCCGGATCAGAACGCGTTCGACGCTAAAATGCAGGCCGCCGACCGCCGCTACTATCTGGGCTCGCGCGCCGGGCTGACCACCATCGCGGAAAACTACGTGGGCTTGCCCATGGAGCGTGTCGCCTGAATTAAGAGGAGTCATCATGCCGTTCGTTCAAACCGTGCCCGTATTTAAGCTGTATGGCGAAGAGTGCGGCTGGCCGACGCCGGACCTGCTGCACTGTGAGTCGATTTTACAGCGCAGCAGCCTGTATCAGTGGCATATTCGCGTCCATCAGCATGCGGAAATGGTCCAGCTTCTCTATCTGCATCAGGGGCGGGCGGAGATCGAAATTGAAGGCGCCACCGCGGTGATGACGGAGTCCTGCATCCAGGTGGTTCCCGCCCTCTGTATTCACGGGTTTAATTTTTCACCCGGGACGCAAGGGTTTGTGCTCTCTCTGGCGCTGCCGCTGCTGAGCCGGTTTGAAAATCAGTTCGGTCGCCCTCTGGATGTGCTTAGCGTGCCGCAGTGTGTGCCGGTGGGCCGTTCTCGCGGGCGCATGCATACGCTGTTTTCAGCGCTTCGCGAGGAGTATTGCGAAGAGCACGATGCGCGAGAAATGATGCTCTATTCGCTGCTGGGGACGCTGTTGGTCTGGCTGAACCGACAGTGCCATCCCGCGTCCCCCGCGGAAGATAAAGCGGAGCGGAAGCGCAGCATGATGCGCCACTTCGCCCGCCTTATCGAGAGCCACTACCGACAGCATCTCCCGTTGGCGGAGTATGCGAAGCTGATTGGACTGTCGGTTACGCACTTAAATTATTTAAGTCGTGAGTTTTATGGCTGTAGCGCTCTTGGAGTATTGCATCAGCGGTTGATGCTTGAAGCGCGACGCAATCTGCAGTACACCCGCATGACGATTACACAACTCTCTGATTATTTGGGGTTTAGCGATGCAGCCTATTTTTCGCGTTTTTTCCGTCGCTATAGCGGTATGTCACCCAAAGCATTTAGAGAAACAATTAAAGATAATGCTTCATAATGTTCAGTACTGAAATTATATTTACTAAATAATGTTTTTATCTTTTCTAATTTATTAGCGCAGGAACGTCTGTGTTAATATTAATCGCAAGTATACACGGCAATAATATTTTACACGGTATGACCACGGTTCGGTCGTTACGTATATCGTGTGCGCAGGCCATGAATATGATTTTAATATTCATCCAGGAAATGATATGGCGATAAAGTCGCTCGCCGATCGTTTGCAGGCAAGCGAAGGAACTTCGACAGGAAGCGGAGGTGTTATGTTACCAGGACAAGGTAAGTTTGGCGTCGTTATTAGTAAAATTCCCGTCATGCAATCAGGGTTAAAGGTGATCTTCAATGAGAACCTCCCTGATTACGAACTGAGTTTTTGTCGTTCTCATGATGAGCTCACCCTTTTACAACTGCGGCGGGCGGTGCTGGTTGTCGCGGATATCTCCGGCGAGATTGCGCACCCCCGAGCCGTCTGCGAGCGTTATTACTCCCTCATGACTCAGTACCGTGATATTCACTGGGTTTTTATGGTCAGCGACAGCCTCTATCCGTTGGCCGTTGAGCTATTAATTCGTCCTGAAAGCTCGTTGATCTCCGAGAGCGAGCCGGTTAACCGGCTGATTGAGGTGATTTGCGCCGGTAGCCGTGCGGCTGAACAGATTAGCCGTACGCTGTTTGCCGGGGATGAGGACAGCGATTTCGCAAGCTACCACTCTGCGGCGATGCTCACTCTTTCAGAGCGTAAAGTTCTGCGCCTTCTGGCGAAGGGGTGGGGAATAAACCAGATCGCCGCGCTGTTGAAAAAGAGTAATAAGACGATCAGCGCGCAGAAAAACAGCGCAATGCGTCGCTTATCTCTACGCAGCAACGCTGAAATGTATGCCTGGATCAACAGCGCGCAGGGAATGCAAGAGCTGAATATCAATTCAGCTTACGGGGAGCAAATGGAATGGAAAAAAATAGTACAACCCGCCATGTCGCCATCGTAGAAAAATGCGTGATGACGGAAATGGCATGGCGCTATATCTTTAGTCGTGAAGATAATCGCCGTTATCATATTCATCTGTTTAAAAATGTCAGTATGCTCAGGGCGGCGGAAATACCGTTTCCCTGGTCAACCATTATTTTTTCTCTTTCGGGAAGTCGTTCTTCACGAGCCGAGAGCCTGCTCTTTGTTCATGAAATGGCGCGGTGCCGGCCGGAAGTCCAAACGATTATTCTGGCTAATAATGAAAGTGAAATGCACCTGATCGGCCATCTTATGCCGGCCTGTTTGCACGGCATACTGAATAAATCCGCGCCGCGACGCGGGCTACAGGAGCGTTTGCTGCAGCTACTGGACAATCATCATCTCAGCGGCAGCGAACAATTTTGCGACAGAGAGGCGTGCAACGATCCGCTAAGCCCGACGGAGCACGCCATCCTTCGGTATATGTCGTGGGGATATTCGCTTTCTGATATTGCGATACAGCTCAACCGGAATATTAAAACGATCCGCGCGCATAAGTTTAACGCCATGACCAAGCTCGGAGTTCGCTCAGACATTGGTTTATTAAACGCGGCGGATATCCTGTTGCATTTACCGCTCAATAGTACGACCAGCGCCGTTAAACAGGTAGCGTAATGCGGCTATAAACACACATCTACCCATGTTGCATCGGTGAGCTGCGCCATGCGTTCTGGTTCAATGCGAACCGCGCTATGGATGGCTCCCGCTGCGGGTAGTACTTCCTGATAATGTCTGAGAGAGACGTCGCAGTAGACTGCCAGCGGATTTTCCAGACCAAACGGGCAAACGCCGCCGACCGGATGACCGGTCCAGGTAACCACTTCATCGCTGCTTAGCATGCGTGCTTTCGCGCCAAAGGTCTCTTTCAGCTTTTTATTATCCAGCCGCGCATCGCCCCTGGCGACGATCAGTACAATCTTATCTTTGATCTTGAGCGACAGCGTTTTGGCAATTTGCCCCGGCTCAACGTTGTGTGCGGCAGCGGCAAGTGCGACGGTGGCGGTACTCTGATTTAACTCAATAATTTCGATATCGGGGGCGTGTTCGGCAAAAAACTGCCGTACAGACTGCAGACTCATTGGATTCTCCTGATTTAAGCCTGGTTAAATCTGTCACAAGCCTGGCGGAGTGTAAATATCAGCGCGGACAATCCAGATTCTTTCTATTTTGTAGATCTCCTTCACAATCGCCGTAACCGGTTACTGTAACCGGTTGCGGTTATCTGCATTGAGATGAATACTGGAACAGTCACTTCTCCTTTTATTTATAACAAAAGAGCCGTGTATGAATCGTTGCCTCATGAGCAGTATAGCCGGTTGCACATCCGCCAGCGGCCTGCTGCGTCAAAAAGCGGTCATCGTAACGGCAGGGTAATCGTTGTTGGGCCAGTATCAATAGCCTGTCAGGAGGGCTACTATGTCTGCTAACCATGCTGCGTTTAATTTGATATTTCGCTTTGTAGAAAATTACATAAGCCCCATAGCAGGGCGGATCTCGTCGCAGCGCCACGTCATGGCTATTCGTGACGGATTTATCTCAGCGATGCCGTTTATGATCGTCGGATCGTTCCTGTTAGTGTTTGCTTATCCACCGTTCTCACCGGATACCACTTGGGGTTTTGCCCGCGCCTGGCTGGATCTGGCGAAAGAGTTTGAGGGGCGTATTCTGACCCCCTTTGATATGACGATGGGGATCATGTCGATCTACATTTGCGCGGCAATCTCCTATAACCTCGGTAAGCATTACGAGAAATCCAATCAGCTCGATCCCTTTATGTGCGCAATGCTGTCGATCATGGCCTTTTTGCTGATTGCCGCGCCGAAGACCAATGGCACGCTGCCGGTGGATAGCCTCGGGGGGACCGGGATCTTTACCGCCATCCTGGTGGCGATCTACTGCGTGGAGATGATGCGTTTCTTGAAAGCGCACAACATTGGGATCCGCTTGCCGGACCAGGTTCCGCCGATGATCAAAAACTCGTTTGATCTGTTGATCCCGGTGCTGGTGGTCGTGCTGACGCTCTATCCGCTGAGCCTGTTTATCCAGCACCATTTTGACATGCTGATCCCGCAGGCCATTATGGCCATTTTCAAGCCGCTGGTTTCGGCAGCCGACTCTCTGCCGGCAATTCTGTTGGCGGTGCTGATCGGCCACCTGCTGTGGTTTGCCGGGATCCACGGTGCGGCGATCGTGTCCGGGATGCTGCAGATGTTCTGGCTGACTAACCTCGGTATGAACCAGCAGGCGCTGGCCCAGGGCGCGCCTCTGCCGCATATCTTTATGGAGGCGTTCTGGACCTTCTTTATCGTGGTCGGAGGTTCCGGGGCGACCATGGGACTGGTGTTCTGTTATCTGCGCAGCCGTTCAGCGCATTTGCGCTCCATTGGTCGTTTGAGCGTGGTGCCAAGCCTGTTCAATATCAACGAGCCGGTGATCTTTGGGACGCCTATCGTTATGAACCCAGTGTTCTTTATTCCGTTCCTGCTGGCGCCGATGGTGAACGCGGTACTGGCCTGGGCGGCAATGAAGCTGGATCTGATTGGCCGCGTCATCTCCGTCGTACCATGGACGGCGCCGGCGCCAATTGGCGGCGCCTGGGCGCTGGGCTGGGATTTCCGGGCGGCGATTCTGGTCATTGTTCTGGCCTGCGTGTCGGCAATCATCTACTTCCCATTCTTTAAGGTATATGAGAAACAGCTGCTTGCTCAGGAAGCGGAAGAGGCCGAGCGGGCGGAGCATGAGAGTCAACAGACCGCATAAATAGCAACGGGCGGTAAAGGCCGCCCGTTACTTTTCAGGTAAGTGGTAATTATTTAAGCGTACAGTCGCCGCACTGTTGGACATCCGGCAGGCGATAGCGCTGACAGCAGGTGCGTCGGACTAACTGCCCTTCACGCAGCATCACCGTTCGCCACAGCGGGTTATCCTGGCCATCGGCGAGTTGTTTTTCAAAAAAACAGTGCTGACGTAGCGCGGCAAGCCGCTCATCACCCAGCAGCGCGCGCATTTCCCCAAGATACCAGTTAATCAGATAGCCGGTATTGCTCCAGATAAGTTTGCTATTGATTTCGCCCGTCGCTGCCAGCGCCTCAACAACCGGCTGCAGGGTGCGCGTTACCAGGGCATCCATTCGCGCCTGCGGTGAAAGCCTCTCGATATCGGCATCGCTATGCACATCAATCCAGAAGCAGGCCGCCCGGCCGCTTTCATGAAATTCGACATGGAAATGTTCTGGCGCCAGGCTGAGGCCTTGCGGCTCATTGAGCAGCGCCAGCATCAGCGGCGGCACCAGCAGACCGATATACCATTGCGCCCAGAGCGAGAGCAGAGGCTTGTGTTCCCGAGGCAGCGTCGGCTGATGACGATAGATATGATCGGACCAGGTGGCCAGCAGGGAGCGCAAGGCGATGGGTTGCGACCATTCGGCAAGCGTTAACGCGTGCCGTGGGGCGGGTTCGTCAAGTCGCAGGAAATCAAGCAGGTGTGGACGCAGGGTGGCGATTTTTTCCCGAATACTCTCCGCCAGGGCATGCTCAGCCGTCGGCAAAGGAGCCCGCCAGATAAGTTCATCGCTGAGAGGAAGGGAACGCCAGGCCATTCGATTTCCAGATACAAATCTAAATGATAATGATTACTGATATTAGTTGCTTGCAGGCGGCATGGCAAGGCTTTTATCGGCGCCGCGATGTCGCAGCGCGCGCAGGTCAACTGGCAAGAATAATGTTGCGGCCTTTATTTTTGGCCTCATAGAGTGCGCCGTCGGCGCGCGCCAGCGCTTGTTCAATGTTGTCATTAATGAGCGGCGTCAGGCCAATACTGATGGTGACGTTGGTGGCGACGCTTTCATTAAACATATGCGGGATCTTCAGGTCATAGACCCGCTGACGTATACGTTCGGCTGTCTTCCAGGCCGTTTCTTCGCTGCTATTGGTCAGCAGCACCATAAACTCCTCTCCACCAAAGCGGGCGACAATATCGCGTGAGCGTACAGCGTTGCGAATGGCAGCTGAGACGCGAATAAGCGCCTGGTCACCCATCATATGACCATAGTGATCGTTATAGGCCTTGAAGTGATCGATATCGAGGAGCAGCACGTAGTGGTTGTCGCCGTCCAGCGCCAGCAGGGTATCGAGGCGGTTCTGCAGTCCGCGGCGATTATACAAACCGGTCAGGGGATCGAGCATACTGAGATCGTTGAGCGTATTGCGTTCATGCATCAGTTTATCCATTAAACCCTGCGTAAAGGCATCGCTGCGCTTCTGGATAATATTTTGCAGGGTAATACCGGCTATAGGCAGCATAAAGCAGTAAGTCATACGCAACCATTGTTCCCCCTCCGCCATTATCAGGCAGGCAAGGAAAGTTGGTAAAGAGTGGAGGGTAAAGGCAGTGATATTATTGGAAAAAGCGATGGTGCCGATAAACAGAATGCTTAATAGGGCGATCACCAGATAGTTAAAATGCGGCGGTGTCAATAGCATCGCTTTTGTCACTACGTGCCATGCCCATAGCATGCCAAATAACAACGAGATAGTGGGAATATTTATTTTCGATTGCGGCCATTTCCAGTGCCAGAGCAGCAGCAGCCCGCTGCAGACGACGATCAGGGCGCAGGGCAGCGTAAAACGAACTACCGTAAATAGGGGGGTGACCAGCGACAGCGAGGAAGAAATGAAATTAAGCAGTAAAAAAAGCCGTAAGGAATATTGATATTTTTGTGCGTAGTGTGCTCGCCAGGTTTGTGCAGTCATATCGGAAGAATCATTATTAGTCGTTAAATTTCAAAATGATGAAAGCCAAAAATGAAGAGTCTGATAACAATGTGCAAAAAAAGGTTATTTGCAAAATAAGCAAAATATTTAATATATATCGATAATCCGCTTAATTTATCACCTTCATGAATGTATGTCATTACCGCGAACGTAAAGAAAAAGGGGCAGAGCACGTCGCAAATGACAAATGATAAAGATTATCATATGACATTGGTTATCATTATCGTTGTGAGAGGTGAAACCATGCTGCAGCGAGCATTAGGAAGCGGCTGGGGAGTGATGATTCCCGGCGCGCTAATTGTCGCTCTCGGGTATGCCGGAGTGTCGGCTGACGTATGGCGGGTACTGGTCGCGGTGGGCATGCTGATGTCCGCGGCGATGATCTGGCATCGTCAATTGCGCCATTTTATCCTGCTGCCATCGTGTGTCGCGTTGATCGGCGGAATAATGCTGATGATTGTGGATATTAAACTGAGAGGATAATGCCGGGAGAGGGAAGAATATTGGTGCGAGGGGGGGGACTTGAACCCCCACGTCCGTAAGGACACTAACACCTGAAGCTAGCGCGTCTACCAATTCCGCCACCTTCGCACAGTATTCTTTCTTTGAGATATTGCCTCGTTGGTGCGAGGGGGGGGACTTGAACCCCCACGTCCGTAAGGACACTAACACCTGAAGCTAGCGCGTCTACCAATTCCGCCACCTTCGCCCAGTGCGAGCAATATCTTCGTGGATTATGGTGCGAGGGGGGGGACTTGAACCCCCACGTCCGTAAGGACACTAACACCTGAAGCTAGCGCGTCTACCAATTCCGCCACCTTCGCATACCATCGATACTCTGAAAGTATCGTTACCACGGAGGCGCATTCTAGTGGTTTTCGGCGACACGTCAATAGTTAATTATGCAGGTTGTATCGATTGCTGCAAAAATGGGCGGATTTGCCCGCGGGAAGCGCCAGCGGTACCAGGAGCGGGCCGCCGGCGTGAAAAGACGATTATTTTTTCGCCTGACGCGTCATGATGGTGCGATAGACCTTAAAGCGCCCGGTCTGGGCGATCACCTCATGGAAGCCGAACGTCTCATCCAGCACCTGCGGATACGGCAGGAAGGCGTTGGCGACAATGCGCAGCTCGCCGCCGCTGTTCAGATGGCGAACCGCGCCGCGGATCAGCGCCTGGGCGGCTTCGAGACTGGTCTGCAGGCCGTCATGGAATGGCGGGTTGGAGATGATCATGTCGAAGCGACCATTGACCTCGGAGAAGACGTTGCTGGCAAACACATCGCCAGCCAGGCCGTTGGCGGCAAGCGTCGCGCGGCTGGCTTCGACCGCCGGGGCGCTGACGTCGCACAGGGTGAGGCGCACTTTCGGTGAATGGCTGGCCAGCGCGGCGGCCAGCACGCCCGCGCCGCAGCCGACGTCCAGCACTTTCCCTTTGGTATGCGGCTCGAGGGTGGAGAGCAGCAGCTGGCTGCCGACGTCCAGACCGTCGCGGCTGAAGACGCCCGGCAGGGTTTTAATCGTCAGATTATCCAGTGTGTATTCGCCCCAGAATGCGTCGGCGTCGAAGGTCGGCTGCTTTTCCAGACGGCCATGATAGAGGCCACAGCGGCGGGCGCTATCCACTTTGTTTAATGGCGCGTATTCAGCCAGCATCTGCTCCGCGCTGCGGACGCCGCTGCGGTTTTCACCGACGACGAAAATGTCGCTTCCCACCGGCAGCAGAGAGAGCAGGTTCATCAGCTGGAACTGCGCCTCTGGTTTGTTCTTTGGCCAGTAGTAGATCAGGGTGTCGCATTCGGCGACGTCAGCGGCCTCAGCCACTAAGCTAAAACGGACGGTGTCACCCATCTGGCGGTTGAGGACCTGCCAGTGGTGGAACTGTTGGGTGTGGGCGCGGCTGGCCGCGGTATCCAGACGCGCAGGCAGGTCATCCTGCAGGTCACCGGCAAACAGAACGCGGGCGGACTCGAAATCATCACTGTGGCGCAGCAAGACTTCACTTGCCGGGGTAAAAGCGGACATGAAACACTCCTTCATTAAGACTGGCGCCGATTATAGTAGTTTGTTGGCGCAGATACGACGGATTTGCTATATTGCGCGCTTGTTTAACAGGAGTGTTTCGCTATGACATCCCGACGAGACTGGCAATTACAGCAGCTGGGCATTACCCAGTGGTCGCTGCGCCGACCGGGGGCGTTGCAGGGCGAAATCGCTATCTCGCTTCCTGAACATATTCGTCTGGTGATGGTGGCGGAAACCCCGCCGTCGCTGACAGAGCCGCTGATTGGCGACATATTACGCGCGCTGGCCGTGACGCCAGATCAGGTCCTGCAGCTGACTCCGGAGCGGGTGGCGATGCTGCCGCAGGACAGCCGCTGCAACAGCTGGCGGTTGGGCACAGAGGCGTCGCTGCCGCTGGCGGGCGCCCAGGTGTCCACCCCCGCTTTTGATGAACTCCAGACCAGCGCGCCGGCTCGCAGGGCGCTCTGGCAACAAATCTGCGCACATGAACACGATTTCTACCCTCAGCACGGCTGATTTAACCAAAGCCTGGCACATCGAAAAACGCGCCCACGCTTTCCCGTGGAGCGAACAGACTCTGGCCAGTAACCAGGGGGAGCGCTATCGCAACTATCAGCTATCGGTAGATGGCGAAATGGCGGCTTTCGCCATTACGCAAGTGGTGCTGGATGAGGCGACGCTGTTCAATATCGCCGTCGATCCCGCGTACCAGCGCCGCGGCCTGGGGCGAGCGCTGCTGGAGCATGTCATTGATGAAGTCGAAAAACTCGGCGTCGTCACGCTGTGGCTGGAGGTGCGAGCATCCAACGTTGCCGCCATCGCGCTGTATGAGAGCGTAGGCTTCAATGAGGCAACCATCCGCCGCAACTACTATCCTACGACCGACGGACGCGAAGACGCCATTATTATGGCTCTGCCAATCAGTATGTAACACAAGGTGATACGATGAAATGGGACTGGATTTTCTTTGATGCCGATGAAACGCTGTTTACGTTTGATTCTTTCAGCGGCTTGCAGCGGATGTTTCTCGACTACAGCGTGACCTTTACCGCCGAAGATTTTCAGGACTATCAGGCCGTGAACAAGCCGCTATGGGTGGATTACCAAAACGGCGCCATCACCTCGCTGCAGCTGCAGCACCAGCGTTTTGACAGCTGGGCGGAACGTTTGAATGTGCCGCCCGGGGAACTCAACGACGCGTTTATGAATGCGATGGCGGAAATCTGTGCCCCGTTGCCGGGCGCGGTCTCGCTGCTCAACGCGTTGCAGGGCAAGGTCAGAATGGGCATCATCACCAACGGCTTTACCTCGCTGCAGCAGACTCGTCTGGAGCGGACAGGTTTACGCGATCACTTTGATTTGCTGATTATTTCTGAACAGGTGGGTGTCGCCAAGCCGGACGCGCGTATTTTCGATTATGCGCTGGCGCAGGCGGGTAACCCACCGCGCTCGCGGGTGCTGATGGTCGGTGATACCGCCGAGTCGGATATTCGCGGCGGCGTGAACGCCGGACTGGCGACCTGCTGGCTCAATGCGCATCAGCGCGAGCTGCCGGCGGACCTCGAGCCGGACTGGACGGTGACCTCGTTAAGCGAACTGGAGCAGCTCCTGTGTAAACACTGATTGCCTCCCCCCCGTTGATGGGTAAAATAGCCGCAATTTTTCGTATTCCACATGCGTGGCCCATGGCCGCGTTTACTTAGAAGATTAATTATGACGTTGTCTCCTTATCTGCAAGAGGTGGCCAAACGCCGCACTTTTGCCATTATTTCTCACCCGGATGCCGGTAAGACCACCATCACCGAAAAGGTGCTGCTGTTCGGACAGGCGATTCAGACCGCCGGTACAGTAAAAGGTCGTGGTTCCAGCCAGCACGCGAAATCCGACTGGATGGAGATGGAAAAGCAGCGTGGTATCTCGATCACCACCTCGGTAATGCAGTTCCCGTATCATGACTGCCTGGTGAACCTGCTGGATACCCCGGGGCACGAAGACTTCTCCGAAGATACCTACCGTACCCTGACGGCGGTGGACTGCTGCCTGATGGTGATTGACGCGGCAAAAGGCGTCGAAGATCGGACCCGTAAGCTGATGGAAGTCACCCGTCTGCGCGATACGCCGATCCTCACCTTTATGAACAAACTCGACCGTGATATCCGCGATCCGATGGAGCTGCTGGATGAAGTCGAGAACGAGCTGAAAATCGGCTGCGCGCCGATTACCTGGCCTATCGGCTGCGGCAAGCTGTTCAAAGGCGTTTATCATCTCTACAAAGACGAAACCTACCTGTATCAGACCGGTAAAGGCCACACCATCCAGGAAGTGCGTATCGTGAAGGGGCTCAACAACCCGGATCTCGACGCGGCGGTGGGGGAAGACCTGGCGCAGCAGCTGCGTGACGAGCTGGAGCTGGTGCAGGGGGCGTCGAATGAGTTCGACAAAGATCTGTTCCTGGCCGGGGAAATCACCCCGGTCTTCTTCGGAACCGCGTTAGGTAACTTCGGCGTTGACCATATGCTGGATGGCCTGGTGGAGTGGGCCCCGGCGCCGATGCCGCGCAACACCGACACGCGTGAAGTCACCGCCACGGAAGAGAAATTCACCGGCTTCGTGTTTAAAATTCAGGCCAACATGGATCCGAAACACCGCGACCGCGTGGCTTTCATGCGGGTGGTGTCCGGCAAATATGAAAAAGGTATGAAGCTGCGTCAGGTGCGTATCGGCAAGGACGTAGTGATTTCCGACGCGCTGACCTTTATGGCGGGCGATCGCTCGCACGTTGAAGAAGCGTACCCAGGCGATATCATCGGCCTGCATAACCACGGCACCATTCAGATTGGCGATACCTTTACCCAGGGCGAGATGATGAAGTTCACCGGTATTCCGAACTTCGCGCCGGAACTGTTCCGTCGTATTCGCCTGAAGGATCCGCTGAAGCAGAAACAGCTGCTGAAAGGGCTGGTTCAGCTCTCTGAAGAGGGCGCGGTCCAGGTCTTCCGCCCGATCGCTAATAACGATCTGATCGTTGGCGCCGTCGGCGTGCTGCAGTTTGACGTGGTGGTAGCGCGTCTGAAAAGCGAATACAACGTGGAAGCGATTTACGAATCGGTCAACGTGGCCACCGCGCGCTGGGTTGAATCTACTGACGTGAAGAAGTTCGAAGAGTTCAAGCGGAAAAATGAAGTTCAGCTGGCGCTGGATGGCGGCGATAACCTGACCTACATCGCCCCGACAATGGTCAACCTGAACCTGACGCAGGAGCGTTACCCTGACGTGGTGTTCCGCAAAACGCGCGAGCACTAATCCCTGACGAAGCGCGGCGCAGGCCGCGCTTTTTTCTGGTTACGCTCCCGGTCCCTTCCTTCTGGAAAGTTCTTAAAACACCGCTAATTCGTCTGTTTTTTATCCATATCCTCCGCAACCCCTTCGTCTGTCTACTATATTTAATTCGTGTTTTTAAAAATGCTGGCGTAATTCACTGCGATAAGACGCCAGCGCTGGTGAAAAAACGAGGACATAACGATGACCAGACTAAAGAATGCCAATATGTTGCTGGCGCTCTTCTTAGGCTTAGCCGCGTTGAACGCCTCGGCAGAGACGGAAAAAACAACGGTAGACAGTGCGAAGTCGGCTGCCAGCAATGCGGGAGAGGCGGTAGATAATTCGATTAACAAAGTCGGCGATTTTATGGATGACAGTACCATTACCGCACGGGTAAAAGCGGCGCTGATCGACCATAAAGATATTAACTCCGGCGATATTTCGGTGAAAACGGAGAATAAAGTGGTCACCCTCAGCGGCGACGTCACCAGTGCTGAACAGAAAAGTCAGGCACTGAGCGTAGCGAAAGAGGTCAAAGGCGTCTCACACGTTAACGACAAGCTGACGGTCCATCATAAATCATCGAGCGAGACGGCGACGCTGAAAGGCTATGCCGGGGATACCGCCATTACCAGCGAAGTGAAAGCCAAGCTGCTGGCGGATGACATTGTCCCTTCGCGCAATGTGAAAGTCGAAACCAACGCCGGCGCGGTACATCTGACCGGTACGGTGGCTTCCGCGGCGCAGGCGGAGCGTGCCGCAGAGATTGCGAAAGCGGTCTCCGGTGTGAAAAGCGTGCGCAACGATCTTAGCGTTAAGTAAACCTAGTTATTAACAAAAGTGTTGTCTGGCCAAGGTTGCCGAACGAATAGCAGCATCCACTGAGCGATGAGCTATACAGAAAGGGTGCGCAAACCGCTGTTCACCGTCCATTATGGTAAGGAGAAAAGTATGTTTCGATGGGGAATTATTTTTCTGGTCATTGCATTAATTGCTGCGGCTCTGGGCTTTGGTGGTCTGGCGGGTACGGCCGCTGGCGCTGCGAAAATCGTCTTTGTCGTCGGGATTATCCTGTTCCTGGTGAGCCTGTTTACAGGACGCAGACGTCCTTAGGCGGCCCGCGATGCGGGCGATACTGAAGCCTAAGCATTTTTACTGACACGTCATCTTACACAAAGCCAGTCCTGAGGACTGGCTTTCGCGGTTTAAGCGGCGGGCAAATTGCGTTACCTTGTCAGGAGAAGATCAATCGAACAGGAAAGTAGGGTGGGGCAACGCATTCCCGTCACGCTGGGCAATATCGCCCCGCTGGCGGTTAAACCCTTCCGACCAGGCAAGCTGGCGCTGGTATGCGAAGGCGGAGGACAGCGAGGGATTTTTACTGCCGGGGTGCTGGACGAATTTATGCGCGCCGGATTTAACCCCTTTGACCTGATGCTGGGTACTTCAGCCGGCGCGCAAAATCTCTCCGCCTACATGTGTAATCAGCAAGGCTATGCCCGCAAAGTTATCACCCGCTACACCACTTCACGCCAGTTTTTCGATCCGATGCGCTTTGTGCGCGGCGGCAACCTTATCGATCTCGACTGGCTGGTTGAGGCCACTTCGCAGCAAATGCCGCTTGCCATGAACTATGCCGAAGCGCAGTTCGCGTTGGGGAAAGAGCTGTGGCTATGCGCTTGCCGCGGTGACGATTACTCCGCCAGCTATTTTTCGCCGACGCCGCAAACGTGGCTGGATCTGATCCGCGCCTCCAGCGCCATCCCCGGCTTTTATCGCAGCGGCGTGTTGCTCGACGGCGTTAGCTACCTGGACGGCGGCGTCAGCGATGCGATCCCGGTGCAGGAGGCGGCCCGCCGCGGCGCCCAGACCATCGTGGTGATCCGTACCGTCCCTTCGCAGATGTTTTATACCCCGCAGTGGTTCAAGCGGATGGAGCGCTGGCTGGGAGAGAGTAGTCTGCAACCGCTGGTCAATTTGGTGCATCATCACGAAACCACCTACCGCGCCATCCAGCAGTTCATCGAGAAACCGCCGGGTAAGTTGCGGATCTTCGAAATCTATCCGCAGCGGCCGCTGCGCAGCATGGCGCTTGGCAGCCGACTACCGGCGCTGCTGGAGGACTACAAAACCGGACGCCAGTGCGGCCGTTATTTCCTGGCAACGGTGGGTAAACTACTGGCCGACCAGCCGCCGCTGCTGCGCCACGCGCCGCGTATTGCCCGGCCCGCGCCGGTGGTGGTGCCGCCGGTGCCGGTGGCCAATGAAGCGCCCCAGGCGACCATCATTCCTGCGCCCCAGGCGAATGACCCCAGTTTTGATCATGAGGATCTGGCGTGACGCACCGTTTTATCGATACCCACTGTCACTTTGATTTTCCCCCCTTCGCGGCAGATGAGGTCGCCAGCCTGGCGCGTGCGGCGCAGGCCGGCGTCGGGCGAATTATCGTTCCAGCCATCTCTGCTGAGCGTTTTAGCCGCGTGCTGGCGCTGGCAGCTCAGCACGAAGCGCTGTACGCCGCGCTGGGTATGCATCCGATCGTCATCGAAGAGCATACTGATGAGGGACTGGCGCAGCTGGAAGCCTTGATGGCGCAGCGGCCGCCTAAACTGGTGGCGGTGGGAGAGATTGGCCTCGATCTTTATCGCGACGATCCGCAGTTTGATCGTCAGCAGGCGCTGCTGGAAGCGCAGCTGAGGCTGGCGAAGCGTTACGATCTGCCGGTGATCCTCCACTCCAGACGCACCCACGATAAGCTGGCGATGCTGCTGAAAAAACATGCCCTGCCGCGTACCGGAGTCATCCATGGCTTTGCCGGCAGCCTGCAGCAGGCCGAGCGCTTCGTTCAGCTTGGCTATAAGATCGGCGTTGGCGGCACCATTACCTATCCCCGCGCCAGTAAAACCCGTGAAGTGATGGCGCGTCTGCCGCTTTCCGCTCTGCTGCTGGAGACCGATGCGCCGGATATGCCGCTAAATGGCTTTCAGGGACAGCCCAATCGACCGGAACAAGCTGCACGGGTATTTGAGGCGCTGTGTGAACTGCGTCCGGAGTCGCCGGCAGCCATAGAAGAAAGGATCATGCACAATACGCTCGCCTTGTTTTCCCTTCCCCCGGCCTCTGTATGGTGATCGATTTCTCATAATTGTCCATCCATATCATTGATTTGCTTAAAATGTGTGAAGCCAGACGGGCAGGATAGTTTCAGGCCGATATAATCACGCGGTTAGTACTGGACTATCAAAAACACAGGGAATCTGTATGCAAATCCTCATGGGACTTATCGGCATGGTGGCGCTATTGGCCATTGCTGTGCTGCTCTCCAATAACCGAAAAGCCATTAACCTGCGCACCGTGCTCGGCGCCTGGATAATCCAGGTGGGTATCGGCGCGTTAATATTGTATGTACCGGCCGGGCGCGCGGCGCTATTAGCGATGTCGAATGGCGTCGCCAGCGTTATTGCCTACGGCAATGAAGGGATTAGTTTCATCTTCGGCGGGCTGGTCTCCGATAAAATGTTCGAGGTGTTTGGCGGCGGCGGCTTCGTCTTTGCCCTGCGCGTGCTGCCGGTGATCGTCTTCTTCTCGTCGCTGATTGCCGTGCTTTACTACCTGGGCATTATGCAGCTGGTCATTCGCATTCTCGGCGGCGCGCTGCGGGCAGTGCTGAAGACCTCACGTACCGAATCGCTGTCGGCCACGGCGAACATCTTTGTTGGCCAGACCGAAGCGCCGCTGGTGGTGCGTCCTTATATCGCCACCATGACTCGCTCGGAGCTGTTTGCGGTCATGTGCGGCGGCCTGGCCTCGGTGGCGGGCTCGGTACTGGCGGGCTATGCGCAGATGGGCGTTCCGCTGGAGTACCTTATTGCCGCGTCGTTTATGGCGGCGCCGGGAGGTCTGCTGTTTGCCAAAATTATCGTACCGGAAACGGACAAACCGGACGATAACCCGGCTCATGACAGCCAAAGCGCTGACGCGGATAAACCGGCCAACGTGCTGGATGCCGCCGCCTCCGGCGCCGCGTCTGGTATGCAACTGGCGCTCAACGTCGGCGCGATGCTGCTGGCGTTTATTGCGCTGATCGCCCTGCTGAACGGCATACTCTCCGGCGTCGGCGGCTGGTTTAACCATCCTGAGCTGTCGCTGCAGATGATCCTCGGCTGGATCTTCTCACCGCTGGCGTGGGTGATTGGCGTGCCGTGGCACGAAGCGACGGTGGCGGGGTCGTTTATCGGCCAGAAGCTGATCATTAACGAGTTCGTGGCCTACATGAACTTTGGCGAATATTTAAAGGCAGATGCCGAAGTGGCGGCGGCCGGGCTGCAGGTCATTTCAGATCACACCAAAGCCATTATCTCTTTCGCGCTGTGCGGCTTTGCCAACCTGTCATCGATCGCCATTCTGATTGGCGGACTCGGGGGAATGGCGCCCAACCGGCGGCAGGATATCGCTCAGCTTGGGCTACGTGCGGTAGCGGCGGGGACGCTGTCCAACCTGATGAGCGCCACCATCGCCGGGGTTTTTCTCGCCCTGTAAGCCTGTCTCCTGAACCAGCGGCCACCGTGCCGCTGGTGTTGCTGTAAATGTGATAATTCCATCACCACTCTCTTTTTTGAAAAAAGGTTTATATTTCAATTTGTAGCGTTTTTATTGCCCGTAGGTTGGGCAAAATGTGCGCCACGCTATCGAGTGTACCTGTTATTGTGTGTTAGAATTATCACATTCTCATCGGCGGTATAGTATCGATTATGCTTAAGAGGGGACTAACGATAATTGCTGCGGTATTGAGTGCTAATTTGTGATGTTAATCACGTTACAGTAATGCAAATTAGTAAGTAGTTTTCATTAACTGTGATGAATGTCGAAGTGTAACGACGAGCGAATGTTACAATAGTAACAGACTCGCAAGGTGAACAAACTATTGATCCGGCATGACGCCGGCGGAGTATGAAATGACTGATTTAAAAGCAAGCAGCCTGCGCGCGTTAAAACTGATGGACCTGACCACTCTGAATGACGACGACACCAATGAGAAAGTCATTGCCCTGTGTCATCAGGCGAAAACGCCGGTGGGTAACACCGCGGCGGTCTGCATCTACCCGCGCTTCATCCCGATCGCCCGTAAAACGCTGAATGAGCAGGGGACGCCGGATATTCGCATCGCCACGGTCACCAACTTCCCGCACGGGAATGACGATATCGACATTGCGCTGGCGGAAACCCGCGCGGCGATCGCTTACGGAGCAGATGAAGTGGACGTGGTCTTCCCGTACCGCGCGCTGATCGCCGGCAACGAGCAGGTCGGTTTCGAGCTGGTGAAAGCCTGTAAGGAAGCCTGTGCGGCGGCTAACGTGCTGCTGAAAGTGATCATCGAAACCGGTGAGCTGAAAGAAGAAGCGCTGATCCGTAAAGCGTCTGAAATCTCTATCAAAGCCGGGGCCGATTTCATCAAAACCTCGACCGGTAAAGTGCCGGTGAATGCCACGCCGGAAAGCGCGCGCATCATGATGGAAGTGATCCGCGATATGGGCGTTGAGAAAACCGTTGGCTTCAAACCGGCGGGCGGCGTGCGCAGCGCGGAAGACGCGCAGCAGTTCCTGGCGATCGCTGATGAACTGTTCGGCGCCGACTGGGCCGATTCTCGTCACTATCGTTTTGGCGCATCCAGCCTGCTGGCTAGCCTGTTGAAAGCCCTGGGTCACGGCGACGGCAAGAGCGCCAGCAGCTACTAATCCCTTGATTTGCCGGATGGCGCTGCGCTTATCCGGCCTACGAATTGATGCCTGTAGGCCGGATAAGGCGCTCGCGCCGTCATCCGGCAATTTATTCTCTTTGGGAGGTTACCGTGTTTCTCGCACAAGAAATTATTCGTAAAAAACGTGATGGTCAGGCATTAAGCGATGAAGAGATCCGCTTTTTCATCAACGGCATCCGCGACAATACTATCTCTGAAGGGCAGATCGCCGCGCTGGCGATGACCATCTTCTTCCACGATATGTCTATGCCGGAGCGCGTTTCGCTGACCATGGCGATGCGGGATTCCGGTACCGTTCTGGACTGGAAAAGCCTCAACCTTAACGGTCCAATCGTCGATAAACACTCTACCGGCGGCGTCGGGGATGTCACTTCGCTGATGCTGGGGCCGATGGTGGCCGCCTGCGGTGGTTACGTACCGATGATCTCCGGCCGCGGCCTCGGCCATACCGGCGGTACGCTGGACAAACTGGAAGCGATCCCGGGCTTCTATATCTTCCCGGACGACAACCGCTTCCGCGAGATTATAAAAGATGTTGGCGTGGCAATTATCGGGCAGACCAGCTCCCTTGCCCCGGCCGACAAACGTTTCTATGCCACCCGCGATATTACCGCGACGGTGGACTCCATCCCGCTGATTACCGCCTCGATTCTGGCGAAGAAGCTGGCGGAAGGGCTGGATGCGCTGGTGATGGACGTCAAAGTCGGCAGCGGCGCGTTTATGCCGACTTATGAACTCTCTGCCGCGCTGGCCGAAGCGATCGTGGGTGTCGCCAACGGCGCCGGCGTGCGCACCACCGCGCTGCTGACCGATATGAATCAGGTACTGGCCTCCAGCGCCGGCAACGCCGTTGAAGTTCGCGAAGCGGTGCAGTTCCTGACCGGCGAATATCGCAACCCGCGCCTGTTCGACGTGACAATGGCGCTGTGTGTGGAAATGCTGATCTCCGGCAAGCTGGCGGCGGACGATGCCGAGGCGCGCGCGAAGCTGCAGGCGGTGCTGGATAACGGTAAAGCGGCGGAAGTGTTTGGCCGCATGGTCGCGGCGCAGAAAGGGCCGAGCGACTTTGTCGAGAATTATGCTAATTATCTGCCGACGGCGATGCTGAGCAAAGCAGTCTATGCTGATACCGAAGGTTTTATCAGCGCGATGGATACTCGCGCGCTGGGCATGGCAGTGGTTTCTATGGGCGGCGGCCGCCGTCAGGCATCGGACACCATTGACTATAGCGTTGGCTTTACCGAGATGGCGCGTCTGGGTGACCGCGTCGACGGACAGCGTCCGCTGGCGGTGATCCATGCCAAAGACGAGAACAGCTGGCAGGAGGCCGCGAAAGCGGTCAAAGCGGCCATTAAACTGGACGATAAAGCCCCGGAAATTACACCGACAGTCTATCGCCGTATCACTGAATAGCGATATACTGATCTGATCGCTTTTTTGCAGCGCAAGATGTATGGAGAACAAGATGAAACGTGCATTTATCATGGTGCTGGACTCCTTTGGGATTGGCGCAACGGAAGACGCAGACCGCTTTGGCGACGTCGGCGCCGATACGCTGGGCCACATTGCAGAAGCCTGCGCCAAAGGCGAGGCTGACCACGGCCGCAAAGGCCCGCTGAATTTACCGAACCTGACCCGTCTGGGTCTGGTGAAAGCGCATGAAGGCTCCACCGGTAAAATTGCCGCGGGTATGGATGGCAATGCCGAAGTGATTGGCGCCTATGCCTGGGCGCATGAACTTTCTTCCGGTAAAGATACCCCGTCCGGCCACTGGGAAATCGCCGGCGTGCCGGTGCTGTTTGACTGGGGCTACTTCAGCGACCAGGAAAACAGTTTCCCGCAGGAGCTGCTGGATAAGCTGGTGAAACGCGCCAACCTGCCGGGCTATCTCGGCAACTGCCACTCCTCCGGGACGGTGATCCTCGATCAGCTCGGCGAAGAGCATATGAAAACCGGGAAACCGATCTTCTATACCTCCGCTGACTCGGTGTTCCAGATCGCCTGTCACGAAGAGACCTTTGGCCTCGACAAGCTGTATGAGCTGTGCGAAATCGCGCGTGAAGAGCTGACCGAAGGCGGCTATAACATTGGTCGCGTGATTGCTCGTCCTTTCGTGGGCGACAAAGCCGGTAACTTCCAGCGTACCGGTAACCGTCACGACCTGGCGGTAGAGCCGCCGGCGCCGACCGTGCTGCAGAAGCTGGTCGACGAGAAAAACGGCCACGTGGTGTCCGTGGGTAAAATCGCCGATATCTACGCCAACTGCGGTATCACTAAGAAAGTGAAAGCCACCGGACTGGACGCGCTGTTCGACGCGACCATCAAAGAGATGAAGGAAGCGGGCGACGAGACTATCGTCTTCACTAACTTCGTCGATTTTGACTCCTCCTGGGGCCACCGTCGTGACGTCGCTGGCTACGCGGCGGGTCTGGAGCTGTTCGACCGCCGTCTGCCGGAGCTGATGGAGCTGGTTGGTGAAGACGACATTCTGATCCTCACCGCCGACCACGGCTGCGACCCGACCTGGACTGGTACCGACCACACCCGCGAGCATATCCCGGTGCTGGTGTACGGCCCGAAAGTGAAACCAGGTTCGCTCGGTCACCGTGAAACCTTCGCGGACATCGGCCAGACTATTGCGAAATACTTTGGTACGTCTGACATGGAATATGGCAAAGCCATGTTCTGAGGTCATTGCCCGGTGGCGCACAGCGATCCGGGCCTACGATTTGTAGGCCGGGTAAGGCGTAGCCGCCACCCGGCAAAAACAACAATGTAAAAGGAACTGAAGATGGCAACTCCTCATATTAACGCAGAAATGGGCGATTTCGCTGACGTCGTTTTGATGCCTGGCGACCCGCTGCGCGCGAAGCACATTGCAGAAACCTTCCTCGAAGATGTGCGTGAAGTGAACAACGTGCGCGGCATGCTGGGCTTCACCGGTACCTATAAAGGCCGCAAAATCTCCGTGATGGGCCACGGGATGGGTATCCCGTCCTGCTCTATCTACACCAAAGAGCTGATCACCGATTTCGGCGTGAAGAAAATCATCCGCGTGGGCTCCTGCGGCGCGGTGCGTGAAGATGTCAAACTGCGTGACGTGGTGATCGGCATGGGCGCGTGCACCGACTCTAAAGTGAACCGTCTGCGTTTCAAAGACCATGATTTTGCGGCGATTGCCGATTTCGGTATGGTGCGTAATGCGGTAGACGCGGCGAAAGCGCTGGGCGTTGACGCGCGCGTCGGCAACATCTTCTCCGCAGACCTGTTCTATACGCCGGACCCGTCCATGTTCGACGTGATGGAAAAATACGGCATTCTGGGCGTGGAAATGGAAGCGGCGGGAATCTACGGCGTGGCGGCGGAGTTCGGCGCGAAAGCGCTGACCATCTGCACCGTCTCCGACCACATCCGTACCCACGAGCAGACCACTGCCGCTGAACGTCAGACGACCTTCAACGACATGATCAAAATCGCGCTGGAATCCGTGCTGCTGGGCGATAAAGAGTAAGAGCTGTTGTGCCGGGTGGCGGCTTCGTCTGACCCGGCCTACGGTTTTCCAGGCCCGCTAAGCGCAGCGGGCTTTTTTTATCAGCGCACTGCGCCGGCAATCCACGCCGACAGTTCTTTCAGTTCCGCTTCCTGCTCCGGGAAATCGCCGACCAGCGCCTCGCACTGCTGCTGTAATACTTCTGCCCGATACTGACAGCCGACTAAGCGTGCCGCCAGGGCCTCCAGCGGCGCCGGGTTCAGGCTATCGGTAAAGGCCTGCGCGCGGGTGATATGCCCTTTTTCGACGTCAAAATGCAGCTCGACGCCGCCCCAGCGAAAGCGCTCGTCCAGAAGATGAGAGAAGGCCGGTGCCTGGCCGAAGTTCCACTCCCAGCTGCTCTGACGGGCGAAGGTCTCAGCAAAATTTGGTAGATCCGGCGTGTTGTCCGGGGAGATCACCTCGGCGTCCACCCGTTCGCCGTAATGGCTGAAGAATGCTTCCTGGATCGCCTCGCAAACTTGCTGATGGGTAATGCCCGGCAGCAGCTCAACCAGGTTCGCCACCCGTCCGCGCACCGAGGTAATGCCTTTAGCCTGCAGCTTTTTCTGGTCCGGGTTGAGGTAGTTGGCGAGACGGCTTAAATCGGCGTTGAGCAGCAGGGTGCCGTGATGAAAACCGCGGTCCATGGTTTCACGATAGGCGGAGCCGGAGACTTTGCGGTCGCCGCTGTCGGTTTTGACCACCAGATCGTTGCGCCCGGAGGCTTCGGCGGTTACGCCGAGTGAATTAAGCGCCGTCAGCACAATAGCGGTGGAGACGGTTTTGTCGTACTCCGGTTTGCCTGCCATAAAGGTAAAGCAGGTATTGCCGAGGTCGTGGAACACCGCGCCGCCGCCGCTGCTGCGACGGGCCAGCCGCACATGGTCTTCCTCCATGCGGCGGGTATTACACTCCTTCCACGGGTTCTGCGCGCGGCCGATGACCACGGTATCGGCATTGCGCCACAGGAACAGCACCCGCTGGGTGGCGGGCATCTGGCGGAAAATACACTCTTCGACCGCCAGGTTGAACCACGGGTCGTAAGAGTCAGAGAGCAGGAGGCGCAATGTGGACATTATAGATTTCCTTTCTTTTCATCGTCTTCATCCTCAACCGGCTTGTTGGCGGTGAGCAGGAAGGGCGATTGCTGCCAGCGGGTGCGTTTGCCCTGCAGCAGCGTGCGGGTCAGCACCACGCCGATAGCCAGGGACAGCAACAGCATCAGGCGTAAGATATTGGTGGTATTATCCACCTGCTTCGCCTCGGTCGCCAGGGTATGAGTATCGAGGGTCAGACGCAGGTAGCCCAGCGGGCCGTTTTTTCCTGGCACCGGTTCGACAATCTGCTGGTTGAAGTAGCCGCCGGCTTTCTTACCATCCAGCGCCAGCCGGTCGCGAACCTCGACGCTTTCGCCAGAGCGCGCCACCAGGTCGCCCTGTTCGTCATATACCCCGGCGTCAAGTACGCGGCTGTTGTGGGTGAGCTGCGTCAACAGCTGATGGATGCGCTTCTCGTCCGGCGTCTCGCTGCGCATTAGCGGCGCGAGATTCAGCACCACCTGCTGCGCCAGCGTGCGGGCCAGCTCTTCCATCTGCGGATTGCGTTGTTTCTGACTGTTCTGACTGAACCACGAGGCGCCCTGCATCAGCGCGACGAGCAGGGCGAGACAGATAAGGACAATGACCGCACGATGCAGCCGGAATTTCAGTTTTGCGCGAACCATATTCCACCTTTGAAAATTTGCAGCTTAATGTTGCCAGAAGCGCTGGTTACAAGGTAGCCTCATGCGTTATTTTCCTCGCCTGAATGAAGAGATGTGGAGCCGTAATGCCTAACAGTTTGACCTGGTGCGACCTGCCTGAAGACGTTTCCCTGTGGCCTGGGTTGCCGCTTTCCCTGAGCGGTGACGAGGTCATGCCGCTGGATTATCACGCCGGGCGCAGCGGTTGGCTGCTGTACGGACGTGGGCTGGATAAACGCCGTCTGACGGCGTGGCAGCGCGAGCTGGGCGCCGCGTTAGTGATCGTCGCCTCCTGGGTGGTCGAGGATTACCAGGTGATCCGCCTGGCGGGCTCGCTTACCCCGCGTGCGACGCGACTGGCGCATGAGGCGGGGCTGGACGTCGCGCCATTGGGTAAAATTCCCCATCTGCGCACCCCAGGGCTGCTGGTGATGGATATGGACTCCACGGCGATCCAAATTGAATGCATCGATGAGATCGCGAAACTGGCCGGCACCGGCGAGCTGGTGTCAGAAGTGACCGAGCGGGCGATGCGTGGCGAGCTGGACTTCACCGCCAGCCTGCGCCAGCGCGTGGCGACACTAAAAGACGCCGATGCCAACATTCTGCTGCAGGTTCGCGACGCGCTACCGCTGATGCCGGGCCTGGCGCAGCTGGTGCTCAAGCTGGAAACGCTGGGCTGGAAGGTGGCGATCGCCTCCGGCGGCTTTACCTTCTTTGCGGAGTATCTGCGCGACAAACTGCATCTCGACGCGGTGTTCGCCAACGAACTGGAGATCCGCGACGGTAAGCTTACCGGCAACGTGCTCGGCGATATCGTCGATGCCAAATACAAAGCCAATACGCTGCGCAAGCTGGCGGAAAAGTATGAGATCCCAACGGCGCAGACCGTGGCCATCGGCGATGGCGCCAACGACCTGCCGATGATTAAGGCTGCCGGGCTTGGCATCGCGTATCATGCGAAGCCTAAAGTGAATGAACAGGCGGAAGTGACTATCCGCCACGCTGACCTGATGGGGGTATTCTGTATTCTCTCGGGCAGCATGAACCAAAAGTAAGAGGTAAACGTGGCGAAAGCTCCAAAACGCGCATTTGTCTGTAATGAATGTGGTGCGGATTATCCGCGGTGGCAGGGGCAATGCAGCGCCTGCCATGCCTGGAATACCATCACCGAGATGCGCATCGCCGCGTCGCCGCAGGTGGCGAGAAACGAGCGTTTGTCAGGCTACGCCGGTAACGCCGGCGTCTCGAAGGTGCAGAAGCTGTCAAACATCAGCCTGGAAGCGCTGCCGCGTTTCTCCACCGGGTTTAAAGAGTTCGATCGCGTACTCGGCGGCGGCGTGGTGCCGGGCAGCGCGATCCTGATTGGCGGCAACCCCGGCGCGGGGAAATCGACCCTGCTGCTGCAGACTTTGTGCAAGCTGGCGGAAGGGATGAAAACGCTGTATGTCACCGGGGAGGAGTCCCTGCAGCAGGTGGCGATGCGCGCCCATCGCCTTGGGCTGCCGACGGCGAACCTGAACATGCTCTCGGAAACCAGCATTGAGCAGATCTGTCAGATTGCCGATGAAGAAAAACCGCAGCTGATGGTGATCGACTCAATCCAGGTGATGCATATGGCCGACGTTCAGTCGTCGCCGGGCAGCGTCGCCCAGGTACGTGAAACGGCGGCCTATCTGACGCGCTTTGCCAAAACTCGCGGCGTGGCGATCGTTATGGTCGGCCACGTCACCAAAGACGGTTCGCTGGCCGGCCCGAAGGTGCTGGAGCACTGTATTGACTGCTCGGTGCTGCTGGACGGTGATGCCGACTCCCGCTTCCGCACTCTGCGCAGCCACAAAAACCGCTTTGGCGCGGTGAATGAGCTGGGCGTTTTCGCCATGACCGAGCAGGGGCTGCGCGAAGTCAGCAACCCGTCCGCTATCTTCCTCAGCCGGGGAGATGAAATCACCTCCGGCAGCTCGGTGATGGTGGTCTGGGAAGGGACCCGCCCGCTGCTGGTGGAGATCCAGGCGCTGGTGGATCACTCGATGATGTCCAACCCGCGCCGCGTGGCGGTGGGGCTGGAACAGAACCGTCTGGCGATCCTGCTGGCGGTGCTGCATCGCCACGGCGGCCTGCAGATGGCCGATCAGGACGTTTTCGTCAACGTGGTCGGCGGGGTGAAGGTCACGGAAACCAGCGCCGATCTGGCGCTACTGCTGGCGATGGTCTCCAGCCTGCGCGATCGCCCGCTGCCGCAGGACCTGGTGGTCTTTGGCGAAGTGGGGCTGGCCGGCGAAATTCGCCCGGTGCCGAGCGGTCAGGAGCGTATCTCCGAAGCAGCGAAGCATGGCTTCCGCCGCGCCATCGTCCCGGCGGCCAATGTGCCGAAAAAAGTGCCGGAAGGCATGCAAATCTTTGGTGTGAAAAAGCTTTCAGACGCGCTAAGCGTTTTTGACGACTTATAATAAGTTAAAAGGAGATTAGCGATGTCGTCATTTGACTATTTAAAAAGCGCCATAAAGCAGAAAGGCTGTACCCTGCAGCAGGTGGCGGAAGCCAGCGGGATGACCAAGGGGTATCTCAGCCAGCTGTTGAACGCCAAAATCAAAAGCCCGAGCGCGCAGAAGCTTGAAGCGCTGCATCGCTTCCTCGGGCTGGAGTTTCCCCGCCGACAGAAAAGCGTCGGCGTGGTGTTTGGTAAGTTTTACCCGCTGCATACCGGGCACATCTATTTGATTCAACGCGCCTGTAGCCAGGTCGATGAGCTGCATATCATCATGGGCTACGACGATACTCGCGACCGCGAGCTGTTTGAAGAGAGCGCCATGTCGCAGCAGCCAACGGTGCCTGACCGCCTGCGCTGGCTGCTACAGACCTTTAAGTATCAGAAGAATATTCGCATCCATGCGTTCAATGAAGAGGGGATGGAGCCCTATCCGCACGGCTGGGATGTGTGGAGTCATGGGATCCGCGCTTTTATGAGCGAAAAAGGGATCGAGCCGAACCGGATCTATACCTCGGAAGAGGCCGATGCGCCGCAGTACCTTGAGCATCTGGGGATCGAGACGGTGCTTATCGATCCTAAGCGGACCTTTATGAATATTAGCGGCGGCCAGATCCGCGAGAACCCGTTCCGCTACTGGGAATATATTCCGACGGAAGTGAAACCGTTCTTTGTGCGGACGGTGGCGATCCTCGGCGGCGAGTCGAGCGGTAAATCAACGCTGGTCAATAAGCTCGCCAATATCTTCAATACTACCAGCGCCTGGGAATATGGCCGGGATTATGTCTTTTCGCATCTCGGCGGCGATGAGATGGCGCTCCAGTATTCTGATTACGATAAAATTGCCCTCGGGCATGCCCAGTATATTGATTTCGCAGTGAAATATGCCAACAAGGTGGCATTTATCGATACCGACTTCGTCAGTACTCAGGCGTTCTGTCTGAAGTACGAGGGGCGTGAGCACCCGTTCGTGCAGGCGCTGATTGATGAATACCGCTTTGACCTGGTGATCCTGCTGGAGAACAACACCCCGTGGGTGGCTGATGGGTTACGCAGTCTTGGGAGTTCGGTGGATCGTAAAGAGTTTCAGTCGCTGCTGGTGTCGCTGCTGAAAGAGAATGAGATCGAGTTCGTCCATGTTAAGGAGTCGGACTATGATACGCGCTTCCTGCGCTGCGTCGAGCTGGTGAAGCAGCTGATGGGGGAGCAGGGGTAGATCCTCTGCGGGCTGTTGCCCTCACCCCGGCCCTCTCCCGGTGGGAGAGGGAGCAAACCCTAAAAAGGCAACTTGCGTTGCCTTTTACTTTTACCTTGCCCTC
>NZ_JH414803.1:101197-144873 GCF_000238715.1 Klebsiella sp. 4_1_44FAA
GCCTTGCCTATCCCCTCGTTGCGTGTCTCAGAAAGGCAACTTGCGTTGCCTTTTTACTTTTACCTTTGCCCTCACCCCGGCCCTCTCCCGGTGGGAGAGGGAGCAAAACATTAAAAAAAGGCAACTTGCGTTGCCTTTTTTGCATTTTATTTTGAGATACGTTTGTACTTGATTCGCTTGGGCTCCAGCGCGTCGGCGCCGAGAGTGCGTTTCTTGTACTCTTCGTACTCGGTAAAGTTACCTTCGAAGAACTCCACCTTACCTTCATCCTGGTAATCCAGAATGTGGGTGGCAATACGGTCAAGGAACCAGCGGTCGTGCGAGATAACCATCGCGCAGCCCGGGAACTCCAGCAGGGCGTTTTCCAGCGCGCGCAGGGTTTCGATATCCAGGTCGTTGGTCGGTTCATCGAGCAGCAGGACGTTACCGCCGACCTGCAGCAGCTTCGCCAGGTGCAGACGACCGCGTTCACCGCCGGACAGCTCGCCAACGCGTTTACCCTGGTCGACGCCTTTGAAGTTAAAGCGGCCCACGTAGGCGCGGCTCGGCATTTCGGTGTTGCCGATCTTCATGATATCCAGGCCGCCGGACACTTCTTCCCACACGGTTTTGCTGTTGTCCATCGCGTCGCGGAACTGATCGACGGAAGCCAGCTTAACGGTTTCACCCAGGGTGATGGTGCCGGAATCTGGCTGTTCCTGGCCAGACATCATGCGGAAGAGGGTGGATTTACCCGCGCCGTTCGGACCGATGATGCCGACGATAGCGCCTTTCGGTACCGAGAAGCTCAGATCGTCGATCAGCACGCGGTCGCCGTAGGATTTGCGCAGATGGCTGACTTCCAGAACTTTATCGCCCAGACGCGGGCCTGGCGGAATGAACAGTTCGTTGGTCTCGTTACGTTTCTGGTATTCAACGTTGTTAAGCTCTTCAAAGCGCGCCAGACGGGCTTTGCCCTTAGACTGACGGCCTTTCGCGCCCTGGCGTACCCACTCGAGCTCTTTCTCGATGGATTTGCGGCGTGCGGCTTCCTGAGAAGCTTCCTGCGCCAGACGCTGATCTTTCTGCTCCAGCCAGGAGGAGTAGTTGCCTTCCCACGGAATACCTTCGCCGCGGTCAAGTTCGAGGATCCAGCCGGCGACGTTATCGAGGAAGTAACGGTCGTGGGTAATCGCCACCACGGTGCCTTCGAAGTCGTGCAGGAAGCGTTCCAGCCAGGCGACGGACTCGGCGTCGAGGTGGTTAGTCGGTTCGTCGAGCAGCAGCATATCCGGTTTTTCCAGCAGCAGGCGGCACAGTGCGACGCGGCGGCGTTCACCACCGGAAAGATTAGCGATTTTCGCATCCCAGTCCGGCAGGCGCAGGGCGTCGGCCGCGCGCTCCAGCTGCACGTTCAGGTTGTGGCCGTCGTGCGCCTGGATAATCTCTTCGAACTTGCCTTGCTGTGCGGCAAGCTTATCGAAGTCCGCATCCGGCTCGGCGTATTTGGCATAGACTTCGTCCAGACCCTTCAGCGCGTTAACCACTTCGGCGACCGCTTCTTCCACGGACTCGCGCACGGTGTGCTCCGGGTTGAGCTGCGGCTCCTGCGGCAGGTAGCCAATTTTAATGCCGGGCTGCGGACGCGCTTCACCTTCGATCTCGGTGTCGATACCGGCCATGATGCGCAGCAGGGTAGATTTACCGGCGCCGTTCAGACCGAGCACACCGATTTTCGCGCCAGGGAAAAAGCTGAGGGAGATATTTTTCAAAATATGACGTTTCGGCGGAACCACTTTGCCGACACGATGCATGGTATAAACGAATTGAGCCACGTTGGACTTCGCCTCTTTCTATTTTGATAGATAGTTCAAAGCCGAAGTGTAGCCTTTTTCGCGCGCTAATCCCAGCGAGGCGACAGGATTCACAGAAGCGTAAAAAAATGTTCAGGACATGGCGCGTTTAGCGTTGTCTGATTAGCATAAGTAAAGCCGCCTGCCGAACCGGCAGGGGCTTTTAAGCGGCACGATGCTGCGAAAATGCACCTGAAAGAGGAAGAGCTTGTGGAAAAAGCCAAAAAAATGGCGTGGCATCTTTTGGCTGCCAGCGTTGGTCTGTTGGCGTTGAGTCAGCTGGCGCATGCGGATTCACTGGATGAACAGCGCAGCCGCTACGCACAAATTAAGCAGGCGTGGGATAACCGGCAGATGGATGTGGTTGACCAGCTGATGCCCACGTTAAGCACCTATCCCCTGTATCCCTATTTGCAGTACCGGCAGATTACCGACGATCTGATGAACCAGCCGGCGCTGGTGGTGAAAAACTTTATTGACGCCAACCCGACGCTGCCCCCGGCGCGTTCATTACGTTCGCGTTTCGTGAATGAACTGGCCCGGCGCAGCGACTGGCGCGGCTTGCTGGCGTTTAGCCCCGATAAGCCGACCAGCACCGAGGCGCAGTGCAACTACTACTACGCCAAACTGAGCGTGGGTCAGTCGCAGGAGGCCTGGAGCGGAGCGAAAGCGCTCTGGCTGACGGGCAAGAACCAGCCCGGCGCCTGTGAACCGCTGTTCAGCGCCTGGCGCGACTCCGGCCAACAGGATCCGCTGGCCTATCTCGAACGGATCCGCCTGGCGATGAAGGCCGGCAATATTGGGTTGGTGAAATCGCTGGCCCAGCAGATGCCTGCCAACTACCAGAGCATCGCCAGCGCCGTGGTCGCCCTGGCTAACGATCCTAACAGCGTTCTGACCTTTGCCCGCACCACCGGGGCGACGGACTTTACCCGCCAGATGGCCGCCGTCGCTTTCGCCAGCGTCGCCCGTCAGGATGTGGAAAATGCCCGTTTGATGATCCCTTCGCTGGTGCAGGCCCAGCAGCTCAATGAGGATCAGACCCAGGAGCTACGCGATATTGTCGCCTGGCGCCTGATGGGGAACGATGTGACCGAAGATCAGGCCATCTGGCGCGACGATGCGATTATGCGCTCGCAGTCCACGCCGCTGGTGGAGCGGCGGGTACGGATGGCGCTGGGGACGGGCGATCGCCATGGTCTGAATACCTGGCTGGCGCGCCTGCCGATGGAGGCGAAAGAGAAAGACGAATGGCGCTACTGGCAGGCGGATCTGTTGCTGGAGCGCGGCAGGGACGAGGAGGCGCAGGCGATCCTCCGGTCGTTGATGCAGCAGCGGGGTTTCTACCCGATGGTCGCTGCGCAGCGTCTCGGCGAGGAGTATACCTTCCGCATTGATAAAGCGATTGGCACGCTCGATCCGGCGCTGGCCTCCGGTCCGGAGATGGCCCGGGTGCGCGAGCTGATGTACTGGAATATGGATAACACCGCGCGCACTGAATGGGCGAACCTGGTCACCAGCCGTAGTAAATCCCAGCAGGCGCAGCTGGCGCGTTACGCTTTTGATCAACACTGGTGGGATCTGAGCGTGCAGGCGACGATCGCCGGAAAACTGTGGGATCAGCTGGAGGAGCGCTTCCCGCTGGCCTATAACGATCTGTTTGCCCGCTATATCAGCGGTAAAGATATTCCGCAGAGCTACGCGATGGCGATTGCCCGCCAGGAGAGCGCCTGGAACCCGAAAGTGCGCTCGCCGGTCGGCGCCAGCGGGCTGATGCAGATTATGCCGGGCACCGCGACGCATACCGTCAGCATGTTCAGCATTCCCGGCTACAGCGGCCCGTCGCAGCTGTTGGATCCGGAAACCAACATCAACATCGGCACCAGCTATCTGCAGTACGTTTACCAGCAGTTCGGTAATAACCGCATCTACGCCTCGGCGGCCTATAACGCCGGGCCGGGTCGGGTACGCACCTGGCAGGGGAACAGCGCCGGACGGATCGACGCCGTGGCGTTTGTCGAGAGTATTCCGTTCTCGGAAACACGCGGCTACGTGAAGAATGTCCTCTCCTATGACGCCTACTATCGCTACTTTATGGGACAGCAGGATAAGCTCTTCAGCGATGCGGAGTGGCGGCAGCGTTACTGATCGCCGGGAAGTATGTTATGCTTTGTACTCGTTGATGAGTACATTCGACGGGCAGCGTAAGCTGCCCGTCTCAATATGGTGGCGCGATATGACCCAACAATCTCCCTATTCCGCGGCCGTTGCCGAACAACGTCATCAGGAGTGGCTGCGCTTTGTGGCGCTGCTACAGCAGGCCTATGCGCAGGATCTGCATCTACCGTTGCTGCAGCTCATGCTGACCCCTGATGAGCGTGAAGCGCTGGGGACTCGGGTGCGCATTATCGAAGAGCTGCTGCGCGGTGAGATGAGCCAGCGCGAGCTGAAAAATGAGCTCGGTGCCGGCATTGCGACCATTACCCGCGGGTCCAACAGCCTGAAGTCGGCGCCGGTTGAGCTGCGCCAGTGGCTGGAGCAGACGCTGTTGGCTAGCGATAAATAGCGTTGTGGAACGGGCTTAACGCCAGCACGACCGCCTGATGGTAAACGCTGCTGCGGGTTAATTTGCCGCCGGTGAAAACCCCAATCGCTCCCTCTTTACGACCAATCTGATCGATGCCGGTATACTGCGACATGACCGGCCCGAGGGCTTCGCCAGCGCGAACCTGCTCAAGAATAACGTCAGGCAACGGCAGCGTGGCTGAGCGCGCTTCTCCGCGCTGGCTGGCGCTTTCGATGACCACCCAGCTAAAGGTACTGTCATCGTCAATTCCGGCTTCGATGGCGACCCAGAAATCGGCATGGGGCTGGGCGAGGCGCGCATTGGCGACGCGATTTCGTGCGCCAGCGCGCGTTTCCTCGCTGCCGAAGGGCTGTTCCGGCACGCCGCTCTCGACGGAGACGGACTCAATGTGGCAGGATCCTTCGCCGAAAATCTCGTCAAAAGCCTGCAGAATTGCCTGAATTTTGGCGGGATTAGTGGTCGCTGAGACAACATGGTGCATAATCAAAACAACTCAGAATAAACTAACGTCATCGCAGTATACTCTAAATCACCCCCAGGGCAGTCGGTAATGCCTGCAAGCGGTCGATAACGAGTTCAGAACGGAAAAAAAGCATGTTACAGGTATACCTTGTTCGCCACGGTGAAACGCAGTGGAACGCCGAGCGACGTATTCAGGGTCAGTCCGACAGCCCGCTGACCGCACACGGTGAGCGCCAGGCCTGGCAGGTTGGCGAGCGCGCCAGAACGCTGGGGATCACCCATATCATTACCAGCGATCTGGGGCGAACCCGTCGCACAGCAGAGATTATCGCCGAAGCCTGCGGCTGCAGCGTGATCGCTGATGCGCGCCTGCGCGAGCTGGATATGGGAGTGCTGGAGAAGCGCCATATTGACTCGCTCAGCGAAGAAGAAGAGGGCTGGCGCCGCCAGTTGGTCAACGGCACGCCGGATGGTCGCATTCCGCAGGGCGAATCGATGCAGGAGCTTAGCGAACGTATGCATGCGGCGCTGGCCGCCTGTCTGGAATTACCGGCCGGTAGTCGACCGCTGCTGGTGAGTCATGGTATCGCGCTGGGCTGCCTGGTGAGTACGATTTTAGGGCTGCCGGCATACGCAGAGCGTCGTCTGCGCCTGCGCAACTGCTCGATCTCGCGCGTCGATTATCAGCAAAGCCCGTGGCTGGCTTCCGGCTGGGTGGTGGAAACGGCGGGCGACGTCTCGCATCTTGACGCCCCCGCGATGGACGAGCTGCAGCGTTAACGGCGGATCGGGATCAGATACTCGCAGCGCAACTGAATCGGCGTGGCCTGATCCCGGCTTTCATCTTCAGGATAGAAGCGTTCAATATCCAGCCCCTTGCGACGCGTCAGGTTCAGCATCGGCATGCAGGTGCCGTAGACCGTCAGGATGAATTCCTGCAGGCCGGTACCCAGCCCTTCATACGTAAACATGACATACTCGCCGCCCTCCAGCGTCACCGGATGGGCGTTCTGCAGGTGGCCGTTAGCCATCTCCGGCGTCAGCGCGGTGGTATAGAACACTTCCTGCTCATCGTCTTTCTCCAGGCTCGGACGCGGTTCATGCAGCCCGTAGAGCACCGGGGGGATCGACGGCGAGTTGCCGAGGAAATCTCGCCAGAACTGGACCCGCATCTGGTTGCGGAAGTCGGAGATTTCCTCCAGCTTACAGGTATAGCTCTGAGTCACACCGAGCAGTTGAGTCGTGGGTAGGGCGACAAATTCATGTTTCGGCAGGGTAAACTCGCCAAGACGTAGCGGCGGACGCATACCGAACGAGCTCCAGTCCGGCGAGCGGCGGTAGAGAGCCGGCGTCAGCGAGAATTGCTTCTTGAACGCACGGGTGAAGGTCTGCTGGGAGTCGAAACGGTACTGCAGCGCAATATCAAGGATTGGACGGGCGGTAAGGCGTAATGCGACAGCTGATTTCGACAACCGGCGCGCGCGAATATAGGCACCGATAGCGTGGCCGGTGACATCCTTAAACATTCGCTGCAGATGCCACTTGGAATAACCTGCCTTCGCCGCCACATTGTCCAGAGAAAGCGGCTGATCCAGGTGACCTTCCAGCCAGCTAAGGAGATCGCGAATAATCCCTGCTTGATCCATAAAATGTCCCCATCCTTAAACACAGGTGCCTGATATTAAAGTAGCGGATAATAGCATTTTTTGATGTTTTAGCATTCAGTGTTTTTTTTGCTTTTAAATGCGGTAGGTCAGTGGATCTGAACGATAATTTTGTAAAGCTGTGATCTATAAACCTTTTCTGCTAGGTCCGTGATAATCACTTAGCTATATTTTTTAATAATGGTAACAATATGAAATACAAGAAGTTTGCGATGGGCCTGCTGTTGCTGGCCGGCTGTCAGGTTGCTCAGGCGGAGCAGATTGGTTCCGTGGATACGGTCTTCAAATGGTTAGGACCGGATCACAAAATTGTCGTCGAAGCCTTTGACGATCCGGATGTACAGAACGTGACCTGCTATATCAGCCGGGCGAAAACCGGCGGGATCAAAGGCGGCCTGGGGCTGGCGGAGGATACCTCCGACGCGGCGATTTCCTGCCAGCAGGTCGGGCCGATTGAGCTGACGGACAAAATCAAAAATGGCAAAAGCCAGGGCGACGTGGTGTTCCAGAAGCGCACCTCGTTAGTATTTAAAAAGCTACAGGTCGTTCGCTTCTATGATGCGAAGCGCAATGCGCTGGTCTACCTGACCTATTCGGATAAAGTAGTTGATGGTTCGCCGAAGAACGCCATCAGCGCCGTGCCGATTATGCCCTGGAATAAATAAACGGGAGCGCGCATGCAGCAGCCATGGATTTGGTTAGTTGAGGATGAACAGAGTATCGCCGATACCCTGGTTTATATGCTCCAGCAGGAGGGCTTCCAGGTCACCGTCTTCGACCGCGGGTTGCCCGCGCTGGAGGCGGCGGCGCATCAGGCGCCCGATGTCGCCATCCTCGACGTTGGCTTGCCGGATATCAGCGGCTTCGAGCTCTGTCGGCGCCTGCTGACGCGCTTTCCGGCGCTGCCGGTGCTGTTTCTCACGGCGCGGAGCGATGAGGTCGATAAGCTGCTGGGGCTGGAAATCGGCGCTGACGATTACATCGCCAAGCCGTTTTCGCCGCGCGAAGTTTGCGCGCGGGTGCGCAGCGTGCTGCGACGGCTGCAAAAATTTGCCGCGCCTTCGTCGGTAGTTCGCGTCGGCGAGTTTGTGCTTGACGAGCAGGCGGCGTCGATAAGCTGGTTCGGCCAGCCCCTGAACCTGACGCGCTATGAATTTCTGCTGTTGAAAACTTTGCTTCACGCGCCCGGTCGCGTTTTCTCCCGTCAGCAGCTGATGGAGCGGGTATGGAGCGATGCCTGGGAAAGCCTCGACCGCACCGTCGACACCCACATCAAAACCCTGCGCGCTAAACTGCGGGCCGTGAATCCTGATTTGTCGCCAATCAATACCCATCGCGGGATGGGCTACAGCCTGGGGCGCAGCTGATGCGCATCGGCATGCGCCTGCTGCTGGGCTATTTCCTTATCGTCGCGATCGCCGCGTGGTTTGTACTGTCGATCTTTGTCCAGGAAGTGAAGCCGGGCGTGCGCCGGGCGACGGAGGGGACCCTCAACGATACCGCCACCCTGCTGGCGGCGCTGGCGCGTGAGGACCTGCTGGTGGCAAACCCGCAGCAGGGCAGGCTGGCGCAGGCCTTTCAACAGCTCAACCAGCAGCGGCTAAACGCCAACATTGGCGGAATTAAAAAGGTGCGTAATGAGTACCGCGTCTATCTGACCGATGCCCGGGGCAAGGTCGTGTTTGACTCCAGTGGAGAGGCGACAGGGCAGGACTATTCACGCTGGAACGACGTCTGGCTCACCCTGCGCGGGCAGTATGGCGCGCGCAGTTCGCGCAGCGATCCGCATGATGAAGCCAGCTCGGTGATGTATATCGCCGCGCCGGTGATGGATAAGGGGCGGATTATCGGCGTGCTGAGCGTCGGTAAACCCAACCTGGCGATGACGCCGGTCATTAAGCGCAGCGAGCGGCGGATCCTCTGGGCCGGCGGCGCCCTGCTGGGCATTGCGCTGTTGATCGGCTGCGGCGTCGTCTGGTGGATCAATTTCTCTATCGGTAAGCTGGTGCGCTATGCGGACTCCGTGACCGCTGACCGCCCGCTGCCGTTGCCGGAGGTCGGCAGCAGCGAACTGCGTAAGCTGGCCCAGGCGCTGGAGAGCATGCGGGTGAAGCTCGAAGGCAAAAACGCCATCGAAAACTATGTCTATGACCTGACGCACGAGCTGAAAAGTCCGCTGGCGGCTATTCGCGGTGCGGCGGAGATTCTGCGCGAAGGGCCGCCGCCTGCGGTGGCGGCGCGGTTTACTGAGAATATCCTTGCGCAGAACACCCGCATGCAGCTGCTGGTGGAGCGGTTACTCCAGCAGGCGCGACTGGAAAGCCGGCTGGAGATAAAGCTACAGCCGGTGTCGATAGATGCGCTATACCAACGCCTGGCGGAGGAGCGCGACATCGCCCTGGCGGCGAAAGCCATTACTCTGCGCTGGCAGGCGAGTGGGATGCTGGTCAATGGCGATGGCGAACTGCTGGCCCAGGCGCTGGGTAATCTGCTCGACAACGCGATTGATTTTACCCCCCAGGGCGGCGAGATCGCCCTGGGGGTAGAGAAACGAAATGCAGAGGTGCAACTGAGCGTAACGGATAACGGATGCGGTATTCCGGACTATGCCCTGACGCGGATCTTTGAGCGGTTCTACTCGCTACCGCGTGAAGACGGCCACAAGAGCAGCGGCCTTGGGCTGGCCTTCGTTCGTGAAGTGGCGCGCCTGCATCATGGCGATATCCGTCTGCGCAATCGGCCCGAAGGCGGCGTGGTCGCTACGCTGAGACTTCACCGTCCCTTCACATAGCTTCAAATTCTCCCCACACAGCCGCCCTATGGTGAGGCCATCACGATAGGGAGAAAGCTATGTTGAAATCACCGTTATTCTGGAAAATCACCACGCTAATAGGCTGTATTGTGCTGTTATCTCTACCTTTAATGATGGTCAGGGAGCTCATCAATGAGCGGGCTGATTATCGCAGCGAGGTAGTGGACGCCATTGAGCAGAGCACCAGCGGTTCGCAAAAACTCGCCGGGCCGCTGATCGCTATTCCGGTAACCGAGACGCTGACCCGCAGGGAAAACCAAAAAGAGGTCGCCTATCAGCGTAGCTGGGTGTACTACTGGCTGCCGGAGTCGCTGGCGGTCACCGGCAAACAGACCGTGGAGTCGAGAAGGGTGGGCATCTACAGCGGGCAGGTATGGCATAACGCCCTGCAGATTAAGGCCACCTTCGATCCGCTGCGTCTGGCGTCGCTGCGAAAAACGCATATCACCCTGGGCCTGCCGCGGCTGGTGGTGAGCGTCGGCGATGCCCGCGGCATTGGCGCCATCCACGCCCCGAAGGTTAACGGCAGCGTATTAAGCGTGGAACCAGGGCTGGGGATCAGCGGCGATGGGGCGGGCATCCATATGCGGATGCCTGCGCTGGCGGAGGACAACAAGCCGCTTGAGATTGCTTTTTCGCTCGATCTGAACGGGACGGGCGCATTTTCACTGGCGCCGCTCGGGCGCAACAGCGAGCTGCAGCTGACCAGTAACTGGCCGCATCCCGGCTTTCTCGGCAGCTTCCTGCCAACGAAACGCGAAGTGAATGCTGCCGGCTATCGCGCCCACTGGCAAAGCAGCTGGTTCGCCAATGATATGGGCAGCTATTTCAAGGATGATATGGAGATCCCGTGGTCGCGCTTACCGGCGTTCAGTGCCGATGTCATGTCGCTTGCCGACCAGTACCAGCTAACCGATCGGGCGACAAAATATGCCATCCTGTTAATCGGGCTGACGTTTATGGCCTTTTTCGCTTTCGAGAGCCTGACCCATCGACCCCTGCATCCGATGCAATATTTGCTGGTGGGCTTATCGCTGGTGCTGTTTTACCTGGTGCTGCTGGCGCTTTCGGAGCACATTGGCTTTACCGCCGCCTGGCTGGCCGCCAGTCTGTGCGGCGCGGTGATGAATGGGATCTACCTCCAGGCGGTGCTCAGGGGATGGCGCAACAGCCTGCTGTTTGTCGCCGCGCTGCTGCTGCTGGATGGGGTGATGTGGTTTCTGCTGCACTCCGAGGACAGCGCGCTGCTGTTGGGGACCGGTGTGCTGGCGCTGGCGCTGAGCATTCTGATGTTTTTGACCCGGCGAGTGGACTGGTATGCGTTATCGTTACCGAAAGGCAGTGCGCCGCCGTCTGCCGATGACGACAAACTGCGCCTGTGGAAAGAGTGACGGCATAAAAAAACGGCGCCCTCGGGGCGCCGTTTTCACATCATAGCTGCGGAATAACTCGCATTATTCCTGCAGATCGCCACAGAAACGGTAACCTTCACCGTGGATGGTAGCGATGATTTCCGGAGTATCCGGAGTGGATTCGAAGTGTTTACGAATCCGACGAATGGTCACGTCAACGGTACGGTCATGCGGCTTCAGCTCGCGACCGGTCATTTTCTTCAGCAGCTCGGCACGAGACTGAATTTTGCCCGGGTTTTCGCAGAAGTGCAGCATCGCGCGGAATTCACTGCGCGGCAGCTTGTACTGTTCGCCGTTCGGGCTAACCAGGGAACGGCTGTTGATATCGAGTTCCCAGCCGTTGAACTTGTAGCTTTCCACGCTGCGACGCTCTTCGCTCACGGTACCGAGGTTCATGGTACGGGAGAGCAGGTTGCGCGCGCGGATAGTCAGTTCACGCGGGTTAAACGGTTTAGTGATATAGTCGTCAGCGCCGATTTCGAGGCCAAGGATCTTATCCACTTCGTTGTCGCGGCCGGTTAAGAACATCAGCGCGACGTCGGCCTGCTCGCGCAGCTCGCGCGCCAGCAGAAGACCATTTTTACCCGGCAGGTTGATATCCATGATCACCAGGTTGATATCATTTTCAGACAGGATCTGATGCATTTCCGCGCCATCGGTCGCTTCGAATACATCGTAACCTTCTGCTTCGAAAATACTTTTTAACGTGTTGCGTGTTACCAACTCGTCTTCAACGATAAGAATGTGCGGGGTCTGCATGTTTGCTACCTAAATTGCCAACTAAATCGAAACAGGAAGTACCAAAGTCCCTGACCTGCCTGGTGCATGTCGCAAATTAACATGCGCGGCGTAACATGACTAAAGTACGTAATTGCGTTCTTGATGCACTTTCCATCAACGTCAACAACATCATTAGCTTGGTCGTGGGTACTTTCCCTCTGGACCCGACGGTGTCAAAAACGGCTGACATCCTAACCATTTTAACAGCAACATAACAGGCTAAGAGAGGCCGAACACCCAATAAAACTACGCTTCGTTGACATATATCAAGTTCAATTGTAGCACGTTAACAGTCTTGTGAAATCATTGCATCGCCATGCTCTTTATAGTCACAATCTTTACCCGGCTCAACTAGTTGCGTGGATAAATTAATAAATACAGTGAATCCAATGTCTGGAACGATGCGTCAGATGAAATTTCATTGCCCATCATATGGATAAATGGGTTCTGTTAACATACTCCTTGTCATGGCCTCCTGAGAACAGTTTAGATTTTTTTATGGGTAAGAAAACGCAATTTTAGTGATTTTTGTTGCAAATTTGTAAATTTTCACCGCGTAAAATGGGGGGCTCCGCGCCTCAGACAACGCCTGAGAGAGAGAATGAAACCGCAATGCGTTTAACGATTATTTTGGTCGGTCCTGCCCGGGCCGAGAACGTCGGTGCCGCCGCCAGGGCGATGAAAACCATGGGATTTCACGATCTGCGGATCGTGGACAGTGAAGCCCATCTGGCGCCGGCGGCACGCTGGGTGGCGCACGGCTCAGGCGACATCCTCGATGGCATCACCACCTATTCCACCCTTGCTGAGGCGCTGCACGACGTCGATTTTACCGTCGCCACCACTGCCCGCAGTCGCTCGCGGTTTCACTATTACGCCACGCCGCAGCAGTTGTTGCCGCTGCTGGAGGAGAAGGCGAACTGGATGACCCATACCGCGCTGGTATTTGGCCGTGAAGACGCCGGATTGACCAATGAGGAGCTGGCCCTGGCCGATGTGCTGACCGGCGTGCCGATGGTCGCGGATTATCCGTCGCTGAACCTCGGTCAGTCGGTGATGGTTTACTGCTATCAATTAGCATCGCTTATGCAACAATCGGCTCCCGCCGCTGCCGCGGCAGACCATCATCAGCTGCAGGCGTTGCGCCTCCGCACCATGGCCTTGCTTTCGCGTCTGGGCGTGGAGGACGATGCCAAACTGGCCGACTGGCTGTCGCAACGATTGGGGCTGCTGCAGCAGCGAGACACGGCAATGTTGCATCGTTTGCTGCATGATATTGAAAAAAACCTACCAGAATAAAGTTCTGTCATATTTTTTATTTATGGTTGCATGTACTGTTTTTGCGGGAGGTGTTCCGCCAATCTGGGTGTTTTTTCTTGTCGGGGTGGCGCAATACGTAAGCCGGCTGAAATGGGGTTAATTGAGAAATTCATTGACTTAAGACGGCAGATACTTTAACCAATATAGGCAGGACACACAGACAGATAAAAATACAGAGTACACAACATCCATGAATCGCATCGGCATGATTACCACCATTATCACCACCACCATTACCACAGGTAACGGTGCGGGCTGACGCGTACAGGAAACACAGAAAAAAGCCCGCACCTGAACAGTGCGGGCTTTTTTTTTGACAAGAGATCAAGGGGTAAGAACCATGCGAGTGTTGAAGTTCGGCGGTACATCAGTGGCAAATGCGGAACGGTTTCTGCGGGTTGCCGATATTCTGGAGAGTAATGCCAGGCAGGGGCAGGTAGCGACCGTCCTGTCTGCCCCGGCGAAGATCACTAACCATCTGGTAGCGATGATTGAAAAGACCATTGGCGGCCAGGATGCCCTCCCCAATATTGCCGACGCTGAACGCATTTTTGCCGAACTTCTTCAGGGCCTTGCCGACGCCCAGCCCGCTTTCCCGCTCGCCCAGTTGAAAGCCTTTGTTGAGCAGGAGTTTGCTCAGATTAAGCATGTCCTGCACGGTATTAGCCTGCTGGGTCAGTGCCCGGATAGCGTCAATGCCGCGCTGATCTGCCGAGGCGAAAAGCTCTCCATCGCCATCATGGCGGGTCTGCTGGAAGCCCGTGGTCATAAAGTCAGTGTCATTAACCCGGTGGAAAAACTGCTTGCCGTTGGTCACTACATGGAGTCCACGGTCGATATCGCCGAATCCACCCGCCGCATCGCCGCCAGCCAGATCCCGGCAGACCATATGATCCTGATGGCCGGGTTTACCGCTGGCAATGAGAAGGGGGAGCTGGTGGTGCTGGGGCGCAACGGCTCCGACTATTCGGCTGCGGTGCTGGCCGCCTGCCTGCGCGCCGATTGCTGCGAAATCTGGACCGATGTCGACGGAGTGTACACTTGCGACCCGCGCCAGGTGCCGGATGCGCGTCTGCTGAAATCGATGTCTTATCAGGAGGCGATGGAGCTCTCCTATTTTGGCGCGAAAGTGCTGCACCCGCGCACCATCGCCCCTATCGCCCAATTCCAAATCCCATGTCTGATTAAAAATACTGGCAACCCGCAGGCGCCGGGAACGCTCATCGGCGCCAGCCGCGACGAGGACGATCTGCCGGTTAAAGGCATCTCTAACCTCAACAACATGGCGATGTTCAACGTTTCCGGGCCGGGGATGAAAGGCATGGTCGGCATGGCCGCCCGCGTCTTCGCCACCATGTCCCGCGCTGGCATCTCGGTAGTGCTGATCACCCAATCCTCCTCCGAGTACAGCATCAGTTTCTGCGTGCCGCAGAGCGACTGCGCGCGAGCCAAACGGGCGATGGAAGATGAGTTTTACCTCGAGCTGAAAGAGGGGCTGCTGGAGCCGCTGGCCATTATGGAGCGTCTGGCTATTATCTCGGTGGTGGGCGATGGGATGCGCACCCTGCGCGGTATCTCGGCGAAATTTTTTGCCGCGCTGGCCCGCGCCAATATCAATATCGTGGCGATTGCTCAGGGTTCTTCCGAACGCTCCATTTCGGTGGTGGTCAGCAATGACGACGCTACCACCGGCGTGCGCGTGACCCATCAGATGCTGTTCAACACCGACCAGGTGATCGAAGTGTTCGTCATCGGCGTCGGCGGCGTCGGCGGCGCGCTGCTGGAGCAGATCAAACGCCAGCAGGGTTGGCTGAAGAGCAAACATATCGATCTGCGCGTTTGCGGCGTGGCCAACTCTCAGGCGCTGCTGACCAGCGTGCATGGTCTGAATCTGGAAAACTGGAGTGAAGCGCTGGCGGAGGCGAAAGAACCCTTTAATCTTGGCCGCCTGATCCGCCTGGTAAAAGAGTACCACCTGCTGAATCCGGTGATCGTCGACTGTACCTCCAGCCAGGCGGTCGCCGATCAGTACGCCGACTTCCTGCGCGAAGGTTTCCATGTGGTCACGCCGAATAAAAAGGCCAATACCTCTTCACTGGATTACTATCATCAGCTGCGCCACGCGGCGAGCAGCTCGCGCCGCAAGTTCCTCTATGACACGAACGTTGGCGCTGGCCTGCCGGTGATTGAGAACCTGCAGAACCTGCTCAACGCCGGCGATGAACTGCGCCATTTCTCCGGGATCCTTTCCGGTTCGCTGTCGTTTATCTTCGGCAAGCTGGATGAGGGCGTGAGTTTCTCGGCGGCGACGGCAATGGCCCGTGAGATGGGGTATACCGAGCCGGATCCGCGCGACGATTTATCCGGGGTGGACGTCGCGCGTAAGCTGCTGATTCTGGCCCGTGAGACCGGGCGTGAACTGGAGCTGTCGGACATTATCGTCGAGTCGGCGCTGCCGGCGGACTTCGACGCCAGCGGTGATGTCGAGACCTTTATGGCCCGCCTGCCGTCGCTGGATGATGAGTTCGCTTCGCGGATCGCTAAGGCGCGCGATGAAGGTAAAGTCTTGCGCTATGTCGGTAACATCGAAGAGGATGGTACCTGCCGGGTGAAAATTGCCGCCGTTGACGGCAACGATCCGCTGTACAAAGTCAAAAATGGCGAGAACGCGCTGGCCTTTTACAGCCACTATTATCAGCCATTGCCGCTGGTGCTGCGCGGCTATGGTGCCGGGAACGACGTCACGGCGGCCGGCGTATTCGCCGACCTGCTGCGCACCCTTTCCTGGAAGTTAGGAGTTTAAGATGGTCAAAGTATATGCCCCGGCTTCCAGTGCCAATATGAGCGTCGGGTTTGATGTGTTGGGCGCGGCGGTCACGCCGGTCGATGGCACGCTGCTTGGCGACAATGTCACTGTCGAAGCGGCGGAGCAATTTAGCCTGCAGAATCTGGGACGCTTCGCCAGCAAACTGCCGACGGCGCCGCAAGAGAACATTGTTTACCAGTGCTGGGAAAGCTTTTGCCGGGAGATCGGTAAGATGGTGCCGGTGGCGATGACGCTGGAAAAAAACATGCCGATTGGTTCCGGGCTGGGTTCCAGCGCCTGCTCGGTGGTCGCCGCGCTGGTGGCGATGAACGAGTTTTGCGGTAAGCCGCTGAACGAGACGCGCATGCTGGCGCTGATGGGGGAGATGGAAGGGCGTATCTCCGGCAGCATTCACTACGACAACGTGGCGCCGTGCTATCTTGGCGGCATGCAGTTGATGATCGAAGAGAATGGGATTATCAGCCAGCAGGTGCCCGGGTTTGATGAGTGGCTGTGGGTGCTGGCCTATCCGGGGATTAAAGTCTCCACCGCCGAAGCGCGGGCGATTCTGCCGGCGCAGTACCGCCGTCAGGATTGTATCGCCCATGGTCGCCACCTCGCGGGCTTTATTCATGCCTGCTACACCCGCCAGCCGCAGCTGGCGGCAAAATTGATGAAAGATGTGATTGCCGAACCGTACCGAACCAAACTGCTGCCGGGCTTTAGCGAAGCGCGTCAGGCGGCCATGGAGATGGGCGCCCAGGCTTGCGGCATCTCCGGCTCTGGCCCAACGCTATTCGCGTTGTGCGATAAGCCGGACACCGCACAGCGCGTCGCCGACTGGCTTGGCGCGCACTATCTACAGAATCAGGAAGGCTTTGTTCATATTTGCCGGCTGGATACGGCGGGCGCACGCGTAGTGGGATAACCAATGAAACTGTATAACTTAAAAGATCACAATGAGCAGGTCAGCTTTGCGCAGGCCGTTACCCAGGGACTTGGCAAGCATCAGGGCCTGTTCTTTCCGCACGATCTGCCGGAATTCAGCCTGACTGAAATCGACGATATGCTGGCGCAGGACTTTGTCACCCGCAGCGCCAAAATTTTATCCGCCTTTATCGGCGATGAGATCCCGCAGGATGTCCTGCAGCAGCGGGTCCGCGCGGCGTTTGCGTTTCCGGCGCCGGTGAGCAAGGTTCAGGAGGATGTCGGCTGTCTGGAACTGTTCCATGGCCCCACGCTGGCGTTCAAGGATTTCGGCGGCCGCTTTATGGCGCAGATGCTGACCCACATTGCGGGCGACAAGCCGGTCACCATCCTCACGGCGACCTCTGGCGATACTGGTGCGGCGGTGGCGCATGCTTTCTATGGTCTGCCGAACGTTAAGGTGGTGATCCTCTATCCGCGCGGCAAGATCAGCCCGCTGCAGGAGAAGCTGTTCTGTACTCTCGGCGGCAACATCGAAACCGTGGCGATTGACGGCGACTTCGACGCCTGCCAGGCGCTGGTGAAGCAGGCGTTTGACGATGAAGAACTGAAGGCGACGCTGGGGCTGAACTCGGCTAACTCCATTAACATCAGCCGCCTGCTGGCGCAGATCTGCTACTACTTCGAAGCGGCGGCGCAGCTGCCGCAGGAAGCCCGCAATCAGCTGGTGATTTCTGTGCCGAGCGGCAACTTCGGCGATCTGACCGCCGGTCTGCTGGCGAAGTCGCTGGGTCTGCCGATCAAACGCTTTATCGCTGCCACCAACGCCAACGACACTGTTCCGCGCTATCTGCAGGGCGGCGAGTGGGCGCCAAAAGCCACCCAGGCGACGCTGTCCAACGCCATGGACGTCAGCCAGCCGAACAACTGGCCGCGTGTCGAAGAGCTGTTCCGCCGTAAAATCTGGCGTCTCAGCGAGCTGGGCTATGCCGCGGTCGATGATGAGACCACCAAAGCGGCAATGCGCGAGCTGAAGGCCATCGGCTACATCTCTGAGCCGCACGCGGCGATTGCCTGGCGCGCGCTGCGCGATCAGCTGCAGCCGGGAGAGTACGGTCTGTTCCTCGGCACCGCCCATCCGGCGAAGTTCAAAGAGAGCGTGGAGGAGATCCTGCAGGAGACCCTGCCGCTGCCGAAAGAGCTGGCCGACCGCGCCGACCTGCCGCTGCTGTCTCACAACCTGCCGGCGGATTTCGCCGCGCTGCGTAAGCTGATGATGGGCTAAATCCTTACCGTCCCCCTGTCGCGTCGAACGCCGCAGGGGGACGCTTACTTACTGCTCGTGGCGTTTAAACACCAGTTCGCCTTTCTCCGATGCCTCCGCATCAAAGAAATAGCCTTCGCTATTAAAGGATTTCAGCTGCTCCGGCTGGGTTAAGCGATTTTCAATAATGTAGCGGCTCATCAGGCCACGGGCTTTCTTGGCATAGAAGCTGATCACTTTGAATTTGCCGTTCTTCTCATCGAGGAAGACCGGCTTGATCAGCTGGCCCTGCAATTTTTGCGTTTTCACCGATTTAAAATACTCATCGGAAGCCAGGTTGATGACGATATCGTCGCCCTGAGCCTGCAGCGCCTGATTCAGCTTCTCGGTAATGGTATCGCCCCAGAACTGGTACAGATCTTTACCGCGCGGGTTTTCCAGACGGATCCCCATCTCCAGGCGGTAGGGCTGCATCAGGTCCAGCGGGCGCAGCACGCCATACAGGCCGGAGAGCATGCGCAGGTGTCGCTGGGCGAAGTCAAAGTCGTCCTCAGTGAGCGTCTCTGCCTGCAGGCCGGTGTAGACATCGCCCTTAAAGGCGAGGATCGCCTGGCGGGCATTTTGCGGCGTAAAGTCAGGGTGCCAGTCGTGGAAACGGGTGGCGTTCAGATCCGCCAGCTTGTCGCTGATGCTCATCAGCTTGCCGATTTGCGGCGCGGTCAGCTGACGGGCGATGCTGATAAGCTCTTGAGAATACTCGAGGAGTTCGGGCTGGGTATAGCGAGTCGTTGCCAGCGGGCTTTGATAATCGAGCGTTTTAGCAGGTGAAATCAGAATCAGCATATCCAGTCCTTGCAGGTAATTTCGACGAATTTTAACAAAAAAAGTGCATGGTGGGATCGATAGCTGCGATTGCCGCGTTATTCGCGCGGCAGTTCATTCCACGCGCCCGGGGCCAGCTGCTGGTGAATCTCGGGATAGCGCGATGCATCAAAAGTGGGCTGGATGCCCAGCTGGCGCTGACGCAGATAATCACTGGCGATAATTCGCACCGTCGGGGAGAGCAGCAGGATGGCCGTCAGGTTGGTCATCGCCATCAGCGCCATAATGATATCCGCGCTCTGCCAGACGACCGGCAGGCTAACCAGGGTCCCCAACAGCACCATCAGGACGGTGAGTATTCGCAGACCCCAGATATAACGCGGCTTATCCAGATGCAGAAAGATCAGATTATTTTCCGCATACACGTAGTTGGCCACGATAGAGCTAAAAGCGAACAGCAGCACGATGAGGGCGATAAAATCCGCTCCCCAGCCGCCGACCAGCACGCTCATCGCGTGTTGCAAGTCCTGAATACCATTGAGCGTATATTCATTGTCGGGCCGCGGCGCCAGCATGACGATAATCGCGCTGGCGGTACAGATCACGATGGTATCGATAAACACGCCTATCATCTGCACGATACCCTGCGCCGCCGGGTGCGGCGGCCATGAGGCGGCGGCTGCGGCGGCGTTAGGCGAAGAGCCCATCCCTGCTTCATTGGAGAACATGCCGCGCTGAAAGCCGCTGGTCAGCGCCTGGCTGATGGTGTAGCCCACCGCGCCGGCGGCGGCTTCCTGCCAGCCGAAGGCGCAGCGAAAGATGGTGGCGAAAATCGTCGGCAGGGCGGTGATATGCCACAGGCCGATAAGCAGGCTGGTGGCGATCCATAGCAGCGCCATGATGGGCACTATCCACTGCATCAGGCGCGCCACGCCGCGTAAACCGCGGAGGATGGCCAGCAGAACGACAACCGCCAGCACGCCGCCGCTGACCGCCGCCGGTAGATCGAACGCATAGCGCAGGGCATGAGCCACGGAGTTGGCCTGCACGGTATTGAAGATAAAGCCATAGGCCAGCAGCAGGAGGATCGAAAACAGAACGCCCATCCAGCGCATGCCGAGCCCGCGCGCCATATACCAGGCCGGGCCGCCGCGGAACTGACCGCGGCTATCGCGTTCTTTATACAACTGGGCAAGGGAACATTCGGCGAAGCTGCTGGCCATGCCGAGCAGGGCGGAGACCCACATCCAGAATACCGCTCCGGGTCCGCCGGCGGCGATGGCCAGCGTGACGCCGGCAAGATTACCGCTGCCAACCCTGGCGGCAAGACTGGTACATAACGCCTGAAAAGAGGTTAAACCGCCCGGCTGCGGGTGCAGGCTTTTTTTCAGACTGCGGCTAAATTTGCGCACGTAACGGAACTGAATACCCCGGGTTTGCCAGCTAAACCAGATCCCTGCACCCAGTAGCAGATAAATCATCACTGAGCCCCAGAGTATTTCATTGATAAATGAGAGAAAATCAGGCATTAAACATCCTCTTGTCCATGCCGGAACGCCAGTGTAAGCGTTACCAATTAAGTGACAATCCTTGCGCTTTCAGCAAATTAATCTGCATAGTTTATCACACTCTGCGCTCTTCTCTCGTCGGCGGTTGCGCTGACCCGGCAGCGTGTTATCATCTGGGCAGACCGGTTACATCCCCTTAACTGCTGTTTAAGAGAAATATATCATGACGGATAAATTAACTTCTCTGCGTCAGTACACCACTGTCGTCGCTGACACCGGAGATATTGCGGCAATGAAGCTGTATCAGCCTCAGGATGCCACCACCAACCCTTCCCTGATCCTCGGCGCGGCTCAGATCCCTGAGTACCGTAAGCTGATTGACGACGCTGTGGCCTGGGCTCGTAGCCAGAGCAGCGATCGCGCACAGCAGATCCTTGATGCTTCCGACAAGCTGGCGGTGAACATCGGTCTCGAAATTCTGAAACTGATCCCGGGCCGTATCTCCACCGAAGTGGATGCACGTCTCTCCTACGATACTGAAGCGTCTATCGCCAAAGCCAAGCGCATCATCAAGCTGTATAACGACGCGGGCATCAGCAACGATCGTATTTTGATCAAGCTGGCTTCCACCTGGCAGGGCATTCGCGCCGCTGAGCAGCTGGAAAAAGAAGGCATCAACTGCAACCTGACCCTGCTGTTCTCCTTCGCTCAGGCTCGTGCTTGCGCCGAAGCGGGCGTCTTCCTGATTTCGCCGTTCGTTGGTCGTATCCTCGACTGGTACAAAGCCAACACCGATAAGAAAGAGTACGCGCCGGCAGAAGATCCGGGCGTGGTTTCCGTCAGCGAAATCTACGAGTACTACAAGCAGCACGGTTATGAAACCGTAGTGATGGGCGCCAGCTTCCGTAACGTTGGTGAAATTCTCGAACTGGCTGGCTGTGACCGCCTGACCATCGCCCCGGCGCTGCTGAAAGAGCTGTCCGAGAGCGAAGGCGCCGTTGAGCGTAAACTGGTGTATACCGGTGAAGTGAAAGCGCGTCCGGAGCGTATTACCGAATCTGAGTTCCTGTGGCAGCATAACCAGGATCCGATGGCGGTAGACAAACTGGCGGAAGGTATCCGTAAGTTTGCGATCGACCAGGAAAAACTGGAAAAAATGATCGGCGAACTGCTGTAATCCCGCAAGTGGCCGACGCCCGTCGGCCACATTACACTGTCTGTCCCGCCAGCAGCAGTGTATCATTTCGTTTAACGCTACAGTTTGAACGGAATAACCATGAATACCTTACGAATCGGCTTAGTTTCCATTTCCGATCGCGCCTCCAGCGGCGTCTATCAGGACAAAGGCATCCCGGCACTGGAAGAGTGGCTGGCGCGTGCCCTCACTACCCCTTTTGAACTGCAGACTCGCCTGATTCCGGATGAGCAGGTCATTATTGAGCAAACGCTGTGCGAACTGGTTGACGAGATGGGGTGCCACCTGGTGCTGACCACCGGCGGAACCGGCCCTGCGCGTCGCGATGTGACGCCCGACGCCACGCTGGCGATTGCCGATCGCGAGATGCCGGGCTTCGGCGAGCAAATGCGCCAGGTTAGCCTACACTTTGTGCCGACGGCGATCCTTTCCCGGCAGGTCGGGGTGATCCGCAAGCAGGCGCTGATCCTCAATCTACCCGGACAACCGAAAGCGATTCAGGAGACCCTGGAAGGGGTGAAAGATGCTGACGGCAACGTGCTGGTGCACGGTATTTTCGCAAGTGTACCTTATTGTGTACAGTTGCTGGAGGGGCCTTATGTGGAAACCGATGGCCGTGTGGTAGAAGCATTTCGTCCAAAAAGCGCCAGACGCGAAACTTTATCCTGAATTTGATGCATTTGTGACATAACCTGCATCGCTGATGGTGTGCCGTTTTATTTACGATATAGTGCTGTTTACTTTACACACTATAAAATACGCTGCACACCTCAGGATGAAATCGCGTTATGTCATATGCAAACCGACCGCTCAACCGCCAGGATTATAAAACGCTAACGCTGGCCGCCCTTGGCGGCGCGCTGGAGTTTTATGACTTTATCATCTTCGTTTTCTTCGCCGCCGTCGTCGGCGAGCTCTTCTTCCCCGCGGATATTCCGGAATGGCTGCGCCAGGTACAGACCTTTGGCATTTTCGCCGCCGGTTACCTGGCGCGTCCGCTGGGGGGGATCATCATGGCCCACTTTGGCGATCTGGTAGGGCGTAAAAAAATGTTTACCCTCAGCATTCTGCTGATGGCGGTGCCGACCCTGGCGATTGGTCTGCTGCCGACCTACAGCTCGGTGGGCATCGTCGCGCCGCTGCTGTTGCTGCTGATGCGTATTCTGCAGGGGGCGGCGATCGGCGGCGAGGTACCTGGCGCCTGGGTGTTTGTCGCCGAGCATGTTCCGGAAAAACGCATTGGTATCGCCTGCGGCACGCTGACGGCCGGCCTGACCGTAGGCATCCTGCTGGGATCGGTGGTGGCGACGCTTATCAACACCAGCCTGACGCTGCAGGGGATCCACGACGGCGGCTGGCGGATCCCCTTCCTGCTGGGGGGCGTATTTGGCCTGGTGGCGATGTATCTGCGCCGCTGGCTGCAGGAGACGCCGATTTTTCTTGAGATGCAGCAGCGCAAAGCGCTGGCGCAGGAACTGCCGGTAAAGGCGGTCGTCCTCAAGCACCAGAAGGCGGTGGCGGTCTCTATGCTGCTGACCTGGCTGCTGTCGGCAGGCGTGGTGGTGGTGATCCTGATGTCGCCGGTCTGGCTGCAGAAACACTATGGCTTCGCCCCGGCGATGACCCTGCAGGCCAACAGCATTGCCACGATTATGTTGTGCATCGGCTGTCTGCTCGCCGGGCTGGCGGCGGACCGCTTCGGCGCCAGCCGCACCTTTATCGTCGGCAGCCTGCTGCTGGCGGTTGCCAGCTGGGCATTTTATCACCTGTCCGGCGCCAGCCCGCAGCGGCTGTTTCTGCTGTACGGTACGGTGGGACTCTGCGTGGGCGTGGTGGGGGCGGTGCCTTATGTGATGGTGCGGGCCTTCCCGGCGGAAGTGCGCTTCACCGGCATTTCCTTTTCCTACAATCTGTCGTACGCGATTTTTGGCGGCCTGACGCCGATTGCCGTCACGATGCTGATGGGGGTGTCGCCGATGGCCCCGGCCTGGTATGTTCTGGCCTTGTCGCTGATGGGCTTGGGATTAGGTATCTGGCTGCGTCAGGGGCTGACGGCGGCGAGGTTGCCGGAAGGGGAGCTGCAGCGCTAAGCAGGGTTTACCGATGATGACCAGCCGCCGCCCTGTCACAGGGCGGCGGCGGAAGATTAACGCGGTTCGCCGATCGGCAACACGGTGCGGCCGAACTGCTCGTTCAGCACTTCGCCCATCGCCAGGTAAATGGCGCTGGCGCCGCAGATCAGGCCGATCCAGCCGGCTACTTTCACGATGCCTTCGTTATCTACCAGATGCCCAATCGCCAGCAGCGCGAACAGCACCGTCAGGCTCAGGAACACGAACTGCAGCATACGTGCGGCTTTCAGCGTGCCGAAGAACATGAACAACGTAAAAATACCCCACAGGCCGAGATACATGCCGAGGAAGTGCGCGTTCGGCGCATCAGCCAGGCCCATTTTCGGCATCAGAAGGATAGCAACCAGCGTCAGCCAGAAGCTGCCGTAGGAGGTAAAAGCGGTCAAGCCAAAGGTGTTGCCTTTTTTGTATTCCAGCAGGCCGGCAAAAATTTGCGCAATGCCACCGTAAAAAATGCCCATCGCCAGGATAGCTACATCGAATGCGAAGAGGCCGCTATTCGCCAGGTTAAGCAGAATAGTGGTCATGCCGAAGCCCATAAGGCCCAGCGGTGCCGGATTAGCCAACTTAGTGTTGCCCATAATTCCTCAAAATTATCATTAAAAGGGAAGCATTACCCCGCGACTTGGCGGCGGGGCGCGGCATAATAATGAGGCGCGTAAAGGCTGTCTATGATCTGGCGGGGTATTTTTCACCAATTTCAGTTGCGCCCGACGACGAGTGGAGTATTTGTCGTAAACAGGCAATTTGCAGGACCGCGGGGATGGTGACCCGATAAGCGCTGCCGCTCACCGCTTTCACGCTGTTCAGCGCGGCGCCAAGCGGCCCCCCAGCCCGGCGCCGCGTACCAGGCCATGACCGATGACGCTCACGGCGGCGTGCGTGCGCAGGATGGCGGTTAACCGCTCATCCAGTAGCAGGGCAACGCCTTCACTCAGCTTGCGGCGTCTCAACAGATGGGGCAGCAGGCTTTCCAGCTCAAGACTCCGGCACTCCACCGCGGCGAGAAACTGCGTTTTTTGTGCCGCATCCAGCTTATTCCAGCTGTGCTGCAGAAAATGCGTCAACAACTGTTGCTCAATCTGCGGCGTCGTCATCTGTTTATCGACCTTTGCCTTCAGCCTCTTACACACATCCAGCAGGATGGCGCGATAAAATTTGCCATGGCGGCGCAGCGTATTGGCGATGCTGTCGCCGCCGAAATGCTGTAGCTCGCCGGCGATCAACTGCCAGTTGCGGCGATAGCGCTCCGGGTGGCCCTCCATAGACAGAAAGGTTTCGTTGCGCAGCAGCGTACTGGAGAGACGGGGTTTGCCATTTTCCCCGTGGGTCAGAATACGGGTAAACGCTTCCAGATGCGCCTCGCTGCACTCAGGCAGAAAGGCGAGATCGTCATCATCCAGATAATTAATACGCATAACGTTTTCTCTCGGGCAGGGGACGACGTTAGTCGTCGCCGATAATTTTCAGTGAGGCCATATCTGAGGAGTTGACCGTCTGGCCGGAGAAGGCGATTTTTTTCACACAGCGCTTGTTGTCGTTATCGCTGTTGAGGGTGATCCAGCCGGTGGTGTTGCCCTCTTTGATCCCGGCGGGCACGTTCAGCGTGTGGCTGGCGCCGTGGCTGGCCTTAAAGTAGACGGTTGCTCCGGAGAGCTGTATATCGCCGCGCTCGGCGCTGAGCTGAATACGTTTGACCACCCGGCAGACGGGGAGCTTCAGCGTCAGATCGTTGGTCTCATTGCGCGGCATGGCGATCACGCCGAGGATCTTATGGTCGTTGGCGGCCGCCGAGGTGATAACTGACACGCTAAGGATAAGCCCCGCTGAAAGCCGGAATAGTGATTTCATTAATCTGTCCCCTGAATAAGTAAAGTGCGAGGGCGGGGATCTTATCACTGCGAAAACGGGGCTTTTAGCGCACAAGTATTGCGTTTTATGTCAATGATATTATGAATATATTTGGTTATTTTATTCGTTATTTATATGGATGTTTCGCCATCTTTTTTGCCGCCCGGCAACATCGTTTGCTGAGCCATCGGCGACAGGGGGCGAGGGCGTCGGCTGGTACCCGGCAAAAAATTTTTCTACTTGCCCCTTGATGCCGGAGTGGGCGACCCCATCTTGTAGTCAACCGCAGTGAAGAACCTGAAAAAAAATGATGTCTGGGCAGTTGAAACCGCAGGTTTCGCCCTTATTACAGGTTCACAACCACATGTTGATCGAATTTTTAGTGGAGACGTTTAGATGGGTAAAATTATTGGTATCGACCTGGGTACTACCAACTCTTGTGTAGCGATTATGGATGGCACTACTGCACGCGTGCTGGAGAACGCCGAAGGCGATCGCACCACGCCTTCTATCATTGCCTATACCCAGGATGGTGAAACTCTGGTTGGTCAGCCGGCTAAACGTCAGGCAGTGACAAACCCGCAAAACACCCTGTTTGCGATTAAACGCCTGATTGGCCGCCGCTTCCAGGACGAAGAAGTTCAGCGTGACGTTTCTATCATGCCATACAAAATTGTTGCCGCAGACAATGGCGACGCATGGCTGGATGTGAAAGGCACCAAAACGGCACCGCCGCAGATCTCTGCTGAAGTGCTGAAAAAAATGAAGAAAACGGCTGAAGATTACCTGGGTGAACCGGTAACTGAAGCGGTTATCACCGTACCGGCTTACTTCAACGATGCGCAGCGTCAGGCCACCAAAGATGCTGGCCGTATCGCCGGTCTGGAAGTCAAACGTATCATCAACGAACCGACCGCGGCCGCGCTGGCGTACGGTCTGGATAAAGAAGTGGGCAACCGTACTATCGCGGTTTACGACCTCGGTGGTGGTACTTTCGATATCTCTATTATCGAAATCGACGAAGTGGATGGCGAAAAAACCTTCGAAGTACTGGCGACCAACGGTGACACCCACCTGGGCGGCGAAGACTTCGATACCCGTCTGATCAACTACCTCGTTGATGAATTTAAGAAAGATCAGGGCATTGACCTGCGCAACGACCCGCTGGCGATGCAGCGTCTGAAAGAAGCCGCTGAGAAAGCGAAGATTGAACTGTCTTCTGCTCAGCAGACCGACGTTAACCTGCCGTACATCACTGCAGATGCGACCGGTCCGAAACACATGAACATCAAAGTGACTCGCGCGAAACTGGAAAGCCTGGTAGAAGACCTGGTTAACCGTTCCATCGAGCCGCTGAAAGTAGCCCTGCAGGATGCCGGTCTGTCCGTTTCCGATATCAACGACGTGATCCTCGTTGGTGGTCAGACTCGTATGCCGATGGTGCAGAAGAAAGTGGCCGAGTTCTTTGGTAAAGAACCGCGTAAAGACGTTAACCCGGATGAAGCCGTGGCGATCGGTGCTGCCGTTCAGGGCGGTGTACTGACTGGCGATGTGAAAGACGTTCTGCTGCTCGACGTGACCCCGCTGTCGCTGGGTATCGAAACCATGGGCGGCGTGATGACTGCGCTGATCAGCAAAAACACCACCATCCCGACCAAGCATAGCCAGGTGTTCTCTACCGCTGAAGACAACCAGTCTGCGGTCACCATCCATGTGCTGCAGGGTGAGCGTAAACGCGCGTCTGATAACAAATCTCTGGGTCAGTTCAACCTGGATGGTATCAACCCGGCGCCGCGCGGCATGCCGCAGATCGAAGTGACCTTTGACATCGATGCTGACGGTATCCTGCACGTCTCCGCGAAAGACAAAAACAGCGGTAAAGAGCAGAAGATCACCATCAAAGCGTCTTCCGGTCTGAATGAAGAAGAAATTCAGAAAATGGTTCGCGAAGCGGAAGCTAACGCCGAATCTGACCGTAAGTTCGAAGAGCTGGTACAGACCCGCAACCAGGGCGACCATCTGCTGCACAGCACTCGCAAGCAGGTTGAAGAAGCAGGCGATAAACTGCCGGCTGACGACAAAACTGCCATCGAGTCTGCGCTGACCGCGCTGGAAACTTCGCTGAAAGGTGAAGACAAAGCGGACATCGAAGCGAAAATGCAGGCGCTGGCGCAGGCTTCCCAGAAGCTGATGGAAATCGCCCAGCAGCAGCATGCTCAGCAGCAGGCGGGTTCCGCTGACGCTCAGGCGAGCAACGCGAAAGACGACGATGTTGTCGACGCTGAGTTCGAAGAAGTGAAAGATAAAAAATAATCGCCCTTTGAACGGGTAAAACACTGGCACGGGCGAAGAGGTTTCCTCTCCGCCCGTGCACGCATGTTAAGGGGCTGAAAAACACCGATGGCAAAGCAAGATTACTACGAGATTTTAGGCGTCTCCAAAACAGCGGAAGAGCGTGAAATCAAAAAGGCTTATAAGCGCCTGGCCATGAAGTATCACCCGGACCGCAACCAGGGTGATAAAGAGGCCGAAGCCAAATTTAAAGAAATCAAAGAAGCGTATGAAATCCTGACTGATGCCCAGAAGCGTGCGGCCTACGATCAGTACGGCCACGCGGCCTTTGAACAGGGCGGCATGGGCGGCGGTGGCGGTTTTGGCGGCGGTGCGGACTTCAGCGATATCTTTGGCGATGTTTTCGGCGATATCTTTGGCGGCGGACGTGGCCGGCAGCGCGCGGCGCGCGGCGCCGATCTCCGTTACAACATGGAGCTGACGCTGGAAGAAGCGGTACGTGGCGTCACCAAAGAGATCCGTATTCCGACGCTGGAAGAGTGCGACGTCTGCCACGGCAGCGGCGCCAAAGCAGGCAGCAAACCGCAAACCTGTCCGACCTGTCATGGCGCAGGCCAGGTACAGATGCGTCAGGGCTTCTTTGCGGTACAGCAGACCTGTCCGCACTGTCAGGGACGCGGTACGCTGATTAAAGATCCGTGCAATAAATGTCATGGTCACGGCCGCGTTGAGAAGACCAAAACCCTGTCGGTTAAAATCCCGGCGGGCGTGGATACCGGAGACCGGATCCGTCTGGCGGGCGAAGGTGAAGCCGGCGAGCATGGCGCACCGGCAGGCGATCTGTACGTTCAGGTCCAGGTGAAGCAGCACGCTATCTTTGAGCGTGAAGGCAACAACCTGTACTGCGAAGTGCCGATCAACTTCACCATGGCTGCGCTGGGCGGCGAGATTGAGGTCCCGACGCTCGACGGCCGCGTCAATCTCAAGATTCCGGGCGAAACCCAGACCGGCAAACTGTTCCGCATGCGCGGCAAAGGCGTGAAATCCGTTCGCGGCGGCGCGCAGGGCGATCTGCTGTGCCGGGTGGTGGTGGAGACGCCGGTGGGGCTGAACGAGAAGCAGAAGCAGCTGCTGAAAGAGCTACAGGAAAGCTTCGGCGGCCCGACCGGGGAAAACAACAGCCCGCGTTCGAAAAGCTTCTTTGACGGTGTGAAGAAGTTCTTCGACGATTTGACCCGCTAATTCCGCTTTCGCTGACTCCTGGCCCGGGCCTTTGCTGCCCGGGCTTTTTTTGTCTTATCGCTCCTCTTTTATTCGTAAAAATCGAATGTTTGCTCAACTTAAATCTGATTTTTTCGAGTTATCAGTTTGTGTATTATGCTTTTATCGAGTTATTCACCAACAGGATGAAAGTAAAAGTGAAACATCTGCAACGATTCTTCAGTAGCGATGCTTCCGGCGGCATTGTCTTAATCATCGCCGCGGTGCTGGCGATGGTCATGGCAAATACCAGCGTGACCAGCGGTCTGTATCACTCCTTCCTTGATACGCCTGTACAGCTGCGGGTGGGGGCGCTGGAGATCAACAAGAATATGCTGCTCTGGATCAATGATGCCCTGATGGCGGTGTTCTTCTTGCTGATTGGCCTGGAGGTCAAACGCGAGCTGATTCAGGGCTCGCTGGCGAGTCGTCGTCAGGCGGTCTTTCCGGTGATTGCCGCGCTCGGCGGGATGATCGTCCCGGCGCTGGTCTATCTGGCCTTTAACGCTCAGGATCCTGTCGCCAGAGAGGGATGGGCGATCCCGGCAGCGACGGATATTGCCTTTGCCCTTGGCGTGCTGGCGCTGTTAGGCAGCCGCGTCCCGACGGCGCTAAAGATTTTCCTGATGGCGCTGGCGATCATTGATGACCTGGGGGCTATCGTGATTATCGCGCTGTTTTATACCCACGACCTGTCAATGCTCTCGTTGGGCGTGGCGGCGGCGGCGATTGCGGTGCTGGTGGCCCTGAATCTGAGCGGCGTGCGGCGCACTGGGATCTATATTCTGGTCGGCGCGGTGCTGTGGACGGCGGTGCTGAAGTCCGGCGTTCACGCGACGCTTGCCGGGGTCATCGTCGGCTTTATGATTCCGTTACAGGAAAAGCAGGGTAAATCCCCGGCCAAAGCGCTTGAGCATGTCCTGCACCCGTGGGTCGCGTTTATGATCCTACCGCTGTTTGCCTTTGCCAACGCGGGTGTCTCGTTGCAAGGGGTCACACTTGATGGACTGACGTCGCTGCTGCCTCTGGGCATCATGGCCGGCCTGTTTATCGGTAAGCCGCTGGGGATCAGCCTGTTCTGCTGGCTGGCCCTGAAGCTGAAGTGGGCCTCGCTGCCGGAGGGGACCACCTGCGGGCAGATTATGGCGGTGGGGATCCTGTGCGGGATTGGCTTTACGATGTCGATTTTTATCGCCAGTCTCGCCTTTGGCAACGTGGATCCCGCGTTGATCAACTGGGCCAAGCTTGGCATCTTGATCGGCTCAGTGTTATCGGCCGTCACCGGATACCTCATACTGCGTCAGCGCGCGACGGATACTCGCCTCGCGGTATAACCTTTCTGCGGAGGGCCTCTCCGGCCCTCCAGGACATTATCAGGGAGAGAAGCATGTCACATATCAACTACAACCATCTGTACTACTTCTGACACGTCTATAAAGAAGGGTCTGTCGTGGGCGCGGCGGAGGCGCTGTTTCTGACGCCGCAGACCATTACCGGGCAGATCAAAGCGCTGGAGGAACGTCTGCAGGGTAAATTATTCAAGCGCAAGGGAAGAGGGCTGGAGCCGAGCGAGCTCGGGGAGTTGGTCTTCCGCTATGCCGACCGGATGTTTACCCTGAGCCAGGAGATGCTCGACATCGTCAACTATCGCAAAGAGTCTAATCTGCTGTTTGACGTCGGCGTGGCCGATGCGCTCTCGAAGCGGCTGGTCAGCGGCGTGCTGGATGCCGCCGTTGTCGAAAGCGAGCAGATTCATCTGCGCTGTTTTGAATCCACCCATGAGCTGCTGCTGGAGCAGTTGAGCCAGCATAAGCTCGATATGATTATCTCTGACTGCCCGATCGACTCGACGCAGCAGGAAGGGCTGTTTTCGGTGAAGATTGGCGAGTGTAGCGTCAGCTTCTGGTGTATGAACCCGGCGCCGACGAAGCCGTTCCCGGCTTGTCTCGAAGAGCGACGGCTGCTAATCCCCGGCCGACGATCGATGCTGGGACGTAAGCTGCTGAACTGGATTAATGTGCAGGGTCTGAAGGTGGAGATTCTCGGCGAGTTTGACGACGCGGCGCTCATGAAAGCCTTTGGCGCTGCGCATAATGCGATATTTGTCGCGCCGACGCTCTACGCGCATGATTTCTATCATGATGAATCGATTGTCGAAATTGGCCGCATGGATAGCGTGATGGAGGAGTATCACGCTATTTTCGCCGAACGGATGATTCAGCATCCGGCGGTACAGCGCATCTGCAATCGCGATTATTCGTCGCTGTTTACTGAACCCAGATAGCCGGAAAGCGTGGCTGGCGTGGCTCAGGTCGCGCCAGGGCGGGGAAGATGACAGGCATAAAAAAACCCGCTTTCGCGGGTTTTTTCACAAAGCGACAACAAGCAGCGATTAAGCCAGTTTGTTGATCTGAGCGGTCAGGTTAGCCTTATGACGCGCAGCTTTGTTTTTGTGGATCAGACCTTTAGCAGCCTGACGGTCCACGATCGGTTGCATTTCGTTAAATGCTTTTTGTGCAGCAGCTTTGTCGCCAGCTTCGATAGCTGCGTATACTTTCTTGATGAAAGTACGCATCATAGAGCGACGGCTAGCGTTGTGCTTGCGAGCCTTTTCAGACTGAACGGCGCGCTTCTTAGCTGATTTGATATTAGCCAAGGTCCAACTCCCAAATGTGTTCTATATGGACAATTCAAAGGCCGAGGAATATGCCCGTTTAGCCTTCTTTTGTCAATGGATTTGTGCAAATAAGCGCCGTTTAACACCACAGCGCTTCATTACGTAGTGATGGCGCAAGATTCTACCAGCTTGTTGCAGGCGAATACAGCTTTTCCACCATAAAAATCGCCGGGGGCGGGCGGTTTTCCCGCTTACCCGCGCTGAGTGAATGAATTCCTGAGAACTTTCGTTGCCGAGGAGCAATCGCTGGTTAACGTTGACAGTTGTACAAGGTATACTCGGACGATTTTCACTGTTTTGAGCCAGACATGAAGCTGATACGCGGCATACATAATCTCAGTCAGGCCCCGCACGGGTGCGTGCTGACCATTGGCAATTTTGACGGCGTGCATCGTGGGCATCAGGCGCTGCTGCAGCGATTGCGCGAAGAGGGCCGCCAGCGCGGTTTACCGGTCGTGGTGATGATTTTTGAACCCCAGCCGCTGGAGCTCTTTGCCGCTGATAAAGCCCCGGCGCGATTGACCCGCCTGCGTGAAAAGCTGGGCTATCTGGCTGAAAGCGGGGTTGACTATGTATTGTGCGTTCGCTTTGACCGCCGGTTCGCCGCGCTAACCGCGCAGGATTTTATCAGTGAACTGCTGGTGCGTCGCCTGGGCGTGCAGTTCCTCGCCGTTGGTGACGATTTCCGCTTTGGCGCTGGTCGCCAGGGGGATTTCTTGTTATTACAAAAGGCGGGGGCGGAATATGGCTTCGACGTCACCAGTACCCAAACCTTCTGCGAAGGCGGGGTGCGAATCAGCAGCACGGCGGTACGCCAGGCGCTGGCCGATGACGATCTCCTGCTGGCGGAGACGCTGCTCGGCCATCCGTTTAGCATCTCCGGACGCGTCGTGCATGGTGATGAACTAGGCCGAACCATAGGTTTTCCGACGGCGAACTTACCGCTGCGTCGTCAGGTTTCCCCGGTTAAAGGGGTCTATGCGGTAGAAGTGACAGGGCTGGGTGACAAACCGATAGCGGGCGTCGCCAATATTGGCACCCGTCCAACGGTTGCGGGCGTGCGTCAGCAGCTCGAAGTACATCTGTTGGACGTTGTAATGGACCTCTACGGTCGCCATATCAATGTAATACTGCGTAAAAAGATACGTAACGAGCAGCGGTTTGCGTCGCTGGACGAGCTGAAGGCGCAAATCGCACGTGATGAGTTAACGGCCCGCGAATTATTTGGGCTGACCAGCCAGGCCTGAGCCACTGGTGTTTATCAAACCGAAATACGGAACCGAGAATCTGATGAGTGACTATAAATCGACCCTGAATTTGCCGGAAACAGGGTTCCCTATGCGTGGCGACCTCGCCAAACGCGAACCGGGAATGCTGGCGCGTTGGACCGATGATGACCTGTACGGCATCATTCGTGCAGCCAAAAAAGGCAAAAAAACCTTCATTCTGCATGATGGCCCTCCTTATGCGAATGGCAGCATTCATATTGGTCACTCGGTAAACAAGATTCTGAAAGACATTATCGTTAAGTCCAAAGGACTGACGGGCTATGACTCGCCTTACGTTCCGGGCTGGGACTGCCACGGTCTGCCGATCGAGCTGAAAGTGGAGCAGGAATACGGCAAGCCGGGTGAGAAATTTACCGCTGCCGAATTCCGCGCTAAGTGCCGCGAATATGCCGCCGAGCAGATCGATGGCCAGCGTAAAGACTTTATCCGTCTCGGCGTGCTGGGCGACTGGTCGCATCCGTACCTGACCATGGACTTCAAAACCGAAGCCAACATCATCCGCGCGCTGGGCAAAATCATCGGTAATGGCCACCTGCATAAAGGCGCCAAACCGGTGCACTGGTGCGTAGACTGCCGTTCCGCGCTGGCGGAAGCGGAAGTGGAGTATTACGACAAAACCTCTCCGTCTATCGATGTCGCGTTCCACGCGGTAGACAAAGCCGCGGTACTGGCGAAATTCGGCGTAGCCGACGTCAACGGTCCGGTGTCGCTGGTTATCTGGACCACCACGCCGTGGACCCTGCCGGCCAACCGCGCTATCTCTCTGTCTCCTGAGTTCGACTATGCGCTGGTGCAGGTTGACGGCCAGGCGCTGATCCTGGCGAAAGACCTGGTTGAGAGCGTAATGAAGCGCGTTGGCGCGACGGACTACACTATTCTGGCGGCGGTACAAGGTTCTGAGCTTGAGCTGATGCGCTTTAAGCATCCGTTCCTCGATTTCGACGTGCCGGCGATCCTTGGCGACCACGTGACGCTGGATGCCGGTACCGGTGCGGTGCATACCGCTGGCGGCCACGGTCCGGACGACTACACCATCAGCCAGAAATACGGTCTGGAAATCGCCAACCCGGTTGGCCCGGACGGCGCTTACCTGCCTGGCACCTGGCCGTCTCTGGACGGCATTAATGTTTTCAAAGCCAATGACATCATCGTTGAGATGCTGCGTGAGCGTGGCGCGCTGTTACACGTTGAGAAACTGCAGCACAGCTATCCATGCTGCTGGCGCCACAAGTCGCCGATCATCTTCCGCGCCACTCCGCAGTGGTTCGTGAGCATGGATCAGAAAGGCCTGCGCGCGCAGTCGCTGAAAGAGATCAAAGGCGTGCAGTGGATCCCGGACTGGGGCCAGGCGCGTATCGAATCGATGGTCGCTAACCGCCCTGACTGGTGTATCTCCCGTCAGCGCACCTGGGGCGTGCCGATGTCGCTGTTCGTGCATAAAGAAACCCATGAACTGCACCCGCGTACCCTTGAACTGATGGAAGAAGTGGCAAAACGCGTTGAAGTTGACGGCATCCAGGCGTGGTGGGATCTCGATTCCCGCGACATTCTTGGCGATGACGCCGACAGCTACGAGAAAGTGCCGGATACCCTCGACGTCTGGTTTGACTCCGGGTCGACCCACTCTTCCGTGGTTGACGTGCGTCCGGAATTCGCCGGTCACGCCGCCGATATGTATCTGGAAGGTTCTGACCAGCATCGCGGCTGGTTCATGTCCTCGCTGATGATTTCCACGGCGATGAAAGGCAAAGCGCCATATCGTCAGGTACTGACCCACGGCTTCACCGTCGACGGTCAGGGCCGCAAAATGTCCAAGTCTATCGGCAACACCGTTAGCCCGCAGGACGTGATGAACAAGCTCGGCGCCGATATCCTGCGCCTGTGGGTGGCTTCCACCGACTACACCGGCGAAATGGCGGTCTCTGACGAGATCCTCAAACGCGCTGCGGACAGCTATCGTCGTATCCGTAATACCGCGCGCTTCCTGCTGGCGAACCTTAACGGTTTCGATCCGGCGAAAGACATGGTTAAACCGGAAGAGATGGTGGTGCTGGACCGCTGGGCGGTCGGCTGCGCGCAGGCGGCACAGGAAGATATCCTGAAAGCCTACGAATCCTACGACTTCCATGAAGTGGTGCAGCGCCTGATGCGCTTCTGCTCCATCGAGATGGGCTCGTTCTACCTCGACATCATCAAAGACCGCCAGTACACCGCCAAGGCGGACAGCGTGGCGCGTCGCAGCTGTCAGACCGCGCTGTTCCATATCGTGGAAGCGCTGGTGCGCTGGATGGCGCCGATCATGTCCTTCACCGCAGATGAAATCTGGGGCTATCTGCCGGGCGAGCGTGAGAAATATGTCTTCACCGGCGAGTGGTATGAAGGTCTGTTCGGCCTGGCCGACGACGAAGCGATGAACGACGATTTCTGGGATGAGCTGCTGAAGGTGCGTGGCGAAGTCAACAAGGTGATCGAGCAGGCGCGTGCGGATAAGAAAGTCGGCGGCTCGCTGGAAGCGGCAGTCACGCTGTATGCTGATGCCGATCTGGCGGCTAAGCTCAATGCGCTGGGCGATGAATTGCGATTTGTCCTGTTGACCTCCGGGGCGAACGTCGCAGACTATGCGAGCGCGTCCGCTGATGCGCAGCAAAGCGAACTGCTCAAAGGGCTGAAAGTCGCATTGAGTAAAGCTGAAGGTGAGAAATGCCCGCGCTGCTGGCATTACACCACCGATATCGGCAAGGTGGCGGAACACGCGGAAATCTGCGGACGCTGTGTGAGCAACGTCGCCGGTGACGGCGAGCAACGTAAATTCGCCTGATGAGTAAATCGATCTGTTCAACGGGGCTACGCTGGCTGTGGGTGGTCGTAGCCGTGCTGATTATCGATCTGGGCAGCAAATTCCTGATCCTCCAGAACTTCGCTCTGGGGGAGACGGTTCCGCTGTTCCCGTCGCTTAATCTGCATTATGCCCGCAACTATGGCGCGGCCTTTAGCTTTCTCGCCGACAGCGGCGGCTGGCAGCGCTGGTTCTTTTCCGGGATCGCGATCGGTATTTGCGTAGTGCTGACGGTGCTGATGTACCGTTCGAAGGCGACGCAAAAGCTGAACAATATTGCCTACGCGCTGATTATCGGCGGCGCGCTGGGCAACTTGTTCGATCGCCTGTGGCATGGCTTTGTGGTCGATATGATCGACTTCTACGTCGGCGACTGGCATTTTGCCACCTTCAACCTCGCCGATAGCGCGATCTGCATCGGCGCAGCGCTGATTGTGCTGGAAGGCTTCCTGCCGAAACCGACTGTGAAAGAGCAGGCGTAAATCTCAATGCCGGGTGACGTGACGCTTACCCGGCCTACAGAATTTTTGGCCCCCGTAGGCCCGGTAAGCGTAATGCCGCCGGGCACCGGGTGACCTAAACAAGCGAGCAATTTGCATGTCTAAATCCGTACAGAGCAACAGCGCGGTACTGGTGCACTTCACTCTGAAACTGGACGACGGCTCCACTGCCGAGTCCACCCGCAGCAACGGCAAACCGGCGCTGTTTCGCCTCGGCGACACCTCTTTGTCTGAAGGGCTGGAGCAACAGCTTCTCGGTTTGAAAGAGGGGGAGAAAAAGGCCTTTTCGCTGGAGCCTGACGCCGCCTTTGGCGTACCCAGCCCGGACCTGATTCAGTATTTCTCTCGCCGCGAGTTTATCGACGCTGGCGAGCCGGAGATCGGCGCGATTATGCTCTTTACCGCAATGGATGGCAGCGAAATGCCTGGCGTGATCCGCGAAGTGAACGGCGATTCCATCACCGTTGACTTCAACCATCCGCTGGCCGGGCGCACTGTTCATTTTGATATTGAAGTGCTGGAGATCGATCCGGCGCTGGAGGAGTAACATGCAGATCCTGTTGGCTAACCCGCGCGGTTTTTGCGCTGGCGTTGACCGCGCTATCAGCATTGTAGAAAACGCGCTGACGCTGTATGGCGCACCGATCTATGTTCGTCATGAAGTGGTGCACAACCGCTATGTGGTGGATAGCCTGCGCAAGCGTGGCGCCATTTTTATCGAACAGATCAGCGAAGTGCCGGACGGCGCGATCCTGATTTTCTCCGCCCACGGCGTGTCGCAGGCGGTACGCAACGAAGCGAAGAGCCGCGACCTGACGGTGTTCGATGCCACCTGTCCGCTGGTGACCAAAGTCCATATGGAAGTCGCCCGCGCCAGCCGCCGCGGCGAAGAGTCGATTCTGATTGGCCATGCCGGCCACCCGGAAGTCGAAGGCACCATGGGACAGTACAACAACCCGCAAGGGGGGATGTACCTGGTCGAGTCGCCGGAAGACGTGCTGAAGCTGGAAGTGAAAAATGACGCCCGGCTGTCGTTTATGACCCAGACCACGCTCTCCGTCGACGATACCTCGGATGTGATTGACGCCCTGCGCGCGCGTTTTCCGAAAATCGTCGGCCCGCGCAAAGACGACATTTGCTATGCCACCACTAACCGTCAGGAAGCCGTGCGCGCGCTGGCGGAGCAGGCTGACGTGGTGCTGGTGGTCGGGTCGAAAAACTCCTCCAACTCTAACCGCCTCGCCGAGCTGGCGCAGCGGATGGGTAAGGCGGCTTACCTGATTGACGACGCCTCCGATATCCAGGAAGCGTGGGTCAAGGATGCGGCCTGCGTCGGCGTGACGGCGGGCGCGTCGGCGCCGGATATTCTGGTGCAGAACGTCATTACCCGCCTGCAGGAGCTGGGCGGCGGCGAAGCCGTGCCGCTGGAAGGCCGGGAAGAGAATATCGTCTTTGAAGTGCCGAAAGAGCTGCGTGTGGATGTCCGTGAAGTAGAGTAAGTTCTTTCCTCCAGCAGTATGAGAAGATGCCAGACTTAACGTCTGGCTATTTTTTTAGGGAGAAACCATGCGCTTACCAATCATTCTTGATACCGATCCGGGCATCGACGATGCCGCCGCCATTGCCGCGGCGCTGTTCGCGCCTGAGCTGGATCTGCAGTTGATGACCACCGTAGCGGGCAATGTCTCGGTGGAGAAGACGACCCGTAACGCGCTGCAATTGCTGCATTTCTGGAATGCCGATGTACCGCTGGCGCAGGGCGCGTCGATGCCGCTGGTGCGTCCGTTGCGCGACGCCGCCTCGGTGCATGGCGAATCCGGCATGGAGGGGTATGACTTTGTTGAGCATCAACGTCAACCGTTGGCGAAGCCGGCCTTCCAGGCTATCCGTGATGCGCTTATGCATGCTGCCGAGCCGATCACCCTGGTGGCGATTGGCCCGCTGACCAATATAGCGCTGCTGCTGACCCAGTACCCGGAATGCGTGTTTAATATTCGCCGGCTGGTGATCATGGGCGGCTCGGCGGGCCGCGGCAACTTCACGCCGAATGCGGAATTCAATATCGCTATCGACCCGGAGGCCGCCGCGAAAGTGTTCCACAGCGGGCTGGAGATTGTGATGTGCGGGCTGGACGTCACCAACCGGGCGCTGCTGGCGGCGGATTATCTGGCGACGCTGCCGACGCTGAACCAGACCGGTAAAATGCTCCATGCGCTGTTTAGCCACTATCGCAGCGGCAGCATGAGCAGTGGTCTGCGCATGCACGACTTGTGCGCTATTGCGTGGCTGGCCCGCCCGGAACTGTTCACTCTCCAGCCGTGCTTTGTGGCGGTGGAGACGCAGGGGACCTGGACCACCGGCACCACGGTGGTGGATATCGAAGGACGACTGGGCCAGCCGGCGAACGCCCAGGTGGCGCTGGACATCGACGTCGAAGGGTTTCAGCGCTGGGCGGCGGAGGTGATTGCCCTGGCGCCGTGATATATCACTCGATTTTCAAGGAGAGAAGCAATGACCTATGGACAGGCGTATTTGAGCGGCTGGAAAGAGACCTTTAACTTTAGCGGACGCGCCAGCCGGCAGCAGTTTTGGACGTTTTTTCTTATCAATGTGCTGATCGCCGCCGCGCCAGTGGCCGCCTGGAGTCTGGCCACCCTTGTTGACCCTCACTACGGGATCCTCAGTTTTGTTGTCATACCCTTTGCGGCGCTGTGGCTGCTGTTGATGGCGCTCCCCCTGCTGGCTGTAGGCTGCCGGCGGATGCATGATATCGGCCGCTCCGGGATCTGGTTTGTGTTGGGAGTTATCATTCCGTGGTTTGCAATTATTTCGCTGGCTCTGTGCTGCCTGCGTTCAGCGCCGGCACCGTCTCGCTGAGATAATCGATCATCGCCCGCATCCTGGCGGGCATATGCTTATCTCCCGCCCACAGTAGCCACAGGTCGCCTGAGTAGCTGCTGATAAATTCCCACTCGGGCAACACCTGCACGATGTCGCCGTTCGCCAGCGCCTCACGGGCGGTGAACAGCGGCAGGCTGCCGATCCCTAAATGCTGTCTGACCGCGTCGAGGCGTACGGCGGTATGGTTGGCGGCGTACCGCCCGTAGGTTTGCACCGTTTCTGTTTTGCCTTCCCGACGGAACTTCCAGCGCGCATCGGCGGGCGTTTCGCCAAGGCTAATGCAGCTATGCGAGCGCAGATCCTGCGGCGTGTACGGCGTACCGTGCTGCTGTAAATAGGCCTCAGTGGCGCAGATAACGTGCCTGATTGGCATCAGCGGTTTGCCATGCAGGCCGGGGGAGGGGGTATCGGTGATGCGTAGCGCCAGATCAATACCGTCATCGATAAAATCGAGAGGGCGATCTTCCAGCCGCAGGCAGACGTCCACCTGCGGGTAGCGGTGGAAAAACGCCATCATCAGCGGGTGGATCACAAAGCGGCCGACGGCTTTCGGGACGCTGAGCGTCAGCTTTCCCTGGGCGACCGTTTGGCGACTGCCTGCGGAATCCATTGCCTGTCGCGCCGCTTCCAGCATCTGCTGGGCATGCTGATATATCGTTTCCCCGGCATCGCTAAGACGCAGCTTGCGGGTGGTACGCTGCAGCAGTTTACAGCCCATCTCTCGCTCCAGCCGTGACACGCTGCGGCTAACGGCTGAAGGGGTAATGCCGTTCTGGCGGGCGACGGCGGAGAAGCTGCCCTGGTCGACTATCTGAACGAAAAGAGCGAGGTCGGGCAGGAGGTTCAGATTCATTTGTGCTCCCGGAGCAAGAGTGCATTGGCGGGTGGTGGGATTATCGCTGTCGGCATTAATAATATACTGGCCGGACAGAGAGGAGAATCACTATGACTGAACGGGTTTATTACACCAGCGATGCTACCGACGGGCGCGCCCAGATCATCGCCTGCACTGCAGAAGCGGATGGCCGTTACGCCATCGAACTGGATCGGACGCTGTTTCACCCGCAAGGGGGCGGTCAACCGGCGGACCGTGGATGGATTGCCGGGCAGGTGGTTGAGACGGTGGCTGTGCGCGGCGAAAGGGTGTTGCATATTCTGTCGCAACCCCTTCCCCTCGGTGAAGTGGAGATGAAAATTGATGCCTCCGCGAGACAGCTGCATGCTCGTCTGCATTCTGCCGGCCACCTGCTTGGCCTGGCGGGCGAACAGCTTGGCTGGCAACCGGTGAAAGCGCACCACTGGCCCGGCGAAGGGCGGATAACCTTTACCAGCAGGAATAGCGCCGCGCTGCCGGACGCCAGTGCGCTACTGGCGTTAGTAAAGGCATGGCAGGCGCAGGACTTACCGCGTCAGGTGACGTTCGCTGATGGCATGCGCAAGGTGGGATTCGGCGAGCTGCCAGCCTATCCCTGCGGAGGCACCCACGTCGCCCGTCTGGCGGAGCTGGGCGACATTGTCATTAGTCAGATTAAGATGAAGAAGGGGCAGCTGGTGGTCAGCTACACCCTGGCGTAAGCGTTTTATCTCTGCTCAGGATAGGTCTGCTTGCCGTGATAGATACGCTCAGGTCGGCCAACCTTGCCGTAGCTGATTTCCGCTTCCAGAAAGTCGTTCTTCACTCCTTGTTCCAGATAACGGCGAGCGGTGGTTTTGCTGCTGCCGAGGATACGGGCCAGCGAGTCGGCGGTATGCACCACCGTCGGGTCGGCAAACAGCTGGAGCACGCGCTGAAAGGTGCTTTCATCGATCCCGCGCAGTGGTGCGCTGGCGGGTTCCGTTTGTTCCCGGGCCTGAATATTAAACAGCGCGTCGACATGGAGCTGGCTGGCCTGTTCACTGGAGCGCAGCGAGCTACGATAGCGGGCAAAGCGCTCCAGCGTGTGCTGCAGGCGCTGATAGTGCACCGGCTTAATCAGGTAATCAAACACCCCAAGACGCAGCGCTTCGCTGATGGTTTCCATGTGATTATCCGCAGTAATAAAGATAATCCGTCCCTTGTAATGTGTACTGACTGCATGGCGGATCAGATCGATACCTTTGCCGTCGGGTAAAAAATTATCCAGCAGGATCAGCTGCGGTTGATACAGTCTGAGCTGTTTCCTGGCGCTCTCAAGCTTATCCGCAATACCAATGACGTCGAACTGGGGAAACTGTTTAATGTTATCCACCAGGATCTCCGCCAGCATAGGTTCGTCTTCAACAATAAGAGTAGTGATGCTATCCATGATGTTCATCTCGGGTCAGGGGGATATAAAGCGTAAAAATGGTGCCAAAAGGAATATTATTTTCGACGACGATACTGCCGCCTGCTTGTTCCACGTAGCTGCGTACCAGCCAGAGTCCGATACCATGATCTTTGCTGGCGCTGCTGGTGACGCCGCGCTCGAAGATCCGATCGCGCAGCGCCTCGTCAATGCCGCATCCCTGGTCGGCGATCTCAATGATCACCTCCTGGCCATCACTGTTGATCAGGCATTCGATCTGTTTTGAACCCTGCGGTTGACGCAGGCTGGCATTGTAGGCGTTATCAAGTAGATTCCCCACGATCGAGATCCATTCGTTGTGCGAAAGGGCGGTAGGTAATCTATCAACGAAGCAGGCCGGATCGAAAATCAGCTCAAGTCCAAGCTCTTTGGCCCGGTAATATTTGCCGATCAACAGCCCGGCCAGGTGGTTGTCCTGGAAATTGCGTGCAATAAAATCGATCACCTTCTGGTGACTTTCCGACTGCTGTTGGATCAGTTCCAGCGCTTGGTTATAGCGTTTAAGAAACAGCAGACCGGCGATAGTGGAGATCAGATTGCGATGCTCATGCTGTACGGCGCGCAGGTTATCGGCATATTGTTGTACCTGGCTAAGCTGCAGGCTAAGGGTGTTGATATCGTCTTTGCTGCGAAAGCTGATCACCCAGCCCTGTGGCTCATTGTTTAAGATCACCGCCATCCGGCTGGCGATCACTTTGATCTGATTGAAGGTAACGATCTCGTCTTTTTTATTGGTCTGTGGCGCATCGTAGAAGAAGACCTCCTGCGAGATAACGCTGCTGATCCGTTTGCCGATAAGCGTCGGTTCCGGCTGACTCAAATTGAGCAGGCGACGCGCAGTCTGATTAATCGCAGTGATTTTATAATCGGAGTCGATGGCGATAAGCCCTTCGAACACCGATTCAAACAGCACGCTTTGCTGGATCAACAGCTGTGACAGCTGCTGGGGTTCCATATTGAGCATCTGTTTTTTGATATGTAGTGAGAAGCGGCGGGCGCAAAAGAGCAGAAGCAGTAACATGATGGCCATCGGGATCAGCAGCGAACTTATCTGCAGGCTGAGCCAGTTTTCCAGTTGCTCAATGGTATAGCCTACCGACACAATGCCGATCACCTTGCCGGTTGCGTCCTGAATCGGCGATTTACCGCGCAGCGACGATCCCAGCGAGCCTTTGCGCACTGACACGTAGCTTTTAGCGTTTATCAACGCCTCATCGCTATCGCCGCCTTCCATCGATTTGCCGATTTCATCAGGATTGACGTGATAGAGGCGCTGGCCGCTGGCATCACCGACGGTGATGTAGGTGGCGTCGGAGAACGAACGCATGGGGTCGATAAGGGCTTTGATTCTGGCGAGATCGCGTTTCTGCACTGCCTCCACCAGCTCCGGCATCGCCGAAATCTGCATCGCCTGAATCAGCGCCCGTTGCCCGACCTGATAATGCAGACGCTCCTCGGTAATGTCTGTCAGATACCATGACATCGCCAGCATGACGATCGTCGAGGTGAATAAGATCAGCAGGAAGATGCGATTCTGAAACGATCGCCTGGCAAACCAGTGGGTGATTTTTCGGGTATACATTGGGTAGATAGACATTAAATTGTTATTCTCCCCGTTTTGCGCCCCCGGCGCCGACAGGTGGAGCACAGAACAGAAAATTTCAGACATGTGCCCGGCCCCGTCATGCCAGGAGTGGGTATCAAATCAGCCCGGAGGTGGGGCGACAGCCACACCTCCGGGAAGGATGCCGGCCTACATCGCCAGCACGTACTTGAGCATCACCCCGGCGGCGATCGCCGAGCCGATCACCCCCGCCACGTTCGGGCCCATGGCGTGCATCAGCAGGAAGTTCTGCCCGTCCGCTTCCAGACCCACCTTGTTCGACACCCGCGCCGCCATCGGCACCGCCGACACCCCCGCCGAGCCGATCAGCGGGTTGATTTTGTGCCGGCTGAACACGTTCATCAGCTTCGCCATCAGCACCCCGGCCGCGGTCCCCACGCAGAAGGCGATCACCCCCAGCACCAGGATCCCCAGCGTCTGCGGCTGCAGGAACTTGTCCGCCACCAGCTTGGCCCCCACCGACAGCCCGAGGAAGATGGTGACGATGTTGATCAGCGCGTTCTGCACCGTATCGCTCAGCCGCTCCACCACGCCGCTCTCGCGCATCAGGTTGCCGAAGCAGAACATCCCCAGCAGCGGCGCGGCGTCCGGCAGCAGGA
>NZ_JH414803.1:144893-147107 GCF_000238715.1 Klebsiella sp. 4_1_44FAA
AAATCGCCGTCGGGCCGTCGGCGCCGCCGATGATGCCGATGGCCGCCGCCTGCGGCAGGGTGAAGCTGATGATGCCGAAGTAGTTCAGCGTCAGCGCCCCGAGCACGGTGGCGAAGATCCCGAACTGCGCTGCCGCCCCCAGCAGCAGGGTGCGCGGGTTAGCCAGCAGCGGGCCGAAATCGGTCATCGCCCCGACGCCCATAAAGATGACCAGCGGCGCGATGCCCGAGCCAATCGCCACCTTATAGAAGATGGCCAGCACCCCGGCGGAGTAGCCCATGTCCACCGCGAGGCTCTCCATCTGCCCCTGTACCGACGGCAGGGCCAGGGCCAGCGCTTCCTTGATGGCGTGGACGTCCGGCGCGCAGTGGAGCTTCGCGGCAATCACCGCCTGCTGCGCCGGGTCGTGGTGGGCCAGCAGGCTCTCCAGGGCGGTGAGCGCCAGCCCGGCCTCCGGAATATTGGAGAGCAGGCCGCCGAAGCCAATCGGCAGCAGCAGTAACGGCTCGAACTTCTTCGCAATCGCCAGCCAGAGCAGCAGCAGGCTGACCAGCAGCATGATGGCCTGGCCGGCGCCGAGGTGCATCAGCCCCATGCCCTGAATCAGGGCGTTCAGACTTTCCATTTCCGTTCCTTTTCCTTACGCCAGGGCCATCAGGGTGTCGCCGACCGCCACCGCGTCGCCGGCTTTCACCGCGATACCGCGCACGGTCCCGGCCTGCGCGGCGCGGATTTCGGTTTCCATCTTCATGGCTTCCAGAATCAGCAGCACTTCGCCTGCGGCCACCGTCTGGCCTTCGCTGGCCAGCACCTTCCAGATAGTGCCCGCCAGCGGGGCGGTCACCGGGGTACCGGCGCCGGCCGGGGCGGCAGCGGCGGGTGCAGAGGCAGGAGCAGGAGCAGCCGCCGTCAGCTGGCTGACGTCACCGCCGTCGCTGACTTTGACCACAAAGGCTTTGCCTTCCACCTCCACGGTGTAGACGCCGGAGGCGGCAGGTTTTTCTGCTTTTGCCACTGGCTGCGCGGCTTCCGCCTGCGGCACCGGCTCAAAGGCCGCCGGGTTGTGGCGGTTTTCGAGGAACTTCAGGCCGATTTGCGGGAACAGCGCCACGGTGAGCACGTCGTCGATGGCGTTTTCGGCAAGCGTGATGCCCTTCTCCTGCGCCTGGCGTCTGACGTCGGCTTCCAGCTGCGCCAGCTCCGGCTTCAGCAGGTCGGCCGGGCGGCAGGTGACCGGGTCGGCGCCGTCGAGCACCCGCGCCTGCAGGGCGGCGTTCACCGGGGCCGGGGTGCGGCCGTACTCGCCCTTCAGGATACCGGCGGTCTCCTTCGCGATGGTTTTGTAGCGCTCGCCGCCCAGCACGTTGAGCACCGCCTGGGTGCCGACAATCTGCGAGGTCGGGGTCACCAGCGGGATGAAGCCGAGGTCCTCGCGCACGCGGGGGATTTCCGCCAGTACTTCATCCAGACGGTGGGCGGCGCTCTGCTGCTTCAGCTGGCCTTCGAGGTTGGTGAGCATCCCGCCCGGCACCTGGGCGACGAGGATACGGCTGTCGGTGCCTTTCAGCTGGCCTTCGAAGGCGTGGTACTTCTTACGCACCTCGCGGAAGTAGGCCGCGATGCTCTCCAGCCTGTGGATATCCAGCCCGGTGTCGTACGGCGTGCCAGCGAGGGTGGCGACCAGCGCCTCGGTGGCCGGGTGGCCATAGGTGGCGCTCATCGAGGAGATGGCGGTATCGACGCCGTCGACGCCGGCTTCAATGGCCTTCAGCAGCGCCATCTCCGCCATCCCGGTGGTGGCATGGCAGTGCAGGTGCAGGGTGACGTCATAGCGCTTCTTGATTTCGCTGACCAGCTCAAAGGCGGCATGCGGCGTCAGAATGCCGGACATGTCCTTGATGGCGACGGAGTCAACGCCGGTCTCCAGCAGCTGTTCGGTGAGGTCGAGCCAGGTCTGCAGGGTGTGCGCCGGGCTGGTGGTGTACGAAAGCGTACCCTGGGCGTGGGCGCCGTGGCGGCGGACCGCCTGCAGGGCGGCCTGCATGTTGCGCGGGTCGTTCATGGCATCGAAGACGCGGAAGACGTCCATGCCGTTTTTGACGGCGCGCTCCACGAAGCGCTCCACCACGTCGTCGGCGTAGTGGCGGTAGCCGAGCAGGTTCTGGCCGCGGAGCAGCATCTGCAGCGGGGTCTTCGGCATCGCCTTTTTCAGCT
>NZ_JH414803.1:147263-266672 GCF_000238715.1 Klebsiella sp. 4_1_44FAA
GGCAACGGGCAGCATATCGTCGAGACGCAGACGGGTGGCGAACAGGGACTGGTGGGCGTCGCGCAGGACGACATCGGTAATGGCAACGGTCATGAATTCCTCCGTGAATTAAGGGTGAAGACGGCGATGGTGGTGAATGGCGGCGACAATCGCCGGCTTCAGGCGGGCGAAATCGTCGGCGGGCGCGACGGCGGCCGGCGCCGCTGCGGGGGCGGCGGGCGGCTCGGGAAACAGGCGGTTGACGGCGAGGGACATTCCCCGGATGGCGAAAATGAGCAGCAGCAGGAACACCAGTACAAAGCCCATGCCGAGAAACATCAGGGTGAAGCCTTCGCCTAACAGGATGGCATTGTCAGTCATTTATACATCTCAAATAGGGGCACGATGACGCGCTGTCTGACAAGGTTTCTGGCTAAGGAGCAGGGTGGATTTCCCTCTGCCGCTCCCGGCATTGGACCCTGATTCGTTCTTCACCTGTCAGTTCAACGTGCCATCGTGCGTATGGGTTAAATCATCATGCCGAACACGATGCTGGCGATGACCAGCACAATACCGCCGCCCAAACGGGAGGAGATTTGCGCATAAGAGATAAGGTTCATACGGTTACAGGCAGAGAGAACTTCCAGGTCGCCGGAGCCGCCGCGGTTGGCCATACACAGGCCTGCAGTGATGGCCGATTCTATTGGGAAGAAACCCATCAGCCAGCCACCGATCGCCGCGCCGAGCACCGCACCGATAACGATAATGGCGGCGATAACAACGTTAGCGAAGGTGATGGCGTTGATAATTTCCTGTAGGTCGGTGTAGCAGACGCCGACCCCGACCATCAGCACCCAGAGCAGCTGTTTGGAGAAGAAATCAGACAAGCGTTTAGCACCGGCTTTGATTTCCGGTGAGCACAGCCCGGAGGCGTTCAGCGCGGCGACGATCAGCACCATCCACGCGAAATAGTGAATAGCCACACCGCCAATGCTGGGCAGAATTTTCTTCGCCACGACGTAGGCCAGCAGGAAGCAGGTAGTGGACAGCACCAGACCGACGGCGGTTTCGCGATGGGTGATTTGTCCCGCTTTCTCATCTTCTTCCACTTTGAACGAGGCTTTACGCACCAGTTCCCCTTCGCCGCTCAGCCAGGTGTGTTTTTTGCCGATGATATCGAGGACGGCGGCAAAGACGATGGCGAAGATGTTAGCGATGGTCAGAATAGCGATAGCGGTTGAGTAATACTCTTCGCGAGAACGACCGGTGACGGAGTGGTAAATCTCCGACAGGGGGACCGCGCCCGCGCCGTTGCCGCCACCCATGATCGGCAGGACGTACAGCATCATGATGCGATCCACTGGAATACCGAACACCAGGCCGATAGCGATGCCAAAAATAGACGCGCCGACAATGCCCATCAGGATAGTTGGAATATAGCCGAGCAGTGATTTCAGCAGCAGGCGGCGGTTTACCGACAGAATTGCTCCGGTAATTAATACCGCGATGAATAAGTTAAGGAAGTTACTCTTATCCATAACGTTGCTGATAGCATCGATTTCTTTCTGCGTAAAAATACCGGCATAGACAAAATAAGCCGCCACCAGGAAAATCATCACCGGAGCGCCACCGATATATTTGTTGAATATTGGCAGGCGCTTGCCAATTTCCCCGAATATAGCGCCGATAATAAACATGATGGCAAAGCCGCCGACGATATCGGTGGGTAAAGCGTTATAAAAATGTGAAAGTAATAGTGTAATTAACGCAAATGCGTAAAGGGGGAGCGGCATGCCGAAGATTTTAAATCCCAGCAGATCGCTAACGCCCTTTTTCTCCGTCGCCGGAGCCTGACTCATGTTAGTCATAAACGTTATCCTGTTTATTGATGGAGTAGTAAGACCGGCGCATAGTAATAAATAGATCCAGGGGTAAGGTGTGATTATCTTCACTGAATACTCGTGTTTTTTATTAATTTAATTGTTTTTATGATTCTGAATTAATTAACAACATAAAAACCATAAAGCCAATTAAGCCACGAGAAAAACTGTGACTTAAATACAAGAATCCATAGCCGAACGCTGGCGAAATACAGTTCGTTTTGAAATGACGAAGCGCTAAAAAATGACACTGATATTAAAACGCGTTCAGCTATTAAAAGATAAACCGCGGCGAGAGGCGATCGATCGGTTTCTCCGCCAGCATCAACTGTCGTTAGAGGCCGACTGCGAAATGGCGATTATCGCCGAGTATCAGCAGCGGCTGGTCGGCTGCGGTGCTATCGCCGGCAATGTGCTGAAATGCATCGCCATCGATCCCTCGCTGCAGGGGGAGGGGCTGAGCCTTAAATTACTGACCGAGCTCCTGACGCTGGCCTATGAGCTGGGGCGCAGCGAACTGTTTTTGTTCACTAAACTTTGCAATGCCGCGTTATTTTCCGGCGCCGGCTTCTGGCCGATAGCCCAGGCGGGCGACCGCGCCGTGCTAATGGAAAATAGCCGCGAACGACTGACTCGTTACTGCCGACAGCTGGCGATGTACCGTCAGCCGGGAAGAAAAATCGGCGCTATCGTGATGAACGCCAATCCCTTCACCCTCGGCCACCGCTGGTTGGTAGAACAGGCGGCCAGCCAGTGCGACTGGCTGCATCTGTTTGTGGTCAAAGAAGATGCGTCCTGCTTTTCCTATCACGATCGCTTCAAACTCATTGAACAGGGGATTACCGGCATCGATAAGGTGACGCTGCATCCCGGTTCGGCGTATCTGATCTCGCGGGCGACGTTCCCCGGCTATTTCCTGAAAGAGCAGGGGGCGGTTGATGACTGCCACAGCCAGATTGACCTGCAGCTCTTCCGCGAGCGCCTGGCCCCGGCGCTGCAGATTACCCATCGCTTTGTCGGCACCGAGCCGCTGTGTCCCCTGACCCGTAATTACAACCAGCGCATGAAGTCACTACTGGAAGCGCCAGGCGACGCGCCGCCCATTGAAGTAGTTGAGCTTGCGCGAATCGAAAAAAATGGTGGACCCGTGTCGGCCTCCCGAGTGCGCGAACTCTATCGACAGCGCAACTGGCAGGCGGTCGCGGCGCTGGTACCGCCGGGGATCCTCTCTTTTCTGATGCAACTGGCGGAAAGCGAACATCAAACCGCCTGATTTTTATGCCCTAACTAAGGATTTTCCCCTATGGAAATGAAGATTGACGCCCTGGCCGGCACGCTGGAGTCCAGCGATGTGATGGTCAGGATTGGACCGGCGGCGCAGCCGGGCATTCAGCTGGAAATCGACAGCATTGTGAAACAACAGTTTGGCGCTGCGATTGAGCAGGTAGTGAGAGAAACGCTGGCTCAGCTTGGCGTGAAACAGGCCAGCGTGGTGGTCGATGATAAAGGCGCGCTGGAATGTGTTTTGCGAGCTCGCGTACAGGCCGCGGCGCTGCGCGCGGCGCAACAGACCCAATTACAATGGAGCCAGCTATGAAACCACGTCGCAGTATGTTGTTCATCCCTGGCGCCAATGCCGCCATGTTAAGCACGTCATTCGTCTACGGCGCCGATGCGGTGATGTTCGACCTGGAAGATGCCGTTTCGCTGCGCGAGAAAGATACCGCTCGTCTGCTGGTGTATCAGGCGCTGCAGCATCCACTGTATCAGGATATCGAAACCGTGGTGCGCATTAACCCGCTGAATACGCCGTTCGGTCTTGCCGACCTTGAAGCGGTAGTCCGCGCGGGCGTGGATATGGTGCGTCTGCCGAAAACCGACAGCAAAGAAGATATCCATGAGCTGGAAGCGCATGTTGAGCGGATTGAACGCGAGTGCGGCCGGGAAGTGGGCAGCACCAAGTTAATGGCGGCGATCGAGTCGGCGCTGGGCGTGGTGAACGCGGTGGAAATCGCCCGTGCCAGCCCGCGTCTGGCGGCGATCGCGCTGGCGGCCTTCGATTACGTGATGGATATGGGCACCTCCCGCGGCGACGGTACTGAACTGTTCTACGCCCGCTGCGCTGTACTGCATGCCGCCCGCGTTGCCGGCATCGCCGCCTATGACGTGGTGTGGTCGGATATCAATAATGAAGAGGGCTTCCTGGCGGAAGCGAATCTGGCCAAAAACCTCGGCTTTAACGGCAAATCGTTGGTTAACCCACGACAAATTGAACTCCTGCATCAGGTCTATGCCCCGACGCGCAAAGAGGTCGATCACGCGCTGGAAGTGATTGCCGCGGCGGAAGAAGCAGAAACACGAGGTCTGGGTGTGGTATCGCTGAACGGCAAGATGATCGATGGACCGATTATCGACCATGCTCGCAAAGTGGTGGCGCTCTCGGCTTCCGGTATTCGTGATTAAGGGGAATAAGATGAAAGAGACAGTAGCAATGCTTAATCAGCAGTACGTGATGCCGAATGGACTGACACCTTATGCCGGCGTAACGGCGAAAAGTCCCTGGCTGGCGAGTGAGAGCGAAAAGCGCCAGCGCAAAATCTGCGATTCGCTGGAAACGGCAATCCGTCGCTCCGGCCTGCAAAACGGCATGACCATCTCGTTTCACCACGCGTTTCGCGGCGGTGACAAAGTCGTCAATATGGTAGTGGCGAAGCTGGCGGAAATGGGTTTTCGCGATCTGACGCTGGCATCCAGTTCGCTGATCGACGCCCACTGGCCGCTGATCGAGCATATTAAAAATGGCGTGATCCGCCAGATCTACACCTCCGGCCTGCGCGGCAAGTTGGGCGAGGAGATCTCCGCCGGTTTAATGGAAAACCCGGTGCAGATCCACTCCCACGGCGGTCGCGTACAGCTGATTCAAAGCGGCGAGCTGTCGATTGATGTCGCGTTTCTCGGCGTTCCTTGCTGCGATGAGTTTGGCAACGCCAACGGCTTTAGCGGTAAATCACGCTGCGGTTCTCTGGGCTACGCGCGCGTCGATGCCGAGCACGCTAAATGCGTGGTGCTGCTCACCGAAGAGTGGGTGGATTATCCTAACTATCCGGCCAGTATTGCCCAGGATCAGGTGGATCTGATAGTCCAGGTAGATGAAGTCGGCGATCCGCAAAAAATTACCGCGGGTGCCATCCGTCTGACCAGCAACCCGCGCGAGCTGCTGATCGCCCGCCAGGCGGCGAAAGTCGTTGAGCACTCCGGTTACTTTAAAGAGGGTTTCTCGCTGCAGACCGGTACCGGCGGCGCCTCGCTGGCAGTAACTCGCTTCCTTGAAGATAAAATGCGCCGTAACGGCATTACCGCCAGCTTCGGCCTCGGCGGTATCACCGGGACGATGGTCGATTTGCACGAAAAAGGGTTGATCAAAACGCTGCTCGATACCCAGTCCTTCGATGGCGACGCGGCGCGTTCGCTGGCGGAGAACCCGAACCATGTCGAGATCTCCACCAATCAGTATGCCAGCCCGGGCTCCAAAGGCGCCTCCTGCGAGCGCTTAAACGTGGTGATGCTCAGCGCGCTGGAAATTGATATCGACTTTAACGTTAACGTGATGACCGGTTCTAACGGTGTGCTGCGCGGGGCGTCCGGTGGCCATAGCGATACCGCCGCCGGTGCGGATTTGACCATTATTACCGCGCCGTTAGTTCGCGGCCGTATTCCCTGCGTCGTGGAAAAGGTGCTGACCCGCGTCACGCCGGGGGCCAGCGTGGATGTGCTGGTCACTGACCACGGCATTGCGGTCAACCCGGCACGTCAGGACCTGATCGACAATTTGCGCAGCGCAGGCATTCCGCTGATGACCATTGAGGAACTGCAGCAGCGTGCTGAGCTGTTGACTGGCAAGCCGCAGCCGATCGAATTTACCGATCGGGTGGTGGCGGTGGTGCGCTATCGCGACGGTTCGGTCATCGATGTGATTCGTCAGGTGAAAAACAGCGACTAAACGCAGAGGGGAAAGGCCATGAGCGACGTGTTAATTAATCCTGCGCGTGTGCGGCGCGTGAAGCCACTGAGTGCCGAAGAGGTGGTCAGCGCGGTAGAGCGCGCGCTGTTGACCGAAGTTCGCCTGACCCCAAAGCCCGGGTTGGTGGATATTCGTAACGCTGGCGCGCACTGGGATATGGATCTGGCCTCGTTTGAGGCCAGCACCGCGGTGGTGGCTCCGTGGATGGAGAAATTTTTCATCATGGGCCACGATACTGCGGCGGTCGCGCCGGAGCAGGTATTGATGATGCTGCGCCCGGTAGGGATGGCCTGTGAGAACGATATGCTGGAGGCCACCGGCGGGGTGAATACCCATCGCGGGGCGATCTTCGCTTTTGGCCTGCTCAGCGCGGCGGCGGGCAGGCTGGTGTCGAAAGGTGAGCCGATAGAGCAGCACCGGCTTTGCGACCAGGTGGCGCGCTTCTGTCGCGGCATGGTTATGCAGGAGTTGTCTTCTGCTGGCGGGGAACGGCTCAGTAAAGGCGAGGCTCATTTTCTGCGCTATGGTCTCTCCGGGGCCCGCGGCGAGGCGGAGAGCGGTTTCCTGACTGTGCGTACCCAGGCCATGCCAGTCTTTACCCGCATGATGGAAGAGACCGGCGACAGTAATCTGGCGCTACTGCAAACCCTGCTGCATCTGATGGCGTGGAATGATGACACCAACCTGGTCTCGCGCGGCGGGCTTGCCGGGCTGAACTTTGTCCAGCAGGAGGCGCAGCGACTGCTGTGGCAGGGCGGCGTGCTGGCGGACGGCGGGCTGGAGGCGCTGCGACAGTTTGACGATGAGCTGATTGCCCGCCATCTCAGCCCCGGCGGCAGCGCCGATCTGTTGGCGGTGACCTGGTTTTTATCCGCGTTTCCCGCCGGCGCGCTTTTCCCGCTGTAACCCACTGCAATACCGCCTTCGCCCGCACTGTACGGGCGAAGGCGCCATCATTAGCCTTCCCGGTTGTCATCAGGTAAACACGGAATCGCGGCACAATCGTATAGTTTTTACTGATATCGTCCGCTGTTTGTCATAAATTTCTAATTATCGGCGTTTTTGAGTAGCGGCCCGCTGACGGGCTGGTTACTCTGAAAACAATTTACGTAATGTTAACAAAAGAGAATAGCTATGCATGATGCACAAATCCGCGTGGCCATCGCCGGCGCGGGCGGCCGGATGGGACGCCAGTTAATTCAGGCTGCATTGCAGATGGAAGGCGTGGCGCTGGGCGCGGCGCTGGAGCGTGAAGGGTCAAGCCTGGTGGGCAGCGACGCCGGCGAGCTGGCGGGCGCCGGCAAAGCGGGCGTCGCGGTGCAGAGCAGCCTGGCGGCGGTAAAAGATGATTTCGACGTGTTGATCGATTTTACCCGCCCGGAAGGCACGCTGAACCATCTGGCGTTTTGCCGCGATCACGGCAAAGGGATGGTCATCGGCACCACCGGTTTTGACGACGCTGGCAAACAGGCGATTCGCGATGCCGCGCAGGACATTGCCATTGTCTTCGCCGCTAACTTTAGCGTTGGCGTCAATGTCCTGTTGAAGCTGCTGGAGAAGGCGGCGAAGGTGATGGGCGACTATACCGACATCGAAATTATCGAAGCGCACCACCGGCATAAAGTGGATGCGCCGTCAGGCACCGCGCTGGCGATGGGCGAAGCGATCGCCGGGGCATTGAACAAAGATCTCAAGGACTGCGCGGTCTACAGTCGTGAAGGCTACACTGGCGAACGCGTCCCGGGCACCATCGGCTTCGCGACCGTTCGCGCGGGGGATATTGTCGGGGAGCATACGGCAATGTTTGCCGACATCGGTGAGCGTATTGAAATCACCCATAAAGCGTCCAGCCGCATGACCTTTGCAAATGGCGCCGTTCGTTCAGCGTTATGGCTGAGAGACAAGAAAAATGGCCTGTTTGATATGCGTGATGTGCTGGATCTGAATAGTTTATAACGATTATTATCCATCGTGATGTGGTTATTGCTATCAATAAGTTATTGATGCAAGGGGCAATATTTTGTTGCCCTTTTTTATTTTTGCGAATTACGGTGTGTTTCTTAAGTCTAATGCGTAAAAAATACAATATTAGCGTGTTTTTTAGTGAATGAAATGTAAATTTTGACCATTTGGTCCACTTTTTTGTCGATCATCGCTCTGTTTTACACTCTTCCACATCCGCAAGCGTTTTCTCAGCCAGGTTTGTTGATCTTTTTGGCGTAAAAATCACGTGTTACGCACCAGTGGCGTAAAATGACATTAAAAATATCCGCTTTAAGTTGACTTTTATCCGACATCTCTCCAGAATGCCGCCGTTTGCCAAAAATCTGCGGGCAACAGATTTGCATTGATTCAGATCGTGTTTATGAATTAATATGCAAATAAAGTGAGTGGATATTCTCTGGAGGATGTTTTGATTAAGTCAGCGCTATTGGTTCTGGAAGACGGAACCCAGTTTCACGGTCGGGCCATCGGGGCAACCGGCACGGCGGTTGGGGAAGTCGTTTTCAATACTTCAATGACCGGTTATCAAGAAATCCTCACTGATCCTTCCTATTCCCGCCAAATCGTCACTCTTACTTATCCTCATATTGGTAATGTCGGCACCAACGCCGCCGATGAAGAATCTTCTCAGGTACATGCGCAGGGTCTGGTTATTCGCGACCTGCCGCTGATTGCCAGCAACTTCCGCAGTACTGAAGACCTCTCTTCTTATCTGAAGCGCCATAACATCGTGGCGATTGCCGATATCGATACCCGCAAGCTGACGCGTCTGCTGCGTGAGAAAGGGGCGCAGAACGGCTGCATCATCGCGGGCGACAGCCCGGATGCCCAGCTGGCGCTGGAAAAAGCGAAAGCGTTCCCGGGCCTGAACGGCATGGACTTGGCGAAGGAAGTGACCACCGCAGAAACCTATAGCTGGACGCAAGGCAGCTGGACCCTGGCGGGCGACCTGCCGGAAGCGAAAGCGGAAAGCGAGCTGCCGTTCCACGTTGTGGCATATGACTTCGGCGCGAAACGCAACATCCTGCGCATGCTGGTTGACCGCGGCTGCCGCCTGACGGTGGTGCCGGCGAAGACCTCCGCCGCGGACGTGCTGGCGCTCAATCCGGACGGTATCTTCCTCTCCAACGGCCCTGGCGACCCGGCGCCGTGCGATTACGCTATCGAGGCGATTGAAAAATTCCTTGAGACCGATATTCCGGTATTCGGCATCTGCCTTGGCCATCAGCTACTGGCGCTGGCGAGCGGTGCCAAGACCATTAAGATGAAGTTCGGCCACCACGGCGGCAACCACCCGGTGAAAGATATTGATAACAACGTGGTGATGATCACTGCCCAGAACCATGGTTTCGCCGTAGATGAGGCGACGCTGCCGGCCAACCTGCGCGTGACCCATAAGTCGCTGTTCGACGGCACCCTGCAGGGGATCCATCGTACCGACAAACCGGCGTTCAGCTTCCAGGGGCACCCTGAAGCGAGCCCGGGGCCGCACGATGCCGCGCCGCTGTTCGACCACTTTATCGAGTTAATTGAGCAATACCGTCAGTCCGCGAAATAATCAGGAGTAAAAGAGCAATGCCAAAACGTACAGACATAAAAAGTATCCTGATTCTGGGCGCGGGCCCGATTGTTATCGGTCAGGCGTGTGAGTTTGACTACTCCGGCGCCCAGGCCTGTAAAGCGCTGCGCGAAGAGGGCTACCGCGTTATCCTGGTGAACTCTAACCCGGCGACCATCATGACCGACCCGGAAATGGCCGATGCCACCTACATCGAGCCGATTCACTGGGAAGTGGTGCGTAAAATCATCGAAAAAGAGCGCCCGGATGCGGTGCTGCCGACCATGGGCGGCCAGACGGCGCTGAACTGCGCGCTCGAGCTGGAGCGTCAGGGGGTCCTGGCTGAATTCGGCGTGACCATGATTGGCGCCACCGCCGATGCGATTGATAAAGCCGAAGACCGTCGCCGTTTCGATATCGCAATGAAAAAAATCGGCCTCGACACCGCGCGCTCTGGTATCGCCCACACGATGGAAGAGGCGCTGGCGGTTGCCGCCGACGTTGGTTTCCCGTGCATCATCCGTCCGTCCTTCACCATGGGCGGCACCGGCGGCGGTATCGCCTATAACCGCGAAGAGTTCGAAGAAATTTGCGAACGCGGCCTGGATCTCTCTCCGACCAACGAACTGCTGATCGATGAATCGCTGATCGGTTGGAAAGAGTACGAGATGGAAGTGGTGCGCGATAAGAACGATAACTGCATCATCGTCTGCTCCATCGAAAACTTCGACGCCATGGGGATCCACACCGGTGACTCCATCACCGTTGCCCCGGCGCAGACCCTGACCGACAAAGAGTACCAGATCATGCGTAACGCCTCGATGGCGGTGCTGCGTGAAATCGGCGTCGAAACCGGCGGCTCTAACGTGCAGTTCGCGGTCAACCCGAAAAACGGTCGCCTGATCGTTATCGAAATGAACCCGCGCGTCTCCCGCTCCTCGGCGCTGGCCTCTAAGGCCACCGGCTTCCCGATTGCTAAAGTGGCAGCCAAGCTGGCGGTAGGTTATACCCTTGACGAGCTGATGAACGACATCACCGGCGGCCGCACCCCGGCTTCCTTTGAACCGTCCATTGACTACGTGGTCACTAAAATCCCACGCTTTAACTTCGAAAAATTCGCCGGCGCCAACGACCGTCTGACCACCCAGATGAAGTCTGTCGGCGAAGTGATGGCGATTGGCCGTACCCAGCAGGAATCCTTGCAGAAAGCGCTGCGCGGTCTGGAAGTGGGCGCTACCGGCTTTGACCCGAAAGTGAGCCTCGACGACCCGGAAGCGCTGACCAAAATCCGCCGCGAGCTGAAAGATGCCGGCGCTGAGCGTATCTGGTATATCGCTGACGCGTTCCGCGCGGGTCTCTCGGTTGACGGCGTCTTCAACCTGACCAACATCGACCGCTGGTTCCTGGTACAGATTGAAGAGCTGGTCCGTCTGGAAGAGAAAGTGGCGGAAGTGGGCATCAACGGCCTCGACGCTGACTTCCTGCGCACCCTGAAGCGTAAAGGCTTTGCCGATGCGCGTCTGGCGAAGCTGGCGGGCGTGCGGGAAGCGGAAATCCGCAAGCTGCGCGACCAGTATGACCTGCACCCGGTCTACAAGCGCGTGGACACCTGCGCTGCGGAATTTGCTACCGATACCGCCTACATGTACTCCACTTATGAAGAAGAGTGTGAGTCCAACCCGTCCGTTGACCGCGATAAAATCATGGTCCTCGGCGGCGGCCCGAACCGTATCGGTCAGGGTATCGAATTCGACTACTGCTGCGTACACGCCTCGCTGGCGCTGCGCGAGGACGGTTACGAGACCATCATGGTCAACTGTAACCCGGAAACCGTCTCTACCGACTACGACACCTCCGACCGTCTGTATTTTGAGCCGGTGACCCTGGAAGACGTGCTGGAAATCGTGCGCATCGAGAAGCCAAAAGGCGTTATCGTCCAGTACGGCGGCCAGACCCCGCTGAAGCTGGCTCGTGCCCTGGAAGCTGCCGGCGTGCCGGTTATCGGTACCAGTCCGGACGCTATCGACCGGGCGGAAGACCGTGAGCGCTTCCAGCACGCGGTTGACCGTCTGAAGCTGAAGCAGCCGGCGAACGCCACCGTCACCGCCATTGAGCAGGCGGTAGAGAAAGCGAAAGAGATTGGCTACCCGCTGGTGGTGCGTCCGTCTTATGTGCTCGGCGGCCGGGCGATGGAGATCGTCTATGACGAGCAGGATCTGCGCCGCTACTTCCAGACCGCGGTCAGCGTCTCCAACGACGCGCCGGTGCTGCTGGATCGCTTCCTCGACGATGCGATTGAAGTGGATGTCGATGCCATCTGCGATGGCGAAATGGTGCTGATTGGCGGCATCATGGAGCATATCGAGCAGGCAGGCGTCCACTCCGGCGACTCCGCCTGTTCCCTGCCGGCCTACACCCTGAGCAAAGAGATTCAGGATGTGATGCGCGAGCAGGTGCAGAAGCTGGCCTTCGAGCTGCAGGTTCGCGGCCTGATGAACGTCCAGTTCGCGGTGAAAGATAACGAAGTTTATCTGATTGAGGTCAACCCGCGTGCGGCGCGTACCGTACCGTTCGTCTCCAAAGCCACCGGCGTCCCGCTGGCGAAAGTGGCGGCGCGCGTGATGGCCGGTAAGACGCTGGCGCAGCAGGGCGTGACCAAAGAGATCATCCCGCCGTACTACTCGGTGAAAGAGGTGGTCCTGCCGTTCAATAAATTCCCGGGCGTTGACCCGCTGTTAGGGCCAGAAATGCGCTCCACCGGGGAAGTGATGGGCGTCGGCCGCACCTTTGCCGAAGCGTTCGCCAAAGCGCAGCTGGGCAGCAACTCGACCATGAAGAAACAGGGTCGCGCGCTGCTCTCCGTCCGCGAAGGCGATAAAGAGCGCGTGGTTGACCTGGCGGCGAAGCTGCTGAAGTTTGGCTTTGAGCTGGATGCGACTCACGGTACGGCGATTGTGCTGGGTGAAGCGGGCATTAACCCGCGTCTGGTGAACAAGGTGCATGAAGGTCGTCCGCACATTCAGGACCGCATCAAGAATGGCGAATATACCTACATCATCAACACCACCGCAGGTCGCCAGGCGATTGAAGACTCCAAGCTGATTCGCCGCAGCGCGCTGCAGTACAAAGTGCATTACGACACCACCCTGAACGGCGGCTTTGCCACCGCGATGGCGCTGAACGCTGACGCCACCGAGAAGGTGATTTCGGTTCAGGAAATGCACGCGCAAATCACTAAATAAGCTTCCCGGCCTGGCCGGATAGCAACAATCCTGGGCTGACGACATCGTCAGCCTATTTTTTTTGGCCGCAGCCATCTTCAGAGAGTTCTGCTTTTAACCCCCTGTCGGGTCAGGCTAACTATAGTTAGCACCATAACGATACCTATTGATGAAAAGACAGGAGGATACAATGCGGAACAATATTCTGGTGGCATCCGCACTGGCAGCGACGGCAATCATGTTCGTGGCCGGCTGCTCATCGAATCAGTCGATCAAAACCACCGACGGCAAGACCATTGTCACCAGCGGCAAACCGCAGGTGGATGATGACACCGGCCTTGTCTCATACAAAAATGCCGAAACCGGCCGCGTGGAGCAGATTAACCGCGACCAGGTGAAGTCCATGGACGAGCTGGATAACTAAGGCCTGACGTTAACCCTCAGGGCGCGCGTTGCGTAAGCCATCGCGACATAAATCACAGTTATCATTGTAAGCGGTTCGCTTAACTGTCTACACTCTTGCTGATTACGACAAGAGCAAACGCAGGCCAATCAATGATTCTGATAATTTATGCGCATCCTTATCCGCAGCATTCTCATGCGAATAAGCGAATGCTTGAACAGGCAGGGACGCTTGAAGGCGTAGAGATACGCTCCCTCTATCAACTCTATCCCGACTTTAATATCGATGTCGCCGCCGAGCAGGCGGCGCTGGCCCGTGCCGATCTGGTTATCTGGCAGCATCCTATGCAGTGGTATAGCGTACCGCCGCTGCTCAAGCTGTGGATGGACAAGGTGCTGTCGCACGGCTGGGCCTATGGTCACAACGGTATTGCGCTGCGCGGTAAATCGCTGATGTGGGCGGTGACCACCGGCGGCGGTGAAAGCCACTTCGACATCGGCTCATTCCCCGGTTTTCCGGTGCTGGCGCAGCCGTTGCAGGCAACCGCGCTTTACTGCGGAATGAAATGGCTGCCGCCGTTCGCTATGCACTGCACCTTTATCTGCGATGACGAAACGCTGCAGGCGCAGGCCCGCCATTATCGTCAACGCTTAATCGACTGGCAGGAGGCACACCATAATGGATAGCCATACGCTGATACAAGCGCTGATTTACCTGGGCGCCGCGGCGCTGATTGTGCCCATCGCCGTCCGCCTGGGGCTGGGGTCGGTGCTGGGCTATCTGATCGCTGGCTGTATTATCGGCCCGTGGGGGCTGCGGCTGGTGACTGACGCCGAGGCGATTCTGCACTTTGCCGAGATTGGCGTGGTGCTGATGTTGTTCGTCATTGGTCTGGAGCTCGATCCGCAGCGCTTATGGAAGCTGCGCGCCTCGGTGTTTGGCGGCGGCGCACTGCAGATGGTGGCCTGCGGGGTGTTGATCGGTCTGTTCTGCATGCTGCTGGGCCTGCGCTGGCAGGTGGCCGAGCTGATTGGTATGACTCTGGCGCTTTCTTCCACAGCCATTGCTATGCAGGCGATGAATGAGCGCAATCTGACGGTGTCGCAGATGGGGCGCAGCGCCTTTGCGGTGCTGCTGTTCCAGGATATCGCCGCGATCCCGCTGGTGGCGATGATCCCGCTGCTGGCGGCCAGCGGCGGCGCCACTTCGCTGATGGCTTTTGCCCTCTCCGCGCTGAAAGTGGCCGCAGCGCTGGCGCTGGTGGTGGTCCTTGGGCGCTATCTGACCCGCCCGCTGCTGCGCTTTGTCGCCCGTTCTGGTCTGCGCGAAGTGTTCAGCGCCGTGGCCCTGTTCCTGGTCTTCGGCTTTGGCTTATTGCTGGAAGAGGTGGGGCTGTCGATGGCGATGGGGGCGTTTCTCGCCGGGGTGCTGCTGGCCAGTTCCGAATATCGTCATGCGCTGGAGAGTGATATTGAGCCGTTTAAAGGACTGCTGTTGGGGCTGTTCTTTATCGGCGTCGGCATGTCGATTGATTTCGGCACCCTGGTCACCCATCCGCTGCGCATTGTGATTTTGCTGGTCGGTTTCCTGGCGATAAAAATGCTGATGCTGTGGCTTATCGCCAGGCCGCTTGGCGTACCGCGCGCCCAGCGCCGCTGGTTTGCGGTGCTGCTGGGGCAGGGGAGTGAGTTCGCGTTTGTGGTGTTTGGCGCCGCGCGGATGGCGGATGTACTGGACGGCGAATGGGCAAAAGCGTTGACCCTGGCGGTGGCCCTGTCGATGGCGGCAACCCCCATTCTGCTGGTGCTGCTGACCCGTCTGGAGAAATCGTCCAGCGGCCAGGCACGTGATGCTGACGAGATTGATGAAGAGCAGCCGCGGGTGATTGTTGCCGGCTTTGGCCGCTTCGGGCAGATTGCCGGGCGATTGCTGCTCTCAAGCGGGGTGAAGATGGTGATCCTCGATCATGACCCGGACCATGTCGATACCCTGCGCAAATTTGATATGAAGGTTTTCTACGGCGATGCCACCCGGGTCGATCTGCTGGAGTCGGCCGGGGCCGAAAAGGCGGAAGTGCTGATCAATGCCATTGACGATCCGCACGTCAGCCTGGAGCTGGTGGCGAGGGTAAAAGAGCATTTTCCGCATCTGCAGATCATCTCCCGCGCCCGCGATGTCGATCATTACATTCAGCTGCGCCAGGCTGGCGTCGAGGCCCCGGAGCGTGAAACCTTCGAGGCGGCGCTGAAGTCCGGCCGAATGACGCTGGAGGCGCTGGGGCTCGGCGCCTATGAAGCGCGCGAGCGGGCCGATCTGTTTCGTCGATTCAACCTGCAAATGGTCGAAGAGATGGTGGCGATGGCGGAAAACGATGCCGCGTCGCGGGTGGCGGTCTTCAAGCGGACCAGCGATATGCTGACCGGCATCATCAACGAAGATCGTCATCATCTGTCGCTGGTGCAGCGTCATGGCTGGCAGGGTACGGAAGAGGGCAGGCACACCGGGGATATCGCCGATGAGCCGGAAAATAAGCCCTCAGCCTGAGGTTGACCAGTAACATTTTGTTTTCGTTTGGATCCTCTTCTGGCGGCCCACGGTGTGAACGTGGGCTTGCCAGCAAATCAGAAAATTTTCTTATTCTTTACCCTCCGGCCAGTCGACGAAGTTGTACGCTTTCCGTATAGTGGCGACAATTTTTTGCACTCGGGAATGAATGAATGATCAGTCTGATTGCGGCGTTAGCGGTAGATCGCGTCATTGGTATGGAAAACGCCATGCCATGGAACCTGCCTGCCGATCTCGCCTGGTTCAAACGCAACACGTTAAATAAGCCGGTGGTGATGGGGCGTCTGACCTGGGAATCCATTGGGCGCCCATTGCCGGGGCGTAAAAATATCGTGATCAGCAGCAAACCCGGCAGCGACGATCGCGTGCAGTGGGTCTCCTCCGTAGAAGAAGCAATTGCCGCCTGCGGCGATGTGGAAGAGATTATGGTGATCGGCGGCGGCCGGGTGTATGAGCAGTTCCTGCCGAAAGCGCAGAAGCTCTACTTGACCCATATTGATGCGGAAGTGGAAGGCGATACCCATTTCCCGGATTACGATCCGGACGAATGGGAGTCGGTGTTCAGCGAGTTTCATGACGCCGACGCGCAGAACTCCCATAGCTACTGCTTTGAGATCCTCGAACGCCGTTAAGCGGGCAGGATAGCGATAAAAAAACCCGGTCGCGTCTGGCGTGACCGGGGTTTTCTTTTGCATGAATTGCGCGACGATGGCGCACTCAGTATCTCGTCATGTTTCCCGTCGCGGGCTTCGTCTTCCTGGAGCGCTGCCCGGGCTACAAATGGCAAGGAAATGTAGGTCGGGTAAGGCGTTAGCCGCCACCCGACAAAACGACGCCGCAGGTAGCCCGGATAAGGCGCAACGCGCCGCTATCCGGGAAGAGTCAGGACGCGACGGCTTCGCCTTCGTCGAGGCTTTTCTGCCGGTTTGACGGCTGGGTGAAGTACTGCTTATCTTCCCAGCGCAGGCAGGTGAGTTCCCCGCCCCAGCAGCAGCCGGTATCCAGGGCGTAAATCCCCTCCGGTGTGCCGCGTCCCTCCAGCGAAGCCCAGTGGCCAAAGGCAATGCTGTAGGCATTGCTGACCGGGCCGGGAATGGCAAACCACGGCTTCAGCGGCGCCGGGGCGTCCTCGGGCGCTTCCTTCGAATACATATCCAGCTGGCCGTTCGGGAAACAGTAGCGCATGCGGGTAAAGGCGTTAGAGATAAAGCGCAGGCGCGCCAGGCCGCTCAGCTCGTTGCTCCAGTGGTTCGGCATGTCGCCGTACATGGCATCGAGGAAGAAAGGATAGGAGTCGCTGGAGAGCACTGCTTCAACATCACGCGCGCACTGCTGGGCGGTCTCCAGATCCCACTGCGGCGTAATGCCGGCATGGGCCATCACCAGCTTTTTCTCTTCATCCACCTGCAGCAGCGGCTGGCGACGCAGCCAGTTGAGCAGCTCATCGGCATCCGGCGCTTCCAGCAGTGGTTTCAGACGATCCTTTGGCTTGTTGCGGCTGATACCGGCAAAGACCGCCAGCAGGTGTAAGTCATGGTTGCCCAGCACCAGTCGAACGCTGTCGCCCAGAGATTTGACATAGCGCAGGACCTCCAGCGATCCCGGGCCTCGGGCCACCAGATCGCCGGTCAGCCACAGCGTATCTCTCCGCGGATCGAATTCAACCTGCGCTAATAATGCGATCAGTTCATCGTAGCAACCGTGAACGTCGCCAATAAGGTATGTTGACATTGTTTTAATGAATGAGCGTTGGAACTGCGAGACGGAAAACAGGGATCTCAATACGGAACGGCGCGCCGTCGATATCGATCATCTCATAATGACCCTGCATGGTTCCCAGCGGCGTTTCAATCACTGCGCCGCTGGTATATTGATATTCACCGCCGGCGGGAATATGCGGTTGCTCGCCGACCACCCCTTCACCCTGAACTTCAGTCTCACGACCGTGGCCGTTAGTGATGAGCCAGTAGCGGCCAAGCAGCTGAACCTGACTCCGCCCCAGGTTGCGAATGGTGACGGTGTAAGCGAAGACGTAGCGCTCTTCTTCCGGGGAAGACTGCGATTCGATATAGACGCTCTGTACCTGGACACACACCCGGGGCGAATGAATCATGGTTAGCTCTCCTTCGTTGGCAGATTGTCAGACAGCCAGTTGGCCATCAGGCAGTACTGCGCCACGGAAATATTTTCGGCGCGCATGGCCGGGTCGATGCCCAGCTCGGTCAGCACTTCCACGCTGAACAGATTGCCGAGACTGTTGCGGATAGTCTTGCGGCGCTGGTTGAACGCTTCGGTGGTGATGCGGCTCAGCACCCGGATCTCTTTGACCGGATACGGCATGGTGCTGTGCGGCACCAGGCGTACCACCGCGGAGTCGACCTTAGGCGGCGGGGTAAACGCGCTCGGCGGCACTTCGAGTACCGGGATCACCTGGCAATAATATTGCGCCATCACGCTTAACCGACCATACGCCTTACTGTTCGGTCCGGCAACCAGACGATTCACTACTTCCTTCTGAAGCATAAAGTGCATATCGGCAATGGCATCAGTATAGCTGAACAGATGGAACATCAGCGGGGTCGAGATATTGTACGGCAGGTTGCCGAAGACGCGCAGCGGCTGGCCCATTTTCTCCGCCAGTTCGCCAAAGTTCATGGTCATCGCATCCTGCTGATAGATGGTCAGCTTTGGACCGAGGAACGGATGCGTCTGTAGGCGAGCCGCCAGATCGCGGTCCAGTTCGATGACGGTCAGCTGGTCAAGGCGTTCGCCGACCGGCTCGGTCAGGGCCGCCAGGCCGGGGCCGATTTCAACCATCGCCTGGCCTTTCTGCGGGTTAATCGCCGAGACGATGCTGTCGATCACAAACTGATCGTTGAGGAAGTTCTGCCCGAAGCGTTTACGGGCTAAATGGCCCTGATGGACTCGATTATTCATTGGGTATTAACAATCATTTTGATGGCGAGATTAAGCGCCGTGATAAAACTGCCGACGTCCGCTTTTCCCTGGCCCGCTAATTCCAGTGCGGTGCCGTGGTCGACGGAGGTACGAATAAAAGGTAAACCGAGCGTAATGTTCACGCCGCGGCCAAAGCCCTGGTATTTTAGCACGGGCAGGCCCTGATCGTGGTACATCGCGAGTACCGCATCGGCATGATCAAGATATTTCGGCTGAAAGAGGGTGTCTGCCGGCAGCGGACCGCTGAGGTTCATCCCCTTTGCGCGCATCTCTTCCAGCACCGGAATGATGGTGTCTATCTCTTCTGTTCCCATATGGCCGCCTTCGCCAGCGTGCGGGTTAAGCCCGCAAACCAGCACATGCGGCTGGGCAATGCCAAATTTCGTGCGCAGGTCGTGATCGAGAATGGTGATGATCTCGCGCAGTAGCTCGGGGGTAATCGCTTCGCTGATGGCTTTCAACGGCAGATGGGTAGTGACCAGCGCCACCCGCAGCTCCTCGGTCGCCAACATCATCACCACTTTGCTGGCCTTCGCGCGTTCTTCAAAGAACTCGGTATGACCGGTAAAGGCGATACCGGCGTCGTTGATGTTGCCTTTATGCACCGGGCCGGTCACTAACGCCGCAAACTCGCCGCTAAGGCAACCGTCGCAGGCGCGCGCCAGCGTCTCCACTACGTAGGCGCCGTTTTGCACATTCAGCACGCCGGGCTCCGCCGGGACGTTTAGCGGCACGTTCAGCAGCGTCAGGGTACCGGCGCGCTGAGGAACAGGAGGTTGCGCGGGATCGTAAGGGAGGAGAGATAAAGGAAGACCGAGCCGCTTGGCTCGGTCAGTTAACAGGGCGCCATCGGCGCAAATCACCAGCTCAACTGGCCAGTCGCGCTGGGCAAGCTGCACGACCAGGTCAGGGCCAATCCCGGCGGGTTCGCCGGGAGTGATAACAACTTTACGGGTTTCAGGCATCGATATTAGTTGCTCAGAATTTTAACATACGCACTGGCGCGCTGTTCCTGCATCCAGGTTGCCGCTTCTTCAGAGAATTTGCGGTTCATCAGCATGCGGTAAGCACGATCTTTCTGCGCGGCGTCGGTTCTGTCGACCTGACGGCTATCCAGCAGTTCGATCAGGTGCCAGCCAAAGGAAGAGTGCACCGGTCCGCTGGTCTGCCCTTTGTTCAGACGCATCAGCGCATCGCGGAACGCCGGGTCAAAAATGTCCGGCGTGGCCCAGCCTAAATCACCGCCCTGGTTTGCCGAGCCCGGATCTTCCGAATAGGTTTTCGCCGCTTGAGCAAACGTGATTTTCCCGCTCTTAATCTCGGCTGCGATCTGTTCCAGCTTAGCCTGAGCCTGGGCGTCGTTCATGATCGGCGACGGTTTCAGCAGAATATGACGGGCGTGAACCTCGGTAACGGAGATATTCTGGGTACCACCGCGCAGGTCGTTGACTTTCAGAATGTGGAAACCAACGCCGGAACGAATCGGACCGACGATATCCCCTTTCTTCGCGGTGCTTAACGCCTGAGCGAAAATGCCCGGCAGCTCCTGGATACGGCCCCAGCCCATCTGGCCACCCTTCAGCGCCTGTTGGTCAGCGGAGTAGGTGATCGCCAGTTTGCCGAAGTTGGCGCCGTTGCGCGCCTGCTCAACGATGGAGTTTGCTTGCTCCTGGGCCGCGGCGACTTCATCAGAGGTCGGGTTCTCCGGCAGCGGGATCAGGATGTGGCTCAGGTTGAGCTCGGTGCTGGCGTCGTTCTGGTCGCCGATCTGTTTCGCCAGCGCTTCCACTTCCTGCGGCAGCACGGTGATGCGACGACGCACTTCATTGTTACGCACTTCCGAAATCAGCATCTCTTTACGGATCTGGTTACGGTAGGTGTTGTAGTTGATGCCTTCATAGGCCAGACGGCTGCGCATCTGATCCAAGGTCATATTATTTTGTTTGGCGATGTTGGCGATAGCCTGATCGAGCTGGTCGTCAGAGATCTTCACGCCCATCTTCTGCCCCATCTGTAACACGATCTGGTCCATGATCAGTCTTTCGAGGATTTGATGGCGCAGGGTGGCGTCATCCGGCAGCTGTTGGCCAGCCTGACCAGCATTGAGCTTAACCGATTGCATCAAACCATCGACGTCGCTTTCCAGCACGACGCCATTATTGACGACGGCCGCTACTTTATCGACCACCTGGGGGGCAGCGAAACTGGTATTCGCGATCATGGCGATACCGAGAAGCAGCGTTTTCCAGTTCTTCATACTTTTTCCATTTCGATTAACCGCAAATGCGGATGATGTTGTAAACCAGCCGCATCACAGGGAGCTCTGGTACGGTAAAATGTTCGATCGCAGCATCTGCTGGGTGCCGAGGCCGTAGTTAGAGCTCAGACCGCGCAATTCGATATTGATTCCGAAGGTGTTATCGTATTTGCTCTCGCCGCCGTTGTCGTTGCTGTTCCAGCCGTTGACTTTACGTTCGTAGCCAAGACGGATGGCGTAGCAGCAGGAGTTATACTGCACACCCAACATCTGGTTTGCTGCTTTCCGGGTATTAGTATCGTAGTAGTAGGCCCCGACCACCGACCAGCGATCGACAATCGGCCAACTGGCGGTCATCCCCACCTGCGAAATACCCTGTTTATATTGTGCCGCGGTGGAATATGACGGCAGCGTGGCCTGAATATATTCCGGGCTGGCGTAACGATAGTTAAGCTGTACTAAGCGGTTCTCATCGCGACGGTATTCAATGGTGCCGTTACCAGTGGCAACGTTATCCAGACGCGTATCGTACTGGATCCCTCCGCGCAGACCCCATTCATCGGCAATGCGCCAGTAGGTATCGCCGGCCCAGACCAGTGAACCCGTGGTATCGTTGTTCTCCCAGTTGATGTTGTCATCACCGGTGCGTGACTCGGTGAAATAGTAGATTTGACCAACGGAAATATTAAAACGTTCCACCGCGGCGGCATCATACACGCGCGAGGTGAGCCCGGTGGTGACCTGATTAGCCGACGCGATGCGGTCCAGACCGCTATAGGTACGGTCGCGGAACAGACCGGTGTAATCCGACTGCAACAGCGTGGAGTCGTAGTTGCCGATTTCACTCTGATCGCGGTACGGCACGTACAGATACTGCACGCGCGGTTCCAGCGTTTGGGTGAATCCCTCCTGCAGGTCGCGTTCAAAGACCATTTTGCCGTCGACTTTAAACTGCGGCATTACGCGGCTGACGGACTCTTTATAGTCAGTGCCGTTGGCGGCATTGTACTTATCGAGGTTGCTCTGCTGGTAGTGAGTCGCCAGCAGCTTGGCTTCGGTATTCAGACTGCCCCAACCGTTGGACAGCGGCAGGTTGATCGTCGGTTCGAAGTGAACGCGGGTCGCTTCCGGCATGTTGTTATTCGAGTTAACAAAATGGGCAACCTGTCCATAGAGATGGGTATCGAACGGACCGACATCATTCTGGTAGTAGTTGACGTCGAGCTGCGGCTCAGCCGAATAGGAGTTGCTCGATTCGCGGTCAAAGACCTGGAACTGTTTGGTCGATACCGTGGCGTCAAAGTTCTGGTTGACGTAACCGGCGCTGAATTTCTGCGTCGCATAGCCGTCGGTACTGGAACCATATTTCGAGCTGAAGTCGTTGAAGTAGTCAGGATCGCTGACCTTGGTGTAGTCAGCGTTCAGACGCCATACCTGATCGATAACCCCTGAGTGGTTCCAGTAGAACAGCCAGCGGCGGCTGTTGCTGTCGCTCGAGTGGTCGTCTTCGTAGACTTTATCCGACGGCAGGTAGTCGAATTCAGTTAAGCCGCTGCCGAGCTGGGTCAGATAGCGGAACTCGTTTTCCCACATCACGCCGCCGCGTTTGTTCATATAGTGCGGAGTAATAGTGGCATCGAAGTTTGGCGCGATGTTCCAGTAGTACGGCAGGGAGAATTCCACGCCGTTTTTGGTGCTGTATTTCGCGTTCGGGATCAGGAAGCCTGAACGACGCTTATCGCCCACCGGCAGCTGCAGGTAGGGGCTATAGAAAATCGGCACAGAGCCAAGCTTGAAGCGGGCGTTCCAGATCTCGGCAACCTGCTCTTCGCGATCGTGGATAACTTCGCTGCCGACGACGCTCCAGGTGTCGGAGCCCGGCAGACAGGAGGTAAAGCTGCCGTTTTCGAGAATGGTATAGCGGTTTTCACCGCGCTGTTTCATCAGGTCGGCGGTGCCGCGTCCCTGGCGTCCGACCATTTGATAATCGCCCTGCCAGACGTTGGTATCTTTGGTATTCAGATTCGACCAGGCTTTTGGCCCTTTGAGGATCACCTGGTTATCGTCGTAATGCACGTTGCCCAGCGCGTCCACCGTGCGCACCGGCTGCGCCTGGCCCGCGGCCTGCTGCTGATGCAGCTGAACTTCGTCGGCGCGGAGGCGACTATTCCCCTGGTTAATATCGACGTTGCCGGTAAAGACGGCGTTGTCCGGGTAGTTGCCCTTCGCATGATCGGCGTTAATCGTCACCGGCAGATCGCCAGGACGACCTTCCACGAGCGGACGATCATAGCTTGGCACGCCAAGCATACATTGCGTTGCGAGATCGGCAGCGAGGCCTTGTTGGCTATACAAGGCGCTGGCAATCATCGTAGCCAGGAGGCTGGGAATACGTTTTTTCATACGTTGTATTTATTGTTCCATCATCTTGTGACAGCGGCTTGCAAACGGTCAGAGCCTAACTTACTCAACATTATCACGCTAGTGTTAATCCTGCCCGTTTCGAGCCCGAGCGTTAGGCACCCTGTTGAATGACGAGTATGATAAAGCAAATTATAGGCTATGTCCCACAATTGACCGAGGCGCGAGTGCCGGGTAACGTGCGGTCATATTCGAGCTTAACGGCGATAAACAGTTGGGGAGTCTATGCAGTATTTGGGTAAAGTGATTGGCGTGGCAGTGGCTTTGCTGATGGGTGGTGGGTTCTGGGGCGTGGTGCTTGGCTTTCTGGTCGGCCATATGTTTGACCGGGCGCGCAGCCGCCGGTTAAATCTCTTCGCCAATCAGCAGGAGCGTCAGTCGCTCTTCTTTTCCACCACCTTCGAAGTGATGGGGCACCTGACCAAATCCAAGGGCCGCGTTACCGAAGCGGATATTCATGTCGCCAATGTGCTAATGGATCGCATGAACCTGCATGGCGCCTCGCGCACCGCGGCGCAGCAGGCGTTTCGCGACGGTAAGGCCGACAACTATCCCCTGCGCGAGAAAATGCGTCAGCTGCGCAGCGTCTGCTTTGGCCGTTTCGATCTGATTCGGATGTTTCTGGAAATTCAGCTGCAGGCGGCGTTCGCTGATGGCGAACTGCATCCTAACGAACGTGAAGTGCTGTTCGTCATTGCCGACGAGCTCGGCATCTCCCGCGCCCAGTTCGATCAATTCCTGCGGATGATGCAGGGCGGCGCCCAGTTTGGCGGCGGTTCGCAGCAGCGCTCTTATGGCCAGCATGGCGGCAACGCCGGCTGGCAGCAGGCGCAGCGTGGGCCGACCCTCGAAGATGCCTGCAATGTGCTGGGAGTAAAACCGACCGACGACGCGGCGACGGTGAAGCGCGCCTATCGCAAGCTGATGAACGAACATCATCCGGACAAGCTGGTAGCGAAAGGTCTGCCGCCGGAGATGATGGAGATGGCCAAACAGAAGGCCCAGGAGATCCAGAAGGCCTGGGAGCTGATCAAAGAGCAGCGCGGCTTCTGACGTTTCCAGCCCCTCCCGTCCGGTGAGGGGTTTTAACTTTTGACCTTAGCGCGGCGATACAGCCGCCGCGGATGGCCAATTTTTCCGTACAGCATCTCCACTTCCAGAAAACCGGTCTCAACGCCGTGCTCCAGATAGCGACGGGCGGTGGTTTTGCTGAGCCCGGCGGCGCTGACCACTTCATCAACGGAAAAACAGTGCGCTTCCCGGTCGCTAAACAGTCCCTGCACCAGCGCCAGCGTTTTCTCTTCAATCCCCTTGCTGCCGCTATCCACGCGATAGTTCTTCGCCTGCAGTTGATAGAGGGAATCGACGTTTTGCTGATCGACGATTTTCCACTCCCGTTGCTGATCGTAGAACTGGATAAAGCGCTCCAGCGACTGGCTCAGCCGCTTCCATGATACCGGCTTAAGGATATAGTCGAAGGCGCCGTTGCGGATGGCCTGGCTGCAGGTTTCCATATCGCTGGCGGCGGTGATAAAGATCACCGAGCATTGGCTGGTCGCCAGCGCCGGGTCGGTCATCAGCGTGACGCCTTTGCCGTCCGGTAAATAGTTATCCAGCAGCACCAGCTGCGGCGGCGTGGCGTGAAGCAGCTGCCGCGCCTGGGCGAGGGAGGCCGCCATGCCTGCCAGCCGCAGTCGCGGGTGTTTTTGCACAAGCTCGGCGTGCAGGCGCGCCAGTTCGCTCTCATCTTCAATGATTAGCACATCGACCAGGTCATGATGCATCGTGGGCCTCCGGTTGCGGACAGGCGTGCGCGTCGGCCGGGATAAATAGGGTGAAGATCGTTCCCCGCGGCGCGTTATCGGCGACTTCGATGGTGCCGCCCGCCTGAGTGACATAATGTTCAATAAGATACAGACCAATGCCGTGATCGCCACGGGTTTTGGTGGTGACGCCGCGTTCAAAAATGCGCTCGCGGATATCGGGGCGGATGCCGACGCCGCGGTCGGCCACTTCGATAATCAACTCCCGGGCGTTGAGCTGGATCAGGACTTCAACCGGCTCATGCGGCAGCTCGGCACGCTGCGTGGCTTCGATGGCGTTATCCAGCAGGTTGCCGATGATGGAGATCAGCTCGGATTCCATTAGCGACGGCAGGGGGCGGTCGATACGGCAGGCCGGGTCGAAGCTCAGCGCCACGCCTTTTTCGCGGGCGCGGGTGGCTTTGCCGAGCAGCAGACCGCATAGCGTCGGCGAGTGGAAGTGCGAGGAGATAAAGTCCAGTAGCTCCTGAGCATGTTCCGACTGGGCCTGAATATAGCGGATCGCTTCGTCATAATGGCCCATATGCAGCAGGCCGGAGAGGGTAGTCATCCGGTTGAGCTGCTCGTGGCGCATGATGCGCAGATTGTCGACATAGCGCTTCACCTGGCTCAGCTGGGCGGTGAGGGCATTGATTTCATTGCGGTCACGGAATGTGATCACCCAGCCCTGCAGGGTATTCTCCAGCATAATGCGCACCCGACTGGCGAGCACGGTCAACTGGTTGAAGCGGCATAGCTCATCGTGGGTATCGCGTTCGAGCATGTCGCCGCTGGCGAAAAAGGGCTGCGGCGAAATGACGCTGTCGATCGACTGACCGCGCAGCTGGCGGGCAGGCTGGCTGAGCCCCAGCAGGCTGCGGGCGGCATGGTTTATCACCTCAATACGCCGCTGGCGATCGATGACGATCACCCCCTCAAAGATCGACTCCATCATCGCCTTTTGCTGGCGAACCAGCAGGCCAATTTCCCGCGGCTCGAGCGAAAAAATCTGCTTCTTGATACTGCGGGTAAAGTACCAGGAGAAGATAAACAGGGCGATGAGCAGCAGGACGGCGGCGATAAAAATATTGATCACTTTAGTCAGAGTAATGCTGTCGAGATAGCTGGTGAGGTAGCCGACGGAGACAATACCGATCACTCGCCCTGCGTCATCAACGATGGGCGTTTTGCTGCGCAGCGAGACCCCGAGGCCGCCTTTGCGAATGGTGGTGATGGATTTTCCTTCCAGTACCGCCTGGTTGTCGCCGCCGACCAGTCGGGTGCCGACCCACTCCGGATGGACGGAATGAAACAGATGAACTCCCTGACGGTCGCCGATGACGATAAAGCTGGCGTCGCTATGGGCGGCGATTTGCTGCATAAACGCCTGAATCGCCTGTGGGTCGTGCCGGCTGACCTGTTGACGTAAATTCGGCATCAGGGCTATCTCTTCGGCCTGTATTTTGGCCCGGGCGCTCATCTCCTGATAAAGCTGGCGGCTGGCGTCAAAATAATAATAAATGCCCAGTGCGATAAAAAGGACCGAGAAAAAAGCGACCAGAGAAATAAACAGCTTATATTGAAAAGATAATTTCATAGGCCCCGGACGACGTATTAACCATACCGGCACTCTATCATTTTTCTGTCACGTGACGTAAATGTTAAGGGAAAGTTGTGATCAGCGGCGCAGGCGCGGGCTGCCGCCAGCGGTCGCGGCGGAAATAGGCGGCCGGCGGGAAATAAAAACCATAAAAACCACAGTCATAAATCAGAGATATATCACTCCCGGGCAGTTCAGCGAATAGAAACCATAAAAACCATAGTGACCATTAAAACTTCTTTTTTAATCTGGGAAGCTTCACATTAACGACGCCGCTGTCCCTTTACGCTGAAAATGAATAATAACGACAGGGCTGAATTTATGAGCACCACAGACAATGCATTCTCTGCAACCCTTGAACCGATCGATACGCCGAAAACCACGCTCAAGCAGCGCTGGTGGCATATCATGGATAACTGGAAGGTGGGGATCGTCCCGCTGCCGCTGTTTCTGCTGGCCGGAGGACTGATTGCCCTCGACTGCCTTGGCGGCAAACTGCCGAGCGATATCGTGGTGATGGTGGCCACCCTGGCTTTTTTTGGCTTCGCCTGCGGCGAGTTTGGTAAACGCCTCCCGGTGCTGGGGAAACTCGGTGCGGCGGCGATCTGCGCCACCTTTATTCCTTCCGCGCTGGTCCACTATGGTCTGCTGCCTGACGTGGTTATTGAATCCACGACCAAATTCTATAAATCCACTAACATTCTCTATCTCTATATCTGCTGCATCATTGTCGGCAGCATCATGAGTATGAACCGCACCACGCTGATTCAGGGCTTTCTGAAGATCTTCTTCCCGATGCTGTGCGGCGAAGTGGTCGGCATGCTGGTGGGCATCGGCGTCGGCACGCTGCTGGGCATGGAGCCGTTCCAGGTATTCTTCTTTATCGTGCTGCCGATTATGGCCGGCGGCGTGGGAGAGGGGGCGATCCCGCTGTCAATGGGTTATGCCGCGCTGATGCATATGGAGCAGGGCGTGGCCCTGGGCCGGGTATTGCCGATGGTGATGCTTGGCAGCCTGACGGCGATCGTCATCTCCGGCTGCCTCAACCAGCTCGGCAAGCGCTTCCCGCATCTGACCGGCGAAGGGCAACTGATGCCGAACCGCAGCCATGAAACCCGCAGCCTCAGCGAGAGCGAAGGCGTGAGCGGTAAGACCGACGTTGGGACCCTCGCCTCCGGCGCGCTGCTGGCGGTACTGCTGTATATGATGGGGATGCTCGGCCACAAACTGATTGGTCTGCCGGCGCCGGTAGGCATGCTGTTCCTCGCGGTGCTGTTAAAGCTGGCTAACGTGGTGTCTCCGCGTCTGCAGGAGGGGTCGCAGATGGTGTATAAATTCTTCCGCACCGCAGTCACCTACCCGATCCTCTTTGCCGTCGGCGTGGCGATCACTCCGTGGCAGGAACTGGTAAACGCCTTCACTTTAACCAACCTGCTGGTGATCGTCAGTACCGTCTCCGCGCTGGTGGCGACCGGTTTCCTGGTTGGTAAAAAGATAGGGATGCACCCGATCGATGTGGCGATTGTTTCCTGTTGCCAGAGCGGGCAGGGCGGCACCGGCGATGTGGCGATCCTGACCGCCGGCAACCGCATGAGCCTGATGCCGTTCGCGCAGATCGCTACCCGCATCGGCGGGGCGATAAATGTCTCGCTGGGGTTGCTGTTCCTCAGCCACTATCTGGCGTGATATAACGCTACGCTCAGCGATAAATCTGCTATTTTCCGCTACAGAACGCCGAAAATATCTGCGTTCTGTATCCTAAATGCTCCGCATTTAGCGTTACAATCAGCGCGCGATCGGCTATCGCTACCATCATCATGACAGTCCAGGCGCTGTCGCATTTATCATATGTAGGAGAGGAATTAATGTCAGTGGATACTCCCGCCCAGGCGGGCGTCAGCATCGACGCATTGCTGGCGGCGAAAGAGCAGCGTGCAGCCCGCCAGGCCGACTGGTTGGCCCATTATCAGCAGCCTGTTATTTCCCTGACCCTGGTGACCCCAGGGGCGGTGAAGGACAGCATTCGCTATCGCAATATGATGGGCGTTGCCCTCCAGGCCTGCGATCAGCTGCTGTGGAAGCACCGCTGGCAAACGCTGGATCGTCAGGTGCTATGGCTGCCGACCGGGCCAGAAGCGCTGTGGTGCGTAGCGCATCCGGCCAGCGAAATCAAAGCGATGTGCAGTACGCTGGAGCAGAGCCATCCGCTGGGACGCCTGTGGGATATCGATGTAATCTGTCCGCAGAACGGGCTGGTGGGACGCCAGTCGCTGGGCGAATCGCAGCGCCGCTGCCTGCTGTGCGATGAGCCGGCGCACGCCTGTGCGCGCAGCCGTCGTCACGACACCGATCTCGTCGTCGCCCGCGTTGAGCAGATGATTGACGCGTGGTTCGCCCGCGATTAATCGGGATTGTTTTCTGTATCCTCACTAATCCGAGTTGCACGCAGCCAACCCGCATGCAACTCGAAGTGTGAGCGTTAAAAGTCGATCGGCGCGCGAAAGGTCATCGCGTTGCCGTAGGCAGGATGGGTGATGGTGAGCGTCTCGGCGTGCAGCAGCAGGCGCGGGGCCATCGCCAGCGCCTCCGGCGTGGCATAGAAGCGGTCGCCAAGGATCGGATGCCCCAGCGCCAGCATATGCACGCGCAGCTGGTGCGACCGCCCGGTAATCGGCTTCAGGCGCACGCGGGCGGTGTTATCCTCTGCGTACTCCAGCACCTCATATTCGGTTTGCGCCGCTTTGCCGGTTTCATAGCACACCTTCTGCTTTGGCCGGTTCGGCCAGTCGCAAATCAGCGGTAAATCCACGAGGCCTTCCGCCGGCTGCGGATGGCCCCAGACGCGGGCGACGTACTGCTTCTTCGGCTCGCGCTCGCGGAACTGACGCTTCAGTTCACGCTCGGCGGCTTTATTCAGCGCCACCACAATCACGCCGCTGGTGGCCATATCCAGGCGATGCACCGATTCGGCCTGCGGGAAGTCGCGCTGAATGCGCGTCATCACGCTGTCTTTATGCTCCTCAAGACGACCGGGGACGGACAACAAGCCGCTCGGCTTGTTGACCACCATGATGTGCTCATCCTGATACAGGATCACCAGCCAGGGATCCTGCGGCGGATTGTAGTTTTCCATCGCCATGTTCGCGTTCCGTTACTGGTGAGTGACGACGATCAGACGCAGCGCGTCCAGACGCCATCCGGCCTGCGCCAGCGCATCCATCACCTGCTGACGGTTGCTTTCGATCGCCGCCAGTTCGTCGTCACGGATGTTCGGGTTCACCGCCTTCAGCGCTTCCAGACGCGATAGCTCCGCCGTCAGCTTTTCATCGGCTTCGTTACGCGCCGCGTCGATCAGCCCCTGCGCCGCTTTGGCGATCTGCGCTTCACCCTGCTGCAGAATCGCATGAACGTCCTGCTGCACCGCATTGACCAGCTTGCTACCGGTATGGCGGTTGACCGCGCTCAGCTGGCGGTTGAAGCTTTCGAACTCCACCTGCGCGGCGAGGTTGTTGCCGTTTTTATCCAGCAGCATGCGAACCGGGGTCGCCGGCAGGAAGCGGTTGAGCTGCAGCTGCTTCGGCGCCTGCGCTTCGACGACATAGATCAGCTCCAGCAGCAGGGTGCCGACCGGCAGCGCCTTGTTCTTCAGCAGGGAAATGGTGCTGCTGCCGGTATCGCCGGAAAGGATCAGGTCCAGACCGTTGCGTATCAGCGGGTGTTCCCAGGTAATAAATTGCGCATCTTCACGCGACAGCGCCACGTCACGTTCGAAGGTGATGGTGCAACCGTCTTCCGGCAGGCCCGGGAAATCCGGCACCAGCATATGGTCGGAAGGGGTGAGGACGATCAGGTTTTCACCGCGGTCGTCCTGGTTGATGCCGACGATATCGAACAGGTTCATCGAGAAAGCGATCAGGCTGGTGTCGTCATCCTGCTCTTCGATGCTCTCCGCCAGGGCCTGGGCTTTCTCGCCGCCGTTGGAGTGGATCTCCAGCAGACGGTCGCGGCCCTGCTCCAGCTGCGCCTTCAGGGCATCATGCTGTTGGCGGCAGGATTTGATCAGATCGTCAAAGCCGTCGGTGGATTCCGGCGCCGCAAGATAGTTGATCAGTTCATCGTGCACGCTGTCGTAGACGGTGCGACCGGTCGGGCAGGTATGTTCGAAGGCGTCGAGCCCTTCGTGATACCAGCGCACCAGCACCGACTGCGCGGTTTTTTCCAGGTACGGAACGTGGATCTGGATATCGTGCGCCTGGCCGATACGGTCGAGACGACCGATACGCTGCTCCAGCAGATCCGGGTTAAACGGCAGGTCGAACATCACCAGGTTGCTGGCGAACTGGAAGTTGCGTCCTTCGGAGCCGATCTCGGAGCACAGCAGCACCTGGGCGCCGGTGTCTTCTTCAGCAAACCACGCCGCGGCGCGGTCGCGTTCGATAATCGACATCCCTTCATGGAACACCGCGGCGCGGATGCCTTCGCGCTCGCGCAGCACCTGTTCCAGCTGCAGGGCGGTGGCGGCCTTAGCGCAGATTACCAGCACCTTCTGCGAGCGATGGCTGGTCAGGTAACCCATCAGCCACTCGACGCGCGGGTCGAAGTTCCACCAGGTACCGGTATCACCTTCAAATTCCTGATAGATCTGCTCCGGATAGAGCATGTCGCGCGCGCGCTCTTCCGCGGTTTTGCGCGCGCCCATAATGCCGGACACTTTGATGGCCGTCTGGTACTGGGTCGGCAGCGGCAGACGAATGGTGTGCAGCTCGCGTTTCGGGAAACCTTTGACGCCGTTACGGGTATTACGGAACAGCACGCGGCTGGTGCCGTGGCGGTCCATCAGCATCGAGATCAGCTCCTGGCGCGCGGCCTGGGCATCTTCGCGATCGCTGTTGGCGGCCTGCAGCAGCGGCTCGATATCCTGCTCGCCGATCAGATCGCCCAGGGTATTGAGTTCGCTATCGCTCAGCTTGTTGCCCGCCAGCAGCAGCGCGACGGCGTCGGCCACCGGACGGTAGTTCTGCTGTTCTTCGACAAACTGTTCAAAATCGTGGAAGCGGTTCGGATCCAACAGACGCAGGCGCGCAAAATGGCTCTCCATTCCCAGCTGTTCCGGCGTCGCGGTCAGCAGCAGGATACCCGGCACGCGCTCAGCCAGCTGTTCAATAGCCTGATATTCACGGCTCGGCGCCTCTTCGCTCCACACCAGGTGGTGCGCTTCGTCGACCACCATCAGGTCCCACTCGGCGTCGCACAGGTGCTCCAGGCGCTGCTTGCTGCGACGCACGAAGTCTAAAGAGCAGATCACCAGCTGTTCGGTTTCGAACGGATTGTAGGCATCGTGCTGCGCTTCGGCGTAGCGCTCGTCATCGAACAGCGAGAAACGCAGGTTGAAACGGCGCAGCATCTCCACCAGCCACTGGTGCTGGAGGGTTTCCGGGACCACGATCAGCACGCGCTCTGCGGCGCCGGAGAGCAGCTGCTGGTGCAGGATCATCCCGGCTTCAATGGTTTTACCTAAGCCCACTTCATCGGCCAGCAGGACGCGCGGCGCGTGACGACGGCCCACATCGTGGGCAATATGCAGCTGGTGCGGGATCAGGCTGGTGCGCTGGCCGCGCAGGCCGCTCCACGGCATGCGGTACTGTTCGCTCTGGAACTTGCGCGCGCGGTAGCGCAGGGCAAAGCGATCCATGCGGTCGATTTGGCCGGCGAACAGGCGGTCCTGCGGTTTGCTGAATACCAGTTTGCTGTCGAGCAGCACTTCACGCAGGGTGACGTTCACTTCCTGGGTGTCCAGGCGGGTGCCAGTGTAGGACAGCAGCCCGTTCTCTTCATTCACTTTGTCAACGTGGAGCTGCCAGCCTTCATGGCTGGTGATGGTGTCGCCCGGGTTAAACATTACGCGGGTGATCGGGGAATCGTTGCGAGAGTACAGACGGTTTTCGCCGATGGCGGGGAAAAGGAGAGTGACCATGCGCGCATCCAGCGCTACCACCGTCCCTAATCCTAGTTCGCTCTCTGTGTCGCTAATCCAGCGTTGACCAAGTGTAAAAGGCATATATGTTCGGCTCTTTAGTTCTTTAATTGCAGGCAATAGTTGATCATCTCCATGAACAATCGGAGATGCGTCAAAATTGGGGCCAGGAATGGAAAGGGCGCTATATTACTGGATGGCAGAACGTTCGTCACGTTCTCCTCACGCTTCATTTTTAGGCTTTCGTGCCCGTGGAATGGGTGACAAAAAATCAAAATAGCCCCAACTGTCCTGTCACTATTGTAGCAAAGTCATCGTTGACGAAGGGCAGGATCCCTTCCGCCACCGGCTGCAACTGCTTTGTTAAATAGTGATCGTAATCGAGCGGCGACTGCTGGTAATCCACCGGCTCCGGGCCGCTGGTGGTCCAGACGTATTTGATGGTGCCGCGCTGCTGATACTGCTGCGCCCGCCCAAGCTTCAGGTTGTGTTCATCGGCAAGCCGGGCGGCGCGCACGTGCGGCGGTACGTTGCGCTGATACTCCGCCAGCGGCCGGCGCAGGCGTTTGCGATAAACCAGCTGTTCGTCGAGCTCGCCGTTCATCAGCCTGGCGATAGTCTCCCGCACATAATCCTGATACGGCTGGTTGCGGAAGATGCGCAGGTATAACTCCTGTTGAAACTGCTGGGCCAGCGGCGTCCAGTCGGTACGCACCGTTTCCAGCCCCTTAAACACCATGCGCTGGGCATCGCCCTCCTGAATCATCCCGGCATAGCGCTTCTTGCTGCCGGTATCGGCGCCGCGGATCGTCGGCATTAAAAAGCGGCAGAAGTGGGTTTCATACTCCAGCTCCAGGGCGCTGGTAAGCTGGCTTTTGCTAAGCTCCTGCGACCACCAGGCGTTGACATCGCTGACCAGCTCGCGGCCGATCTCCGCCGCCTGGGCTTCGCTGTGCGGGCGCTTAAGCCAGACGAAGGTGGAGTCGGTATCGCCGTAGATAACGTCATAGCCTTTGGCTTCAATTAACGCTTTAGTCTGGCGCATGATCGCATGGCCGCGCATGGTGATCGACGAGGCGAGACGCGGGTCGAAGAAGCGGCAGGCGCTGGTCCCCAGCACGCCGTAAAAGGCGTTCATAATGATCTTCAGCGCCTGGGAGAGCGGCTTATTGTGCTGGCGTTTGGCTTCATCCCGGCCGTGCCAGATCTGGCTGACAATCCCCGGCAGGCAGTGCTTATCTCGCGAGAAGCGGGCGCCGAGGAAGCCCTCGATACTGTGCTGGTCATCGGGTTGCGCCAGCCCTTCAACCAGGCCGACCGGATCGATTAAAAAGGTACGAATAATCGACGGATACAGGCTTTTATAGTCCAGCACCAGCACCGAGTCATACAGGCCGGGGCGGGAGTCCATCACGTAGCCGCCGGGGCTCGCCTGCGGCGGTACGTCGCCGAGATTCGGCGCCACGTAGCCCAGGCGGTGCATGCGCGGGAAATAGAGATGGCTGAAGGCGGCGACCGAGCCGCCGTGGCGGTCGGCGGGCAGACCGTTGACCGTCGCCCGTTCGAGCAAAAACGGCATGATCTCCGTTTTGTGGAAGATCCGCGTCACCAGCTCGCAATCCTGCAGGTTATAGATGGCCAGCGCCGGTTTGTCTTCATGAAACCGGCGCTCGATCTCATCCATCCGATCCCATGGGTTGTCGATGGCTTTGCCTTCTCCCAGCAGCTCGCGGGCCACCGCCTCCAGCGAAAAGGAGGAGAAATTCCAGAACGCCGATTTTAGCGCGTCGATGCCGTCGATAATCAGCCGCCCGTTGGCCTGGGCGAAAAAGACGCCGTTCTTAAAGCCGTGCTCACGCCACTCCAGCTCGCTGTTGCCGCGGCCGAGCCGCAGCGGGATGCGATAGCGTTCGGCGTGCTTTTGCAGAACGCGCAGATCGAACTGCACTACGTTCCAGCCGATCAGCACGTCGGGGTCGTGTTCGGCAAACCAGGCGTTGAGCTTTTCCAGCAGCAGGGGACGGCTGGCGATGAAGACCAGCTCGAAGTCGACGTCTGGCGACGTTTCCGGTTCGGGGCCCAGCATGTAGACCACCCGCTGGCCGCAGCCTTCCAGACCGATGCAGTACAGCTCGCCGTGGCGGCTGGTTTCGATATCCAGCGACACCCATTTCAGCGGCGGACGATAGTCAGGGTTCGGCTTCATGCGTGCGTTGACCAGCTGCGAGCCGCGCGTTTCGCCTTCCACCCACACCGGGGCGGTGATAAAGCGCTCCATCAGATAGCGCTCCGGCGGGCGGATATCGCCTTCGTAAACGGTGACGCCGCTGTCGCGGAGCATCTTCTCCAGACGCATCAACTGGCGATGGGCGCGGCAGTAGAGGCCAACAATCGGCTGACGGTGGAAATCTTTCAGGGCCAGCGGGGCGAAGCGGAGCCCTTTCTCCCCCTGCAGCAGCCGTTCAGCCTGCGCCCGCTGCGCTTCGGGAATAAAGGCGACGGACTCCTGCGGCGGGAGGGTGACCTGCAGCGGACCGTCGTCGGTGGCCAGCCAGAAGGAGAGCTCGGTGCCCTGCGGAGTGTCCCGCCAGTGACGGGTGAGTAAAAATCCTGCTCGTGGCTGGGTCACGGGTATTCTCGCCGATAAAAAATCAGGCCTGATTATAGCCTGGTTTCATGAGGGGTGCTGGGGTTTTATACAGGTGTTCGGCGCTAATGTTGCCCCGGATTGCGGCTTGCGCCTTATCCAGGCTACCAGATGGCGCAGAGCCCTGGCCCTGCTAAGCGCAGCGCGAGCAGGGTGATTATTGGCCGTAGTAGGCTTTGGCCCCATGCTTACGCAGATAGTGCTTATCCAGCAGGGTCTGCTGCATAGCCGGCAGCTGCGGCGCCAGCTGGCGGCAGAAAATCCCCATATAGGCGATCTCTTCCAGCACGATGGCGTTATGCACCGCGTCTTCGGCGTTCTTGCCCCAGGCGAACGGGCCGTGGGAATGGACCAGCACGCCGGGCATCTGCGCCGGGTCGATTCCCTGCTGGCGGAAGGTTTCGACAATCACGTTGCCGGTTTCCCACTCATAGTCGCCGTTGATCTCCGCATCAGTCATTAACCGGGTGCAGGGCACCGGGCCATAAAAGTAGTCGGCATGGGTAGTGCCGGTCGCGGGAATAGATTGCCCGGCCTGCGCCCAGATGGTGGCGTGGCGCGAATGGGTATGCACAATGCCGCCCAGCGTCGGGAAAGCCTGATACAGCAGGCGATGGGTCGGGGTATCCGACGAGGGCTTTTTATTACCCTCTACCACTTCGCCGCTCTCCAGACTGACCACCACCATATCGTCGGCGGTCATCACGCGGTAATCCACACCGGAGGGTTTGATCACGAACACCCCTTTCTCGCGGTCGACGGCGCTGACGTTGCCCCAGGTTAAGGTCACCAGATTATGCTTTGGCAGGGCCAGGTTAGCTTCCAGCACCTGGCGTTTAAGATCTTCTAACATAGTGTGCTCCGAATAGCAGGCGAGTCGGGTATCCCTCACCCCGACCCTCTCCCGGCGGGAGAGGGTGAAAGGCGGCATGGCGCCCGGTCGGTCCCCTCTCCCCAACGGGGAGAGGGGAAGGGTGAGGGGACGGCCTCTTAGCGTTTTGAACCGTAATACACTTCATTCCAGCGCAGCGCGTCCTTGAAGGACGGCAGACGGGTATCGTTGTCGATGACGGTCAGCTCGATATCATGCAGCTCGGCGAACTGGCGCATATCGTCGAGGTTCAGCGCATGGCTGAAGACGGTATGGTGCGCGCCGCCGGCGATGATCCAGGCTTCCGACGCGGTACGCAGATCCGGCTGCGCTTTCCACAGGGCGTTGGCCACCGGCAGCTTCGGCAGATCGTGCGGCGTTGGGACGGTTTCGATGGTATTGACCAGCAGACGGAAGCGGTCTCCCAGGTCGATCAGGCTGGCGACGATCGCCGGGCCGGTTTGAGTATTGAAGATCAGGCGCGCTGGATCCGCTTTGCCGCCGATGCCCAGCGGCTGAACGTCGAGGATCGGTTTCTCGGCGGTGGCGATCGTCGGGCACACTTCCAGCATGTGCGAGCCGAGCACCAGATCGTTACCATTGTCGAAGTGGTAGGTGTAATCCTCCATAAAGGAGGTGCCGCCCTGCAGACCAGTTGACATCACCTTCATGATGCGAAGCAGAGCGGCGGTTTTCCAGTCGCCCTCGCCGGCAAAGCCGTAGCCCTGCTGCATCAGGCGCTGTACGGCGAGACCCGGGAGCTGTTTCAGGCCGTGGAGATCTTCAAAGGTGGTGGTAAAGGCGTGGAAACCGCCCTGTTCGAGGAAGCGTTTCATCCCCAGCTCAATGCGCGCGGCGTCCAGCACGTTCTGGCGCTTCTCGCCGTGAACCTGCGCTGCCGGGGTCAGACGGTAGCTGCTCTCATATTCATCGACCAGGGCGCTGATATCGCCGTCGCTGATGCTGTTCACCACCTGCACCAGATCGCCGACCGCCCAGGTGTTCACCGAGAAGCCAAACTTAATCTGCGCGGCGACTTTATCGCCGTCGGTCACCGCCACTTCGCGCATGTTATCGCCGAAACGGCACACTTTCAGATGACGGGTATCCTGTTTGGAGACCGCCTGACGCATCCAGCCGCCGATACGCTGGTGGGCCTCTTTATCCTGCCAGTGGCCGGTGACCACGCTGTGCTGTTGGCGCATGCGGGCGCCGATGAAGCCGAACTCGCGGCCGCCGTGCGCGGTCTGGTTCAGGTTCATAAAGTCCATATCGATGCTGTCCCACGGCAGCGCGGCGTTGTACTGAGTATGGAACTGCAGCAGCGGCTTATTGAGGATGGTCAGGCCGTTGATCCACATTTTTGCCGGCGAGAAGGTATGCAGCCAGACCACTAACCCGGCGCATTTGTCATCGTAGTTGGCGTCGCGGCAGATATGGGTGATCTCGTCCGGGGTGGTGCCCAGCGGCTTAAGGACCAGTTTGCACGGCAGTTTGGCTTCCGCATTCAGGCTGTTCACCACATGTTCGGCATGCTTCGTCACCTGGCGCAGGGCTTCCGGGCCGTACAGATGTTGGCTGCCAATAACGAACCATACTTCATAGTTATCAAAAATCGTCATTTTCGTATCCTTAATGGGTGAGCGCTGCCTGAGATTGCGGGGCTTTTTCCGCCTTTGCAGCCGAAGGGAGATAGTGTTGTTCCGCGCTGACCGACCACTGCTGGTAGCGCTGATAGAGTTGTTCGAAACGCTGTGCCTGCGCCGGACGCGGCTGCAGGGTAGTTTCCACCTGGCTTGCCATCCGCTGTTGGGCGGCTGGAATATCCTCATAGACGCCGGCGGCGACGGCGGCGAAGATAGCCGCCCCCAGCGCGCAGCACTGATCGGAGGCGACAATCTGCAGCGGACGGTTCAGCACGTCGCAGCAGGCCTGCATGATGACCTGGTTTTTCCGCGCGATACCGCCAAGCGCCATGACGTTGTTAACCGGGATCCCCTGCTCGGTGAAGCACTCCATAATGGCGCGAGCGCCGAAGGCGGTGGCGGCGATCAGACCGCCGAACAGCGCCGGCGCGTCGGTGGCCAGGTTAAGGTCGGTGATCACCCCTTTCAGGCGCTGGTTGGCATTCGGCGTGCGGCGGCCGTTGAACCAGTCGAGCACCACCGGCAGATGCTCCAGCGATGGATTGTTGGCCCAGGCTTCGGTGAGCGCCGGCAGTAACTGTTTTTGACTGGCTTTGATTTGCTCGCGCAACGCCGGCTGCTGCTGAGCCAGCTGCTCCAGCGGCCAGCCGAGAATGCGGCCAAACCAGGCGTAAATATCGCCGAAGGCGGACTGGCCTGCCTCCATGCCGATAAAGTGTGGAACCACGCTGCCGTCGACCTGGCCGCAGATGCCTTTGACCGTGCGCTCGCCGACGCTCTCTTTATCGGCGATCAGAATGTCGCAGGTGGAGGTGCCGATGACTTTCACCAGCGCGTTAGGCTGCGCGCCGGCGCCAACGGCGCCCATGTGGCAGTCGAAGGCGCCGCCGGAGATGGCCACACTCTGCGACAGACCCAGGCGCTGGGCCCACTCTGCGCTCAGCGTGCCGACCGGCACATCGGCCGTCCAGGTATCGGTGAACAGCGGCCAGGCCAGATGCTGGTTGATGATGGGATCAAGCTCATCGAAGAAGCTGGCCGGCGGCAGACCGCCCCAGCTCTCATGCCACAGCGATTTATGTCCGGCGCTGCAGCGGCCGCGGCGCAGATCCTGCGGACGCGTAGTACCGGAGAGCAGGGCGGGCACCCAGTCGCAAAGCTCTACCCACGAGGCGGCTGCCTGGGCGACAGCGCTATCTTCGCGGGTGACGTGGAGGATTTTGGCCCAGAACCATTCGCTGGAGTAGATCCCGCCGATATAGCGCGAGTAATCCTCTTTGCCCGGCTGGTGGCACAGGCGGGTGATCGCCTCGGCTTCCTCGACCGCGGTGTGATCCTTCCACAGGACAAACATGGCGTTAGGGTTGTCAGCGAATTCTTCGCGCAGCGCCAGCACGTTGCCCTCGGCATCGACGGGAGCCGGAGTTGAGCCGGTGCTGTCGACGCCAATGCCCACGACGTCGGCGCGCTGTTCGGCGCTCAGCGAAGCGAGCACGCTTTTCAGCGCCGCTTCCATGGACTCGATGTAATCTCGCGGGTGATGGCGGAAGCGGTTGTTAGCGCCATCGCAATACTGTCCTTCCCGCCAGCGCGGATACCACTCCACGCTGGTCGCCAGCTCTGCGCCGGACGCGCATTCCACCGCCAGAGCGCGGACTGAGTCACTACCAAAGTCGAGGCCAATCGCAATTGCCATCTTGTTACTCCATGCAGAAATCATTCATGCAGCAACAGTAGATATCCCCGGCAAAATCCGTCAGGCCGGATTCGCTAATCTTATGGATTATTTTGCTGTTACCTTGCAAAGTGTGACGCCGTGCAAATATTCGATGTGGACTTTTCTGCCGTATTTATAGACACTTTTGTTACCCGGCATATCACGGTGGAATGCACGCTACTGGCGCTTTTTTCGCTTGCTGTGCGGGTTTTTCGCCAAATTCCCACCGCCGTCGCAGTCGCGACAGGGCCGAGAGCGATAAAATGATGAATATGGACAATTGGTGCCACTGATACCTTCGGGGAGAACCACGCGTATGGCCGAAACGCAAAACGATCCGCTGCTGCCGGGCTACTCTTTTAACGCTCATCTGGTTACCGGCCTGACGCCGATTGAGGCGCAGGGATACCTGGATTTCTTTATCGACCGCCCGCTGGGTATGAAAGGCTATATTCTCAATCTGACGATTCGCGGCGAGGGGGTGATCAACAACCACGGCGAACAGTTTGTCTGCCGGCCGGGCGATATGCTGCTGTTCCCGCCCGGGGAAATTCATCACTATGGCCGCCATCCCGACGCCAGCGAGTGGTATCACCAGTGGGTCTACTTCCGCCCGCGCGCCTACTGGCACGAGTGGCTCAACTGGCCAACGATTTTTGCCCAGACCGGCTTTTTCCGTCCGGATGAACAGTGGCAGGCGCGCTTTGGCGAGCTGTTCGGCCAGATCGTTGATGCCGGGCAGGGGGCGGGGCGCTATTCCGAACTGTTGGCGATAAACCTGCTGGAACAGCTGCTGCTGCGGCGGATGGAGGCGATCAACGAATCGCTGCATCCCCCGCTGGACAACCGGGTGCGCGACGCCTGCCAGTACATCAGCGACCATCTGGCGGACAGCCATTTTGATATCGCCAGCGTCGCCCAACACGTTTGCCTGTCGCCCTCGCGTCTGTCGCACCTGTTCCGCCAGCAGCTGGGGGTCAGCGTCCTCGGCTGGCGGGAGGATCAGCGCATCAGCCAGGCCAAACTGTTGCTCAGCACCACGCGGATGCCGATCGCCACCGTTGGGCGCAACGTCGGCTTCGAAGATCAGCTCTATTTTTCCCGCGTGTTTAAAAAATGCACCGGGGCCAGCCCGAGCGAATTCCGCGCGGGTTGTGAATAAAAAGTAAAGAAAGTGAAATGATGACCCGCTTAAATGTCACAGCCAGTAAACTATTAAGACAATTGATGGCTTGACGACGGCGCGATGGCTTCGGAGAATCCGGGCTTCGTTTTTTAACCGGGTACATTATGCAAGCATTGCTCGAACACTTTATTACCCAATCCACGGTCTACTCATTGTTAGCCGTGATGCTGGTGGCCTTTCTCGAGTCGCTGGCGCTGGTGGGGCTTATCTTACCCGGCACGGTGATGATGGCTGGCCTTGGGGGGCTCATCGGCGGCGGCGAAGTTAACTTCTGGCAGGCGTGGCTGGCGGGGATTGTCGGCTGCCTGCTGGGCGACTGGATCTCATTCTGGCTCGGCTGGCGCTTTAAGAAGCCGTTGCACCGCTGGTCGTTTATGAAGAAAAACCGCGCCCTGCTGGAGAAAACCGAGCATGCGCTGCATCAGCACAGCATGATCACCATTCTGATTGGCCGCTTTGTCGGACCGACGCGTCCGCTGGTGCCAATGGTCGCCGGGATGCTCGACCTGCCGGTGGCCAAGTTCGTGCTACCGAATATTATCGGCTGCCTGCTCTGGCCGCCGCTCTATTTCCTTCCGGGCATCCTCGCCGGGGCGGCGATTGATATTCCGGCTGATGAAAACAGCGCCAGCTTTAAATGGCTGCTATTGGGGGCGGCGCTGCTGGCCTGGCTGGCGGGATGGCTGTGCTGGCGGCTGTGGCGGAGCGCGAAAACCTCAGGCGATCGGCTGACCCGCTGGCTGCCGCGCGGCCGACTGCTGTGGCTGTCGCCGCTGATGGTCGCGCTGGCGGCTACAGCGTTAACATTTGTCTTCCGCCATCCGCTGATGCCGGTCTATCTGGCGATCCTGCACAAAGTCATCGCGCGCTGATCCCCATCAAATGCGAGGCGCTGCTGTGGCCGCTTAACAGCTCGGCGGTGGCGCCATCCCAGACAATGCGCCCTTCGGCGACCACCATCGAGCGCGGCGCGATGCGCGCGGCGTCCTCTACGCTGTGGGAGACCATCAGCAGGGTGAGCTGCTGCTGCTCGCAGACATCGGCGACCAGGGACAGCATCTCCTGGCGCAGCGCCGGATCGAGCGCCGAGAAGGGTTCATCCAGCAGCAGCACCGGCTGCTGGCGCACCAGACAGCGGGCCAGCGCCGCGCGCTGCCGCTGACCGCCGGAGAGCTCGCCGGGCAGACGTTCCAGCAGCGCATCAATTCCCATCTGTCCAGCTATCGCCGTGACCTGCGCCTGCTGCTCGCGGCTCAGTTTAAGGCCTGGGTGGATGCCGAGGCTGATATTTTGTCGAATGGTCAGATGGTTAAACAGGTTATTCTCCTGAAACAACATCGAGACCGGACGCTGCGCCGGCGGCGTCGCGTTATGCGCCTCGCCGTTAATCAGCAGGCTGCCGCTGGCGGGTGGCAGAAACCCGGCGATCAGATTCAGCAGGGTGCTCTTTCCGGCGCCGCTGGGACCGAGCACCGCGATGCGCTCCCCGCGCGCGACGTCGAGGGTGAAGCGCATCGGCAGATGCTGGTATAGCCAGGTCACATCATTGAGTTTTAGCATCACGCCCCGGAAGTTTTTCAATCAGCGTAAACAACAAGAAACAGAGTAGCAGCAGGAGCAGGGCGGTGACGGCCCCGTCCTGGCTGCGGTAGGCGCCTATCTGCTGGTACAGATAGAAAGGCAGGGTGCGGAACGCCTCGTTGCCGAACAGCGCCACCACGCCGAAATCGCCAATCGACAGTACGCAGGCGAAGGCGAGCGCCTGGGCCAGCGGGCGCCGGAGAGCGCGAAGCTCGACCACCCGCAGCCGGGCAAAGCCTTCAATACCCAGCGACTGGCACAGCATGCTGTAGCGGGCGGCAATGTCGCGCATCGGGTTTTCCAGTACTTTCAGCGCATAGGGGATCGCCATCAGGGCATTAGTGAAGATGACGATGCCGTCGGCGGACTCCGGCAGGCCGATAGTGTTATTGAGCAGCAGGAAGAAGCCGGTCGCCAGCACAATTCCCGGCATCGTAAGGATCAGCATGCCGCTCAGCTCCATTGCCTGCCCGGCCAACGGCCGCTGGCGAGCGCGCAGCTCCCGGCTGCTCCATAACAGCATCATCGTCAGGGTCACGCTCAATAGCCCGGCGGCGATGGCGATGCGTAGAGAGGTGCTCAATGCCTGCCAGAGCGCTGGCTGCGCCAGCACGTCCAGCATATTACGGTTGATCCCGTCGACGATGACCGCCAGCAGCGGCGGGAGCAGCAGCAGCAGGGCGGCGCCGATCAGCAACCCGTCGCTCAGGCGGCTATGCAGGCGATCGTCAGGGTCGCGCCAGCCGCGCACATGGCTGACGCCGATGGCGACGGCTTTACTCAGACGCTGGCTAAGCAGCACCAGCCCAAGGCAGCAGAGCATCTGGATCAGCGCCAGCATTGCCGCTCGCGCCGGATCGTAGTCAAAGCTCAGCGCCTGGTAGATAGCCAACTCGATCGTGGTGGCTTTCGGGCCGCCGCCCAGCGAGAGCACGGTGGCGAAGCTGGCGAAGCAGAGCATAAAAATCAGCGCGGCGACGGCGGGAATGTGCCGGCGCAGCCACGGCCATTCGACGAGGCGGAAGAAGGCATAGCCGCGCATGCCAAGCTGGGCGGCAATTTGCCGCTGCTCGCCGGGAATGTTCTCCAGCGCCTGCAGCAGCAGGCGGGTCGCCATCGGCATATTGAAAAAGACGTGCGCCAGCAGGATGCCCTGCAGACCGTAGGGCGAGAACTCCCATTGCCAGCCGAGCGCGTGAAATAGTGAGGCCAGCCAGCCCTGGCGGCCATAGACGCTGAGGATACCGAACACCGCCACCAGCACCGGCAGGATCAGGGTCATCGCGCACAGGCGCAGCAGCAGCGTACGGCCCGGGAAGCGACGCCGATAAAGCGCGCGGGCGAGAAAGATGGCTGGTCCCACCGAGATCAGCGCTGACAGCGACGCCTGCCAGAAGGAGAAGCGGACCACATGCCACAGGTAGCTATCGCTGAAGACCGATTGCCAGCCCGCGCCGGGGGCGCTAAACCACAGCGCCAGAAACGCCGCCAGCGCGACAGCGCACAGCAGCGTAGCGGCGAACAGGCCCGGCATCAGCCCGCGAAGGTTTAGCGGCTGACGGCGCGTTGCCATGCGCTAATCCAGGTTTGACGCTCGCTGGCGACCTGCTGCGGGGTAAAGGACAGGGTGGTCTGCGGCTTCACCAGGGTATCAAACCCGGCCGGCAGGGTGACCTTGGTCACCGGATACATCCAGTTGCCGGTAGGGATGGCGTTCTGGAAGCCAGGAGAGACCATAAATTTGAGGAATTTTTCCGCCAGTTCCGGCTGCTTGCTGGCGGCGGTACGCGCGGCAACTTCGACCTGCAGATAGTGGCCCTCGGCGAAGCTCGCCGCCGCATAGTTGTCTTTCTTCTCTTCAATCATGTGGTAGGCCGGCGAGGTGGTATAGCTCAACACCAGGTCGCTTTCCCCTTTCAGGAACAGACCATAGGCTTCGCTCCAGCCTTTGGTGACGGTAACGGTTTTCGCGGCCAGCTTCTGCCAGGCCTCGGGCGCTTGATCGCCATAGACCTTTTGCATCCACAGCAGCAGGCCCAGTCCCGGGGTGCTGGTACGCGGATCTTCATAGATGACCCGCCATTTTTGCGGGCCCTCGACCAGCTCTTTCAGGCTCTTCGGTGGATTAGCCAGTTTGTTTTTGTCATAGACGAAGGCGAAATAGCCGTAGTCGTAGGGAACAAAGGTGTCATTATCCCAGCCGCCCGGCACGCTGACCGCGCTGGCGGGTACGTTGCTTTTGGCAAACAGTTTACTCTGCGCCGCGGCTTCCAGCAGGTTGTTATCAAGGCCAAGCACGACGTCGGCCTTGCTGTTTTTGCCTTCCATGCGCAGGCGATTCAGTAGCGAAACGCCATCTTCCAGCGCGACGAACTTCAGCTCGCAGCCGCACTCCGCTTCAAAGGCTTTTTTGACCGCCGGGCCGGGGCCCCAGTCGGCAGAGAAGGAGTCATAGGTATAGACGGTAAGAACAGGCTTAGCCAAAGCGGGCATGGCGACCAGCGCCAGCAGCGGGAGTAATTTTTTCAACACTTTGCACCTCAGAAAAAAGGGGTGGCAAAGGATTTTGAGTGAGCCTCAAATCCCTTCGCCGGCGTTATCCGGATCAGGTTCGACGGGTATTTTCTCAGCCCATGCGCTTCATCCTTCAAGCCGCATCTGCGTTAGCTTCGCGCGTTCACCCCAGTCACATAGTTATCTATGCTCCAGGGGATTCACCCGCTTGCTGCCTTGATGCAACTTGAATGATATTGCGTATGTTTATTAGCACCCCGTTGAGAACGGCCTTAGTGTAATGATTTTGTCAGATGACGGAAAGCGCTTACGGCTCCGGCGGCGCAAACCATGCGGATTTAAAATCGAACCAGCCGAGGGTATTCATCCTCACGCCGCGCATACTGCGCTGACCCTGAATCATCAGCCAGTGGTGGATCAGCGGCACGATATGTTGCCCGGCCAGCAGCCGCTGGCTCCAGGTGGCCGGATTAAACTCTCCTGCTCGCCAGCGGCAGGCGTCTGCCTGCCAGTCAATGGGAATGCAGCGCTGAATCAGCGGGACTTCGTACAGATAGGCGAAGAGCGAAAATTCGATCGGTAAGGTGAAGTTCACGCTGTTGAGCCAGATATCGCTGACCACCTCGCCGCGATGCCAGGCATCGTACTCCAGCTCCTGGATCTCCAGCTTTACCTGATGCGCCGCCAGCAGGTCGCGCATGATCCCGCCGATCACCCGATGTTCGACGTGATCGCGGTAGTAGGTAAGGGTGACTGTCTCCAGCCCCGCCGGCTTCTCGCAGGCGTGGTTGCTGGCATGATGCCAGCGCGGCAGCAGGCCGTAGGCGGGAAACCAGTTGCCCTGGTAGTGTTCGCCCGCATGGTAGAGCAGGTTGGCGGGCTGAAACAGATAGCTTAGCCAGCGGCGCACCGCGTCGTTGGCCCCCAGCGGGCTTCGCGAGTCGAACAGCAGGTAATAGCAGCCCTCTTCCAGGCGACTCTCTACCGCTTTTTCGCTTTCGGTATTGCCCTGCAGCGTCAGGCCGCCGTTGGGCTCTTCGCTAATCTCCGGCAGCACCCAGACGTTCACCTCATCGATCAGCGCCCGGTAGCCAAAATAGTCTTCAAAGGCATGGATCTTGAGCTGGTTCTGATTGTTACGCACCACAGCATAAGGGCCGGTGCCGACCGGCATGGAGGAAAAGTGGTTCATGGTCTGCCACTCCTGCGGCAGCACCATCGCCGGCACCTGGCCCAGCAGCCAGGGCAGCCAGCGGTCGGGCTGGCGCAGATGAATATCCAGGGTCCAGGCGGTGGGCGATTCGATGCGTTCGATATGTGAATAGAGCGGCAGGGCATTGCTGCGCTGCAGAGAGGCGATCACATCCGCCATCTCCAGCTCACGGCCGTGGTGAAAATGGATGCCCGGGCGGAGGAAAAAGCGCCAGTGGGTGGGGGTCAGCTGCTGCCAATGGTGGGCAATATCGGCTTCCAGTTCCCCATTTTCCTCATTTACCCGCGTCAGGGCGCTGAAAATTTGCCGGGCAATATGCGTTTCCGAACGCCGCAGCGCACTGCCGGGCAGTAAATTCTTCATCGGACGATAGTAGAGCACGCGCAGGATATGGCGTCCCTGGCGAAAGCTGCGGCCGAGATGCGAGACCAGCATCTGGCGGACGGCGGCCTTATCGCCGACCAGCTGCACCAGCTGATCGATGCGATCCTGCTCAAGGAGATCTTCGGCACGTTGCTGCTGCAGGGCGAGGCCGGTATAGAGAAAGGTTAGCCGCGAACGCTTGCCGCGGCCTGCCTCCGCTTCCCAGGTCAGCCAGCCGCGGGACTCCATCATATTGAGCAGGGTGCGCATATGGCGGCGCGAGCAGCTCAGCATTTCCGCCAGCTCGTTAAGGGTGGTCTCCTGCGACTTGCCGTCGCAGCACTGCCATAGGCGAATGAACTGTTGTTGCAGACGGCCGGAAGACATAAAAGGGGAACTCCTGCGCAAAACTCAGCAATTTATTACTTCCTATATTAAGCCAATAATGAATCCCGATGAAGCGAGGAGGTGAATATGATGAGGTCTACCGCAAAATCGTTCTACCAACGCTACTTTTCTGCGACGCAGGAAGCGTCCTGGCTGGCCCGCCTGATGGCAGGACGACAGCAGGAAATTCTGGGGGAACTGATGCAGTGGGGAGTGACGTCAACGACCTCTGATCATTGACTTGCAGACATCATGTGTGACTGAGTATTGGTGTTATACTCGTCGTTTTTCAAACTGCAGGTGCGCTGTCGATGCTTCCTGGGCCGTATGTTCGGGCTGCGTGATTCGCCTCTACGGGACTCACCTTTTCAGGGCCAGCGCGAGCGCGGCGCAAAATGGTTAACCGTTTTGTCCTGCAGCATGAAATCCATAGAGTATAGAATCACCCGCCAGCAGAAAGCCTCTGCTGGCTTTTTTCGTTTTCTTCGCGTGTGTTAAGGACATTCCATGCTGTGGTTGATGACGATGGGACGACGGCTTAACGGCGTCTATGCCGCCTTTATGCTGGTTGCTTTTATGATGGGCGTGGCGGGCGCGTTGCAGGCGCCGACGTTGAGTTTGTTTCTCAGCCGCGAAGTGGGGGCGCAACCGTTCTGGGTGGGCCTGTTCTATACCGTAAACGCCATCGCCGGGATCCTGGTTAGCCTGTGGCTGGCCAAGCGCTCCGATAGCCGCGGCGACCGGCGGCGGTTGATTATGTTCTGCTGTCTGATGGCGGTGGGTAATGCGCTGCTGTTTGCCTTCAACCGCCACTATCTGACGCTGATCACCTGCGGCGTGATGCTGGCATCCATTGCCAACGCGGCCATGCCGCAGCTCTTCGCGCTGGCGCGGGAGTACGCCGACAGCTCGGCGCGGGAAGTGGTGATGTTCAGCTCGGTCATGCGCGCCCAGCTGTCGCTGGCTTGGGTGATTGGCCCGCCGCTGGCCTTTATGCTGGCGCTCAACTATGGCTTCACCACCATGTTCTCCATTGCGGCGGGCATTTTTGTCATTAGCCTCGCTCTGATTGCCATCAAACTGCCTTCGGTTCCGCGTGTGGAACAGCCCTCGGAGGAGGCGGCGGCGCTAGCGCAGGCCGGCGGCTGGCAGGACAAGAACGTGCGTATGCTGTTTATCGCCTCCACCCTGATGTGGACCTGCAACACCATGTACATCATTGATATGCCGCTGTGGATCAGCAGCGATCTCGGGCTTCCCGACAGCCTGGCCGGGATCCTGATGGGCACTGCCGCCGGGCTGGAGATACCGGCGATGATCCTCGCCGGCTACTACGTAAAGCGCTTTGGCAAACGTAAAATGATGGTGGCGGCGGTGGCCGCCGGCGTGCTGTTTTATGCCGGACTGATCCTGTTTCATGGTCGCACGGCGCTGCTGGCTCTGCAGCTGTTCAATGCCATCTTTATCGGCATTATCGCCGGGATAGGCATGCTGTGGTTCCAGGATTTAATGCCGGGACGGGCGGGAGCGGCGACCACCCTGTTCACCAACAGTATTTCCACCGGCGTGATCCTTGCCGGCGTGATGCAGGGGGCGCTGTCCCAGAGCTATGGTCACGCCAGCGTCTACTGGACGATCGCGGCCATTTCGCTGGTGACGCTGTTTTTGACCAGCAAGGTGAAGGATATCTGACTACTCGCCCCGGCATCGCCGGGGCGACCAGGCCTACTTGAGTTCGATACGCTTAATGTCGCCAATGATAAAAATGTAGGCAATCACCCCAATCAGCGCCGTCAGGCCGACGTAGATCAGCGCGTAAAAGAAATTACCCGTGGCGGAAATAATCACACCAATTATCAGTGGTGCGATAATCGAGGCCATATTGGCACAGAAATTAAATATGCCGCCGGTGAGGCCTGCCATATTTTCCGGGGCAATATCCGAAATTAAGGTCCAGCCCAGACCGACCATCCCCTGGCCAAAAAAAGCCACCGACATGATAATAATTACGGTGCTATTGGCGCTTACCCAATTCGCCGCGATAATACAGCTGGACAGCAATAAACCGGAAATTATTGGTAACTTTCGACTGATGTTGACGGAGCCGGTTCGCTTCAACAACCGGTCGGAGATCCAGCCGCCGAAGAGGATGCCAATCGCGGCGGCAAGGAAGGGCCAGGTGGCGAAGAAGCCGACGTGCAGCCATGGAAGATGGCGCTCGTTGGCGAGGTAGCTGGGAAACCACGTCAGGAAAAAGACCAGTGTGGTGTTGCCGGCGAACTGACCCAGGCTGGCGCCGAGGATCTGGCGACAGCCCAGCAGGCGTCTGGCGTCACGCCAGTTAAATAGAACGTTCTGGATTTTATTGTTAATGCTGTTTGCGCCGATATACTCCAGCTCCGCTTGATTAGCCGTGCGCGATTCATGCGGTTCATGATAAAAACGCCACCACACTAAAGTAAATAAAATACCTAATCCGCCGGTGAGGAAAAAAAGCGTTCTCCAGCCATGATGTTCGAGAATTAAAAATAACAGCGGCGAGAAAGCGGCCAGTCCTATATATTCACCAACTGTATATGTTGCCGTTGCCCGCGCGCGCTCATGCTGAGGGAACCAGGTGCTGACGATGCGGCTGTTGGCCGGAAAGCAGGGCGCTTCGCTGACGCCGAGTCCCAGGCGCAGAAGCAGCAGGGATTTTAGGCCGAGGGTGAAACTTTGCAGCAGGGTAAACAGTGACCAGAAGAAAATTGACAGGGCATAGGTCAGTTTGTTGCCAAAGCGGTCTAAAAACATCCCGCCGGGGATCTGCGCCAGCGCATAAGTCCAGGCGAAGGCGGAGAAGATGATGCCCATCATCGCCGGATCGATATGGATTTCTTTGCTTAACTGTGGCGCTACAATACCCAGGATGGTACGGTCGAGATAATTGATCATCGTTCCGACGGAGAGTAGCAGCAGAATAACTATCCGTACGCGGCTTCTTTTTTTCGCCCCCGATGTGGAAGTGAGGACTTCCTGAGAGTTTGACATACTCATAGCGAGTTCCTTTAAAGTTTAAAATATTTTTGCATATATTCTAATATGCAAAAATATCTCAAGGAGCTATAGGTAGTATCTATGAATGGCAATGCCTTGTGGCACATTCAGGCCCTTCGTCAAATAATATTTGATGTAACGCCGATATTTACCCGTTCATGCGCATTATTGGTGGCTTGCATGGTATATTAGCGTCAGTGCATTTATTCTTATATTATACGGGTAAAAATAATGAACCTAAAGCAACTTTATTATTTTAAACGTCTGTCTGAAACTGAGCATTACACCGAAGCCGCCTCCAGTCTGTGCATCACCCAGCCCTCGCTAAGCCACGCGATATCGGAACTGGAGAAGGAGTTAGGGGTCGCGCTATTCGCCAGACAGGGGCGGAACGTAAAAATTACCCAAAACGGCAAGCGTTTTTTGCCGTATGTTGAAGATGCGCTGGCCTCGCTGGAGAACGGACGCATGATATTGCAAAAAAATGGCGCTGAGAATAAAGAGAATATTCGCATCGCCTTTATTTACACGATGGGGGAGTATGTTGTTCCACAGTTAATTAATAAATATTCTCTTTCACCTGAATGTCACAATGTGACTTTTTCTTTTACTCAAGGGACATCGCTGACGCTGTTGCAGGAGCTGAAGGCCGGAAAAGTCGATCTGGCGATCTGCTCTTATATTGCCGATGAACCCGATATCGATTTTATTCCGGTGATCCAGCAGGAACTGGTGGTGGTCACGGCAAAGGATCATCCGCTGGCCCGGCTATATGAACATGAAGTCGATCTGGTGGAGACGATTCATTATCCGTATATCTATTTTTCAGAAAATAGCGGCTTACGTCCGTTTATCGATAATGTATTTATGCAGCAAAAGCTGGTGCCGGAGATCGCCTGCTATGTGGATGAGGATACGGCGATGGCCGGGCTGGTGAGTATTGACTACGGGATCGCGATTATGCCGCGCATCACCGCGCTCTCCTATTACAACGTCCATATCCTGAAGATTAAAAACACCATCCCCCCCCGCTATATCTATCTGGCGACCATGAAAGACAAGGGGCTCTCTCCGGCGCTGGAGTCATTTAAAAATGTGGTTATCCACGACAGCCAGAAGATTTGTTAACGGATGGCCCGGATGTGACCTCCGGGCCATCCGGATATCAGGAGAGAATATCCATCACTTCACGCAGCTTAGCGATGGCGATCTGCCCCGGCGCGGAGGCCTGACCAACGGTACCGAAGGTCATCGCCGAACCGAACAAGCGCCCGGTGACCCGGCTAACGCCACCGGATTTGCCCATCGACATGGTGATCAGCGGACGCGTCGCATACTTCTCTTTCATGGTCAGCGTGGCGGCGAGCAAGGTGAGTACGTCCTGCGGCGACTGCGGCATCACCGCGATCTTCGGCAGATCGGCCCCCAGATCCTGCATGCGGCGCAGGCGATAGATAATATCTTCCTGAGCGGGGGTCTTATGGAAATCATGATTACTCATGATCACCTTGACGCCCGCGGCATGCGCATCGTCAACCAGCGCGCGGATCTGCGCTTCATCATTGAACAGTTCGATATCGATAACATCAACCAGTCCACTGCGTGCGGCCTCGCGGTTGAGCGCAAAATAGGCTTCGTCGCTGAGCTCAGTTTCGCCACCTTCTTTCTTACTGCGGAAGGTAAACAGCAGCGGAAGCGCTTTCAGCGCGCCACGGATTTCCGCCAGCGCGGCCATCACCTGGGCCATCTCTCTGACCTGGGCAAAGTGGTCAACGCGCCATTCGATAATATCGGCGCCGGCATCGACCAGGCCGTGGGCGTTACCCAGTATCTCATCCAGGGTTTTACCGATCAGCGGTACACAAATGAGGGTTTCCCCTTCCTGGAAGGTGATGTTCTTTACGGTTACTGCATTTGTCATGTAGGTATCCATTATTTTTCGCGTTGTACTTCAGGCGGTGACTGCGGTGCGTGACACTTTTTGCGCCGCCCGAGCCTGCAGTTGACGATAGCCGATGTACAGGGCGATCACAAAGCCGATAACGGCGATCAGAAAATCAAACCACATAATGCTGGCAATACTGATCTGCGAAAGCTTTGCGGTGATCAACGGGATCGTGAAGCTGGCGATACTGCCGGCAGTGTAGAAGATGCCGGTTGCTTTGCCTTTTCCGTTCGGGAAGCTCATCGCCATGATTGTCGCACCCAGCTGCAGCACTCCGCCAGCGGCGGCAAAGCCGATGACAAAAGCAAAGCCGGTCACCATCATCGGCGTCGGGAACAGGCACACCAACAGCAGCGAAATCATCGACAGGCCAGTATAAATAATCATCGCAATGGCCGAGCTAAACACCTCTTTGACGAAGGCGGCAGTTACAAAGACGCAGACCAGCGAGCCGACGGTATAGATGCTAAGCAGTTTAATCGCCGAGGCATAGGGCAGGCCGACGACGAACTGGCCGTACTGCGCCAGCCATTGGCTGACCAGATAGAAGGTCGCCATGCCGATATAACCGTACAGGGTGAAGATCACCATATCCAGCTTATTAGCCTGTGGCTGGACGGCTGTTTCCGCCTGTGCCGTAGGGGCTTCCTCTTTTTTCGCCGCCTGGCTGTCAGGGAACGGCATTTTAAGCAGATAAATCCCGCTCAGTACAAAGAGCGCTGCCGCAATCACGAACGACCAGCCGAACCACAGATTTGCCCATATCAGAAAGCTGATAATGAACGGCAACAGGAACTGCCCTGCAGAGACGAAGGCTTTGATCAGCACGTTGGCCCGGCTGGCAGAGTGCGGGAAAGATTCCATCAGCGCCGGATAGGTACCGGAGTCGAGGAAGCTGTTCGCCAGGCCCGCCATAATGCCGAACACGTAAGCCAGATAGATATTTTTGGTCAGCAGGATGCCGACGAAAAAGATCAGGTAACTCAGGATCCCAAGATAGATAAAGGGCTTGCGACCGAAGCGATCCGACAGGAAGCCGGTCACGATGGTTGCCAGTTTGCCGATACCTAACGAGGAGATCACCACCGATACGCCAGCCGCGTCCGTTCCCCACTGTTCCTGAAGATGGGCCATGTTGAGGGTGATTAACAGCACCCCCATACCGTGGATCAGGTAGTTGAGGTACAGCCCTGCCGCAGTAGGGATGTATTTATTTTTCATCATTCGCCTCTTAGAACAGAATGCTCTTGATGTAATCAACCGGCATCTGTTTGCCCGTCCAGATTTCGAACGCGCGCGCGCCTTGCCACAGCATCATCCCCAGGCCGTTCAGCGTGCGGCAGCCTTTTTTCTCGGCCACTTCCAGCAGGTGGGTTTTGCGCGGGTTGTAGACGACGTCGGAGACGATCAGGTCCGGACGCAGGAAGCTGTCGTCAGGTAGCAGCATCTGGCCTTCGAACGGCTTCATGCCGACCCCGGTGGCATTGGTCAGGATCACGCTGCTGTCAATTTCGGCGCGCAGCTTGTCATGATCGTCGAGATCGAACAGATGGATCTCGCAGTCGGTGTTGTGGCGGATCTTGGCCACGGTTTCTTCTGCGTTAGCGAAGAATTTATCGCGACGGTTAAAGATGGAGATCGCCTTCACGCCATCCAGTGCTGCCTGGACGCAGAGCGCCGTTGCCGCGCCGCCGGCGCCGAGTACGGTCATCTTCTTGCCGATGATATCGATACCGGCTTCGCTAAGGGCGCGCATGTAGCCGGTGCCATCGGTGATATGTCCGGTCAGTACGCCGTCGTCGTTGACCACGGTATTGACCGCCCCGACCAGCTGTGCCGCCGGCGACAGTTTATCGAGATACTGGCAAATCTCGGTTTTGTTCGGCATAGAGACGTTAAAGCCGCGCAGCTTCATCGCCCGGAAGCCCTGCACCACGTCTTTTAGCTCCTGGTTACCGACTTCAAAAGCGAGATAGACGTAGTCCAGCCCGAGATGGGCGAAAGCCTCGTTGTGCATGGTGGGCGACATGCTGTGACGAATCGGGGTGGCGATCAGGCCAATCAGCTCAGTGTGTCCAGTAATACGTTCTGCCATGACAAAAATCCTCAATAAGTTAGAAAGGGAATTCGTTGTGCTTCGCTGCTGCCCAGCGCACCCATGTCTTCCAGTGCATCCAGTACGTTGCGGCCTTCGCGGACGCCATCGATAATGCGTCGCGCCATCACGCTGTCGCCGATGTTCATGATTTTGACGTTATTGGCATTGGCCCAGCGCTCGATCTCGTCGAGACCCGTCCGGTTGGCGCGCATCCCCAGACAGACAAAGCCGTAGTCGAAGGGAATATCGAAGGTTTGCTGTGTATTTTTCACCTGGAAATGGTCGGCAGCGACCGCCATCAGTTGGGTATTCATGTGCTGTTCGACCTGGCGCTCGTCGAGCATGGTCAACATGGCATTTTTGGTAATGATGTCGAGATCGCGGCCGGCGGCGTCCTGCATCTCGATTAGCACCGCCTGTGCGCCGCGAGCGGTAAAGTATTCGATAACGTCAAGGCCAACGGCGCCGGCGCCGACTACGGCGATGCGTTTGCCCTTGATATCGGTAAATTTCGCCAGATTGTCGATCATGCCGGTAATGGAAAAGATCTTGCCGTTCTCGACGTCAATGTTTTCCCGCAAGCCTTCAATGGGCGGCAGCAGCGGCGTTGAGCCGGTGGCGTTGACAATCAGATGCGGACGCAGGGCGGAAACTGAAGCCACGTCGGCCCGCTTGCCGATCTGCAGCATCAGGTTGTCCAGCGAGGCGATACGATTTTTCATAAACTGCGGGAAATCAGCGATGCGTTTTTTCTCCGGCAGGCGGGAGATTTCGCTGGTGAGGCCGCCGACGTGGTTTTTCGCTTCCAGCAGCCAGGTATGGCAACCAACTTCCGCCGCGGTGCAGGCGGCTTCCATCCCGGCGGTGCCGGCGCCGATGACCACCACGTTAGTGTCGCGATTCACGCGCCGCATTTTATAGGCGTCACCGTGAATAATATCCGGGTTAATCGAACAGCGCAGCGGGCGCGAGCGGGCGATGCGATGGTCGGCGCAGCCGATGTTGCAGGAGATACATTTGCGCATCAGACGCTCTTTTCCGCCTTGCACTTTCTGCACCCACTCCGGCTCGGCAATCAGACCGCGGCCAATGGCGATAAGATCGGCATCGCCGCTGGCGAGGATATCTTCGGCTACCTGCGGAGTGCGAATATTGCCGGCGATGACCGTGGGTTTATGGAATTTATCGCGCACCGCGCGGGAGAGATAGCGCTTCCAGCCATCCTCCAGCGACATCTGATCGATTTGCAGATTCAGGTTGTCGTTCTGCGCCGCAGAGACGTTGATGATATCGACCTTCTCCTGGCAGAGCTCAAGGATACGCAGGGAATCTTCGAGGGTATTGCCGCCCTTGAGGAAGTCGTCGGCGCTGATGCGCAGGCTGACCGGAAAACGTGGCCCCACGCAGGCGCGAACCTTATCGACAATCAGACTCAGTATCCGAGTGCGATTTTCGACGCTGCCGCCAAATTCATCAGTGCGCTTATTAAACAGCGGCGATAAAAACTGGCTAATTAAATAGGAGTGACCGGCATGAATTTCGACGCAGTCAAAACCTGCGCGCCGAACGCGCTCCGCGGCGTCACCAAATTTTTCTACCGCATGATATATTTCCTCATGGGTCATCGGACGCGGAATATTACCGTGCTTCTTCGACGGCGTTGTAGAAGAGGAGAGCGGCGTCTGGCCTTCCAGTCGGTAGGCATAAGCGGAAGCGCCGGCATGATTTAACTGAATGGATACGCAGGCGCCATGTTTATGCAGGGTCTCGGTTAATTTAAACAGCCGTGGAATATATTGATCGTTATCGATGCGCAGTTGGGTGGTGCCGTTGGAGGCGAAGGGGAAATCAATACAAATATTTTCGATGGTGATAAGCCCGGTGCCGCCTTTGGCCCGCAGTTCGTAGTATTCCAGCTGTTCCTGCGACACCTCGCCATTGAGCGTGGCCATATTGGTGCCCATAGGGGGCATAATAATGCGGTTTTTTAACGTCATACCGTTGATGGTCAACGGACTGAAAAGGTGCGGATAGTGGCTCATCTCTTCTCTCCACAGGAGGCCGGGAGGCCGATATGCGGGGCCCAGGCGTGTCCTTAGTTAATATTTCTCTGTGGCAAAAGATAACGAGGGGAAAAATCGAAAAATAATGCTTTTTTTTGTGCATAGCCATAGGGGTTCTCTATGAGATTAACGCTTTCTTCACATTCTTATATTTTTATATTAAATACTCGTGCCTTATTTTTACTTGCAGTGCAGGGAAAATACATAAACAGTGCTGGAGAAGGGGAGGAAAGCGGAATAATTCTTCTTTAGGCGGTAGGGCAGGGTGGCGGTAAGGTCTGACAATCAGCAAATTAAAATTGGTTTTTGTGCGTGAGATCGCAATTTTCTCCGCAATAAACTAAAAAGCCCGATCAAATGACCGGGCCCAAAGGTTAATTCATAAACACCGGCAGCTTGCGTTCATAGTCGGAGATCGCCGCTTCATGCTGCAGCGTCAGGCCGATGCTATCCAGGCCGTTGAGCATGCAGTGGCGGCGGAAATCGTCGATCTTAAAGCTGTAGGTTTTATCCCCGGCTTTAACTACCTGCGCTTCCAGATCCACTTCAAACGTAATGCCCGGGTTGGCCTGCACCAGCTTGAACAGCTCATCGACCTGCTCGTCGCTCAGGGTCACCGGCAGCAGCTGGTTATTGAAGCTGTTGCCGTAAAAGATATCGGCAAAGCTCGGGGCGATAACGACCTTAAAGCCGTAATCGGTCAGCGCCCACGGCGCGTGCTCGCGCGAGGAGCCGCAGCCGAAGTTTTCCCGCGCCAGCAGTATCGATGCCCCCTGGTACTCAGGAAAATTCAGCACGAACTCCGGGTTCGGCTGTTGACCTTTATCGTCGAGAAAGCGCCAGTCGTTAAACAGATGCGCGCCAAAGCCGGTGCGGGTGACCTTCTGCAAAAATTGCTTAGGGATGATCGCGTCGGTATCGACGTTTGCAGCATCCAGCGGAACCACCAGGCCGGTATGTTGGGTAAATTTCTCTGCCATGATGGTCTCCTTACTTCAGATTACGGATATCGGCGAAATGGCCGGTAACGGCTGCCGCCGCGGCCATTGCCGGGCTCACCAGGTGCGTGCGTCCGCCGCGGCCCTGACGGCCTTCAAAGTTACGGTTGCTGGTTGAGGCACAGCGTTCGCCCGGATTCAGGCGGTCATTATTCATTGCCAGACACATAGAGCAACCAGGTAAGCGCCACTCAAAGCCGGCTTCGATAAAGATCTTATCCAGACCTTCCGCTTCCGCCTGCGCTTTCACCGGACCAGAACCCGGCACCACCAGCGCCTGGACGCCCGGCGCCACTTTACGCCCTTTAGCGATTTCCGCCGCGGCGCGTAAATCTTCGATGCGCGAGTTGGTGCAGGAGCCGATAAACACTTTATCGATAGCGACTTCCGTCAGCGGGATCCCGGATTTCAGCCCCATATAGGCCAGCGCTTTTTCGGCGCTGGCGCGTTCCACCGGATCGCTGAACGACGCTGGATCGGGGATGTTATCCGTCACCGAGATCACCTGGCCCGGGTTGGTGCCCCAGGTCACCTGTGGGGCAATTTCCGCCGCCTGCAGCGTTACCACGGTATCAAACGTCGCGCCGTCGTCGGTTTTCAGGGTTTTCCAGTACGCTACGGCATCGTCAAAATCTTTGCCTTTCGGCGCATGCAGACGGCCGCGTACGTAATTGAAGGTGGTTTCGTCCGGCGCGACCAGGCCCGCTTTGGCGCCCATCTCGATCGCCATGTTGCACAGGGTCATACGCCCTTCCATGCTCAGATCGCGGATCGCTTCGCCGCAGAACTCAACCACATGGCCGGTGCCGCCGGCGCTACCGGTTTTACCAATGATGGCCAGCACGATATCTTTGGCGGTAATGCCCGGCGCCGCTTTGCCCTGGACTTCGATTTTCATGGTCTTCGCGCGGCCCTGTTTCAGGGTCTGGGTTGCCAGCACATGCTCCACTTCGGAGGTGCCGATACCGAACGCCAGCGCACCGAACGCGCCGTGGGTGGCGGTATGGGAGTCACCGCACACGATCGTCATCCCCGGCAGGGTAACCCCTTGTTCCGGGCCCATGACGTGGACGATGCCCTGATACGGGTGGTTCAGGTCGTACAGTTCAACGCCGAACTCTTTACAGTTCTTAATCAGCTCCTGCATCTGAATGCGGGCCATCTCACCGGACGCGTTAATGTCTTTGGTCTGCGTCGAGACGTTATGATCCATGGTAGCGAAGGTTTTACCCGGCTGGCGCACCTGGCGGCCATGGGCGCGCAGCCCGTCAAACGCCTGCGGAGAGGTGACTTCGTGCACCAGATGGCGGTCGATATACAGCAGCGGGGTTTCGTTCTGCGCCTCATACACTACGTGCGCATCAAATAATTTTTCGTATAACGTCTTCGCCATGATTACACCCCTTCTGCGACATAGCGGGCAATAATATCGCCCATTTCATCAGTGCTGACCGCCGCCGTGCCGCGCGCTAAGTCGCCGGTTCGAACCCCTTCTTCTAAGGCGCGGTTGATCGCGTTTTCAATGGCGGTCGCCGCTTCGTCAGCGTCGAGGCTGTAGCGCAGCAGCAGAGCCAGGGAGAGGATCTGCGCGATCGGGTTGGCGATATTTTTGCCGGCGATATCCGGTGCGGAACCGCCCGCCGGCTCGTACAGGCCAAAACCTTGTTCATTGAGGCTGGCGGACGGCAGCATACCCATCGAGCCGGTGATCATCGCGCACTCGTCGGAGAGGATGTCGCCAAACAGGTTGGAGCACAGCAGCACGTCGAACTGGGACGGATCTTTAATCAGCTGCATGGTGGCGTTATCGATATACATATGCGCCAGCTCAACGTCCGGATACTCCTTGCCGATCTCGCTGACGATTTCGCGCCACAGGATGGAGGACTGCAGAACGTTGGCCTTATCGATGGAAGTCACTTTGTGACGACGCTTGCGGGCGGATTCAAAAGCGATGCGCGCGATACGCTCGATCTCAAAGCGGTGATACACCTCGGTATCAAAGGCTTTCTCATGCTGACCGCTGCCTTCGCGGCCTTTCGGCTGGCCGAAGTAGATGCCGCCGGTCAGTTCGCGTACGCAGAGAATGTCGAAGCCGTTAGCAGCGATGTCGGCGCGCAGCGGGCAGAACTCTTCCAGCCCCTGATACAGTTTGGCCGGGCGCAGGTTGCTGAACAGTTTAAAGTGTTTACGCAGCGGCAGCAGCGCGCCACGCTCTGGTTGTTCCGCCGGCGGCAGGTGCTCCCATTTCGGACCGCCAACGGAGCCGAACAGGATCGCATCCGCCTGCTCGCATCCGGCGACGGTCGCCTGCGGCAGGGGAGTTCCCTGACGGTCGATGGCCGCCCCGCCAACGTCATACTGGCTGGTGGTAATGTGCATGGCAAAACGTTGGCGCACGGCTTCCAGTACTTTCATCGCCTGGTTCATCACTTCCGGGCCAATGCCATCACCCGGCAAAACGGCAATATGGTAATTCTTCGACATTACACGGTTTCCTTATTGTTCTCTTTATTCTGAGCTTTGCGTTGCAATTCTTTTTCGACTTCGGCGGCGCGCCAGATGTTGTTCAGCACGTGAACCATCGCTTTGGCTGACGACTCTACGATATCCGTTGCCAGACCAACGCCATGGAAGCGGCGGCCATTGTAGTCAACGACGATATCCACCTGGCCCAGGGCGTCTTTGCCGTGGCCTTTCGCGCTTAAGCCATACTTCACTAATTCAATGTTGTAGTCGGTGACGCGGTTAATCGCCTGGTAGATAGCATCGACCGGACCGTTGCCGTTGGCGGCTTCGGTTTTGATCTCATCCCCGCAGACCAGTTTGATCGAGGCGGTGGCGATATCGCTGGATCCGGATTGGACGTTGAAGTAATCCAGGCGGAAATGCTCTGGCTCTTCCTGCTGCTTGTTGATAAAGGCCAGCGCTTCCAGATCGTAATCGAAGACCTGGCCTTTTTTGTCCGCCAGCTTCAGGAATGCGTCGTACAGATGATCCAGGTTGTAATCGCTCTCCTGGTAGCCCATCTCTTCCATCCGGTGTTTCACCGCCGCGCGGCCGGAGCGGGAAGTCAGGTTCAGTTGCACCTGGTTCAGGCCGATAGATTCCGGGGTCATGATCTCGTAGTTTTCGCGGTTCTTCAGCACGCCGTCCTGGTGAATGCCGGAGGAGTGGGCGAAGGCGCCGGTGCCGACGATGGCCTTGTTCGCCGGGATCGGCATATTGCAGATCTGGCTGACGGTCTGGCTGGTGCGCCAGATTTCATGATGATTAATGTTGGTGTGCACGTTCATGATGTCTTTGCGCACTTTGATCGCCATGATCACTTCTTCCAGTGCGCAGTTGCCGGCGCGTTCGCCGATACCGTTCATCGCACCTTCTACCTGGCGCGCACCGGCGTGGACCGCGGCGAGGGCGTTACCGACAGCGATGCCCAGATCATCATGGGTGTGGACGGAAATAATTGCTTTGTCGATATTCGGCACGCGATCATACAGGCCGCTGATGATGTTGGCATATTCGAACGGCATGGTATAGCCGACGGTATCCGGGATATTAATGGTGGTGGCGCCGGCGTTGATCGCCGCTTCCACGACGCGAGCCAGATCGGCAATCGGCGTACGGCCGGCGTCTTCACAGGAGAACTCAACGTCGTCAGTGTAGTTGCGTGCCCGCTTCACCATATAGATCGCGCGCTCAATAACCTCATCCAGCGTACTGCGCAGTTTGGTGGCGATATGCATCGGCGAGGTGGCAATAAAGGTATGAATACGGAAAGCCTCGGCCACTTTTAACGATTCCGCCGCCACGTCGATATCTTTCTCAACGCAGCGCGCCAGGGCGCACACGCGGCTGTTTTTAATGGTGCGCGCGATGGTTTGCACCGATTCAAAATCGCCCGGCGAGGATACCGGGAAACCGACTTCCATTACGTCGACCCCCATTCGCTCAAGGGCCAGTGCGATCTGCAGCTTCTCTTTGACACTCAGGCTTGCCTGTAACGCTTGTTCGCCATCACGTAAGGTCGTATCGAAAATAATGACTTGCTGGCTCATGGTTTGGATCCTTAGTCTGTGTCCTGGCGCCTTGTTGACGAGCATAAAAAAACCCGCGCCAAGGCGCGGGTTTTATAGTCTTGCTGGAAGATGACTTAACGCTGAACGTCGCCCAACAGCCTACCGCGCAAATGGCATGCGTTTAGTAGTAGTAGGCTGGTGATACGAGCGGTGCGAATCATTGCGTCAAACTCCAGATGAAATCGTTATGCTTTTAGAGTTACTGGATAGCCGTTTTAAAGTCAACCCCTGGCATGGAAAAAGCGTTTTGGGCTGACTAAATGAATTAGCAAAATGTGCTGATGTAAGCCCCATTTTGCCGAAGATCCTATTTTGGACCGAAGGCGGTTTATCCCCAATTGTTTCATTTGAAAAAGTGCTTTGCATTCAAGGCATCGTCGAACAGGTCTCGCCAATGAAGGGACAAAAAACGGTATCTGGATGAAAATATTAAATTTATTTTTCCTGTGAATGTATTCGAACGCTAGCGGATTATTTTTCAATGATAAGGGTTTGTTAATTTTATGGAGGGAAAAATAAAATACTTTATTATTGCTTAAGTTACAGTTAACTCGTGGTGCTGTTTTTATTTTTATGGATTATGGTTACACTTATCATCATTAAGTAATCAGTATGGTTTGAGCGGCTCAATTTTTTGATCAGGACCGTTTCTTCACTGCCACTCATAGCCTTGATATATTCCTAAAAATTTCTTTTGCTATTTTGTAAATGTCATTTGCATGGTAAATGATATTTTCGGCGCTAATTATAGCGGTTTAGTGAAGGGAATTCATCGTGACGGCGGAATTAGATATGTTAATTGAAACTCCAGAATATAAATCAGCCCCCGGACAGGAAGTCGTTAAACCTCAACTACGGATGGTTGATCTCAATCTGCTTACCGTTTTTGATGCGGTTATGCAAGAGCAGAATATTACTCGTGCCGCCCATACGCTCGGCATGTCACAGCCCGCGGTGAGCAATGCGGTTTCACGACTGAAAGTGATGTTTAATGACGAGCTTTTTGTGCGCTATGGCCGCGGTATTCAGCCGACGGCGCGCGCCTATCAGCTGTTTGGCTCGGTACGCCAGGCGCTGCAGCTGGTCCAAAACGAATTGCCAGGCTCCGGTTTTGAACCGCTGAGCAGTGAGCGCGTGTTCCATCTGTGCGTCTGCAGCCCGCTGGATAACATCCTGACGTCGGTTATTTTTAATAAAGTTGCAGAGATAGCACCCAATATTCATTTAGTCTTTAAGTCTGCGCTGAATCAAAATACGGAACATCAGCTACGTTATCAGGAAACAGAATTCGTAATCGGTTATGAAGAGTTCCGTCGCCCTGAGTTTGCCTGCGTTCCGTTATTTAAAGACGAAATGGTCCTGGTCGCCAGTCGCAACCATCCGCGTATTTCCGGGCCGATGATGGAGGCGGATATTTATCGCGAGGAGCATGCCGCCGTTGCTCTCGACCGGTATGCCTCATTTAGTTTGCCGTGGTATGACACGGCCGATAAACAAGCGCGTATCGCCTATCAGGGTAATGCGATGGTCAGCGTATTAAACGTAGTATCGCAAACCCAGATGGTGGCCATTGCCCCGCGCTGGCTGGCAGATGAGTTTGCTGACAAGCTTGCCCTGCAAATATTACCTTTGCCGTTGAAGGTCAACAGTCGGACCTGCTATCTCTCCTGGCACGAAGCCGCTGGTCGTGATAAAGGCCACCAGTGGATGGAAGAGCTGCTGGTGGACATTTGCAAGCGCTGACCCGACGACGATAGATAGCAAAGGAGCTTCGGCTCCTTTTTTTATATGACATAAATCAAATAAAGCAGAATTTTATTCTGTTTACCTTGCGCGAGGAGTTCGTTGTGTTCGTGAAAAATGGATCTATTCCTGTTATCACCCTTTTTCGCCGAGTATTTACCATTCTCTTTTCTTATCTCTGAAGCAATTCACCATATTTTCCCCTCACCGCTTTCTTTTCTTCTTATTCAAGAAATAAGGCCTCAGCTGCGGCGAATTGCCTGCCTGCTGGCGAGCAGTTATGGTAGTGGCATGCAGTACATTCACCTCAATGCGGAGGACCACTCCTTCGCATCGTGCGAGCGCGCGGAAATTGAGTTCCGCTGTCGTAAAACAATAAGCCTGGAGGCAAACCATGGAGATGTTGTCAGGAGCCGAGATGGTCGTCCAATCGCTTGTCGATCAGGGCGTCAAGCAAGTATTCGGCTATCCCGGAGGCGCAGTCCTCGATATCTATGATGCGTTACATACCCTTGGCGGTATCGATCATGTGCTGGTTCGTCACGAGCAGGCGGCGGTGCATATGGCGGATGGCCTGGCGCGGGCGACCGGGGAGGTCGGCGTGGTGCTGGTGACCTCTGGGCCTGGGGCGACGAACGCCATCACTGGCATTGCGACAGCCTATATGGACTCTATTCCGTTGGTGATCCTCTCGGGGCAGGTAGCCACCTCGCTTATCGGCTACGATGCCTTCCAGGAGTGCGACATGGTGGGGATTTCCCGTCCGGTGGTGAAGCACAGTTTCCTGGTGAAGCAGACCGAAGATATTCCCGGCGTGCTGAAGAAAGCCTTCTGGCTGGCGGCCAGCGGTCGCCCCGGTCCGGTAGTGGTCGATCTGCCGAAGGATATTCTCAATCCGGCGAAGAAGCTGCCTTACGTCTGGCCGGACGCAGTGAGCATGCGCTCCTATAACCCAACCACCAGTGGCCATAAAGGGCAGATTAAACGCGCGCTACAGACCCTGGTGGCCGCAAGTAAGCCGGTCGTATACGTCGGCGGCGGGGCGATCAATGCGCATTGCGAACCTCAGCTGCGCGAGCTGGTGGAAAAACTGAAGCTGCCGGTGGCCTCATCCTTGATGGGACTTGGCGCTTTCCCGGCGACACACTCGCAGGCGCTGGGGATGCTGGGGATGCACGGCACCTATGAAGCCAACATGACCATGCACCACTCGGACGTGATTTTTGCCGTCGGCGTTCGCTTTGACGACCGGACCACCAATAACCTGGCCAAGTATTGTCCGAACGCGACGGTACTGCATATTGATATCGATCCGACTTCAATCTCGAAAACCGTGCCGGCAGATGTGCCGATCGTCGGCGATGCCCGGCTGGTGCTGGAGCAGATGCTGGAGCTGCTGGAGCAGGAGGAAGCGCAGCAGCCGCTGGACGACATTCGCGACTGGTGGCAACAGATCGAGCAGTGGCGTGCCCGTCATTGTCTGCGCTACGACGACCAGAGCGATAAAATCAAACCGCAGGCGGTAATTGAAACTATCTGGCGGCTGACCCAGGGCGATGCCTACGTCACTTCCGATGTGGGTCAGCATCAGATGTTCGCCGCCCTGTATTACCCCTTCGATAAACCGCGGCGCTGGATTAACTCCGGTGGTCTCGGCACCATGGGCTTTGGCCTACCGGCTGCGCTGGGGGTCAAAATGGCTCTGCCGGACGAAATGGTGGTCTGCGTGACCGGTGACGGCAGTATCCAGATGAACATTCAGGAACTCTCCACTGCGCTGCAGTATGAGCTGCCGGTCCTGGTGCTTAACCTCAACAACCGCTATCTCGGGATGGTGAAGCAGTGGCAGGATATGCTCTATTCCGGGCGTCACTCGCAGTCCTATATGGAATCACTACCGGACTTTGTCCGTCTGGCGGAAGCCTATGGCCACGTCGGGATCCGCATCAGCGAGCCGCAGGAGCTGGAGACGAAGCTTGCTGAAGCTCTGGAGCAGGTGCGCCAGCGTCGGCTGGTGTTTGTCGATGTGACCGTCGACGGCAGTGAGCATGTGTACCCCATGCAGATCCGCGGCGGCGGCATGGATGAAATGTGGTTGAGCAAAACGGAGAGGACCTGATTATGCGCCGGATATTATCGGTATTACTGGAAAACGAATCGGGTGCATTGTCCCGCGTTATCGGCCTCTTCTCCCAGCGTGGCTATAATATAGAAAGCCTGACTGTCGCGCCGACGGACGATCCCACTCTCTCCAGAATGACCATTCAAACCGTGGGCGATGAAAAAGCGATTGAGCAGATTGAAAAGCAACTGCACAAGCTGGTGGATGTCCTGCGGGTCAGCGAGCTGGGGCAGGGGGCTCATGTTGAACGCGAAATTATGCTGGTGAAGGTTCAGGCCAGCGGCTATGGCCGTGAAGAAGTGAAGCGCAACACCGAAATCTTCCGCGGACAGATTATCGACGTGACGCCTTCTATCTATACCGTCCAGCTCGCCGGCACCAGCGATAAGCTGGATGCATTTCTGGCCTCGCTGCGCGATGTCGCTCGGATTGTGGAAGTGGCTCGCTCCGGCGTGGTCGGCCTGTCTCGCGGTGATAAAATCATGCGCTAAGGATCGGGAACTGCTGTAAAAATAGCCCGGCAGAGACTGTCGGGCTTTTTTTTTGCGAAATCAGTAGGAACTGTAAGCGAAAGCGGTTGCTGCGCTAACTATTCTGCGCTTAGATGTTATAAAAAGGATTCCATACCTGAATAATGGTTATGTTTGGCACTTCTTACCCAAGGGGCAATTGTGAAACTGGATGAAATCGCCCGGCTGGCCGGTGTTTCAAGAACCACCGCGAGCTATGTGATTAATGGCAAAGCGAAGCAGTACCGCGTAAGCGATAAAACGGTCGAAAAAGTGATGGCTGTGGTGCGAGAGCACAACTATCACCCAAATGCGGTCGCTGCTGGCCTGCGTGCAGGACGCACACGCTCTATCGGTCTGGTGATCCCGGATCTGGAAAACACCAGCTATACCCGGATTGCAAATTATCTCGAACGTCAGGCGCGTCAGCGCGGCTATCAGCTGCTGATTGCCTGCTCGGAGGATCAGCCCGATAACGAGATGCGCTGTATCGAGCATCTGCTGCAGCGCCAGGTGGACGCTATCATTGTCTCTACTTCGCTGCCGCCGGAGCACCCTTTTTATCAGCGCTGGGCTAACGACCCGTTTCCGATTGTCGCCCTCGACCGCGCCCTCGATCGCGAGCACTTCACCAGCGTGGTTGGCGCTGATCAGGATGACGCCGAGATGCTCGCAGCTGAGCTGCGGACGTTTCCTGGCGAAACGGTGCTCTATCTCGGCGCGCTGCCGGAGCTGTCGGTGAGCTTCCTGCGTGAACAGGGCTTCCGTAAAGCCTGGCAGGACGATCCGCGTGAGGTGCATTATCTCTATGCCAACAGCTATGAGCGCGAAGCGGCGGCCCAGCTGTTTGAGAAATGGCTTGAAACCCATCCGATGCCACAGGCGCTGTTTACCACCTCTTTCCCGCTGCTGCAGGGCGTAATGGATGTGACCTTGCGTCGCGAGGGTAAACTGCCCTCCGAGCTGGCGATCGCCACCTTCGGTGATAATGAGCTGCTCGATTTTCTGCAGTGTCCGGTACTGGCCGTGGCCCAGCGTCATCGCGATGTCGCTGAACGGGTGCTGGAGATCGTCCTCGCCAGCCTCGACGAACCTCGCAAGCCGAAGCCGGGTCTTAGCCGTATTCGCCGTAATCTCTATCGTCGCGGTAGCCTGAATCGCCGCTAAGGTCGCTATATCGCCAGCGCCCAGGTATAAACCTGGCAGGCCTGACCGTAAGCAGGCCGCTGGCGATAAATCAGGCAATTGACGTGCAAAATGCAAAACTGAATATATTTCAGACAAATCCCTAAACTTCTTTACGCGTTATTTTATTTTATTCACTGACCATCGTTTTGTGACTCCAAATGGGGTACAAAAAATGACTGCGCGGACTTTAATTGTATTATTTTGTTACATTCATCAGGTTAATTGCTGAATTAACACTCATTTTGTACGCGCCACGCTTTCTTCCCCGTCATATCCCGCGCCTGGCCAGTCCCTCTGCCAGCAACAGGTACTGTTAACGGCCGGCATAATGGCCTAAAATGCCGCTCGCGTCGCAAACTGACACTTTATATTTTCCCGCCGAAGATATTCTGTTGTTTATAACTGTTACGAGTTTGTTGGTTATTTTCTTACACGTATTCATAACGTTAATTTGCCTCGCCTGTTGATGATTTTTTCATCAGGGCTAATGTCGGCTGTAAATAATGGGTTTTTGAGCTCCGTTGGCATCCGTGCTGGCTTGACAAGCTTTTCCTCCGCTCCGTAAACTCCTTCTGGTGGGAATTTGTGGGGTAAAGTGGCGAAAAGGGGTGAGGCTGGCATGTTCCGTGGAGCAACGTTAGTCAATCTCGACAGCAAAGGCCGCCTGGCCGTGCCAACGCGCTATCGCGAAGGGCTGATCGAGGACGCTGCCGGTCAATTGGTATGCACCATTGACATTCATCACCCGTGCCTGCTGCTTTATCCATTGCCTGAATGGGAAGTCATCGAGCAGAAATTGTCGCGTTTATCGAGCATGAATCCCGTTGAGCGGCGCGTACAGCGTTTGCTTTTGGGTCATGCCAGCGAATGTCAGATGGATAATGCCGGCCGCTTGCTGATTGCGCCGGTGTTACGGCAGCATGCCGGGCTGACAAAAGAAGTGATGCTGGTCGGGCAGTTTAATAAATTTGAACTGTGGGATGAAACGACCTGGTATCAACGGGTCAAGGAAGATATCGACGCTGAGCAGTCCGCGACCGGTGAACTGTCGGAGCGCCTGCAGGATTTGTCCTTATAAAAATGATGGAAAATTATAAACATACTACGGTACTTCTGGATGAAGCCGTCAACGGCCTCAATATTCGTCCAGACGGTATCTATATTGATGGTACTTTTGGCCGCGGTGGTCACTCGCGCCTGATCCTCTCCCGGCTGGGTGCGGAAGGACGCTTGCTGGCTATCGATCGCGACCCGCAGGCGATTGCCGTCGCGCAAACCATCGATGATCCCCGCTTTTCCATCGTACATGGTCCCTTTTCACAACTCGCTGAGTACGTCGGCGAGCGCAATCTTACCGGTAAGATCGACGGCATTCTGCTCGATCTCGGCGTCTCTTCCCCGCAGCTTGACGATGCGGAACGCGGCTTTTCCTTTATGCGTGACGGGCCGCTGGATATGCGCATGGATCCTACGCGCGGTCAGTCCGCGGCCGAATGGCTGCAGACGGCTGAAGAAGACGATATCGCCTGGGTGATTAAAACCTTTGGCGAAGAGCGTTTCGGCAAACGTATCGCCCGCGCGATCGTCGAACGTAATCGCATTCAGCCGATGACCCGCACCAAAGAGCTGGCGGAAGTCATCGCCGCGGCGATGCCGGTAAAAGATAAGCACAAACATCCCGCGACCCGTACCTTTCAGGCGGTGCGCATATGGGTAAACAGTGAACTGGAGGAGATAGAGCAGGCGCTAAAAAGCTCGCTCAGCGTGCTGGCCCCGGGCGGGCGGCTGTCGATCATTAGTTTTCATTCGCTGGAAGACCGCATTGTGAAGCGCTTTATGCGTGAGCAAAGCCGCGGTCCGCAGGTTCCGGCGGGAATACCGATGACCGAAGCGCAGCTCAAAAAACTGGGCGGCCGTGAGTTGCGAGCACTAGGCAAGTTGATGCCGGGCGAAGAAGAGGTGGCAGAGAATCCACGCGCCCGTAGTTCAGTGCTGCGTATCGCAGAGAGGACGAACGCATGATCGGCAGAGTGACAGAGGCCTTAAGCAAGGTTAAAGGGTCGATTGGAAGCAACGAGCGCCATGCTTTGCCTGGCGTGATCGGGGACGACCTTCTGCGGTTTGGGAAACTGCCACTCTGCTTGTTCATTTGCATCATTATTACGGCGATTACCGTGGTCACCACTGCGCATCACACGCGCCTGTTGACCGCGCAGCGTGAACAGCTGGTTCTGGAGCGCGACGCCCTGGATATTGAGTGGCGCAACCTGATCCTCGAAGAGAACGCGCTCGGCGATCACAGTCGGGTTGAGCGGATCGCGACCGAGAAGTTACAGATGCAACACGTCGATCCATCACAAGAAAATATCGTTGTACAGAAATAAGGATTATTGCGACGGATGAAAGCAGCGCCAAAAACGCCTAAAGCAAAACGTCAGGAAGAACAGGCCAACTTTATCAGTTGGCGTTTTGCGTTGCTGTGCGGCTGTATTCTGCTGGCGCTGGCTTTTCTGCTGGGTCGCGTCGCCTGGCTACAGGTGATCAGCCCCGATATGCTGGTGCGCCAGGGCGATATGCGTTCTCTGCGCGTACAGGAAGTGTCCACCGCGCGCGGGATGATTACCGATCGCTCCGGACGTCCGCTGGCGGTCAGCGTGCCGGTGAAGGCTATCTGGGCCGACCCGAAAGAGCTCCATGACGCCGGCGGGGTTACCCTGGATACGCGCTGGAAAGCGCTGGCGGATGCCCTCAATATGCCGCTGGATCAGCTGGCGACGCGCATCAATACCAATCCGCGGATGCGGTTTATCTATCTGGCGCGTCAGGTTAACCCTGACATGGCCGATTACATCAAGAAGCTGAAGCTGCCGGGCATTCATCTGCGCGAAGAATCCCGTCGGTACTACCCTTCCGGGGAAGTAACCGCTCACCTCATCGGCTTTACCAACGTCGATAGCCAGGGGATTGAAGGGGTTGAAAAAAGCTTTGATAAATGGCTTACCGGTCAGCCGGGCGAGCGTATCGTGCGTAAAGACCGCTATGGCCGGGTAATTGAAGACATCTCTTCTACCGATAGCCAGGCAGCGCACAACCTGGCGCTGAGTATCGACGAACGCCTGCAGGCGCTGGTCTATCGCGAGCTAAACAACGCCGTGGCCTTTAACAAAGCCGAGTCGGGCAGCGCCGTGTTAGTGGATGTTAACACCGGTGAAGTGCTGGCGATGGCCAACAGCCCATCCTATAACCCGAACAACTTCGCCGGTACGGCAAAAGACACCATGCGTAACCGTGCGATTACCGACGTGTTTGAGCCGGGTTCGACGGTGAAACCGATGGTGGTCATGACGGCGCTGCAGCGCGGTATCGTCAACGAAAATACCGTGCTCAATACCGTGCCTTATCGAATTAACGGCCACGAAATCAAAGACGTGGCGCGCTACAGCGAATTGACCCTGACCGGGGTGCTACAGAAGTCGAGTAACGTCGGTGTTTCTAAGCTGGCGTTAGCGATGCCGTCCTCAGCGTTAGTAGATACTTACTCACGTTTTGGGCTTGGAAAGGCGACCAATTTGGGGTTGGTCGGAGAACGCAGTGGCTTATATCCTCAAAAACAACGGTGGTCTGACATAGAGAGGGCCACCTTTTCTTTCGGCTATGGGCTAATGGTAACCCCGTTACAGTTAGCGCGAGTCTACGCAACGATTGGCAGCTATGGCATCTATCGCCCGTTGTCGATTACCAAAGTTGATCCTCCGGTTCCGGGCGAGCGCGTCTTCCCGGAATCACTCGTTCGTACCGTCGTTCATATGATGGAAAGCGTGGCGCTGCCCGGCGGCGGCGGTGTGAAAGCGGCGATCAAAGGCTATCGCATCGCGATTAAAACCGGTACGGCGAAAAAAGTGGGGCCGGATGGCCGCTATATCAACAAATATATTGCTTACACCGCAGGCGTTGCGCCCGCCAGCCATCCGCGCTTCGCGCTGGTGGTGGTGATCAACGACCCGCAGGCAGGTAAATACTACGGTGGCGCCGTTTCCGCGCCGGTCTTCGGTGCCATCATGGGCGGCGTATTGCGCACCATGAACATCGAGCCGGATGCGCTGGCAACGGGCGAAAAAAGTGAATTTGTAATTAATCAAGGCGAGGGAACAGGTGGCAGATCGTAATTTGCGCGACCTACTCGCTCCATGGGTGCCAAACGCACCGGAGCGCATTCTGCGAGAGATGACGCTGGACAGCCGGGTGGCTGCTTCCGGCGATCTCTTTATCGCGGTACAGGGTCATCAGGCGGACGGGCGTCGTTATATCCCGCAGGCGATAGCGCAAGGTGTGGCTGCCATTATTGCTGAAGCGCAGGGCGAAGCTAAAGACGGTGAGATCCGTGAAATGCACGGCGTGCCGGTTATCTACCTGAGCCAGCTTAACGAACGCTTATCGGCGCTGGCCGGGCGTTTTTATCATCAGCCGTCGCAGCAGCTGCGTCTGGTGGGCGTCACCGGCACCAACGGGAAAACCACCACCACTCAGCTGCTGGCGCAGTGGGCAAAGCTGCTCGGCGAAACCAGCGCGGTGATGGGGACCGTCGGTAACGGTCTGCTGGATAAAGTCGTTCCAACTGAAAACACCACCGGTTCCGCGGTAGACGTTCAACATGTGCTCTCCAGTCTGGTCGGGCAGGGGGCTACCTTCGGCGCGATGGAAGTCTCCTCCCATGGTCTGGTACAGCACCGCGTAGCGGCCCTGCAGTTTGCCGCCTCGGTGTTTACCAATCTCAGCCGCGATCATCTCGACTACCATGGCGACATGGAGCACTACGAAGCGGCGAAATGGCTGCTGTACTCCACCCATCATTGCGGTCAGGCCATCGTCAATGCTGACGATGAAGTCGGTCGTCGCTGGCTGGCAAAACTGCCGGACGCGGTGGCGGTATCGATGGAAGATCATATCAACCCGAATTGCCACGGCCGCTGGCTAAAGGCCACCGCGGTGAACTATCACGACAGCGGGGCGACCATCCAGTTTGACTCCAGCTGGGGCAAGGGCGAAATCGAAAGCCGCCTGATGGGCGCCTTTAACGTCAGCAATCTGCTGCTGGCGCTGGCCACGCTGCTGGCGCTGGGCTATCCGCTGGCCGATCTGCTGAAGAGCGCAGCGCGTTTACAGCCGGTGTGCGGCCGTATGGAAGTGTTCAGCGCGCCGGGTAAACCTGCCGTGGTGGTGGATTATGCCCATACGCCTGACGCGCTGGAAAAAGCGCTGCAGGCGGCACGCCTGCACTGCAGCGGCAAGCTGTGGTGCGTCTTCGGCTGCGGCGGCGACCGCGACAAAGGTAAACGTCCGTTGATGGGCGCTATCGCGGAAGAATTTGCCGACATCGTGGTCGTTACTGACGATAACCCGCGCACCGAAGAGCCGCGGGCGATTATCAACGATATTCTGGCCGGCATGCTCGATGCAGGTCAGGCGAAGGTGATGGAAGGCCGCGCGGAAGCGGTGACCAACGCCGTGATGCAGGCGAAAGAGAACGACGTGGTGCTGGTGGCGGGTAAAGGCCATGAAGATTACCAGATCGTCGGCAACCGCCGTCTGGATTATTCCGACCGCGTGACCGTCGCGCGTCTGCTGGGAGCGGTAGCATGATTCGCTTTACGTTAAGTCAACTTGCCGCGATCGCCCATGGCGAACGGCAGGGTAGCGATGTCGCTATCGACGAGGTGACCACCGATACCCGTAAAGTGACGGCGGGCTGCCTGTTTGTGGCGCTGAAAGGGGAGCGTTTCGACGCCCATGATTTTGCCGAACAGGCGAAAGCGGCGGGCGCCGGCGCGCTGCTGGTGAGTCGTCCGCTGGCCTGCGATCTCCCGCAGGTGATTGTGAACGATACCCGGCAGGCTTTCGGTGAGTTAGCCGCCTGGGTGCGTCAGCAGGTGCCGACTCGCGTCGTCGCCCTGACCGGCTCGTCCGGTAAAACCTCGGTTAAAGAGATGACCGCGGCGATCCTCAGCCAGTGCGGCAACACGCTGTATACCGCCGGCAACCTGAACAACGATATCGGCGTCCCGATGACGCTGCTGCGGCTGACCAAAGAGCATCAGTACGCGGTGATCGAACTCGGCGCCAACCACCAGGGCGAAATCGCCTGGACCGTCAGCCTGACGCGTCCGGAAGCGGCGCTGGTCAACAACCTTGCTGCGGCGCACCTGGAAGGTTTCGGTTCGCTGGCGGGCGTGGCGAAGGCGAAGGGCGAAATCTATACCGGTCTGCCGGAAAATGGCATCGCCATCCTCAATGCCGACAATAACGACTGGCTGAACTGGCAGGCGGTGATTGGCGATCGCAAAGTGTGGCGCTTCTCGCCGAACGCGGCGAACAGCGATTTCACGGCGACCAACGTGCAGATCACCAGCCACGGCACCGAATTTACGCTGCAGACCCCAACCGGCAACGTTGACGTACTGCTGCCGCTGCCGGGACGCCACAACATCGCTAATGCGCTGGCCGCCACTTCGCTGGCGATGGCGGTAGGCGCCGATTTGGCGGCGGTGAAAGCCGGACTGGCGCAGCTGCAGGCCGTTCCGGGACGTCTGTTCCCGATCCGGCTGACCGAGAGCCAGCTGCTGCTGGATGATTCCTATAACGCTAACGTTGGTTCGATGACCGCGGCGGTGCAGGTGCTGTCAGAGATGCCCGGCTTTCGCACGATGGTGGTCGGCGATATGGCAGAGCTTGGCGCGGAGAGCGCGGCCTGCCATCGCGAAGTCGGCGAAGCGGCGAAAGCGGCGGGGCTGGATTGCGTCCTCAGCGTCGGCGCCTTGAGCGCGGATATCAGCCGCGCCAGCGGCGTGGGCGAACATTTTAACGATAAAGCCGCCGTGGTGGCTCGCCTGCGCGAGCTGCTGGCGGAGCACAAAATAATGACCATTTTAGTGAAGGGTTCACGTAGTGCCGCCATGGAAGAGGTAGTACGCGCATTACAGGAGACTGGGACATGTTAGTATGGCTGGCCGAACACTTGGTCAAATATTATTCCGGCTTTAACGTCTTTTCTTATCTGACGTTTCGCGCCATCGTCAGCCTGCTGACCGCGTTGTTCATCTCGTTGTGGATGGGCCCGCGCATGATCGCCCGTCTGCAAAAACTCGCCTTTGGCCAGGTCGTACGTAACGACGGCCCGGAGTCTCATTTCAGTAAACGCGGTACTCCGACCATGGGCGGGATCATGATCCTCACCGCGATCACCGTTTCCGTTCTGCTGTGGGCCTATCCATCTAACCCGTACGTCTGGTGCGTACTGACGGTATTAATCGGCTACGGCATCATCGGTTTCGTTGATGATTACCGTAAAGTCGTGCGCAAAGATACCAAAGGCCTGATCGCCCGCTGGAAGTATTTCTGGATGTCGGTGATCGCCCTGGGCGTGGCCTTCGCGCTGTATCTGGCGGGGAAAGATACCCCGGCAACCGAGCTGGTGGTGCCGTTCTTTAAAGACGTAATGCCGCAGCTGGGGCTGTTCTATATCTTGCTGGCCTACTTCGTTATCGTCGGTACCGGCAACGCCGTCAACCTGACCGACGGCCTCGACGGCCTGGCGATTATGCCGACCGTTTTCGTCGCGGCAGGCTTTGCGCTGGTGGCATGGGCCACCGGCAACATGAATTTTGCCAACTACCTGCATATCCCGTATCTGCGCCACGCCGGCGAGCTGGTGATCGTCTGTACGGCGATTGTCGGGGCGGGGCTGGGCTTCCTGTGGTTCAACACCTACCCGGCGCAAGTCTTTATGGGCGACGTCGGTTCACTGGCGCTCGGCGGCGCGTTGGGCATTATCGCCGTGCTGCTGCGTCAGGAGTTCCTGCTGGTGATCATGGGCGGGGTTTTCGTGGTGGAAACGCTGTCGGTTATTCTGCAGGTCGGCTCCTTTAAGCTGCGCGGTCAGCGCATCTTCCGCATGGCGCCGATCCACCACCACTATGAACTGAAAGGCTGGCCGGAGCCGCGCGTTATCGTGCGCTTCTGGATTATTTCGCTGATGCTGGTGCTGATTGGCCTGGCGACGCTGAAGGTACGTTAATCATGGCAGATTATCAGGGTAAAAAAGTCGTCATTATTGGGCTGGGTATGACCGGCCTGTCATGCGTGGACTTTTTCATGGCGCGCGGCGTAACCCCGCGCGTGATGGACACCCGCGTCGCGCCTCCGGGGCTGGATAAATTACCCGAATCGGTCGAATGCCATGTCGGCGGACTCAATGATACCTGGCTGCTGGCGGCGGACCTGATTGTCGCCAGTCCGGGGATTGCGCTGGCCCATCCTTCGCTCAGCGCAGCGGCCGACGCTGGCGTAGAGATCGTTGGCGATATCGAACTGTTCTGCCGCGAAGCGCAGGCGCCGATTATCGCCATTACCGGTTCTAACGGCAAAAGCACTGTTACTACCCTGGTGGGCGAGATGGCGAAAGCCGCTGGAGTTAACGTCGGCGTGGGCGGCAATATCGGCCTGCCGGCGCTGATGCTGCTGGACACCGATCGAGAGCTGTATGTGCTGGAGCTCTCCAGCTTCCAGCTGGAAACCACCTCCAGCCTGCAGGCGGTGGCGGCAACCATCCTCAACGTGACTGAGGACCATATGGACCGCTACCCGCTGGGGCTGCAGCAGTATCGCGCGGCGAAGCTGCGGATTTACGAGAATGCGAAGACCTGCGTGGTGAATGCGGACGATGCGCTCACCATGCCGGTACGCGGGGCGGACGAACGCTGCATTAGCTTTGGCGTCGATGTCGGTGACTACCACCTTAACCGCCAGCAGGGCGAAACCTGGCTGCGCGTTAAAGGTGAGAAAGTCCTCAATGTGAAAGAGATGCCTCTCACCGGTCAGCATAACTACAGCAACGCCCTGGCGGCGCTGGCGCTGGCCGATGCCGCGGGTCTGCCGCGGGCCAGCAGCCTGAAGGCGCTGACCACCTTTACCGGTCTGGCGCACCGTTTCCAGCTGGTGCTGGATCACAACGGCGTACGCTGGATTAACGACTCGAAGGCGACCAACGTCGGCAGCACCGAGGCGGCACTGAACGGCCTGCAGCTGGACGGCACGCTCTATCTGCTGCTGGGCGGCGACGGCAAGTCCGCTGATTTTACCCCGCTGAAGCGCTACCTCGGCGGCGATCGTATTCGCCTGTACTGCTTTGGTCGCGATGGCGCCGAGCTCGCTGAGCTGCGTCCTGAGGTGGCGGTACAAACTGAGACTATGGAACAGGCGATGCGTCAGATTGCTCCCCTGGTGAAAGCGGGGGACATGGTGCTCCTGTCGCCGGCCTGCGCTAGCCTGGATCAGTTTAAGAACTTTGAACAACGGGGCGAGATGTTTGCCCGTCTGGCGAAGGAGTTAGGTTGATGCGTTTCTCTCTCCCACGCCTGAGAATGCCGCAGCTGAGCCTGCCTCGGCTGAGACTGCCGCGATTGCCGGGGATGTTTATTTTCGCCTGGCTATTCGCTGCGCTGAAAGGCTGGGTGATGGGCTCGCGCCCGAAAGATAACGACAGTCTGGTGATGTATGACCGGATGCTGCTATGGCTGACCTTCGGCCTGGCGGCGATCGGCTTTATTATGGTGACCTCGGCGTCGATGCCGGTCGGACAGCGCCTGGCGAACGATCCTTTCCTCTTCGCCAAGCGTGACGGCCTGTACATTGTGCTGGCCTTCGCGCTGGCGATGATTACGCTACGTCTGCCGATGGATTTCTGGCAGCGCCACAGTACCGCGATGCTGATCGCCTCGATCGTCATGCTGCTGATCGTACTGGTAGTAGGCAGCTCGGTAAACGGCGCATCGCGCTGGATAGCCCTTGGTCCGCTGCGTATTCAGCCGGCGGAGTTCACCAAGCTGTCGCTGTTCTGCTACATCGCCAACTATCTGGTGCGTAAAGCCGACGAAGTGCGTAACAACCTGCGCGGCTTCTTAAAACCGATGGGCGTGATTTTCGTACTGGCCATCCTGCTGCTGGCGCAGCCTGACCTCGGTACCGTGGTGGTCCTGTTCGTCACCACGCTGGCGATGCTGTTTCTCGCCGGCGCGAAGCTGTGGCAGTTCATCGCCATTATCGGCATGGGTATTTCGGCGGTGGTCCTGCTGATCCTCGCCGAACCATATCGTATTCGCCGCGTGACCTCCTTCTGGAACCCGTGGGAAGACCCGTTCGGCAGCGGCTACCAGCTGACCCAGTCGCTGATGGCTTTTGGCCGCGGCGAGATGTGGGGGCAGGGCCTCGGCAACTCGGTGCAAAAACTGGAGTATTTACCGGAAGCGCACACTGACTTTATCTTCGCCATTATCGGCGAAGAACTCGGTTATATCGGTGTGGTACTGGCGCTTTTAATGGTATTCTTCGTCGCTTTCCGCGCCATGTCGATTGGCCGTAAAGCGCTGGAGATCGATCATCGCTTTTCCGGCTTCCTCGCCTGTGCGATTGGTATCTGGTTTAGCTTCCAGGCGTTAGTTAACGTCGGCGCGGCGGCGGGGATGCTGCCGACGAAAGGTCTGACGCTGCCGCTGATCAGTTATGGTGGTTCCAGTCTGTTGATTATGTCGACGGCCATTATGTTGTTGTTGCGAATTGATTATGAAACGCGTCTGGAAAAAGCCCAGGCGTTTACACGGGGTGTGCGATGAGCGGTCAGGAAAAGCGGTTGATGGTGATGGCGGGCGGTACCGGCGGGCATGTGTTCCCGGGACTGGCGGTCGCGCACCATTTAATGGACCAGGGCTGGCAGGTTCGCTGGCTGGGTACCGCCGATCGTATGGAAGCGGATTTAGTGCCGAAAAACGGCATCGAAATTGATTTTATCCGCATCTCCGGCCTGCGTGGCAAAGGTATCAAAGCGCAGCTACTGGCGCCGGTGCGTATCTTTAACGCCTGGCGTCAGGCGCGGGCGATCATGAAGCGTTTCCAGCCGGACGTGGTGCTGGGCATGGGCGGCTATGTTTCCGGGCCTGGCGGTCTGGCGGCGTGGTCGCTGGGGATCCCGGTGGTCCTCCACGAGCAAAACGGCATTGCCGGCCTGACTAACAAGTGGCTGGCGAAGATTGCGAAGAAAGTGATGCAGGCGTTTCCCGGCGCGTTCCCGCATGCGGACGTCGTTGGGAACCCGGTGCGCACAGATGTACTGGCGCTACCGCTGCCAGGTCAGCGTCTGGTTGGCCGTCAGGGACCGATTCGCGTGCTGGTGGTCGGTGGCTCTCAGGGCGCGCGCGTCCTGAACCAGACGATGCCGCAGGTGGCGGCGAAGCTCGGCGCTACGGTGACCATCTGGCATCAAAGCGGCAAAGGCGGCCAGCAAACCGTGCAGCAGGCCTATGCCGCCGCCGGACAGCCGCAGCATAAAGTGACGGAATTTATTGATGACATGGCCGCGGCGTATGCCTGGGCAGATGTTGTGGTTTGCCGTTCCGGCGCGCTGACGGTTAGCGAAATCGCGGCCGCAGGTTTACCAGCGCTGTTTGTCCCGTTCCAGCACAAAGATCGTCAGCAGTACTGGAATGCGCTGCCGCTGGAGAAAGCCGGCGCGGCGAAAATTCTTGAACAGCCTGAGTTCACGGTAGAGGCGGTTGCCTCTACCCTGGCGAGCTGGGATCGGGAAACCTTGCTGGATATGGCGGAACGAGCGCGTGGCGCTTCGATTCCGGACGCTACCGAGCGGGTAGCAGAAGAGGTCAGCGCCGTAGCTTTGGCGCGCTAATTGCGGTGATTTTCACCGCCCGAATACAGAAGTTGATGGCGTAAAGAATGAATACACAAGATTTGGCAAAACTGCGTTCCATAGTGCCCGAGATGCGTCGCGTTCGGCACATTCACTTTGTCGGCATCGGCGGTGCCGGTATGGGCGGTATTGCCGAAGTGTTGGCTAACGAAGGTTACCAGATCAGCGGCTCCGACCTGGCGCCGAATCCGGTGACCCAGCAGCTGTCGCAGCTTGGCGCCACCATTTATTTCAACCATCGCCCGGAAAACGTGCGTGATGCCAGCGTGGTTGTCGTTTCCAGCGCGATTTCGGCAGATAACCCGGAAATCGTTGCCGCGCATGAGGCGCGTATCCCGGTGATCCGTCGTGCCGAAATGCTGGCGGAGCTGATGCGCTTTCGCCACGGGATCGCCATTGCCGGGACCCACGGCAAAACCACCACCACCGCGATGGTATCCAGCATTTACGCCGAGGCCGGGCTGGACCCGACCTTCGTCAACGGCGGACTGGTAAAAGCGGCGGGCGTACATGCCCGTCTTGGCCATAGCCGTTACCTGATCGCGGAAGCGGATGAGAGCGACGCGTCGTTTCTGCATCTGCAGCCGATGGTGGCCATTGTCACTAACATCGAAGCCGATCACATGGATACCTACCATGGCGACTTCGAGAATCTGAAGCAGACCTTTATCAACTTCCTGCACAACCTGCCGTTCTACGGACGCGCGGTGATGTGCGTGGACGATCCGGTGATCCGGGAACTGTTGCCGCGCGTTGGCCGGCAGATCACCACCTACGGTTTTAGCGACGACGCCGACGTACGCGTCGAGGACTATCGTCAGGTTGGGGCGCAGGGGCATTTCCGCCTGGTGCGCCAGGATAAAGCGATCCTGCAGGTGACGCTCAATGCCCCGGGACGCCATAACGCGCTGAACGCGGCGGCGGCCGTCGCCGTGGCGACGGAAGAGGGGATTGACGATCGGGCTATTCTGCGCGCACTGGAGAGCTTCCAGGGAACTGGACGCCGCTTTGATTTTCTTGGCGAGTTTCCGCTGGCCGAAGTCAACGGCAAACCGGGCAGCGCGATGCTGATCGATGATTACGGTCACCACCCGACGGAAGTGGACGCCACCATTAAAGCAGCGCGCGCCGGCTGGCCGGATAAAAACCTGGTGATGGTATTCCAGCCGCACCGTTATACCCGTACCCGCGATCTGTATGATGATTTTGCCAACGTGCTGACCCAGGTGGATGCCCTGCTGATGCTGGACGTCTATCCGGCGGGCGAAGCGCCGATCCCGGGCGCCGACAGCCGCTCGCTGTGCCGCACCATTCGCGGTCGCGGGAAAGTGGATCCGATCCTGGTGCCCGATTCGACCCAGGCCGCGGAGATGCTGGCATCAGTCCTGACCGGTAACGATTTAGTACTGGTGCAGGGCGCCGGTAACATCGGTAAAATCGCCCGCCACCTGGCTGAAATCAAACTGATCCCGCAAAAAACGGAGGAGGAGCGCCATGGCTGATAAAATCGCGGTGCTTTTCGGTGGAACCTCCGCTGAACGTGAAGTGTCGCTGAATTCAGGCGCGGCGGTGCTGGCCGGGCTGCGTGAAGGCGGGGTGGACGCCCATCCGGTCGACCCGCGCGATGTTGATATTACCCAGCTAAAAAAGCAGGGCTTTAAGAAAGCGTTTATTGCCCTCCACGGCCGCGGCGGGGAAGATGGCACTCTGCAGGGGCTGCTGGAGTTAATCCAGCTGCCTTATACCGGCAGCGGCGTGATGGCTTCGGCGATTTCAATGGATAAACTGCGCAGCAAGTGGCTGTGGCAGGGCGCCGGATTACCGGTCGCGCCGTGGGTGGCGCTGACCCGCGCCCAGTTTGCCGCCGGGCTGTCTACTGACGTCGAACAGCAAATTGCGGCGCTGGGTCTGCCGGTCATCATCAAGCCGAGCCGTGAAGGCTCCAGCGTCGAGATGTCGAAAGTCAGCGAAAGTTGTGATTTAGCGAGTGCATTGGCGTTGGCTTTTCAGCATGATGATGAAGTTTTGGTCGAAAAATGGCTCAGTGGACCGGAATTTACCGTCGCCATAGTCGGTGAAGAAATTTTACCGTCAATACGTATCCAGGCCGCGGGAACCTTCTATGATTATGAGGCGAAGTATCTCTCTGATGAGACGCAATATTTCTGCCCAGGATTTGAAGATCCCGCGCGTGAGTCAGCTATTCAGAACCTGGTGCTTAAAGCCTGGAATGTTCTGGGTTGCAAAGGCTGGGGCCGTATTGACGTGATGCTGGACAGCGATGGCCAGTTTTATCTGCTGGAAGCGAATACTTCCCCGGGCATGACCAGCCATAGCCTTGTGCCAATGGCGGCGCGTCAGGCAGGAATGAGCTTCTCCCAGCTTGTTGTACGAATTCTGGACCTGGCGGGGTGATATGTCGCAGGCTGCGCTGAATACGCGGAACCATGAAGAAGAGGCTTCTTCTTCGCGTCGGAGTAATGGAACGCGGCTGGCAGGGATCGTTTTCCTGCTGGCGGTGCTGTTTACCGTGCTGGTCAGCGGGTGGATGGTTCTTGGCTGGATGGAAGATGCGCAGCGCTTACCGCTGTCGAAGATGGTGGTGACCGGCGAGCGTCACTATACGCGCAATGATGACATCCGTCAGGCGATCCTGGCGCTGGGTTCGCCGGGTACCTTTATGACTCAGGATGTGAACATCATCCAGAGCCAGATTGAACGTCTGCCGTGGATTAAGCAGGCGAGCGTCCGAAAGCAGTGGCCCGATGAATTGAAGATTCATCTGGTTGAATATGTGCCGATTGCGCGCTGGAATGATCAACATATGGTGGATGCAGAAGGAAATGCCTTCAGCGTGCCGGCGGATCGCACCAGCAAACAGAATTTACCGATGTTATACGGTCCCGAAGGCAGCGAGAACGAAGTGCTGCAGGGGTATCGTGACATGGGGCAGGTGCTGGCAAAGGATAAATTCACGTTGAAAGTGGCGGCGATGACCGCCCGTCGCTCCTGGCAGTTGACGCTTAATAATGACATCAAGCTCAACCTTGGCCGTGGCGATACCATGAAACGGCTTCAGCGCTTTATGGAACTCTACCCGGTTCTTCAGCAGCAGGCGCAGACCGACGGCAAACGGATTAGCTACGTTGATTTGCGTTATGACTCGGGTGCGGCAGTGGGCTGGGTACCTGCTCCCGCAGAGGAAACTAATCAACAACAGAATCAGGCACAGGCAGAACAACAATGATCAAGGCGACGGACAGAAAACTGGTAGTTGGACTGGAGATTGGCACCGCCAAGGTGGCCGCTTTAGTAGGGGAAGTTCTGCCCGACGGCATGATCAATATCATCGGCGTGGGCAGTTGCCCATCGCGTGGTATGGATAAAGGCGGTGTGAACGACCTCGAGTCGGTGGTGAAATGCGTACAGCGCGCCATCGACCAGGCCGAACTGATGGCGGATTGCCAGATTTCATCAGTTTATTTGGCACTTTCGGGTAAACATATAAGCTGTCAGAATGAAATCGGGATGGTACCGATTTCGGAAGAAGAAGTGACGCAGGACGACGTCGAGAACGTGGTCCACACCGCGAAGTCGGTTCGCGTTCGCGATGAACATCGTGTCCTGCACGTGATTCCGCAGGAATATGCTATCGACTACCAGGAAGGGATTAAAAACCCGGTAGGGCTGTCCGGCGTGCGTATGCAGGCGAAGGTGCATCTGATCACCTGCCATAACGATATGGCAAAAAACATTGTTAAAGCAGTGGAACGTTGTGGTCTGAAAGTTGACCAACTTATTTTCGCCGGGTTAGCGGCCAGTTATTCGGTATTAACAGAAGACGAACGTGAGCTGGGCGTCTGCGTTGTGGATATCGGCGGTGGTACAATGGATATCGCCGTCTACACCGGCGGCGCATTGCGTCACACCAAAGTGATCCCGTATGCCGGTAACGTGGTGACCAGCGATATCGCCTATGCCTTCGGTACGCCGCCGAGCGATGCCGAAGCCATCAAGGTTCGTCACGGATGCGCATTGGGTTCCATCGTCGGTAAAGACGAAAACGTCGAAGTACCGAGCGTCGGTGGACGTCCTCCGCGTAGCCTGCAGCGTCAGACGTTGGCAGAGGTGATTGAACCGCGCTATACCGAGCTGCTTAACCTGGTCAATGAAGAGATCCTGCAGCTGCAGGAACAGCTCCGCCAGCAGGGTGTTAAACATCATCTGGCGGCGGGGATTGTGTTAACCGGCGGCGCGGCGCAAATTGAAGGTCTGGCGGCCTGTGCGCAGCGCGTGTTCCATACTCAGGTGCGCATTGGCGCGCCGCTGAACATCACCGGTTTAACCGACTATGCCCAGGAGCCGTATTATTCAACGGCGGTGGGGCTGCTGCACTACGGAAAAGAGTCACATCTCAGTGGTGAAGCGGAAGTAGAAAAACGCGTGACGGCCTCAGTGGGCTCGTGGATTAAGCGACTCAACAGCTGGCTGCGAAAAGAGTTTTAATTTTTTAAGAGAACGCAGACAATTAGCGTTCTCAGGCGACAGGCACAAGACGGAGAGAAACTATGTTTGAACCTATGGAACTGACCAACGACGCGGTGATTAAAGTCATCGGCGTCGGTGGCGGCGGCGGTAACGCCGTTGAACACATGGTGCGCGAGCGCATTGAGGGTGTTGAATTCTTCGCGGTAAATACCGATGCGCAGGCGCTGCGTAAGACGGCGGTTGGCCAGACTATCCAGATCGGTAGCGGTATTACCAAAGGTCTGGGCGCGGGCGCGAACCCGGAAGTCGGCCGTAACGCGGCTGATGAAGACCGTGAAGCGCTGCGCGCAGCCCTTGATGGCGCAGACATGGTGTTCATCGCGGCAGGCATGGGCGGCGGTACCGGTACCGGCGCGGCGCCCGTAGTCGCGGAAGTGGCGAAAGATCTGGGGATCCTCACCGTTGCGGTGGTCACTAAGCCGTTTAATTTTGAAGGTAAGAAGCGCATGGCGTTCGCTGAGCAGGGGATCACCGAGCTGTCCAAGCACGTTGACTCACTGATCACCATCCCGAACGACAAGCTGCTGAAGGTCCTGGGTCGTGGAATTTCCCTGCTCGACGCATTCGGCGCGGCAAACGACGTCCTGAAAGGCGCGGTGCAGGGTATCGCCGAACTGATCACCCGTCCGGGTCTGATGAACGTCGACTTCGCGGACGTCCGTACCGTGATGTCTGAAATGGGCTACGCGATGATGGGCTCCGGGGTGGCGAGCGGTGAAGACCGTGCGGAAGAAGCGGCTGAAATGGCTATCTCTTCTCCGCTGCTGGAAGATATCGACCTGTCAGGCGCGCGCGGCGTGCTGGTCAACATTACTGCGGGCTTCGACCTGCGTCTGGACGAGTTCGAAACTGTGGGTAACACCATCCGTGCTTTTGCCTCGGATAATGCGACCGTGGTTATCGGTACCTCTCTGGACCCGGATATGAACGACGAGCTGCGCGTGACCGTAGTGGCGACCGGTATTGGCATGGATAAGCGTCCGGAAATCACCCTGGTAACCAACAAGCAGGTTCAGCAGCCGGTGATGGATCGTTACCAGCAGCATGGTATGTCGCCGCTGACGCAAGAGCAGAAGCCGGCAGCCAAAGTGGTGAACGACAATACGCCGCAAACCGCGAAAGAGCCGGATTATCTGGATATCCCAGCCTTCCTGCGTAAGCAAGCCGATTAAGAATCGACTGGAAGTTGGGCATCTGCGCTCTTTGTGCTAAACTGGCCTCCCGATAGTGGTGTACACTTCGGTTGGATAGGTAAATTGGCGAGATTATACGATGATCAAACAAAGGACTCTTAAACGTATCGTTCAGGCGACTGGCGTCGGTTTGCATACCGGCAAGAAAGTCACACTGACGTTACGCCCTGCGCCGGCAAATACCGGGGTCATCTATCGTCGCACCGACTTGAATCCACCGGTAGATTTTCCGGCTGATGCCAAATCTGTGCGTGATACCATGCTCTGTACTTGCCTGGTTAATGAGCATGACGTGCGGATTTCTACGGTTGAACACCTGAACGCCGCATTGGCTGGCCTGGGTATCGACAACATTATTGTTGAAGTCGATGCGCCGGAAATCCCGATTATGGACGGCAGTGCGGCTCCGTTCGTTTATCTGTTGCTGGACGCCGGCATTGATGAACTGAACTGCGCCAAGAAATTTGTACGTATCAAAGAGACGGTTCGCGTCGAAGATGGCGACAAATGGGCTGAATTCAAACCGTACAATGGTTTTTCGCTGGACTTCACCATCGATTTTAACCATCCAGCGATTGATGCCAGCACCCAGCGCTATACGCTGAACTTCTCGGCCGATGCGTTCATGCGTCAGATTAGCCGTGCGCGTACCTTCGGTTTTATGCGCGATATCGAATATCTGCAGTCCCGCGGCCTGTGCCTGGGCGGCAGCTTCGATTGTGCCATCGTTGTTGACGATTATCGCGTACTGAACGAAGACGGTCTGCGCTTTGAAGACGAATTTGTTCGCCACAAAATGCTGGATGCGATCGGTGACTTGTTTATGTGTGGTCACAACATTATCGGCGCATTCACGGCGTACAAATCGGGTCACGCGTTGAACAACAAACTGCTGCAGGCGGTTCTGGCAAAACAGGAAGCCTGGGAGTATGTGACCTTCGAAGACGACGCAAAACTGCCAATGGCGTTCCGCGCACCGTCGATGGTTCTGGCGTAAGCCTGACCATTCAGTAAATTCGACTGGTAACCTGGTACTCTCTCCGACCAGGGAGCCAGTCGTTTTTCTTTTATAGCACCCTCCAGTTATTTTCGCTGCGATCCCTGGATAATAATTAGCGTGCGTTCGCTGCTTTATTAAGCGTTTTCGCCGGGCAATCGCCTTCATTCATGCTGCCTCAGGCCGGTATTAATGTTAGTATTTGAGCGCAAAATTATTTCTCAGGGTTGCTTTACCCCGTGGACATCAGGTTGTCCTGCGAAAAACATCAATAAAGAGACAGCCTGAACGACGACGGGTCTAGCAAAGAAAGGTAATGAACGTGAGTGGATTGCTGACGCGCTGGCGACAGTTTGGCAGACGGTATTTTTGGCCGCATCTCCTGTTGGGGATGGTCGCGGCCAGCCTCGGCCTGCCTGCGCTAAGCAACGGTCACGAGACCGCGGCGCCAGCGAAGGCGACCGCCAGCAATCACAATCCGAGCAAGGTTAATTTCTCTCAGCTGGCGCTGCTGGAGACGAATCGCCGGCCCAGCTTTACCGTCGACTACTGGCATCAGCACGCCATTCGCACCGTTATTCGTCATCTCTCCTTCGCCATGGCGCCGCAGGCGCTGCCGGTCGCGGAAGAAACTTCCCCGCTGCAGGCTCAGCATCTGGCGCTGCTCGACACCCTCAGCGCGCTGCTGACGCAGGACAGCACGCCGCCGGTGGTGATCCGCCAGGCGGGTTACATCCCTTCTTCATATTCTGCCTTCCGCGTCAGCGCCTGGATAAGCCAGGTGGCGGGGATCCGCGCAGGGCCTCAACGTCTCAGCTGAAAATAACCACGGACCATCCTATTTTTTGTGACTCCGCACCGCGGGGCGTTTGAGATTTTATTATGCTTATCAAAATGTTAACCAAGGTTTTCGGCAGCCGTAACGACCGTACGCTGCGTCGTATGCGCAAAGTCGTCAATATCATCAACGGCATGGAACCGGCGATGGAAAAACTCTCTGATGACGAGCTGAAAGCGAAAACCGCTGAATTCCGCGCGCGCCTGGAAAAAGGCGAAACGCTGGAAAGCCTGATCCCTGAAGCTTTCGCCGTCGTTCGCGAAGCCAGTAAGCGCGTATTCGGCATGCGCCACTTCGACGTCCAGCTGCTGGGCGGTATGGTGCTTAACGATCGCTGCATCGCCGAGATGCGTACCGGTGAAGGTAAAACCCTGACCGCGACCCTGCCGGCGTACCTCAACGCGCTAACCGGCAAAGGCGTTCACGTAGTGACCGTCAACGACTATCTGGCCCAGCGTGACGCCGAAAATAACCGCCCGCTGTTTGAATTCCTGGGCATGACAGTTGGCATCAACATGTCCGGCCTGCCGGCGCCGGCGAAGCGTGAAGCTTACGCTGCCGATATCACCTATGGCACCAACAACGAATACGGCTTCGACTACCTGCGCGACAACATGGCCTTCAGCCCGGAAGAGCGCGTTCAGCGTAAACTGCACTATGCGCTGGTGGATGAGGTGGACTCCATCCTGATCGATGAGGCGCGTACGCCGCTGATCATTTCCGGCCCGGCGGAAGACAGCTCTGAAATGTACCGCAAGGTAAACAAAATCATCCCGCATCTGATCCGCCAGGAAAAAGAGGATTCGGATACTTTCACTGGCGAAGGCCACTTCTCGGTGGATGAAAAAGCGCGTCAGGTTAACCTGACCGAACGTGGTCTGGTGCTGATTGAAGAGCTGCTGGTACAGGAAGGCATTATGGATGAAGGTGAGTCCCTGTACTCTCCAACCAACATTATGCTGATGCACCACGTTACCGCCGCGCTGCGCGCCCATGCGCTGTTCACCCGCGACGTTGACTACATTGTCAAAGATGGCGAAGTTATCATCGTCGATGAGCACACTGGCCGTACGATGCAGGGCCGCCGCTGGTCCGATGGTCTGCACCAGGCCGTTGAGGCCAAAGAGGGCGTGGAGATCCAAAACGAGAACCAGACTCTGGCCTCTATCACCTTCCAGAACTACTTCCGTCTGTACGAGAAGCTGGCGGGGATGACCGGTACAGCCGATACCGAAGCCTTTGAATTCAGCTCTATCTATAAGCTGGATACCGTGGTTGTACCGACCAACCGTCCGATGATCCGTAAAGACATGGCGGATCTGGTCTATATGACCGAAGCGGAAAAAATTCAGGCAATTATCGAAGATATCAAAACTCGTACCGCTGCCGGTCAGCCGGTGCTGGTGGGGACTATCTCGATCGAAAAATCTGAAGTGGTTTCCCGCGAACTGACTAAAGCCGGCATCAAGCACAACGTCCTGAACGCCAAATTCCACGCCAGCGAGGCGGATATCGTCGCCCAGGCGGGCTACCCTTCCGCGGTGACCATCGCCACCAACATGGCGGGTCGTGGTACCGATATTATGCTCGGCGGTAGCTGGCAGGCGGAAGTCGCTGCGCTGGAAAACCCAACGCCAGAGCAGATTGAGAAAATCAAAGCCGACTGGCAGGTACGCCACGATGCGGTACTGGCCGCAGGCGGTCTGCACATCATCGGTACCGAGCGTCATGAATCTCGCCGTATCGATAACCAGCTGCGCGGCCGTGCTGGTCGTCAGGGGGATGCCGGTTCTTCCCGCTTCTACCTGTCAATGGAAGATGCCCTGATGCGTATCTTCGCCTCCGATCGCGTGTCTGGCATGATGCGTAAACTGGGAATGAAACCAGGTGAGGCGATTGAGCACCCGTGGGTCACCAAGGCGATCGCCAACGCCCAGCGTAAAGTGGAAAGCCGTAACTTCGATATCCGTAAGCAGCTGCTGGAATATGATGATGTGGCCAACGACCAGCGCCGGGCGATCTACACCCAGCGTAACGAGCTGCTGGACGTGTCTGACGTCAGCGAAACCATCAACAGCATCCGCGAAGACGTCTTTAAGGCGACGATCGATGCCCATATTCCGCCGCAGTCGCTGGAGGAGATGTGGGATATCGAAGGTCTGCAGGAGCGTCTGAAAAACGACTTCGACCTCGACCTGCCAATCAAAGAGTGGCTGGATAAAGAGCCGGAGCTGCATGAAGAGACCCTGCGCGAACGTATTCTGCAGAGCGCGGTAGAAACCTACCAGCGTAAAGAAGAAGTGGTCGGCGCCGAGATGATGCGCCACTTCGAGAAAGGCGTGATGCTGCAGACTCTGGATTCGCTGTGGAAAGAGCACCTGGCGGCGATGGATTACCTGCGCCAGGGTATCCACCTGCGCGGCTATGCGCAGAAAGATCCGAAGCAGGAGTACAAGCGCGAATCGTTCTCAATGTTTGCCGCGATGCTGGAGTCACTGAAGTATGAAGTGATCAGCACCCTGAGCAAAGTCCAGGTGCGGATGCCGGAAGAAGTCGAGGCGATGGAACAGCAGCGTCGTGAAGAGGCCGAGCGCCTGGCGCAGATGCAGCAGCTCAGCCATCAGAGCGATGATGAAGCCGCAGCCCAGGATCTGGCGGCGCAAACCGGCGAACGTAAAGTGGGCCGTAACGATCCGTGCCCGTGCGGCTCCGGCAAAAAGTACAAACAGTGCCACGGCCGTCTGAGCTAAGGTCTGATAAAACAAACAAAGGCGCAGAGTTCTGCGCCTTTTTTATGGAGCGCATTCAATGAAAAAACTGCAAATCGCCGTCGGGATAATTCGCAATCCGCAAGGCGAAATCTTTATTACCCAGCGCGCCGCCGATGCCCATATGGCGAATAAGCTGGAGTTCCCGGGCGGGAAGATTGAATCTGATGAGACGCCTGAGCAGGCGCTAATCCGCGAACTGCAGGAGGAAGTTGGGATTACGGTCACCACCTCTTCGCTCTTTGATAAGCTGGAGTATCAGTTCCCCGATCGCCATATTACGCTGTGGTTTTTCCTCGTGGAAAGTTGGCAAGGCGAGCCGTGGGGTAAAGAAGGGCAGCCGGGTCGGTGGATGGCGGGACCAACGTTGGATCCGGCGGCGTTTCCTCCGGCGAATGAACCGGTTATCAGCAAACTTATCGCCCAGGGCTGAGCCCCGGGTCGCGAGGCTAACCCGCCAGGCGCCGGGTTAGCTTGCCATCAAATCAGGGTTGCTGCTCGCTCCAGTCATCGCTATCGGAGAGATCCCCCGCGCTGGGGATGCGCTTCTCTTCCGCAGCCCATTCTCCCAGATCGATCAGTTGGCAGCGCTTGCTACAGAACGGACGAAACGGACTCTGCTCGCCCCACACCACAGTTTTGCCGCAGGTCGGGCAGTTGACGATAGTCTCTTCTGACATGTTATCTCCTTAACAGCAGGCCAGTTCAAAATCAAAGCGCTCCGGCACGATCCCATATTCACTGTCCAGCGCCAGGAAACGGATGGCGAAACGGCTCTTATGGCCGGAAATTTGCGGATAAAGCTGGTGAGCCAGATCGAGACGCAGGCGCAGCAGATCGGCATCTTCGCCATTATCCTGATAAAAGCCGTTGAGGCTGGTCTGTTTGCGGAACAGCGCGGAGTTGCGGATAAGATCGAGGATCAGGCTCAGGGACTGGACCAGCGGATCGAGGCTGGCAAGCCAGCTGGCCACCTGCTCATCGCGATGCGCCTGTGGCATATGGAGCCAGATATGCAGGGTCGGTAAATCGAAGCTGCAGCAGCCGCCAGGAATACTCAGGCGCTGACGCACCAGCGCAATCAGGCGATCTTCACGCAGAAACTGACCAATGCGCGGCGCGGCCATCAGGGTGCTGGAGGACTGCTTCAACTGGTGGCGCAGCTCGTTAATGCGCTCCTGATCGACGCCCGGCACTTCTGCCCATGACTGGAGCTTACGCTGCTGGCGTTCCAGCTCTTTAACCAGGTCAGTGCGCACCTCGCCGCGCTCCAGGACATCCAGCAGATCGCCGGCGTTACGGAAAAAATGGAGCGCATCGGCATGGCTGGCAATCTGCGGACGGAAAGCCATCTGCTGGATCAGAAATTCGATGCGCAGCCAGGTGCGCATTTTCTCATTAAGAGGATGTTCAAACAGAACGGGGGTATGCATTACGAGTTTTCCTGTGAGGCGGCCTGCGATGCCAGCGTTAAATACTTTTCGTGCAGGCGGGCAACATCCGATGCCACTGCATCCGGCGTGCCAGTGTTTTCAATAACATCGTCCGCGACGGCCAGGCGCTGCTGGCGCGTGGCCTGGGCGGCAAGAATATGTTCAGCATGTTCGCGGCTGACCTTATCGCGCAGCATGGTGCGTTCGATTTGCGTCTCTTTCGGCACATCGACGACCAGTACGCGATCGGCCTGGCCGGACAGGCGGTTTTCGACCAGCAAAGGTACGACCCAGAGGAGATAAGGGGAGGTGGCGGCCTGCATCTGGCGGCGCGTTTCCTGCTGAATCAGCGGGTGCAACAGCGCATTGAGCCAGGCTTTTTCCTCCACGTGAGCAAAAATTTTTTCCCGCAGCAGGCGGCGGTTCAGCGTGCCGTCGGGGGCAATCATCTGTGGTCCAAAGTGGCCGACAATGGCCTGGAGCGCCGGGGTACCGGGCTCGACCACCTGACGGGCGATAACATCGGCATCGATAACCTTAACCCCAAGCTGCGCGAAGGCGTCGGCGACCGTACTTTTACCGCTGCCGATCCCGCCTGTTAACGCGACTGTGTACCCCATATCTTCTGACCCTGAAACGGATTGCTCGTATTTTTTGCAGGCAGACAGCGATGACTGGCAGCGCGCCGGGGAGGCGACAGTGAGCATGTCGTGAGGGCCCCGCGCCAACCGGGATCGCCGTCCGCTATACTGTTTGTTTTAATCAAGCAAATCAAATGGTTAAAAACAATACTCCGGCAGGGGAAGGCATAGGCGCCTTTTTCTCCATTCACCAGGTAAATTTATACGATTGTAGCGTAAAAAAAGTGAAAATCGCAGTCTTGCGCGGGCCTGATTCGCGCGTATGATAACGTCACTGGAGTTGTGCTCTCACATTCATGCCATTAACCCCAGGAATTCGCACATGCGTATTGAAGAAGATCTGAAGCTTGGTTTCAAAGACGTTCTTATCCGCCCGAAACGCTCTACCCTCAAAAGCCGTTCTGATGTTGAGCTGGAACGTGAATTCACCTTTAAACATTCAGGCCTGACCTGGTCCGGCGTGCCGATTATTGCGGCTAACATGGATACCGTCGGCACCTTCAGCATGGCTAAAGCGCTGGCCACTTTTGGTATTCTGACCGCGGTACATAAGCACTACACCGCTGAAGAATGGCTGGCGTTTACCCAGGGCGCATCCGCAGACGTACTCAAGCATGTGATGGTTTCCACCGGCACGTCCGATGCGGATTTCGAAAAAACCCAGCAGATCCTCTCTCAGAACCCACAGCTGAATTTTGTGTGTATCGACGTCGCCAACGGCTACTCCGAGCACTTTGTACAGTTCGTGGCGAAGGCGCGCGAAGCCTGGCCGCAAAAAACTATCATCGCCGGGAACGTGGTCACCGGTGAAATGTGCGAAGAGCTGATCCTCTCCGGCGCAGATATCGTCAAAGTTGGCATCGGCCCGGGATCCGTCTGCACCACCCGCGTTAAGACCGGGGTCGGCTATCCGCAGCTCTCCGCCGTGATTGAGTGTGCCGATGCGGCGCACGGCCTTGGCGGCCAGATCATCAGCGACGGCGGTTGCACCATGCCGGGCGATGTGGCGAAAGCCATCGGCGGCGGCGCTGATTTCGTGATGCTTGGCGGCATGCTGGCGGGCCATGAAGAGAGCGGCGGAACCATCGTTGAAGAGAACGGAGAGAAATTCATGCTGTTCTACGGCATGAGCTCCGAGTCGGCAATGACCCGCCATGTGGGCGGTGTCGCGAAATACCGCGCGGCGGAAGGCAAAACCGTTAAGCTGCCTTTGCGTGGACCGGTGGAGAATACCGCACGTGATATTCTCGGCGGCCTGCGTTCTGCCTGCACCTACGTTGGCGCCTCGCGTCTGAAAGAGCTGACCAAGCGTACGACCTTTATCCGCGTTCAGGAACAAGAGAACCGGGTATTCAATAGCCTGTAATCGGCTGCACTGGCGCCTGCGCGGCGCCAGTGTTTCTCATCCTCCCGCCCCGCCAATGGCATCGCCCAGGTGAAAAACGGGCAAATACATTGCCACCACCAGAATCCCGACCAGCGAGCCGGTTATCACCAGCATCATGGGTTCAAGATGCGCAGCCAGACTATCGGCTCGCTGATAGGTTTGCTGGCGATGGTGATGCGCCAGGTTTTCCAGCATCTGATCCAGCGCTCCCGCGCTTTCCCCCGTGCGGATGAGCTGCAGGCACAGCGGTGTAAAACCGCCGCAGCGGCTTAACGCCTGCCAAATCGGCTCCCCCTGAACGATCAGCGCGCGGGCCTGCGCCAGACGCTGGCGCCATAGCGGGCACGACAGGGACTCTTCAACGCTTTGCAGCCCCTGCAGAAAGCTAATACCGGCGCTTTGGGTTAACGCCAGGATGGTGAAGATCAGGCTCAGCTGTTGTCCGCCGATCAGGGAGCCAATGAGAGGAAGCGCGTTAAGCAACCGCTGGCGGCGCAGCAACCAGTCGCTGCGCCGCCGGATCAGCTGGTTGAGCAGCAGCGGGCTCAGCAGCAAGGCCAGCAGCAGCGGCCAGCCGCGACTTAGCATGTCGCCTGCCGCAACGACCATCCGCGTCAACAGCGGTAACGGCGTACTGAACGTCTGGTAGATGGCGGTGAACTCGGGCAGGACAAAATAGAGCATCCCCAGCACCACCAACAGCGCCAGAGAGAGCACGATCAGCGGGTAGCGCAGCGCTTTTTAACTTTGCTGGCGAGCCGCTGCTGCTCCTGCTGCTGATTCGCCAACTGCAGGCAGCAGATATCGAGCTTGCCCGTCAGTTCGCCGGTGCTAATCATCGCCAGATATAGTGGCGGAAAAGCCTGGGGCCACTGCGCCAGCGCGGCAGAGAACGCCACGCCCTGGGCCAGCTCGCGGCCCAGCGCCTCAAGCAGCGCCTGCCACTGGGCATGCGACTGCTGCTGCGCCAGCAGCGATAACCCTTCCGCCAGCGGCAGGCCGGCCTGCAGCAGGGTCGCCAGCTGGCGGATCGTTTCGCAACTGTAGCGCGGGTGCCAGAGGCTCTGCTTCACCGCACAGCGGCGTACGGCCAGCGGTATAACTCGCTGCTGTTGAAGGTGCTGCAGGACCTCCAGACGCTTGGTTTGCCATAGCATCCCCTGACAAGGGGCGCCCTGCACATCAATACCGCGCCAGCGCCAGAGACGCTTAGTCGCCATGGGGGATCCCCAGCACCCGCACCACCTCTTCGAGGCTGGTCAATCCCTGTTCGATAGCCTGACAGCCGCTTTCAAAAAGCGTCATCATCCCTGCGGCTCGCGCCAGAGATTCAATCTCAATGGCGTTAAGTCCCTGGACTATCCCCTGGCGTAGCCCGGGGGTAACAGGCAGCACTTCGAACAGCGCCAGCCGGCCGTAATATCCGTGGTAACAATGTTCGCAGCCCGCTGCCTGCCAGCGTGGCAGCGGGCGGGGCCACAGGCTGTGCGGCAGGTCGGCGGCGCTGCCGGCATTACGCCGACAGTGGGGACACAGCTTGCGGACCAGACGCTGGGCGATGACCAGCGAGAGCGCAGAGGAAATCATCCAGCGGGCGATGCCCATTTGCTGCAGGCGGGTCAGGGTTTCGCTGGTGGAATTGGTGTGCAGGGTGGAGAGCACCAGATGACCGGTCTGGGCGGCTTTGAGCGCGATTTCAGCGGTCTCGGCATCGCGGATCTCGCCCACCATGACAATATTCGGATCCTGGCGTAACAGGGCGCGCAGCACACTGTGAAAAGTGAGTCCGGCGCGGGGATTGATTTGCGTCTGGTTCATCCCGGCGATGGGGATCTCCAGTGGATCCTCCACGCTACAGATATTCACTTGCTCACGGTTTCTGGCCTGCAGGGCGCTGTAGAGGGTCACCGTTTTCCCGCTTCCGGTTGGGCCGGTGACCAGCAGCAGACCCTGCGGCTGGTTCAGCGCCTGGCGAAAGGCCGCCAGCTGGGAGGATGAGAGTCCGAGTGCTTCCAGATCCAGCGCCTGGTCAACCTGATGCAGAAGGCGCAGGACAATCTTTTCGCCATAGCGGCAGGGCAGAGTGGCGATGCGAAAAGAGAGCGGTCGTCCCGCAAGATTCAGCGCGAACTGGCCATCCTGCGGTAAACGGTGCTCGGCGATATCGAGACTGGCCAGGACCTTGAGTCGCGCGATAACCGGTGCGGCCAGTTCGGGAGCCAGCAACGGTAGGGCGTGTAGGACGCCATCGACCCGCAGGCGGATGCGTAAGTGCGTTTCCGTGGGCTCGATATGAATATCAGACGCCCGCTGACGCAGGGCCTGTTCGAGGATCTGGTTGACCCGTTCGGCGATATTTTCCGGCCCGTCGTTCTGCGCCAGTTGCGCCTGCTTTTCCTGGGCCTGCAGACGCTTATCCATCTGCTCCTGGCTCCAGCATTCAATGTCGATCCGCTTTTGCGTCGCGAAGCGTAGCGCCTCCATCAACTCCGCCGGCGGGGTATTAACCACCGCAATAGAGATTGTCTGTTCATCGCTATGCAGCAGCATGGCGTGGTAGCGACGGCAGAGGGGGATCAGCTGTTCTGTTTTCATGCATTCGCCCTCACTTCACCCGGAAAACGTCTTCGCAGGCCTGCTGAAGCGCGCTATTGCCGGTGATGGTGCAGACGCGCTGCCAGCCGGTGACGCCCTCGGCATTGTCCCAGGTCGGCGTCAGGGTGACCCCCAGTCCGTTCAGACTCTCCTGACCGGTAAGGGTGACGACCCCTTTGGCCACGCTCATGGCGGAGAGGTAGCGCGTGGTTGTCGGCGAGGGAATGCCGTTGCTGCCGCCGTCGCATGGCGTTAGGCCGCCATGATCGAGCGCACAAAGTTCGATGGCTGTCCGGTAAGGGACAAAGGTCTGCAGCAGGTCGGTGATGGCGGCTTTACGCAGGTAGTTCTGGTAGGCCGGGATGCCGATGGCGCTAAGAATGGCGATGATTCCGATAACCACCATCAGTTCAATCAGGGTAAAACCTCGTTGTTTATCCATAAGTCGCTCCTTGTTGTGACAGGAGCACTGTGAAGGGATTGAGGGGCGCAGGCGAGGGGGCGAAAACGATCCGGGAAAGCGGGTTCCAGGGTTTTTATCTGGATTTCATGGTGAGCACGGGCGACTGCGAGGCGGGCCGCAAATTCAGGCCTTCACGCCCGGAAGCGTGAAGGCCTGTTGCTCAGCGGAAGCGCATCGACAGGTCGAGCGCCTGCACATGTTTGGTCAGGGCGCCGACGGAAATATAGTCGACGCCGGTATCGGCGAATTCGCGGATGGTGTCAAAGGTAACGTTGCCGGAGACCTCCAGCGCCGCCTGGCCTGCGGTAATTTTCACCGCCTCGCGCATCAGGTCGGTGGTGAAGTTATCGAGCATAATGATATCGGCCCCGGCTTTTAACGCCTGCTCCAGTTCATCCAGGGTTTCCACTTCCACTTCCACCGGCACATCAGGATGCAGCCAGAACGCCTTTTCCACTGCCTGACGGATCGATCCGGAGGCGATAATGTGGTTTTCTTTAATCAGGAACGCGTCGAACAGGCCCAGTCGATGGTTGGCGCCGCCGCCGCAGAGTACCGCGTATTTCAGCGCGGTACGCAGCCCTGGCAGCGTTTTGCGCGTATCCAGCAGTTGGGTTTTGGTGCCGGCGAGCAGGTCGACATAGCGACGGACGACGCTGGCGACGCCGGAGAGGGTTTGCACAAAGTTCAGCGCCGTGCGTTCGCCGGTGAGTAGAATACGCGACGGGCCTTCCAATTCGAACAGCGGCTGGTCGGCTTTGACCGCATCGCCGTCGGCCACGTGCCAGGTGATATTCACGTCGTCACCGGCGAGCTGAATAAAAACCTCTTCCACCCAGCGTTTGCCACAGAAGACGCCATCTTCACGAGTAATGACCACCGCATGGGAGCGTGCATCCTGCGGCAATAATTGCGCGCTAATATCGTTGTTGGCGTCGACTTCGCCGCCCAGATCTTCCCGCAGGGAGTGTGCGACAGCATCGGTAATATCGAGATTAATACGTTCCAGCAGCACGTCACGGCGGCGGTCGGGGTTGTAACGACGAGGCGACATGATAAAGCTCCAGATAGATAAGATTCAGAAGTGGGAAACATGCTAACCTGAACGACGTTTCAGTACCATACACACTTCATCCTTTGGGCCGGCGTGTGGCCCGGAAGCATGAGTTCGCGAAAGGAGATCCCGCATGCAGTTGAACGAGGGGTGGTTGGTCGGCGCGCGTCGGGTTCCCTCGCCGCACCATGACTGCCGTCCGGATGAAGAGACCCCTTCCTTACTGGTGGTGCATAACATTAGCCTGCCACCGGGGGAATTTGGTGGTCCGTGGATTGATGCGCTGTTCACTGGTACCCTGGATCCGCACGCGCATCCTTTCTTTGCCGAGATTGCTCATCTGCGCGTTTCGGCGCATTGTCTGATTCGCCGTGATGGCGAAATCGTGCAGTATGTGCCTTTCGATAAGCGGGCGTGGCATGCGGGCGTCTCCTGTTATCAGGGACGCGAACGCTGCAATGACTTTTCCATCGGCATAGAGCTGGAAGGCACCGATACTCTGGCGTATACCGACGCGCAGTACCGGCAGCTGGCGGCGGTGACGGATCTGCTGATCGCGCTTTATCCGGCTATCGCCGAAAACATTGCGGGCCACAGCGATATCGCGCCCGTGCGGAAAACCGATCCAGGACCGGCCTTTGACTGGATAAAATACCGTGCGCTGCTCAGCGCCCCGTCAGAAAAGGAGACCTCATGACGCTGTTTACGACGCTGTTGGTGCTTATCGCCGAACGGCTGTTTAAGCTGGGCGAACACTGGCAGCTTGATCATCGGCTGGAGGTGGCGTTTCGCCGGATAAAACATTTCTCGTTACCGGGCACGCTGCTGATGACGCTGGTGGCTGTCGCGGTCGTGTATATCATTCAGCGTCTGCTGCAGGGGCAGCTGTTTAACATACCGCTGCTGGTGTTCTGGATTTTACTGGGCCTGCTATGCATTGGCGCCGGCAAAGTTCGGCTGCACTACCATGCCTATCTGAAAGCGGCGTCGCGCAATGACAGTCGCGCCTGCGATGCCATGGCCAGCGAGCTGACGCTTATTCACGGCGTGCCGCCGGGCTGTGATGAGCGTGAGTACCTTAGCGAACTGCAAAATGCGCTGCTGTGGATTAACTATCGATACTATCTGGCGCCGCTTTTCTGGTTTGTCGTGGGGGGCGCCTGGGGCCCGCTGACGCTTATCGCCTACAGCGTACTGCGCGCCTGGCAGACATGGCTGGCGCGCTACCAGACGCCGCACCACCGGTTGCAGTCCGGGATCGATGGTATCCTGCATATTGTGGACTGGCTGCCGGTGCGTCTGGTGGGGGTGGTCTATGCCCTGGTGGGCCATGGTGAAAAAGCGCTCCCGGCGTGGTTTGCTTCGCTGGGCGACCGCCATTCGTCGCAGTATCAGGTGTTGACCCGCCTGGCGCAGTATTCCCTGGCCCGTGAGCCGCACGTGGATAAAGTAGCGACGCCGAAGGCTGCGGTATCGATGGCTAAGAAGACTTCGCTGGTGGTAGTGGTGATTATGGCGCTGCTGACGATTTACGGTACCCTGGTTTAACGGCCTGAGCCCGCGCGCTGCCTGCCACGATGTACGTACCTGCGGGGCTTTTGTTGCCTGATGGCGCTGCGCTTATCCGGCCTGGCGAGTCACCCGCAGGCTCACGTCACGTAGGCCCGGCAAGCAACAGCGCCGCCGGGCGATATATCAGACGCCGTGCTGGTCATGTTGCCGGGTGGCGGCTTCGCCTGACCCGGCCTGGAGAACCCGCGCCAGCGGGTAACATTCCGAACCGCTACAGCGTATCCGCCGGTGGAATACCGAAGTCGGGCATCCCGTCTTCCCGCCAGCTGACCAGCTTTAACCGCGTATGGCGATTGGGATCATACAGCGGGTCGCCTTCTATCTCAGTGTAATTCCGCGCGTGATACACCAGCACATCTTCCCCTTCCGGCGTTTGGGTAAAACTATTATGACCTGGGCCATACTGGCGGTTTTCATAGCTGGTGCGGAACACCGGCTGCGGAGCTTTATGCCAGTTTGCCGGCTGCAGCGGATCGGCCTGCCGGTCGATCCATAACAACCCCATGCAGTAGTTTTCATCGGTGGCGCTGGCGGAATAGCTGATAAATAGCTTATCGCCATGCATCAGTACCGCAGGCCCTTCGTTGACCTTAAATCCCCGGCACTCCCAGTCGAACTCCGGCTTGCTCAGCATGACCGGCTCGCCTTTTAACGTCCACGGGTTAGCCATTTCGGCGAGATACAGGTTTGAGTTGCCTTCGATATGCGGGGATTTTTGCGCCCACAGATACCAGCGTTTCCCCTGATGGGTAAAAGTGGTGGCATCGAGGGCGAAGGTATCGAAAGGCGTGACCACCTGGCCTTTTTCCTGCCAGCGGCCGGTCAGCGGATCGCTGTCAGCGCACTCGAGAACGAACATGCGATGCTGGAACATCCCCAGCGCATCCAGATCGTGAGTATGGGTGGCGGCAAAATAGATATACCACTTACCGTCTATTTCATGCAGCTCCGGCGCCCAAATCAGCTGGCTCATCGGCCCGCTTTGCGGCGCGCGCCAAACCACGACCGGCTCAGCATCGCGTAATCCTTCAAGGGTTACCGCGCGCCGGATCTCCAGCCGGTCGTATTCCGGCACCGAGGCAATAAAGTAGTAGTGGCTAAGATGGCGCAGGATAAAGGGGTCTGCACGCTGTTCAATAAAGGGGTTTGGCCAGTTGTTCATCAGGCTTTCCTTACGTGTTCACTGGTTTTCAGTTCCTGGTATTCGTTCAGCTCGCTGTAGTTGCTGCGGCGCTTCTCCAGATCGCTCTGAATCTGGCGCATCAGGGTACGGTCAACCTTCAGCAGGCGCACCACGCCGGCGGTGATCAGATAGCCGACGCCGGGAATGACTGAGAATAGCAGCACGATACCGTTCAGCGCGGAGGCGCTTTGCGCTTTCGCGCCGGCGTCGTAGCCGTACCATGACAGCAGGAAACCGACCATTGCCCCGGCGACCGCCAGGCCGACCTTGAGGAAGAACAGATTACCGGAGAAGCTGATACCGGTGATGCGCTTGCCGGTTTTCCATTCGCCGTAGTCATCAACGTCGGACATTAGCGACCAGTGTAGCGGGGAAGGGATTTGATGCAGAATGTTGAGCAGGAAGTAGAGCACCATAATCAGCGTGGTGGCGTGTGGATTAAAGAAATAGAAGGCGCAGGAGAACACGGCCAGCACGATATTGGTCCAGAAGAAAACCTGCAGTTTGCACCAGCGGTCGGTCAGGACTTTCGCCAGCATGCTGCCAATCATCATCCCAACTACGCCGAGGCTGATAAACAGGGTGGCAAAATGGGTGCTTTGTCCCATCACCCAGGTGACGTAGTACATGGTGGCGGCCATGCGGATAAAGCCCGGACAGACGTTGCACAGCGTGAGCAGCAGGATGCGCACCCACTGGTCATTTTTCCAGACGTCTTTCAGATCTTTTTTCAGTTCGTCATTCGTCTGCACCGCCGGGCGGATACGTTCGCGCACGGTGGCGAAGCAGAACAGGAACATACACATACCGATAAAGGCCAGCACGGTCATCGCCATCTGGTAGCCCTTCGCTTTATCGGCGCCGCCGAACCAGTCGGCCATTGGCAGCAGCGTCAATGACAGCAGGAGCGTGGCGATACCCACCATGACGAAACGATAAGACTGGCAGGCAACACGCTCTTTCGGATCGGCGGTCATCACCGTTCCCAGCGAGCAGTAGGGAATATTAATCGCGGTATAGGTAATCGACAGCAGAAAGTAGGTCACAAACGCATAGATGACTTTGCTATTGTAGGTCCACTCAGGAGTGGTGAACATCAGGACGCTGAACAGGGCGTAGGGGAAGGCGATCCACAGCAGCCATGGACGAAAGCGACCATATTTACTACGGGTGCGGTCGGCAAGAGCGCCCATGATAGGGTCGGTTACCGCATCGATGACTCGCACCGAGAGCAGAAGTACGCCGACCAGCGCCGGCGCCAGTCCGAATATATCAGTGTAAAAATAGTTCACAAACAGCATGATGGCGCCAAAGATAATATTGCATCCGGCATCACCCATCCCGTAACCAATCTTTTCTCTTATTGAAAGCGTGTTCTCTGCCATGTGCGGTCTCTCCGTTGCAGTATGGAGAGAATTATTGGCTGCGGTTGGCAGAAATACGTTGCAGGAACTCGTTGACGATATGGATAAATAAGCTATGGAGGGGAAAGTGTGAAGCAGATAACAATGCTCTGCGCCCATTATTCAGGGGAGGGCGCAGAGCAAAGTGAAGTATTGATGAGATGTATTATTGTGCTTTTATGGTGGCGGCGGCTTTCTCTTTAAACAGGTAGCCCACGCCCAGCACCGCAATCCATACCGGGATCAGCCAGACGGAAATCGCCATCCCCGGGGTCATCAGCATAATCACCAGCACCGCCGCCATAAACAGCAGGCACAGCCAGTTGCCCAGCGGATAGAAGAGGGCCGGAAAACGCGTGACCACGCCCTGCTGCTTTTTGGCACGACGGAATTTCATATGCGCGAGGCTGATCATCGCCCAGTTGATGACCAGGGCCGAGACCACCAGCGCCATCAGCAGACCGAAAGCAGATTCAGGCGCCAGGTAGTTGATCAGCACGCACAGCGCAGTGACCAGGGCCGAGACGAGAATGGTATTCACCGGCACGCCGCGTTTGTCGACGCTGAGCAGCGCTTTTGGCGCGTTGCCCTGCTGAGCAAGGCCGAACAGCATACGGCTGTTGCAGTACACGCAGCTGTTATAAACCGACAGCGCTGCCGTCAGCACCACCACGTTCAGAGCATTTGCCACCAGCGTATCGCCAAGTTCATGGAAGATCAGGACGAACGGACTGGTGTCCGCGGTGACGCGGGTCCACGGCAGCAGGGAGAGCAGCACCGCCAGCGAACCAACATAGAAGATCAGAATACGGTAAATAACCTGATTGGTGGCTTTAGGAATGCTTTGCTCCGGATTATCCGCTTCCGCGGCGGTGATCCCCACCAGCTCCAGGCCGCCAAAGGAGAACATGATGATCGCCATCATCATCACCAGCCCGTAAAAGCCGTGCGGCAGGAAGCCCCCCTGGTCCCACAGGTTACGTACCGTCGCCTGCGGGCCGCCGTTGCCGCTGAACAGCAGCCAGCCGCCGAACAAAATCATCGCCACTACGGCGACCACTTTGATAATCGCGAACCAGAATTCCATTTCACCGAACACTTTGACATTGGTCAGGTTAATGGCGTTGATGGCGATGAAGAAGACCGCCGCCGAGGCCCAGGTAGGGATTTCCGGCCACCAGAACTGGATATATTTGCCAACGGCGGTCAGTTCCGCCATGGCCACCAGGACATACAGTACCCAGTAGTTCCAGCCGGAGGCGAAGCCGGCAAAACCGCCCCAGTATTTGTAAGCAAAGTGGCTAAATGAGCCGGCCACCGGCTCTTCCACCACCATTTCGCCCAGCTGACGCATGATCAGGAAAGCGATAAAACCGGCGATAGCGTAACCAAGAATGATACCCGGGCCGGCGGACTGAATGACGGACGCGCTCCCCAGAAACAGGCCGGTGCCGATAGCCCCGCCCAGCGCGATGAGCTGAATGTGACGGTTTTTCAGGCCGCGCTTCAGCCGATCGCCGTGCTGTTGACCTTCCATATGAAACCTCGTGTGTGGTTATTTTTTGTGTACGTCATCCGTCAGGTTGCTGCTTCACTGCTGTCCCTGCCTGAAAGCATAGCTAGCGAAAATTTGGGCGAAGTGGCCCACTTTTTACCTGAGTGATGGCGCGCACATATTGTTGTGTTTGTGTATTCAGGAACTTCCGTTTCTGTATTGTTTTGTTTACGGAAGGCTGTGTGGTAATTCCGAAAAAAGGCCTTTCGTCTCCGGCAGAATAGTGGTAAGCGCGTTTGAATGCACCTGCTTTATGAAGGGATGATGACGATGTGTCTAAAAAGACATCAATAGTCACAATCTGTCGTATTTTGATGCATGCTGCTTTGTCATTATTTATTCAATATAAATGACTTTGTATTCATTTATTGCAGCGTTGAATCGGTTCAGAAAGCGTAATTTTTCGTTTCTATTAAGTTAAGGCTACCTCTTTGTGAGTAAAAGTAACATTTGTGCAAGGTTACATTTCTGAAATGTTATTTCTGTAAGGTTGTTAAAATGTCCCGGGTTTACTGATTTCAATCAAAACCTGTATGGACAGAAGGTGAATACTTTGTTACTTTAGCGCTACGAACTTTAAATTGGTAAGACCAATTGACTCCGGGCTAATGGCAGAGACAGGGAATATGGCCTACAGCAAAATCCGCCAACCAAAATTATCCGATGTGATAGAGCAGCAGCTGGAGTTTCTGATTCTTGAGGGGACCTTGCGCCCCGGTGAAAAACTCCCGCCAGAACGCGAACTGGCTAAACAGTTCGACGTTTCCCGCCCCTCGCTGCGTGAGGCGATTCAACGCCTCGAAGCCAAGGGCTTGTTGCTTCGTCGTCAGGGAGGTGGAACGTTTGTTCAGAGCCGCCTGTGGCAGAGCTTCAGCGATCCGCTGGTTGAGCTGCTGTCCGATCACCCTGAATCCCAATTCGATCTGCTTGAGACCCGTCACGCGCTGGAAGGCATCGCGGCCTATTACGCGGCGCTGCGCAGCAATGATGAGGATCGCGACCGTATCCGTGAGCTGCATCAGGCTATTGAACGCGCTCAGCAGTCGGGCGATTTGGACGCTGAGTCCGGCGCCGTCGTCCAGTATCAAATCGCCGTCACCGAGGCGGCACACAATGTGGTGTTGCTTCATCTGCTAAGGTGTATGGAGCCGATGTTGGCGCAAAACGTGCGTCAGAACTTTGAATTGCTGTATGCCCGGCGGGAAATGCTCCCGTTGGTCAGCAACCATCGCACTCGCATTTTCGAGGCGATAATGGCCGGGGAGCCGGAGCAGGCGCGTGAAGCGTCGCACCGTCACCTGGCGTTCATTGAGGAAATTTTGCTGGATCGTAGTCGTGAGCAGAGCCGTCGAGAGCGCTCACTGCGTCGTTTACAGCAACGAAAGGACGAGAACTCTGGTTCTTAAGCGCCATTTTTAGAGCGCGGCAACTAAACGCAGAACCTGTCTTATTGAATTTTTGGTTGTTCCAGCGTGAAGAACGAAGAGTTCAATGGGACAGGTTCCAGATTAATCAACGATTAGATAGATAAGGAATACCCCCATGTCAGAACGTTTACACAATGACGTGGATCCGATCGAAACTCGCGACTGGCTACAGGCGATCGAATCGGTCATCCGTGAAGAAGGTGTTGAGCGCGCTCAGTATCTGATTGACCAACTCCTTTCTGAAGCCCGTAAAGGCGGAGTGAAGGTTGCTGCAGGCGCTTCCGCCGGCAACTACGTCAACACTATTGCCGTTGAAGATGAGCCGGAATACCCGGGCAATCTGGATCTGGAACGTCGCATTCGTTCTGCGATTCGCTGGAACGCCATCATGACCGTTCTGCGCGCGTCGAAAAAAGATCTCGAACTGGGCGGCCACATGGCGTCCTATCAGTCTTCCGCGACCTTCTACGAAGTCTGCTTCAACCACTTCTTCCGTGCGCGCACTGAGAAAGATGGCGGCGATCTGGTGTACTTCCAGGGTCACATCTCTCCGGGCGTATATGCACGTGCGTTCCTGGAAGGCCGTCTGACCGAAGAGCAGATGGACAACTTCCGCCAGGAAGTTCACGGCAAGGGGCTGTCCTCTTATCCGCACCCGAAACTGATGCCGGAATTCTGGCAGTTCCCGACCGTATCCATGGGTCTGGGGCCGTTGGGCGCTATCTATCAGGCCAAATTCCTGAAATATCTGGAACACCGCGGTCTGAAAGACACCTCCGAACAAACCGTTTACGCCTTCCTGGGCGACGGCGAGATGGATGAGCCGGAATCAAAAGGCGCTATCACCATCGCCACCCGTGAAAAACTGGACAACCTGGTCTTCGTCATCAACTGCAACCTGCAGCGTCTGGACGGCCCGGTCACCGGTAACGGCAAAATCATTAACGAACTGGAAGGCATCTTCGGTGGTGCTGGCTGGAACGTTATCAAGGTTATCTGGGGCGGCCGTTGGGATGAGCTGCTGCGTAAAGACACCAGCGGTAAGCTGATTCAGCTGATGAACGAAACCGTTGACGGCGACTACCAGACCTTCAAATCCAAAGACGGCGCTTACGTTCGTGAGCACTTCTTCGGCAAATATCCGGAAACCGCTGCCCTGGTCGCTGACTGGACTGACGAGCAGATCTGGGCTCTGAACCGCGGTGGTCACGATCCGAAGAAAGTCTACGCTGCATTGAAGAAAGCGCAGGAGACCAAAGGTCAGCCGACCGTGATCCTGGCGCATACCATTAAAGGTTATGGTATGGGCGATACCGCTGAAGGTAAGAACATCGCGCACCAGGTTAAGAAAATGAACATGGACGGTGTTCGCTACGTCCGCGATCGTTTCAATGTGCCGGTGGCGGATGCCGATCTCGAAAAACTGCCGTACGTAACCTTCCCGGAAGGTTCCGAAGAGCACACTTACCTGCACGCTCAGCGTCAGAAGCTGAACGGCTATCTGCCGACTCGTCAGCCGAAGTTCACTGAGAAACTCGAGCTGCCGACCCTGGCCGACTTCAGCGCGCTGCTGGAAGAGCAAAACAAAGAAATCTCTACCACTATCGCTTTCGTTCGCGCCCTTAACGTGATGCTGAAGAATAAGTCGATCAAAGATCGTCTGGTGCCGATCATCGCCGACGAAGCGCGTACCTTCGGTATGGAAGGTCTGTTCCGTCAGATCGGTATTTACAGCCCGAACGGCCAGCAGTATACCCCGCAGGACCGTGAGCAGGTTGCTTACTACAAAGAAGACGAGAAAGGCCAGATTCTGCAGGAAGGGATCAACGAGCTGGGCGCAGGCGCATCCTGGCTGGCTGCTGCGACCTCTTACAGCACCAACAACCTGCCGATGATCCCGTTCTACATCTACTACTCGATGTTCGGCTTCCAGCGTATCGGCGATCTGTGCTGGGCGGCTGGCGATCAGCAGGCTCGCGGCTTCCTGATTGGCGGGACTTCCGGTCGTACTACCCTGAACGGCGAAGGTCTGCAGCACGAAGATGGTCACAGCCACATTCAGTCGCTGACTATCCCGAACTGTATCTCTTACGACCCGGCGTACGCCTATGAAGTGGCTGTCATCATGCATGATGGTCTGGTCCGTATGTACGGCGAAGCGCAAGAGAACGTTTACTACTACATCACTACGCTGAACGAAAACTACCACATGCCGGCCATGCCGGAAGGCGCCGAGGAAGGTATCCGTAAAGGTATCTACAAACTCGAAACCATCGAAGGTAGCAAAGGTAAAGTTCAGCTGCTGGGCTCCGGTTCTATCCTGCGTCACGTGCGTGAAGCAGCGCAGATCCTGGCGAAAGACTACGGCGTGGGTTCCGACGTGTATAGCGTTACCTCCTTCACCGAACTGGCGCGTGATGGCCAGGATTGCGAACGCTGGAACATGCTGCACCCGCTGGAAACCCCGCGCGTGCCGTATATCGCTCAGGTAATGAACGACGCTCCGGCAGTGGCATCCACTGACTATATGAAACTGTTCGCTGAGCAGGTTCGTACTTACGTACCGGCTGATGATTACCGCGTACTGGGTACCGATGGCTTCGGTCGTTCCGACAGCCGTGAAAACCTGCGTCACCACTTCGAAGTCGATGCTTCCTATGTGGTCGTAGCAGCGCTGGGCGAACTGGCTAAACGTGGTGAAATCGATAAGAAAGTGGTGGCTGACGCTATCGCGAAATTCGACATCGATGCAGAAAAAGTTAACCCGCGTCTGGCGTAAGAGGTAAAAGAATAATGGCTATCGAAATCAAAGTACCGGACATCGGGGCTGATGAAGTTGAAATCACCGAGATCCTGGTCAAAGTTGGCGACAAAGTAGAAGCTGAACAGTCGCTGATCACCGTAGAAGGCGACAAAGCCTCTATGGAAGTCCCGTCTCCGCAGGCTGGCGTCGTGAAAGAGATTAAAGTCTCCGTCGGCGACAAAACCGAGACTGGCAAACTGATTATGATTTTCGATTCCGCCGAAGGTGCAGCCGCCGCTGCACCTGCGCAGGAAGAGAAGAAAGAAGCCGCTCCGGCCGCCGCTGCTCCAGCGGCTGCCGCGGCAGCGAAAGAAGTTCACGTCCCGGATATCGGCGGCGATGAAGTCGAAGTCACTGAGATCATGGTTAAAGTGGGCGACACCATCGCCGCTGAGCAATCCCTGATCACCGTAGAAGGCGATAAAGCCTCTATGGAAGTTCCGGCGCCGTTCGCCGGTACCGTCAAAGAGATCAAAATCAATACCGGCGATAAAGTTTCCACCGGCTCCCTGATTATGATCTTCGAAGTGGCGGGCGCTGCGCCTGCAGCCGCTCCGGCACAGGCTGCCGCGCCGGCTGCTGCGGCTCCGGCTGCCGCAGCAGGCGTGAAAGATGTTAACGTCCCGGACATCGGCGGCGACGAAGTTGAAGTCACCGAAGTGATGGTTAAAGTCGGCGATAAAGTCGCGGCGGAACAGTCCCTGATCACCGTAGAGGGCGACAAAGCCTCTATGGAAGTTCCGGCGCCGTTCGCGGGTACCGTTAAAGAGATCAAAATCAGCACCGGCGATAAAGTCAAAACCGGTTCCCTGATTATGGTCTTCGAAGTGGAAGGCGCTGCGCCTGCCGCCGCTCCGGCTCAGGCTGCTGCCCCGGCACCAGCTGCTGCCCCGGCTCAGGCCGCTAAGCCTGCCGCTGCGCCGGCTGCGAAAGCAGAAGGTAAAAGCGAATTCGCTGAAAACGATGCCTACGTTCACGCGACCCCGCTGATTCGCCGCCTGGCGCGCGAGTTCGGTGTTAACCTGGCGAAAGTGAAAGGCACCGGCCGTAAAGGTCGTATCCTGCGCGAAGACGTTCAGGCTTACGTGAAAGACGCGGTTAAACGCGCTGAATCCGCACCGGCGGCTGCCGCTGGCGGCGGTATCCCGGGCATGCTGCCGTGGCCGAAGGTTGACTTCAGCAAGTTTGGCGAAGTCGAAGAAGTGGAGCTGGGTCGTATCCAGAAAATCTCTGGCGCCAACCTGAGCCGTAACTGGGTGATGATCCCACACGTTACCCACTTCGACAAAACCGATATCACCGATCTGGAAGCGTTCCGCAAGCAGCAGAATGCCGAAGCTGAGAAGCGTAAACTGGACGTGAAATTCACTCCAGTGGTCTTCATCATGAAAGCGGTTGCCGCTGCGCTTGAGCAGATGCCGCGCTTCAACAGCTCGCTCTCCGAAGATGGTCAGCGCCTGACGTTGAAGAAATACATCAACATCGGTGTGGCGGTGGATACCCCGAACGGTCTGGTGGTTCCGGTCTTCAAAGACGTGAACAAGAAGAGCATCACCGAGCTGTCTCGTGAATTGACCACCATCTCGAAGAAAGCGCGCGATGGCAAACTGACGGCTGGCGAAATGCAGGGCGGTTGCTTCACCATCTCCAGCATCGGCGGCCTGGGTACCACCCACTTCGCGCCGATTGTTAACGCGCCGGAAGTGGCCATCCTCGGCGTGTCTAAGTCCGCGATGGAGCCGGTATGGAATGGTAAAGAGTTTGTGCCGCGCCTGATGCTGCCGATCTCTCTGTCCTTCGACCACCGCGTCATCGACGGTGCTGATGGTGCCCGCTTCATTACCATCATTAACAACACCCTGAGCGACATTCGCCGCCTGGTGATGTAATCGAAAAAGCCGGCCTGACGGCCGGCTTTTTTCTGATAACCTCAGGCTGTTGGGGATTATCAGCAACAAAGGACAAAATCGTTTGCCGTTTGTTGTTTAAAAATTGTTAACAATTTTGTAAAATACACGCGGATAGAACGTCCCGGTGGACTTGGGCGTAAGAATAATAGCGTCAGACCCGCCGGATATAAATTACAGAGGTCATGATGAGTACTGAAATCAAAACTCAGGTCGTGGTACTTGGGGCAGGCCCCGCAGGTTACTCTGCAGCCTTCCGTTGCGCTGATTTAGGTCTGGAAACCGTCATCGTAGAACGTTACAGCACCCTCGGTGGTGTTTGTCTGAACGTGGGTTGTATCCCTTCTAAAGCGCTGCTGCACGTGGCAAAAGTTATCGAAGAAGCGAAAGCGCTGGCCGAACACGGCATCGTTTTCGGCGAACCGAAAACTGACATTGACAAGATCCGCACCTGGAAAGAAAAAGTCATCACTCAGCTGACCGGTGGTCTGGCTGGCATGGCCAAAGGTCGTAAAGTGAAGGTGGTTAACGGTCTGGGTAAATTTACCGGCGCTAACACCCTGGAAGTGGAAGGCGAAAACGGCAAAACCGTGATCAACTTCGACAACGCCATCATCGCGGCGGGTTCCCGTCCGATTCAGCTGCCGTTTATCCCGCATGAAGATCCGCGCGTATGGGACTCCACCGACGCGCTGGAACTGAAATCTGTACCGAAACGCATGCTGGTGATGGGCGGCGGTATCATCGGTCTGGAAATGGGTACCGTATACCATGCGCTGGGTTCAGAGATTGACGTGGTAGAAATGTTCGACCAGGTTATCCCGGCTGCCGACAAAGACGTGGTGAAAGTCTTCACCAAACGCATCAGCAAGAAATTTAACCTGATGCTGGAAACCAAAGTGACTGCCGTTGAAGCGAAAGAAGACGGTATTTACGTTTCCATGGAAGGTAAAAAAGCACCGGCGGAAGCGCAGCGTTACGACGCAGTGCTGGTCGCTATCGGCCGCGTCCCGAACGGTAAAAACCTCGATGCAGGTAAAGCGGGCGTGGAAGTTGACGATCGCGGCTTCATCCGCGTTGACAAACAAATGCGCACCAACGTGCCGCACATCTTTGCTATCGGCGATATCGTCGGCCAGCCGATGCTGGCGCACAAAGGTGTCCATGAAGGCCACGTTGCCGCAGAAGTTATCTCCGGTCTGAAACACTACTTCGATCCGAAAGTGATCCCATCCATCGCCTACACTGAACCAGAAGTGGCATGGGTCGGTCTGACCGAGAAAGAAGCGAAAGAGAAAGGCATCAGCTACGAAACCGCCACCTTCCCGTGGGCTGCTTCCGGCCGTGCTATCGCTTCTGACTGCGCAGACGGTATGACCAAACTGATCTTCGACAAAGAGACCCACCGTGTTATCGGCGGCGCGATTGTCGGCACCAACGGCGGCGAGCTGCTGGGTGAGATCGGCCTGGCTATCGAGATGGGCTGTGACGCTGAAGACATCGCCCTGACCATCCACGCTCACCCGACTCTGCACGAGTCCGTTGGCCTGGCGGCGGAAGTGTTCGAAGGCAGCATCACCGACCTGCCAAACGCCAAAGCGAAGAAAAAGTAACTTTTTCTTTCAGGAAAAAAGCATAAGCGGCTCCGGGAGCCGCTTTTTTTATGCCTGATGTTTAGAACTATGTCACTGTTCATAAACCGCTACACCTCATACATACTTTGAAAATAGTCACTCAGTAAACTTATAGGCAGTTAACGATATCGATGAGGTGTGAGATGAAACGCTTTTTAACCACAGCGCTGGTCGCTGCAACGTTTTTTACCGGTGTGGCTTACGCCGCTGACGCCAACATTCCCTGGGCGGACAACAGCGGCGGTACGGAAACGACCCACATTGCGGCGATGGGCCAAGATCTGAATGCCCAGCATCAGCAGGTGACGAAGACCAATGAAGGGGTATGGGCGGCGAATTCCGGTAGCATCAGCGCTGACGAAGCGGCATTATCCAGCACAAAACCAGCCTTTGCCGGCGATCCTTCTCTGATGCCTCACCAGGGCTAAGTGAATGAAAACGCCCGGTTGCGTGAGTGCAACCGGGCGTTTTTTTAAGGTTCTGCCACCTGCCAGCCGGCGTCAGCGTCGGGGGTAAAGCGCGTTATCTCCTGTGCCTTTGCGGCGCTCTCTTCACCGAGATTGGCCTGATAGACCCTATCCTGTTGATCGATCATAAAGCTCATCACGCCGGTTTCACCCCAGGCTATCGGCCAGGCCAGCAAGGCGACGCTCTGGTCATCGCGACCGGCGATAATTCGAAAGCGATAGCCATGGTAGCCGCTACCGGGCACCGTCGGGCTAAAGGCCGGACCGAGCGGGCTTGGCGCTTCGCCCGGCGAAGTTGGCCAGTACAAGCCATCTTTTTTGCCTTCGCTACTGATGATTTTCTGCGCCCAGCGGTGGTTCAGATGATAATAGTCCTGCTGGGCATCAACATAGGCATGCATGGCGGCGATCGCCGACAGCTCATTGCGGCCGATGGCGCGGGTGAGGATCTCCTCTTCGCCAGCGGCCATATCAAAGCGCCATCCCTCAGACGTTTTTACGATAGGCACGGGCAGACGCCATGCCTCGCTACCGACATCGAGCCAGGCTTTGTCACCCTGCAGGATGATGACATGTTTCACCTGCCAGTCGCGTTGAAAGCGATCGACGGCGGCAGGGTCGATCCCGTCCGTGGGTAAAAACTGCTGCCAGTTATCGCCGAGTACTTCGCTCAGCGCGGCTTCATTAGGCTGGCTGATCGCTTCGGCCAGCGCAGCTGCGGCCTGTTCCGGCGTGGCAAACTGCTGTTGGGCGAAGGCGGCAAGCGGCGACAGCATTAACGTAAACAGGGCAACGGATAATGGGTTTCTCATTCTGCTCATCCTTAGCGGCGACGCAGTTCATGGTGTTCGGAAAGACGTTCTCTGGCGCCATCGCGTAACTCGCGGTTTACGCCGGAAAACTGGCGGCTCTGCAGTCCTCGTTCCTGCTGCGCTTGCCAGGAGGGGGCGCGGCTTTCGTTGCCGCTAAGGGCGTTGGCGCGCAGATGGCTGAGCGTCTGCTGACGCTGGGCTGGCGTGGCGGACTGGAACTGCTGCCGGCGCTGCTGCTGCTGAGGTGTGCGGTTCTGCTCGTGGCTCCTGGCGGCTTCTCGACGCTGCTGTTGCTGCGGCGTGGGGTTTTTCAGCTGCGTTTTTGCCGCCTCGCGACGCTGCTGTTGGGTCGGCGTACTGTCGTAACCGCGGTAATTACTGCGTTGGGTGGCTTGCTTCAGCTGCGCCGAGGCCGCCTGACGCTGGGCGTCGCGTGAGGTGTTGTTTGCCGCCAGATTGCCCGCTGTGGCCGTCGGTACGTTATGCTGCAGCTGGGTCATCGCTGCCTGGCGCTGCGCTTCGCGATCGACTGGCGCATGTTGGGTCGCGCTCAGTCCGCCGGAAACGTTGGTCTGATGGAAGCGCTGAGCTACCGTATTATCGGGATACGGTGTGTGTCCGCGATAGGCAGGATTGTGCTGCCAGTTAACGTGGTTTCCCGGCAGGTTTTCTCCTGTTATATGATTGAAATTATTTACATTAATATTGATGTTATCGCCATTATGCGAGTAATCGCCGTGGTGGTAGTCGTCATCGTGATGGTGATGGTCATCATCATCCCAGTCGATACTGCTGAACAGCGCCCAGGTGGTGGCCACGCCGAGGCTGTACCCGAAGCCTTTGACGAAGCTATCGGTAAATTGCTCCCCGGGAGGGGGCGGCAGATAGACCGGCGGATAGGCGCTGTTCGGCCAGGTACCATAGACGGTGGAGGGGTTATAGCTGGGAACATAGACCACCTGTGGATTGGTCGGCTCTATTTTAATGACCTGCGTGGGCGCAGGCGCCGCTGTGTGGGCGGTTGCGGTTGCTGCCGTGCTGCTGCTGGCTGAAACCGGTGCGACAGGGGTGACAATCACTTTCTGCTGCGGTGTGGATTTCAGCGTCCCGGTTTGTTGGGCAATGGCGCGCAGGCGCTGCACTGAATCCATCACATCATGCGGCTGGGCCAAAAACGCATTGCCAAGATTTTCCACCCAGGGCGGATTCTCGCCCATCATCGCCAGCAGGGCAGGGAAAGCGACAAGAGATTTGACGCTAGGGTCCCACGGCTGGCTGGCAACCGCCTGCACGGCCGCATCCCCTTTCATCGCGGGGTTATCCTGGGACCACTGGACCGCCTGCAGGACGTTGTCGGGATAAGTGGAGGCCATCAACACCTGCGACAGTAGGCTGTCCGGGTAGAGCGCGATAGGGGCGACCCACTGATCAATTTGCGCCTGGGTGTAAGTGGCGGCCACCGGCTGTGTCGTCGACGCTGCGGGCGCTGGAGCTTGCTGCGCAGGCGGTTCAGCGATCGTCGCTGGGGTTCGGCTTTGCACATAGAGTGTTCCTGCCGCCGCGAGTAAGCCAGCGCTACAGAGCAGGGCGATAATATGGGGTTTGAACGGCAGTGACATGGAAACTCCTGACCCAAAAAGTAACCCATCTCGCTAAAGTATCTGCGAAAACGGCGCGTTTGCTGAGTATAAGTAAGCGGTATGGCTTTTTATTGATTATTGTTGGGATCGGCCCGTGGCGTTGTACGCGGAAAGGAATTTTTGTCGCGGGATTTGAACAGAAAGCCTGCAATATCCTGCCCTTAACGATTCAGCTAAATTTTAATGTTGCTTTTTTGTAAACAGATTAACACCTTTCAAAAATCCTGCTATGCTGCCGACGCGGTATCGGGCATTTACCCTACAAACTGCTGTCTCACAGGAGCGTGAAGAAAATCGCCCAGCCACTAAATCCTTCAAGATGCGTCACGCGGCAAGCTAAGCCAGGACAGAGGCAGATTGATTGAAGACGTGTAGGCCGCATTATGACAATGAGAGCGAGGAGAACCGTCGTGCTAGAAGAATACCGTAAGCACGTAGCTGAGCGTGCCGCCATGGGGATTGTTGCCAAACCCTTAGATGCAACCCAAATGGCCGCGCTGGTAGAACTGCTGAAAAACCCGCCTGCGGGCGAAGAAGAATTCCTGTTAGACCTGCTGATTAACCGTGTACCGCCGGGCGTCGATGAAGCCGCCTATGTTAAAGCTGGATTCCTTGCCGCGATCGCCAAAGGCGAAGCGACCTCCCCCCTGGTTACCCCTGAAAAAGCCGTTGAACTGCTGGGCACCATGCAGGGCGGTTACAATATCCATCCGCTGATCGATGCGCTGGACGACGCGAAACTGGCGCCGATTGCCGCGAAAGCGCTCTCCCATACCCTGCTGATGTTCGATAACTTCTACGACGTGGAAGAGAAAGCCAAAGCGGGTAACGAGCATGCTAAACAGGTTATGCAATCCTGGGCTGACGCCGAGTGGTTCCTGAACCGTCCGCAGCTGGCAGAAAAAATCACTGTTACCGTCTTCAAGGTCACCGGCGAAACGAACACCGATGATCTCTCTCCGGCGCCGGATGCGTGGTCGCGTCCGGATATCCCGCTGCATGCGCTGGCAATGCTCAAAAACCCCCGCGAAGGCATTGAGCCGGATCAGCCGGGCGTGGTTGGCCCAATCAAACAGATCGAAGCCCTGCAGCAGAAAGGCTACCCGCTGGCCTACGTCGGCGACGTGGTCGGGACCGGTTCTTCACGTAAATCCGCCACCAACTCGGTGCTGTGGTTTATGGGCGACGATATCCCGAACGTGCCGAACAAGCGCGGCGGCGGCCTGTGTCTGGGCGGTAAAATCGCGCCAATTTTCTTCAACACCATGGAAGATGCGGGCGCGCTGCCTATCGAAGTTGATGTGTCTAACCTGAACATGGGCGACGTAATCGACGTTTACCCCTTCAAAGGCGAAGTGCGTAACCACGAGACCAACGAACTGCTGGCCAGCTTCGAGCTGAAAACCGATGTGCTGATCGACGAAGTGCGCGCCGGCGGCCGTATTCCGCTGATCATCGGTCGTGGTCTGACCACCAAAGCGCGTGAAGCGCTGGGCCTGCCGCACAGCGATGTCTTCCGTCAGGCGAAAGACGTGGCGGAAAGCACCCGCGGCTTCTCGCTGGCGCAGAAAATGGTTGGCCGCGCCTGCGGCGTTGCCGGTATCCGTCCGGGCGCTTATTGCGAACCGAAAATGACCTCCGTCGGTTCTCAGGACACCACCGGTCCAATGACCCGTGATGAGCTGAAAGACCTGGCGTGCCTGGGCTTCTCTGCAGACCTGGTGATGCAGTCCTTCTGCCACACCGCGGCCTACCCGAAGCCGGTTGACGTTACCACGCACCACACTCTGCCGGACTTCATCATGAACCGCGGCGGTGTTTCTCTGCGTCCGGGCGATGGCGTGATTCACTCCTGGCTGAACCGCATGCTGCTGCCGGATACCGTGGGTACCGGCGGTGACTCCCACACCCGTTTCCCAATCGGCATCTCCTTCCCGGCAGGCTCTGGTCTGGTGGCCTTCGCCGCCGCGACCGGCGTGATGCCGCTGGATATGCCGGAATCGGTGCTGGTGCGTTTCAAAGGTAAAATGCAGCCGGGGATCACCCTGCGTGACCTGGTCCACGCCATCCCGCTGTACGCCATCAAGCAGGGCCTGCTGACCGTGGAGAAGAAAGGTAAGAAAAACATCTTCTCTGGTCGCATCCTCGAGATCGAAGGTCTGCCGGATCTGAAAGTCGAGCAGGCGTTCGAGTTGACCGATGCCTCGGCTGAGCGTTCTGCCGCCGGCTGCACCATCAAACTGAATAAAGAGCCGATCGTTGAGTATCTGAACTCTAACATCGTTCTGCTGAAGTGGATGATCGCCGAAGGCTACGGCGACCGCCGTACCCTGGAGCGTCGTATCCAGGGCATGGAAAAATGGCTGGCGGATCCGCAGCTGCTGGAAGCCGATGCTGACGCGGAATACGCGGCAGTGATCGACATCGATCTGGCGGATATTAAAGAGCCGATTCTGTGCGCGCCGAACGATCCGGACGATGCCCGCCTGCTGTCTGATGTGCAGGGCGAGAAGATCGACGAAGTGTTCATCGGCTCCTGCATGACCAACATCGGCCACTTCCGTGCCGCCGGTAAGCTGCTGGACAGCCACAAAGGCCAACTGCCGACTCGCCTGTGGGTGGCGCCGCCAACCCGTATGGATGCCGCGCAGCTGACCGAAGAAGGCTACTATAGCGTGTTTGGTAAGAGCGGGGCGCGTATCGAAATCCCTGGCTGTTCCCTGTGTATGGGTAACCAGGCGCGCGTGGCCGACGGCGCGACGGTGGTTTCCACCTCTACCCGTAACTTCCCGAACCGTTTAGGTACCGGCGCTAACGTCTATCTGGCCTCTGCCGAACTGGCAGCGGTGGCTTCGCTGCTCGGCAAACTGCCGACGCCGGAAGAGTACCAGACCTTCGTGGCGCAGGTGGATAAGACGGCGGAAGATACCTACCGTTATCTGAACTTCAACCAGCTGGATCAGTACACTGAAAAAGCTGACGGCGTGATCTTCCAGACCGCGGTGTAAACCATTCGGTCAGCCCGGCTGACCGTTTGGCGATAAACTCTCCAATGCCCGGTGAACATTGCATCACCGGGCATTTTTATTTCCAAACCTCCCGCCCGCTACGCTTTTTTTCTTTCTGTCTGCTGCGATAATTACTGCATGGGTACAGTGCAGCGGTGACGCATTGCCCTTGCAGAGGAAAAGACTATGGATTACGAATTTCTGCGCGATATTACCGGAGTGGTAAAGGTGCGAATGTCGATGGATCACGAGGCGATCGGCCACTGGTTCAACGAGGAGGTGAAAGGCAATCTTGCTCTGCTGGACGAAGTGGAGCAGGCGGCGCGCACCGTGAAGGGCAGCGAGCGTTCCTGGCAGCGTGCCGGGCATGAATATACGCTGTGGCTGGATGGCGAAGAGGTGATGATCCGCGCCAATCAGCTGGAGTTTTCCGGCGACGAAATCGAGGAGGGGATGAGCTACTACGACGAAGAAAGTCTCTCTCTGTGCGGTGTTGAGGATTTCCTGCAGGTGGTCGCCGCCTATCGTGAGTTTATGCAGCAGCGTTAATGACGCCTTTTATGTCGGGTGGCGCAGAACTACAGGCCCGGCAAGCAAAAGCGCCGCCGGGCATTTCATAGATTACACGGCAGGAATATTGCGGCCGTAGTAAATCTCGCGCATCTCTTTCCATAGCAGGTCGGTAATGACCTTGCGCTCTTCGGCAGTCAACTCTTCCGGTCGGGTATGGAACATGTAGTGCTTAAGGTCGAACTCCTTGAGCAACATTTTGGTATGGAAGATATTTTCCTGATAAACGTTGACGTCGACCATGTCATACAACGACTTCATATCGTCGGACATAAAGTTCTGAATCGAATTGATTTCATGATCGATAAAATGCTTCATCCCATTGATATCGCGGGTAAAGCCGCGCACACGGTAGTCAATGGTCACAATGTCCGATTCCAGCTGGTGAATCAGATAGTTCAGCGCTTTAAGCGGGGAAATGACGCCGCACGTTGAAACTTCGATATCGGCGCGGAAGGTGCACAGGCCGCCCTCCGGATGGCTCTCCGGGTAGGTATGCACGCAGATATGGCTCTTATCGAGATGGGCGACCACGGTTTCCGGTAGCGGGCCAGGATGTTCGGTCTGGTCAATCAGCTTGGGATCGACAGGCTCTTCGCTGACCAGAATGGTCACGCTGGCGCCCTGGGGTTCATAATCCTGACGGGCGATATTCAGGATATTGGCGCCAATAATAGAACAGGTTTCTGTCAGGATCTCCGTCAGGCGATTGGCATTATAGAGTTCGTCGATATAGGCGATGTAGCCGTCGCGCTCTTCTGCCGTTTTGGCGTAACAGATATCGTAGATACAAAAACTCAGGCTTTTGGTCAGGTTGTTAAAGCCGTGCAGCTTCAATTTTTTCAATTTAGTTCACCCCCTTATTTCGCGTCACGGTGCGGACAGAGCATCATGCAGATATTGTGGTAAGGCGAAGGCCGCCGTATGGATTGCCGGATTGTAGTAACGGCAGGTCAGGTTGGCTTTGTGAAAGCGCGCCTGAATGATTTCGCTGGAGAGATGGCGCAGCGCCTCATTGTCGCTCGCCCAGGCAAAGGTCATGATCCCGCCGTAATAGGTTGGAATTGCCGCCTGGTAGAAGCTGACGTCGCGAAAATAGTGGCTTAGCTTGCGATGGCTGCCTACCGCTTCATCCTGTTGCAGGAAGCAGACGCCATTCTGGGCAACAAAGATCCCACCCGGGTTCAGGCAGCGTTTGCAGCCTTCATAAAAAGCCGAGGTGAACAGGCTTTCTCCCGGGCCGATAGGATCGGTACAGTCCGAAATGATCACGTCAAACGTTTGCGTCGTCTGATTAACAAAATTGACGCCATCATCAATCACCAGCGTAAAGCGCGGATCGTCATAGGCGCCGGCGTTATGGTTCGGCAGGTACTGGCGGCAGAATGAAACTACCCCGGCGTCGATTTCCACCATGGTGATGGTTTCGATGCTACGGTGACGAGAGACTTCGCGCAGCATCGCGCCATCGCCGCCGCCAATGATCAACACATGCTTCGCGTTGCCGTGAGCCAGCAGCGGCACATGGGTCATCATTTCGTGATAGATGAACTCGTCGCGTTCGGTGGTTTGTACGACGCCATCCAGCGCCATCACCCGGCCAAAGGCGCGGTTATCAAAGATGATCAGATCCTGATGATCGGTTTTTTCGTGGTACAGCACGTTATCAACGCTAAAATACTGACCAAAATGGTCATGCAGCGTTTCATGCCACAGTGGATTATCGGCCACGATAAGGCTCCTCCTTCGTTAACATCTGTTACACCCGTAAAACGAGTGCAACATCATAGACAACTATAGATGAGGATGCACGGCGGTTATTGCAGCAATGAGGCAGGAATAACAGCCACCGCCCCGGAAGGGCGGTGGAGAGGATGAGGCTATTTTGCCGGCTCGGGTTGGCTATCTACTATCCGCACGGAATAAACCATGGTGGCGCCTGGCGGGATTTTTGGCGGTAATCCTTTACTGCCATAGGCCTTTTCAGGCGGGACGACGAGCGTCACAGAGCCGTGGTTCTGTAGACGCTTCAGCGGTTCGCGAAACACCGGGGGATAGGCATCCAGCTTTTGCGTAAGCGCCTGATCTTTCGCTTCCATATCGTTGATCACCGTCCCGTCCGTCAGCATCTCTTTGATCACCACGGTAACCAGGTCGTTACCGCTTATTTTTCCTTTACCCGGGTAATCGACGCGGCTGTAGACGCCCTCTTTAAAGACCACATCTTTTTTGCGCGCAAACGCCTGCTGATATTTCTTGCCGGCACTGATGTTTTTCTGCTCTATTTTATTCAGGTTCTGATAAACCTGCTGCGACACATCAAACAGCGCTTTGTTACGTTCCTGCTCTCCGAGACGAAGCTGGCCGCGAAAGGCATCTTCGATGCCCTGCAACACCAGGCCTGCGTCGACGGTAACTCCCTGAGTGCGACGGGTGGTAAGGACGTTGAGCGCCTCGCTTCCCATCGAGGCGCCGATCGCATAAGCCTGCTGTTCTCCCGATGCGCTGAGTTTGGCAGCGGCGCTCTCGCCGCTGCGCGTTTTGGACTGTACAGAAAGCTGCGTTCTCAGCAGTTCGATTTCATCTTCTTTCATCCGTAGCTGGGCGTTGTCTTTATCCGCCTGCAAGCGATAGGCTGCCACTATGGCCGCCATCTCTGGTGGCTCATTTTTTGGCGCAGCGGCGTCGTTAGCGGGGCCATGCGGCGCTTTATCCGCGGCGGCCAGCCGGGTGGACAGTGATTGTTTATCGGCGTTAAGGGCTTTGACCTGATCGAGGGCAGCCTGCTGCGTCTTTTCCGCAGCGGCGAGGCGAATAGTCAGCGACTGCTTATCGGCGTTAAGGGCCTTAACCTGCTCGAGGACGGCCTGTTTCTCTTTTTCCGCGGCGGCCAGCCGGGTCGCCAGCGGCTGTTTGTCAGCGTTAAGCGCTTTAGCCTGGTCAAGAGCGGCCTGCTGCGCCTTCTCCGCAGCGGCGAGGCGAATAGTCAGCGACTGCTTATCGGCGTTAAGGGCCTTAACCTGCTCGAGGACGGCCTGTTTCTCTTTTTCCGCGGCGGCCAGCCGGGTCGTCAGCGGCTGGTTTGTCAGCGTTAAGCGCTTTAGCCTGGTCAAGAGCGGCCTGCTGCGCCTTCTCCGCAGCGGCGAGGCGAATAGTCAGCGACTGTTTATCGGCGTTAAGGGCCTTAACCTGCTCGAGGACGGCCTGCTG
>NZ_JH414803.1:266790-290827 GCF_000238715.1 Klebsiella sp. 4_1_44FAA
TCAGCGGCTGTTTTGTCAGCGTTAAGCGCTTTAGCCTGGTCAAGAGCGGCCTGCTGCGCCTTCTCCGCAGCGGCGAGGCGAATAGTCAGCGACTGTTTATCGGCGTTAAGGGCCTTAACCTGCTCGAGGACGGCCTGTTTCTCTTTTTCCGCGGCGGCCAGCCGGGTCGTCAGCGGCTGTTTTTCAGCGTTAAGCGCTTTGACCTGCTCAAGAGCGGCCTGTTTCTCTTTTTCCGCAGCGGCCAGTTGGGTCATTAGCGCGTGTTTATCTTTATTAAGCGTGGTAAAGCTGGCGCTGAGGCGTTTATTTTCAGCTTCGGCTTGCTGAATCTGCGTCGTTAATTGCTGGATCTGCTGACGCGCCGCGGCCTGGCTTTGCTGTAGATTATTATTCTGCACAACGCCTGCTTTTTTATTAATGCCTCTTTTTCTGCAGTAGCGGCGCTTAAGGCGACCTGTAATTCATTAATTCTCTTATTCAACGCCGCTTGCTCATTCGCTCCGGCAGTATCCGTTTGCGGCGTAGCGGCAAGCTGTTTTTTAATTGCTGTATAAGCTTATCTTTTTGTGCAATCGCCGCCTGCTGGCTGGTGATTCTTTTTTGTAATTGTGAGGTGTTGGTACCGGTTTTTTTATTATCTGCGCTCTGGCGGCTTTCTTGTGTTTGTTTTGCGCTTGCGGCATCGTTTTTTTCTTGCGCCTGAGATTGCTGGGTTTGCTGTTGGGCGTAATCAAGAAAGGCCGGCGCGGCGCCGGCGGTGAAGGGGGTTGAAAGCGCCAGCGCAGCGACGAGCATCAGCAGGGGCGCGTTGAGGGTCAGCGTGGCGGCTCTGTTCATGGCTGTTTGCTTTCACCACGCTGTACCAGGCTATCGATCAGCGTTTTCTGGATATCGGCGCACAGTTTGATGGATTTAAACTGATACATGGAGTCAATGCCAAGCCGGGTAGGATCCGCTACTTTCTCGCGCACGCTATTGTATTGTGACGCCGCGCGCACTAAAGCGTTAAAGTCATTGCTGAGTTTAGTGGCTTGCTGTGGGTTAACCTCTTTTAGCGAATCCAACGCCTGGCGACAGGATTCAATGCGCGCTTGTTCGCTGGCCGCCCGCTCCTGCTCTGCCTGCTGCTGTGACGTCAGCGGCGTGGCGATCGGTTTAACCGGCTGGCGGGAAGAGGTATTGCTACAGCCGGCTACTAACAGCGCGGCGAGTGGGATAACACGAAGAGTCAGCGAGATATTCACAATTTCAGTCCATGAAGTAGGTATATTTTTACCGGATTCTAGAAGGGTGCTTTTTATTTTGCAATATATGAATAATGATATTTTATTAGTTTTTTAGTCATTCTTCATTATTATGAGTTTACTTTATTTGGCAAATTGATAGGTTCGCAATTAAATAAGGTTTGTTTATATACAATAATAAATATAAATATTTAAAGGGGGAAATTGAAATGCTAAAGGCGCGGAGCGTTGCCGCCCGCGCAGGGAATTATTTAACGTAAGCCAGCAGGCTGAGCGAATCGCGGGCCAGCGCTTTACATTTTTTCGCCGTCGGAATGTTAATGCCGCTAAGATCGCGATAGCTGTCTTCGCCAAGCGCTTTCATGTTGTAGCTGTCATAGTTGCTCAGGTCCCACTGGTTCTGTTGGGCAAAGAACACCAGCGCGCGCCGGATCTGCGTGTTGGGCAGGTTCTGGTAGCCACAGTCGTTTTTCAGAAACACAAAAACCGCGGTTAAATCAGCCATATCTTCCGCTTCGGATTCGCTGAGCGCGTAGCTGTTGGCGGAGAGAGCAAGTAGGCTGCCGAGTACCATTGTTCTGAAAAGCGTCTTCATTTTTTCTACCATTAGATCACCGACGCTTCAAATTAGCATACTTCTTTACACAGCGCCGATCTTTATTCTTACTCTTCTGCTTGACCTTCCCGTTACGGTAGGGTTTAAGCTCAAATATTCGCCCGCAGAATAAAAGGATGTGAATATGCAACGTCGAGACTTCCTCAAACTGACCGCCGCGGTCGGCATGGCCAGCGCATTGCCGTTATGGAGCCGGGCGGTCTTTGCCGCCAGTCGCCCGGCTCTGCCGATACCGTCGCTGTTAGCCGCCGATGCGCGCAACCGCATCGCGCTCAGGATCCAGGCGGGCAAAACGCGGTTTGGCGCCCTGAATGCCACTACCTGGGGCTACAACGGGTCGCTGCTGGGCCCTGCGCTGCAGTTGACGCAGGGGAAAACCGTCACGGTGGATATTACTAACCAGCTGGCGGAAGAGACCACGCTGCACTGGCATGGTCTGGAGGTACCGGGCGAGGTCGACGGGGGGCCACAGGGGGTTATCGCGCCGGGTGCCACCCGCACGGTAAGCTTCACGCCAACGCAGCGGGCGGCGACCTGCTGGTTTCATCCGCATCAGCATGGAAGCACCGGCCGGCAGGTGGCGATGGGCCTGGCCGGCCTGGTGCTGATCGAGGATGAAGAGAGCGGGCGCCTGCTGCTGCCTAAGCAGTGGGGAATCGATGATGTGCCGGTGATCGTCCAGGATAAGAAGTTCACCGCCGCCGGCGAGATCGACTATCAGCTGGATGTGATGAGCGCCGCCGTCGGCTGGTTTGGCGATACGCTACTGACCAATGGGGCCCTCTATCCCGAACATGCCGCGCCGCGCGGCTGGCTGCGCCTGCGCTTGCTGAACGGCTGTAATGCCCGTTCCCTCAATTTTGCCACCAGCGATAAGCGCCCGCTGTACGTGGTGGCCAGCGATGGCGGTCTGTTGGCCGAGCCGGTCAAGGTCGATGAATTGCCGGTCTTGATGGGGGAACGCTTTGAGGTGCTGGTGGACACCAGCGACGGTAAACCTTTCGATCTGGTGACTCTGCCGGTGAGCCAGATGGGCATGGCGATTGCGCCTTTTGATAAACCACAGCCGGTACTGCGCGTCCAGCCGCTGGTCATTCCCGCCTCCGGCAAGCTGCTGGATACTCTGGCCGCTCTCCCGGCGTTACCGTCCCTGACGGGGCTGACGCAGCGTCAGCTCCAGCTGTCTATGGATCCGATGCTCGACCGGATGGGCATGCAGGCGCTGATGGAGAAGTATGGCGACCAGGCGATGGCCGGAATGGATCACGGCATGATGGGGCATGGCGACATGAGCGACATGGGGAATATGCATCACGGCGACATGAGCATGAACCACGGATCCGGCATGGAGCATGGCATGTCGTCAGGCAAGGGCTTTGATTTCCATAACGCCAACCGCATCAACGGCAAAGCCTTCGACATGAATGAGCCGATGTTTGCCGCCGCCAGAGGCCAGTATGAGCGCTGGGTGATTTCTGGTAAGGGCGACATGATGTTGCATCCGTTCCATATCCACGGCACCCAGTTCCGTATCCTCAGCGAAAACGGCAAGCCGCCAGCGGCGCATCGTCGCGGCTGGAAAGACACCGTTCGTGTGGAAGGGGACGTGAGTGAAGTATTAGTGAAGTTTGATCATCCGGCGCCGAAGGAGTTTGCCTATATGGCACACTGCCACCTGCTGGAACATGAAGACACCGGGATGATGTTGGGGTTCACGGTTTAAGTCTCTGCGACCTGCTGCCATCCCCTACGGGAAGAAGGACGGAACACCAAAAAAAAACGGCAACTTTCGTTGCCGTTTTGCGTTTTATTTGGCGTCATCCGGGAGCGCATAGGCGACAATATAATCGCCCATTTTGGTACCGAACGAGCCGTGACCGCCGGCAGAGATGACAACATACTGTTTGCCATTCACTTCGTAGGTCATCGGAGTCGCCTGACCGCCGGCTGGCAGACGGGCTTCCCACAGCTTCTCGCCGTTGCTCATATTGTACGCGCGCAGGTAGTTATCTGCAGTCGCGCCGATGAACAGGACGTTACCGGCCGTGGAAATCGGACCGCCCAGCATCGGCATCCCCATGGTAAACGGCAGTTTAACCGGCATCGGGAACGGCAGGCTGTCCTGCGGAGTACCGATACGTTTTTTCCATACCACTTCGTTGGTTTTCAGATCCAGGGCGGAGATATACCCCCAGGCCGGCTGTTTGCACGGCAGGCCGAACGGCGACAGGAACGGGTTCAGCGTTACGCCGTACGGGACGCCGTACTGCGGCTGCACGCCGGACTCGGTACCAGAGCCTTTCGCATCTTTCGGCGGCTCCATCGGATTGCCTGGCCCGCGCGGGATCAGTTTTGAGACGAAAGGCAGCGCCATCGGGTTGGCGATAGCCACCTGACGGTTCGGATCGACGGAGATACCGCCCCATTCAAACATCCCCAGGTTACCCGGGAACACCAGCGTGCCCTGCTCAGACGGCGGGGTGAAGATACCTTCATAGCGCAGCTGGTGGAAGATCACGCGGCACACCAACTGGTCGAACATAGTGGCGCCCCACATGTCCGCGCCGGTCAGATCTTTCTTCGGACGGAAGCTCAGATCGGAGAAGGGCTGGGTTTTGGTAACGTAATCACCTTTGGCAGCGCCCTGCGGAACCGGTTTTTCAGGCGCCGGGACCACCAGCTCGCCGTTACGACGATCCAGCACGAAGATGTTGCCGGTTTTCGCCGGGGCATAGATGACCGGTACGGTTTTGCCGTTGACCTCAATATCAGCCAGCGTCGGCTGGGAAGGCATGTCCATATCCCACAGATCGTGATGGACGGTCTGATAGCTCCAGGCCAGCTTACCAGTGGTGGCGTTCAGTGCCACAATCGAGCTGGCATAACGCTCTTGCTCCGGCGTACGGTTGCCGCCCCAGATGTCCGGAGTGGTCACGCCCATCGGCAGATAGACCAGATCCAGCTTAGCGTCGTAGGCGGCAGGCGCCCATGAGTTCGGCGAGTTGAGCGTGAAGTGATGTTCATCGCTCGGGATGGCGTTCGGATCTTTCGCACCAGGATCGAAGGCCCACAGCAGTTTACCGGTATTCACATCAAAGCCGCGGATCACGCCTGACGGCTCGCGGGTAGAGAAGTTATCGGTGACCGCGCCGGCAATCACGATGGTTTTATCGGTGATGATCGGCGGTGAAGTGGGTTCATACATGCCCGGCGTGGTGACCGGCATGTTGGTCTGCAGATTGAGAATACCTTTATTAGCAAAGGTTTCGCACAGCTTACCGTTGTCGGCGTTTACCGCGAACAGGCGACCATCGTTCACCGGCAGGATAATGCGGCGCGGACAGTCGGCGACGACGTCGGCAGGGGCGTTATCCGCTTTCGCTTCGTGATAAGAAACACCGCGGCAGGTGACGTGCTGGAACGACGGATCGGCGTTCAGCTGCGGGTCAAAATGCCACTTCTCTTTACCGGTGGCGGCGTCCAGCGCAAACAGGCGCTGGTGAGCGGTACACAGGAAGAGCGTATCGCCGACTTTAATCGGCGTCACTTCGTTAGTGATTTCACCCGGATCGTTCGGCTGTTTCAGGTCGCCGGTGCGGAACACCCAGGCTTCCTTCAGGTTCTTCACGTTATCGGCGTTAATCTGCTTCAGCGGGGAGAAGCGCTGGCCTTCCTGGTTACGGCCATAGGCCGGCCAGTCGCCGTCGGCGACGGTGGAAATCGGTGCGGCCGGCGTAACGTCGGCGCTCAGGGTGCCGTTGACTTCCTGCGGGTCGTTAAAACCAGCCCAGGTCAGCATGCCGCCGCTGATCAGCAGGGCGACGACCAGCGCGCCAACGGCGCCAGCGGAAGGCACCGGCAGACGACGCCAGACAAAGGGCAGGATCAGCCAGATGCCAAAGAAGACGAGGATATCGCTACGCGGCGTCAACGCCCAGAAGTCGAAACCAACCTCCCAGACGCCCCAGATCATGGTCGCCAGCAGCAGCGCGGCGTACAGCCACAGCGCAGCGCGCTTGCCGCGGAACAGCATTACGGTCACGCCCAGCATCACCAGCCCGGCGATAGGGTAGTACCAGGAGCCGCCAAGCACGACCAGCCATGCCCCGCCGATTAATAGATAGAGGCCGCAGAACGCTGCAAATAGCGCAGTCAGCGTCACCAGGAGCCTTGATTGTTGAGACTTTGTTTCAGCCATAAAAAGTTACTCATGTGTTTGTTAAATTTTTTAACTGCAATTAATTATAGGATTTAACAAGTGTGATCGGAATCACAAATATGGCTTTATTAATCCCTGCACCGAAGATTTCTTTTTGCTGGTATACTGGATGGCTTGCCGGTCATCGTCGGGGCGAAAGCAGCGGCTTTGATGATTTATATTTAGAATCAAATGGTTAGTATTATGAAACATACTGTAGAAGTGATGATCCCGGAATCCGAGATCAAAGCGCGTATCGCGGAACTGGGTCGTCAAATCAACGAACATTATCAGAACAGCGGCAGCGAAATGGTGCTGGTGGGGCTGCTGCGCGGCTCGTTTATGTTCATGGCCGACCTGTGCCGTGAAGTGCAGGTGCCGCATGAAGTCGATTTTATGACCGCCTCCAGCTACGGCAGCGGCATGTCCACCACTCGTGATGTGAAAATCCTTAAAGATCTGGATGAAGACATCCGTGGTAAAGACGTTCTGATCGTGGAAGACATCATCGACTCCGGCAATACCCTGTCTAAAGTTCGCGAAATCCTCAGCCTGCGCGAGCCGAAATCGCTGGCCATTTGTACGCTACTTGATAAACCCAGCCGCCGCGAAGTGAACGTCCCGGTTGAATACGTCGGTTTCGCGATTCCGGATGAGTTCGTGGTGGGCTACGGTATCGACTATGCTCAGCGCTACCGCCATCTGCCGTATATCGGCAAAGTCACCCTGCTGGACGAGTAAGGGGATATCCCACTCTGGACAGCGCGCGCCGCGCTCTCCAGGGTGGCGAAGTCTGAAGGCTATCTGTGGTTGATGTGCTTGATCTTGAGGTTGGAGATCCCGTGGCGATAGCGCTGTTCGAGGGTTTCCCTGCTCACAGCGGTGACATCCAGATCGCGCAGCAGTCCGTCGTGAATCCCGTAAGCCCAGCCGTGGATGGTCACCTTCTGTCCGCGCTTCCACGCGGATTGCATAATCGTCGAATGTCCCAGATTGTACACCTGTTCCATCACGTTCAGTTCACAAAGGGTATCCAGACGGCGCTCCTCTGGCATTTCACCGAGCAGCGAGCTGTGCTTAAACCAGATATCGCGGATATGCAGCAGCCAGTTGTCGATAAGCCCCAGCTCCGGGTTCTCCACCGCCGCCTGCACGCCGCCGCAGCCGTAGTGGCCGCAGATAATAATGTGCTCGACTTCCAGGACATCGACGGCATACTGCACCACCGACAGACAATTGAGATCGGTGTGGATCACCAGGTTCGCTACGTTACGATGCACGAACAGTTCGCCAGGCTCCAGGCCGGTGAGTCGCTCAGCGGGAACGCGGCTGTCCGAACAGCCAATCCACAGGAAGCGCGGTTTCTGCGTCTGCGACAGTTTCTCAAAAAAGCCGGGGTCCTCTTCCACCAGCATTTTTGACCATAGTGCATTGTTGCTGATGAGTGTATCTATATCATTCATGGACGTTATCGGCCTGTAACCAAGTAAGTGCGTTGCGCTAATATAGGGTAAGCTCACCTTTTTTAAAACCATCTTAACCCGTGATACTTCAGGCTGCAGATGCGTTGGCGGCGTCAGCGCCGGTCCAGCGCAAACGTGAGTCAGGCGGGTTAATGACGTGTCACGACACGAGAAGAGATATTTAATGACCATTGCTCTGGAATTAAAACAGCTCAAAAAAACCTATCCCGGCGGGGTTCAGGCGCTGCGGGGGATCGACCTGCAGGTCGAAGCGGGGGATTTTTATGCCCTGCTGGGCCCGAACGGGGCCGGAAAATCCACGACCATCGGCATCATCAGCTCGCTGGTGAACAAAACCTCTGGTCAGGTCAATGTCTTTGGCTACGATCTGGAGAAAGACGTCGTCAATGCCAAGCGCCAGCTTGGCCTGGTGCCGCAGGAGTTTAACTTCAACCCGTTCGAAACCGTGCAGCAGATCGTCGTTAACCAGGCGGGCTACTACGGCGTTGAGCGTAAAGAAGCCCTTTCCCGCAGTGAAAAGTATTTAAAACAGCTCGACCTGTGGGAAAAACGCAACGAACGCGCGAGAATGCTCTCCGGCGGGATGAAGCGCCGTCTGATGATCGCCCGCGCGTTGATGCATGAGCCGAAGCTGCTGATCCTCGACGAACCGACCGCCGGCGTCGATATTGAACTGCGTCGCTCGATGTGGGGCTTTCTCAAGGATCTCAACGATCGCGGAACCACCATTATCCTGACCACCCACTATCTCGAAGAGGCCGAAATGCTATGTCGCAACATCGGCATCATCCAGCACGGCGAGCTGGTGGAAAACACCTCGATGAAAGCGCTGCTGTCGAAGCTGAAGTCAGAGACCTTTATTCTTGACCTCGCGCCAAAAAGCCCGGTGCCGAAGCTCGAAGGCTACCAGTACCAGCTGGTCGATACCTCGACGCTGGAAGTGGAGGTTCTGCGTGAGCAGGGAATTAACAGCGTCTTCGCGCAGCTGAGCGCCCAGGGGGTGCAGGTACTGAGTATGCGTAACAAAGCTAACCGTCTGGAAGAGCTGTTTGTCACGCTGGTGCATGAGCGAAAAGGAGAATCAGCATGATGCAGCTTTATTGGGTCGCGCTGAAAAGCATCTGGACCAAAGAGATCCACCGTTTTATGCGCATCTGGGTACAGACGCTGGTGCCGCCGGTGATCACCATGACCCTGTATTTCGTGATCTTTGGCAACCTGATCGGCTCGCGCATTGGTGAGATGCATGGTTTTACCTATATGCAGTTTATCGTCCCGGGCCTGATCATGATGGCGGTGATCACTAACGCTTACGCCAACGTCGCCTCATCCTTCTTCAGCGCCAAGTTTCAGCGCAATATTGAAGAGCTGCTGGTGGCGCCAGTGCCGACGCATGTGATTATCGCCGGCTACGTGGGCGGCGGGGTAGCGCGAGGACTGTGCGTAGGTATCCTGGTGACCGCGGTGTCGCTATTCTTTGTGCCGTTCCAGGTTCACTCCTGGCTGTTTGTCGCCCTGACGCTGCTCCTCACCGCGGTGCTGTTCTCGCTGGCCGGGCTGCTGAACGCGGTGTTTGCCAAGACCTTCGATGACATTAGCCTGATCCCGACCTTTGTGCTGACGCCGCTGACCTATCTCGGCGGGGTGTTCTACTCGCTGACCCTGCTGCCGCCGTTCTGGCAGGGGCTGTCGCATCTGAACCCCATCGTCTACATGATCAGCGGTTTTCGCTTCGGCTTCCTCGGTATCAACGACGTCCCGCTGGCGACCACCTTCGCCGTGCTGGTGGTGTTCATTGTCGCCTTCTATCTGCTGTGCTGGTCGTTAATTCAGCGCGGTCGCGGCCTGCGTAGCTGATACTCATCATGGTTAGCGCTTCCTGAAGTAAATATGCGAAGCGCTAACCGCTTATCTTTGACTCCCATCACCGATACGTCATCTTCACCTTGCTACATTATTCGCTGGCTAAGGAGGGAAGCATGCTCGGATGGGTCATTACCTGTCACGATGAGCTGGCGCAGGAGATGCTGGATCGTCTTGAACAAAAGTTTGGTCCGCTGGCCCAGTGCCGGGCGGTCAATTACTGGCGCAATCTCAGCAGCAATATGTTGAGCCGGATGATGTGCGATGCGCTGCATGCCACCGACTCCGGGGACGGGGTCATTTTTCTCACTGACAAAACCGGTGCGGCGCCTTATCGGGCCGCGGCGCTGATGAGTCACAAACATACCCACTGCGAAGTGATCTCCGGCGTCAGCTATCCACTCCTTGAGCGAATGTATCTCCTGCGAGGCACGTTAAGCAGCGTGGCGTTTCGCCAGGCGATCGTCAGCGCGGGCGGGCCGATGGTGAGCAGCCTGTGGCATCAGCAGCAGAAGAACCCCCCGTTCCGGTTGCGCCATGATGCCTGGGGAAATTAAGCAGCGGGACAGATACCGCTTTTGTTACAATAACCGCCGTTGATGGTATAACGGTTTGATGCGTATGCTTGCCCGATTTTTGACCCTGCTTCTTTTCCTGACCTCACTCAGCGCCTCCGCCAGCCTGCTTAGCCAGCAGGGCAAGGCTGTGCGCTATATGCAAACCACCGAAGACGCGGTCATCTGGGCGCAGGTGGGAAACCATGTGGTCAGCGTCGGCAATGTTCGTGCCGGGCAGATCCTCGCAGTCGTCCCGACGGCGGCTGACTACTATGAGTTTCGTTTCGGCTTTGGCACCGGGTTTATTGATAAAGGGCATCTCGAGCCGGTGCAGGGCAAGCAGCGGGTGGAGGACCGTTTGGGGGATCTTAATAAACCGCTGAGTAACCAAAATTTACTCACCTGGAAAGATACACCGCTCTATGACGCTCCCTCGGTAAGCAGCGCGCCGTTCGGCACGCTGGCCAACAATCTGCGCTATCCGATCCTCAGCAAGCTGAAGGACCGGCTCAATCAGACCTGGTTTCAGATCCGCATTGGCGACCGGCTGGCGTGGGTCAGTAGTCTGGACGCGCAGGAGGATCACGGTATTCCCGTGCTGACCTATCACCATATTCTGCGCGATGAAGAGAACACCTGTTTTCGTCATACGTCGACCACCACCTCGGTTCGCGCCTTCACGAATCAGATGACCTGGCTGCGCGATCAGGGCTATACCACGCTGACCCTGTATCAGCTGGAAGGCTATGTGCGTAATAAAATCAATCTCCCGGCGCGGGCGGTGGCGATCACTTTCGATGATGGCTTGAAATCGGTGAACCGCTACGCCTATCCGGTGCTGAAACAGTACGGTTTCCATGCCACCGCGTTTATTATCTCCTCGCGTATTAAGCGCCATCCGCAGAAGTGGGATCCGAAATCCCTGCAGTTTATGAGCATTTCCGAGCTACGCCAGATCCAGGACGTCTTTGATATTCAGTCGCATACTCACTTCCTGCATCGGGTTGACGCCGGCCGGCGGCCGATTTTATTCAGTCGCAATTACCATAATATTCTGTTTGATTTCGCCCGCTCGCGCCGGGCGCTGAGCCAGTTTAATCCGCACGTTCTCTACCTTTCCTATCCCTTCGGCGGCTATAACGCTACGGCGGTGCAGGCGGCGAATGACGCCGGGTTTCATATGGCGGTAACGACGGTGCGTGGGAAGGTGAAGCCGGGGGACAATCCGTTTCTGTTAAAGCGGTTATATATCTTACGCACGGATTCGCTGGAGACGATGTCGCGGCTGATCAGTAACCAGCCGCAGGGGTAATACCGACGCTGCGCCTGAGCGCAGCGTCGCGGCCATCAGGCGACCTGTACCGGAATAGCTTTCGCCTGGCGCTTCATTTCGTTGTCGCCTTCGAAGTAGGCGATGTTAGGCTGCCAGCTGCGCGCCTCTTCGTCCGACATGGTAACGAAGCTTGCGATGATCAAAATATCGCCGACGCTGGCGCAGTGCGCGGCGGCGCCGTTAACGGAGATGATCCGGGAGCCCCGCTCGGCGGCAATGGCGTAGGTGGAGAAACGGTTGCCGTTGGTGACGTTCCAGAGGTGAATAGTTTCATTCTCCAGAATACCGGCCGCATCCAGGAAGTCCTGGTCAATGGCGCAAGAACCTTCATAGTGCAGGTCCGCCTGCGTGACTTTTACGCGGTGGAGCTTGCCCTGCAGCATATTACGCATCATAACTTCTACCCTTCAACCTTAATGTAGCAGAGCGGACACGGCGCCCGCCCTGAGAAAAGCCCGGGCAGTATTGCCCGATTTTTACCCGCTGTCTACTGAGCGAGCGTGACGATCCGGTTGTCGATCAGGCGAGCCTGCCCCAGCCAGGCGGCCATCAGGATCACCGCGCGCTGGCTGGCATCGGTCAGCTCAAGCAGGGTGTCGGCATCGCGGATCTGAATGTCGTCGGCGCGGAAGCCTTTCTCATTCAGCTCCTGTTCAGCGATAGCGATGATCTCATCGAGCTGCCGATCGCCGGCGGCCAGCTTTTCCGCCACCGCGCTCAGCACTTTATACAGACCAGGCGCGATTTTGCGCTGGTCGGCGGTCAGGTAGCCGTTACGCGAACTCAGCGCCAGGCCATCTTTCGCGCGGACGATCGGCACGCCGATGATCTCAATGTCGTAGCCCATGTCGGCGACCATCTTGCGGATCAGCGCCAACTGCTGGAAGTCTTTCTCGCCGAAGCAGGCGACGTCTGGTTGAACAAGGTTGAACAGCTTACTGACGATGGTCGACACGCCGCGGAAATGGCCCGGGCGGCTGGCGCCTTCGAGCATGGTGGATAATCCCGGAACGTCGACGTAGGTCTGGCCTTCAGTACCCTGGGGGTACACTTCCGCCGGCGTCGGCGCGAAGACAAAGTCGACATGACGTTTGTTCAGCTTTTCGCAATCATCCTGTAAGGTGCGCGGGTAGCGCGCCAGGTCGTCGACGCGGTCAAACTGCATCGGATTGACGAAAATACTGACCACCACCACGTCCGCACTGGCTTTGGCTTCATCAACCAGCTTCATATGACCATCATGCAGGTTGCCCATCGTCGGGACCAACGCGATACGCTTACCTTCCTGACGCAGACGGCGGATATGCTGCCGCAGCAGCAGTACGGATTCAATAATCAGCACAACAAGACTCCTTAATGGAAACTGTGTTCTTCGCCCGGATAGACTCCGGATTCGACTTCGGCAATATACTGCCGCACCGCGGCGCGGATGTCGCCCGCTTCGGCAAGGAAATTCTTGGCAAATTTAGGAATGTGGCCGCCGGTAATGCCGAAAGCGTCATGCATCACGAGGATTTGCCCGTCGGTGACATTGCCCGCGCCGATGCCGATCACTGGAATGGTCAGAGCGTCGGTGATGCGCTTCGCCAGTTCAACCGGCACGCACTCCAGGACCAACAGCTGCGCACCCGCCGCCTCCAGCGCTAACGCGTCTTCAAACAGGGTCTGCGCCGCATCGCCGCGACCCTGCACTTTATACCCACCGAATACGTTCACCGACTGCGGCGTCAGGCCAAGATGGCCGCAAACCGGCACCGCGCGCTCCGCCAGCATCCTCACGGTGTCGGCCAGCCAGGCGCCGCCCTCGAGTTTGACCATATTGGCGCCAGCGCGCATCACGATGGCGGCATTTGCAAAGGTCTGCTCGGGGGTGGCATAGGCCATGAACGGCAGGTCGGCAAGCAGCAGGCTGTTTGGCGCGCCGCGGCGGACGGCGCGGGTGTGATAGGCGATATCTTCCACGGTAACCGGCAGGGTGGAGTCGTGACCCTGCACCGTCATTCCCAGCGAGTCGCCTACCAGCAGCACATTAATGCCTTCATCGGCGAACAGCTTCGCGAAGCTGTGATCGTAGGCGGTAATGGTGGCAAAGCGCTTCTTTTCCTGTTTGCATTTCTGCAGCAGGGCAATGGTGGTCGGTTTCATAACATTTCCTGATGATGAAAGTCATATTAACCGGCATTCTAACAGCAGCATTCAGAGGGGCAATGATTTTGGGCAACCGATTACGACGATCGCCGCAAATGCTAAAAAAGGAAGAGGGGATTACCAGCTGGCGGGCTTTTCCGCGCCGAGATTATCCAGCACGGCGCGCAGCGCCGGGCCGTCAGGAAAGTGAAGGTCCGGGGCGATCTCGAACAGCGGCCAGAGCATAAAGCCGCGGTTTTTCATATCGTAGTGCGGAACGGTCAGGCGCTCGCTGTTAATGACAGCATCGCCAAACAGCATGATATCGAGGTCCAGCGTGCGCGGCCCCCAGCGTTCGGCTTTGCGCACTCGCCCCTGCTGCCGTTCGATGCGCTGAGTATGATCGAGCAGCGTCTCGGGGGGCAGGGCGGTTTCCAGCGCAACGGCGGCGTTGAGATAGTCCGGCTGATCCTGCGGGCCCAGCGGCGGCGTGCGGTAGAACGAAGAGACGGCGACCACGCGGCTGTGCGGAATTTCGCCCAGGGCGCGGATAGCCGCCTGTACCTGCTCCAGTGGAGAAGCAAGGTTGCTGCCAAGAGCGATATAGACCAGAGTCATGCGCTACCCTGGCGCGGCGCGCGCTTGCGCGGACGACGGTGACGACGGCGCGGCGCCGGATCGTCCCCGAGGTCGTTGAGCATATCTTTTTGCGCCGGCGGCGCGGCGACCTGGAATTCGCCCCACCATTTGGTCAGGCGCTGCAGTTCGTGGTTGTTCTCGGCGCCGGCGCGTAGCTCCAGCAGGTCATAGGCGGCGCGGAATTTCGGATGCTCCATCAGCTTCCAGGCGCGTTTGCCCTGACGACGGGACATGCGCAGCTGCAGCTGCCAGATATCACGAATAAGGGTGGTGATGCGCTTAGGGATCGCCAGCGTACGGCAGGCTTCGTCCAGCACATCGTTCATCGCCAGGGCGAAGGCGTCGTAGTACGCCAGGCCGCTCTCCTGAGCGATTTTTTGCGCCGTCTCCAGCAGCGGATACCAGAACATCACCGCGAAGAGGAAGGCCGGATTGACGCGCATATCGTTATGAATGCGGGTATCGGTATTCTTCAGCACCTGGCTGATGATCCGCTCCATCGGACTGTCGCCGCGCTCGGTAAAGTAGCGGGTGATGGTCGGGAACAGCGGCTGGAACAGGCTGTATTCCCGCAGCAGCATGTAGGTCTGGTAGCCATACCCGGCCTGCAGCAGCTTGAGCACTTCTTCGAACAGACGCGCCGGCGGCACATCGTGGAGCAGGGCGGCCAGGCGCGGCAGCGGTTCAGCCGTTTCCGGGCTGATGGTCATATTGAGCTTGGCAGCAAAGCGCACCGCGCGCAGCATGCGCACTGGATCCTCGCGATAGCGGGTTTCCGGATTGCCGATCAGGCGGATCACGCCGTCCTGCAGATCCTTCATGCCGCCGACGTAGTCGCGAACGGTAAAGTCCGCCACGCTGTAATAGAGGCTGTTGATAGTGAAGTCGCGACGCTGGGCATCCTCCTCGATCGAGCCGAAGATGTTATCGCGCAGCAGCATGCCGTTCTGGCCCCGCTGGGAGGTGACGCGATCGATGGTATGCCCTTCGTGATGGCCACGGAAGGTGGCGACCTCAATGATTTCCGGCCCGAACATCACATGCGCCAGGCGGAAACGTCGCCCAACCAGACGGCAGTTGCGGAACAGCTTGCGTACCTGATCCGGCGTGGCGTTGGTGGTAACGTCAAAATCTTTTGGCTTTTTGCCAAGCAGCAGGTCGCGGACGCCGCCGCCGACCAGCCAGGATTCGTAGCCCGCCTTGTTGAGGCGGTACATGACCTTGAGGGCGTTTTCACTGATATCTTTGCGGGAAATAGCATGCTGCTCACGCGGGATCACCGTCATAGGCGTTGGTTCGACGGCGGCTTCTGCCTCGCGCTCCTCACGGCTTAGCACCTTACGGCAAAAATTAGCGACTCGGGTAAAAATGGTGCACCTCGTAGTGTCAGACGGACTTCAGATCAACTGTACAGTGTAAAAATAGCGGCTAATCATAGCTCAGCGGGAGCCATTTGAGAATGCTCGATTTTCGCCGGCTGCCAGTTGGCGACGGCCTGGGCGAGTAAATCATCGATGCTCAGGGCCTGCCACTCCTCGGGGATCGCCTGATTCAGAAAGCGGAGCGCCCGGACGATTTCGGGGCGCGGATCGCCTTCCGGCAGCGCCGGCGCGTGGTTTTGTTTAGAGAGTTTATTGCCGTCGCCATTGAGAGCCAGCGGCAGATGGAGGTAATCCGGCGCCTGCCAGCCAAAATGCTGATACAGCGAAATCTGCCGCACCGTCGGCTCAATCAGGTCTGCGCCGCGGACAATCTCGGTGATCCCCTGAAAGTGGTCGTCGACCACCACCGCCAGGTTGTAGGCGAACAGCCCGTCGCGACGGTGGATAATAAAATCCTCACGCGCCAGCGGCTCATTGGCGATGAGCGTGCCGCGCAGACGGTCGCTAAACTGCAGCACCGGACGGGTTTGGCGCAGGCGCAGCGCGGCGTTTTCCGCCCCCAGCCCGAGGTCGCGGCAGTGGCCGTCGTAGATCCCGCCCACGGCGTGGATCCGCGCGCGGGTGCAAGTGCAGTAATAGCTCAGCCCTTGCTCGCCCAGCCACGTCAGCGCCTCGCGGTAGGCTTCGTGCCGTTGCGACTGCCACAGCACGTCGCCATCCCAGTGCAGACCGTAGTGGTCAAGCTGGCGCAGGATGGTATCGGCGGCGCCGGGGACTTCGCGCGGCGGGTCGATATCTTCAATACGAACACGCCAGATACCCTGGTTCGCGCGGGCTTGCAGGTAGCTGCCGAGCGCGGCGATCAGAGAGCCGAAGTGGAGTTCGCCGGAGGGGGAGGGGGCGAAGCGCCCTATATAGCGTGAGTCAGTCATGGTACGGACAACAGAACCAGGCGGGAGAGACTCCCGCCAGAGAGTGAGGCAGCAGGGGATTAGCCCGCCATCTGTTTTTCGCGAATTTCCGCCAGGGTTTTGCAGTCAATGCACAGATCCGCTGTCGGACGCGCTTCCAGACGGCGAATGCCGATCTCCACGCCGCAGGATTCGCAGTAGCCGAAGTCTTCGTCTTCAACTTTTTTCAGCGTTTTCTCGATCTTTTTGATCAGTTTACGTTCGCGGTCGCGGTTACGCAGTTCCAGGCTGAACTCTTCTTCCTGGGCGGCACGGTCTACCGGGTCCGGGAAGTTAGCTGCTTCATCCTGCATGTGCGATACGGTGCGATCCACTTCATCCCTGAGTTGATTACGCCATGCTTCAAGAATACGCTTGAAGTGCGCCAGCTGGGCTTCGTTCATATACTCTTCGCCCGGTTTCTCTTGGTACGGCTCCACCCCAGCGATGGCGAGAATACTCAGGGACGATGTTTTACGGTTTTGCCCTTCTTGCATGTTGCTTCTCCTTAACACGCACTATCGATCCCCATGTGGGGGAAAATCAGGCCGCTATAAATAGCAGATGCTTTTCCGGATAGCAATTATCTAAACGTTACACTTGACAACCCTGTGAAGAAAAGCGTATTCGCGCTTGCGACCCGAACACTATTTAGCCACTTATTTACCGGGGTTTAACACCACGGCGATCGGCTTATTCAGAGTCATCCTCGTCGTAGAAAGTTCCGCTTTCCAGGCGAGAATTTCCACCCCCTTGTCCTGGGCTTCTGTTAACAGCTGTGCGTATCTGGCATCAATATGATGCGCGGGAGAAAAACGGTCAATTGCCGAATGCAGGACGGCAAATAAAATCACCGCGCGGTCGCCATTTGCCGCGACGGCCATCAGTTCCCGCAGATGCTTCTGACCGCGCGTGGTCACCGCATCGGGAAAATAACCGTATTCTTTCTCCGCCAACGTAACCGATTTCACTTCAATATAGCAGTTTTGTCGGTCATCTGCCTGTAACATAATATCGATACGGCTATTCTCTTCGCCATATTTCACTTCGCTTTTCAGCTGGTTATAGCCTGAAAGTTCAGGAATTATTCCGGCGGAAATCGCCTCTTTCGCCAAAGAATTCGCGCGCAGCGTATTGACGCAAATAACTGCGCCCTGCTGGGTTTCAGTTAATTCCCAGGTGTGGGCATATTTGCGCTTCGCATTGTCTGAGGTGGAATACCAGACGGTGTCGCCCGGGGCGGCGCAGCCGGTCATCGCCCCGGTATTCGGGCAGTGGAGCGTCAGCTCGCGGCCATCGGGGGTGACCACGTCAGCAAGAAATCGTTTGTAACGTTTAAGCAAAATGGCGGGCTGCAACGGCGGATCAAACTGCATCAACTTTCCTTATCAAACGGATAACGTTCCAGCGCCGTGTAGCGCGTGCGCCCACGGCTAAAGCTGGACTCATAGAGCACGAACTCGTTCACCGGAAACGTCCAGCGAAAGCCGGGGGCCGGGATCGGCACCGCCTGGCGAGCATCGCGCCACAGGGTAATATGCGGGTGAAACGGCTGCGGGCTCTGATAGCAGCCGCTGCGCGCCGCCTGAGCGCGCAACATGCTGGCGAGCTGCAGCAGGCCGCGCGGCGGCTGGCGGGTTCCGAGCCACACCACTCGCGAACGTAGCCACTGTCCGGCATCGTCCAGCGTCAGGGTAAAGCCCGGCTGGCGCAGGCGACCAGCGAGAGCGGCCAGCGCCCGCTGTTTTTCCGCGCTCACCTCGCCGAGAAACGCCAGCGTCAGATGAAGATTATCCGCCGCGACGGGCCTGCCGGCATCTTCGGGGAAGTGCGTAGCCCGCCACTGGACAATTTGCTTCTGGACGGCAGACGGCAGTTCAAGCGCAAAAAACAGCCTTTTCGGCTCAGACATGATAGAGACTCGGTAATGAATTAGGGGGATGCTACAATGCGAACCCCTGAATGTTAACCCCCGGAGCCTTTTGTGTCCTCATTGCCGGTTGCCGCTGTCCTTCCAGAACTGTTATCCGCCCTGCAGCATGCGCCGCAGGTTTTGCTCAACGCGCCGACCGGCGCCGGGAAGTCGACCTGGCTGCCGCTGCAGATCCTCGCCGAGGGCAACATCGCGGGACGCATTATCCTGCTCGAGCCGAGGCGCCTGGCGGCGCGTAATGTCGCGCAGCGGCTGGCTGAACTGCTTGGCGAAAAACCGGGGGAGACCGTGGGTTTCCGCATGCGCGCCGAAACCTGCGTCGGACCGCAGACCCGCCTGGAGGTGGTTACGGAGGGGATCCTGACGCGCATGATCCAGCGCGATCCGGAGCTGACGGGCGTGGGGCTGGTGATCCTCGATGAGTTTCACGAGCGCAGCCTGCAGGCGGATCTGGCCCTGGCCCTGCTGCTCGACGTCCAGCAGGGGTTACGTGACGATCTCAAGCTGCTGATCATGTCGGCGACCCTCGATAACGATCGCCTGCAGCGTCTGCTGCCGGAGGCGCCGGTGGTGGTCTCGGGAGGGGCGCGCTTATCCGGTGGAGCGTCGCTTCAGCCCGCTCTCCGCGCACCAGCGTTTTGATGAGGCGGTGGCGGTAGCGGCGGCGGAGCTCCTGCGGCATGAACAGGGATCGATGCTGCTGTTTCTGCCCGGCGTCGGCGAGATCCAGCGCGTTCAGGAACAGCTGACGGAGCGCGTGGCGGAGGATGTCATTCTCTGCCCGCTGTATGGCGCGTTGCCCTTAAGCGAACAGCGCAAAGCGATCCTCCCGGCGCCGGCCGGGAAGCGCAAAGTGGTGCTGGCCACCAATATTGCCGAGACCAGTTTGACCATCGAGGGGATCCGCCTGGTGGTCGACAGCGCCCAGGAGCGGGTCGCCCGCTTTGACCCGCGCACCGGCCTGACCCGGCTGGTGACGCAGCGCATCAGCCAGGCATCGATGACGCAGCGTGCCGGACGCGCCGGTCGTCTCTCCCCGGGGATCTGCCTGCATTTGCTCGGCAAAGAACAGGCGGAACGGGCGGCGGCGCAGAGCGAGCCGGAGATCCTGCACAGCGATCTGTCGGCGCTGTTGCTGGAGCTGCTGCAGTGGGGCTGCCACGATCCGGCCGCGCTGGCCTGGCTGGATCAGCCGCCCGCGGTCAATCTGGCCGCCGCGCGTCGCCTGCTGGAGGCGCTGTCGGCGCTGGACGGCGAGCGGCTGTCGGCGTTTGGCCGCAAAATGGCAGCGCTTGGCAACGAGCCGCGGCTGGCGGCGATGCTGGCCGCCGCGCAGACCGATGACGAGGCGGTGACAGCGGCAAAGCTGGCGGCGATCCTCGAGGAGCCGCCGCGCGGCGGACTGGTGGATTTGGGGGCCGTCTTTTCCCGTCAGCAGGCCAACTGGCAGCAGCGATCGCAGCAGCTGATGAAGCGCCTGGCCCGCCGCGGCGGCCAGCCCGATGCCGGGCTAATGGCGGGGCTGCTGGCGTCGGCCTTCGCCGATCGCATCGCCCGCCGCCGCGGTCAGGAGGGGCGCTACCAGCTGGCGAACGGCATGGGCGCGATGCTGGACGCCGACGACGCGCTGGGCCGTCATGAATGGCTTATCGCTCCGCTGCTGCTGCAGGGCAGCGCTTCGCCGGATGCCCGCATGCTGTTGGCTCTGCCAGTGGAAATCGGCGAGCTGATCGCCGCCCGCCCTGAACTGGCGAAAAGTTCCGACACGGTGGAGTGGGATGAAGCGCAGGGGACGCTGAAAGCCTGGCGGCGGACGGTGATCGGCCAGTTGGTGATCAAGACCCAGCCGCTGGCGAAGCCCTCTGAGGCAGAGCTGCATCAGGCGATGCTCAACGGTATTCGTGAGAAAGGCCTCGGGGTGCTCAACTGGACGCCAGAGGCTGAGCAGCTGCGCCTGCGGCTGCACTGTGCGGCGCAGTGGCTGCCGGAAGAGGCATGGCCCGCAGTGGATGACGCTTCGCTGCTGGCCTCGCTGGAGACATGGCTGCTGCCGCAGATGAACGGCGTTCATTCCCTGCGGGCGCTGAAGGCGCTGGATCTGCGTCAGGCGCTACAGGACTGGCTGCCATGGCCGCTGCGCCAGAAGCTGGATCGTGAGCTGCCGACGCACTATACCGTGCCGACCGGCAGCCGCCTGGCGATCCGATACCATGCGGAGAACCCGCCAGCGCTGGCGGTGCGTATGCAGGAGATGTTCGGCGAGGCCACGACGCCGGTGATCGCCGAGGGACGGGTGCCGCTGGTGCTGGAGCTGCTGTCGCCTGCCCAGCGTCCGCTGCAGATCACCCGCGATCTGAGCGCCTTCTGGCAAGGGAGCTACCGCGAGGTGCAGAAAGAGATGAAGGGACGCTATCCGAAGCACGTCTGGCCGGACGATCCGGCCAACGCCGCCCCGACCCGCCGCAGCAAAAAATACTCGTAGCCGCCGCTGCCGGGCGGCATCCTGCCCGGCCAGTCGGTTCGCAAACGCTAGACCATCTGCTGCCAGAGAAAAATACCCCCGCCGGCCAGCGCCAGCCAGGGGCCGAAGGCCAGCGGCTGCTGCAGCGACTGCCGGGTCCACAGGCGTTGCAGCAGGGTCCACACCAGCCCGCTGGCCGAAGCGAGCAACAGCACCTGCGGCAGAACCTGCCAGCCGCACCAGGCGCCCAGCGCCGCCAGCAGCTTAAAATCGCCATAGCCCAGCGCCTCTTTCCCGGTCAGCAGGCGGAACAGCCAGTAGACCGACCACAGCGCCAGATAACCGGCCATCGCCCCGGCGACCGCATCCGGCAGGGCAATGTACACCTCGTTAAGATTGAACAGCAGCCCGGCCCACAGCAGGGGCAGAGTCAGGCGATCGGGCAGCAGCTGGGTCCGGGCGTCAATCCTCGCCAGTATCAGCAGGAACGAGAGCAGCACCAGGCCGCCCGCCAGCGGCAGGCCCGGCGCTAGCAAAGCTCCGGCGAGGATAAACAGCAGGCCGGTGGCCAGCTCGGTCAGCGGATAGCTCCACGCGATGGGCGCCTGACAGCAGCGGGCGCGCCGGCCCAGCCAGAGGAAACTGAGCAGCGGGATATTGTCCCGCCAGGCGATCGGCTGGCGGCACTGCGGGCAGGAAGAGCCCGGGGTGCTGAGGGTTATCCGCTCGTCGTCCGCGGTCTGGGTCAACATGCGCGGCAGACGATAGATCACCACATTGTAAAAGCTGCCCAGCGCCAGGCCGAACAGCAGCAGAAAGCCATACCAGACAAAGGGAAAGTGCAGCGATAACGCGGCTAGTGTCGTCATTTTTGCTCCTGTGGTAACCATTTTCCCTGCAGCTGCCACGGCGTCGGGCCCGGGGCGTTATTCGCTGTCTGGCGCGTGACCAGCAGCGCCAGCAGCGGCGGCATCCCCTGCCGGGGCTGTAGCGTGCCGCGAAACAGATAGCGGCCATCGGGCGACAGAGTCCCCTGGCCGCTGAGGCTCAGCTGATGAGAGTCCTGACGGAGAGTCAGCGCCACGGCGCCGTCCACCGTACAGCGGAAGGTGCCATTAACCTGGGCCAGCTCCAGGCTGCCGGCCGGGGAGTGCAGTCGGGCCTGCCGCCACTGCGCGCCTCCGGCGATGATTTGCCGGCAGCGTCCGTCGCTGAACCGCCCTTCGGTCAGGCTGAAGGTGACCTCCCCCGCGGCCTTGACGGGCATAGTCGACATCAACCAGCGGCTGAGCAGGCTGGCGGGGGCGGTGAGCCGCCCCTCCTGTAGGCGCAGATCGCGAAGGCCCCACAGCCGGGCCTGACCCATCACGCCGCGGGGATCGCTGAGAGAGACCTGCCAGCCCGCCAGGGTCAGCGACCACGCCAGTCGTTCAAGCCGTTCCCCATGCCAGTAGACCGGTTGCGCCGCGCCGCGCCAGACGCTGCCGCTAAACTGCCCCACCTGTACGCCGGGCGGCAGCATGGGGGCCAACAGGCGCGCCGGAGCGGTGGCGGTGAGCCACAACAGATAGAGGACCAGCAGCAGTCCGCCCGCGATCCAGTTAGCCTTCATCGTCGCGCTCCAGCAGCAGATGGTTGACCGTGACCCAGCCGGGCCGCGACGGCTGCCCGGTCACGGACAGCGAGATCGCGTTGACGCCGCGCATCGCCGGAGCGTCCAGCCAGTCGATCAGCGCCTGGAAAGCGCAGGGCTGAAGGGTGATCTGCAGACGTTTTCCCTGCGGCTGCAGGCGGACGACCGTCAGTCCGTGGCTCGCCGCCTCGCGCATCACCAGCGCGGTGAGCGCCTCTTTTGCCGCCGGCGCGGGCTGCTGGCTGAGCTGCTGCAGGCGCGGAGCCTGCTCCGTCATCCAGCGCAGGCTGGCCTGCTCTTTCACCAGGGTTTGCCGCCACTGCGCCTCGCGGGCTCGCCAGGGCTGCCACAGCCCATACCAGAAGGCGCATGCCGCCAGCAGCCCTGTCAGACCAAGCAACAGGCGCTGCTCCGACGGCGTGCGCTGCCGCCACCAGATAAGCAGATTAGCCATCGTTTTCCTCCAGCGTCAGTTGTCCCTCAATGCCATCCGGTTTCGTGATCATGTCGCCCGGCCGGACGCGAAACCGCGGCTGCGCCCGCTGGGTAAACTGCTCCAGCGCCCGGGAAGAGACCGCGGCGATATCCAGCTGCAGACGATTGCCCGCGGCATCCCAGCTCAGCGCTCGCAGACGGATCCCCGGCGTTTCGCTGAGGATGTTTTGCAAGGCGCTGAGGCGGTCGACGAGGGGGGCATGCTGCGCCTGACGGGTGAGGGTTTGCAGGTGCTGCTGCATCTGCAGTCGTGGGTTAATCACCTTTTTCTCCGTCGGAAACCAGCGGTGATAGAAGGCCCGGCTGGCCTGTTGCGCCGCCTCGGCCTGACGCGCCAGATCGCGATGGTCCAGCACGCTGTTTGCCCCTGCCAGTAACGCCAGAGCCAGCGCGGCATACCGCGCCGGACGCCAGCTCGCCTGCGCAGACCGCCGCCGGACGGCGAACTCCCCCTGCAGCAGACTGAGTTTCTGCGCTGCCGGATGGCGTGCGGCAAGGGTCAGCAATGTCTGCGCAGGCTGCTCCCGCCAGACGCCCGGCGCCGCGGGCGGCGGCGAATAGCTGTCGATGACGTGCTCTTCCGCCTCGCTCTGCAGCAGCTCCGTCAGCCAGACGTTTTCCGCCGCCATGCCGCCCCACGGCTGGTGGCGGATCAGCCACTGCTCGTCCACCTGCACCGCGCTCCACGCCGGCGGTTGCCAGGGCAGGGCCAGCACGTCGGGCGTCAACGCCAGGGGCTGTAAGGAGAGCGATTCGCAGCGCGCCAGCCAGTCGCGCATTTTTTTGCCGCTGTACGGCGACGATCTCGCACTGGGCCTGCTGGCGGTGGAGCAGAGCAAAATGGGTGGCTTCCACATCGTCTGCCAGCTGCTCTTCCAGCAGAAACGGGGCCACCTGCAGCGGCGGTTTACGCAGGCCCGCCGGTAGGGTGAGCGAGTGAAACGCGCAGTCGCTGGCCGGGATCAGCACCCAGGCCGGGTACTGCTCAGCCAGCGCCGGGAAAGGGCTGGCGTCGTCAGTTGGCCACCGGCCGCTGGCCTCGTGGTGCGGCTCGCCGGGGGCGAAGAGTTGCCAGTGCAGCGGCGCCTGCGCGGCGGCGAGGTGCACGATCAGCATGGCCTG
>NZ_JH414803.1:291061-363007 GCF_000238715.1 Klebsiella sp. 4_1_44FAA
CGACCACCATAGAGAGTCCATATCGCCGCTGGACGACGGTAAACGTGCGCCCCTCCTGTTGCAGGACGCTGTGCAGCTGAAAGCGGAGATTGCCAGTCACCACGGTAAAAGCGGCGATAAAGCGTGCGCTGTGCACCGTCAGCCAGGGACGGGCAAGCGTGGTATCGGTTTTCTGCAGCGTCGGCTGCGCGAGAAAGGCGGCGACGCTGCTCCACCCGGTTCGCGGGCGGTTGTGCAGCAGCTGTTGCGCCTCTTGCAGCGTCAGATCGCCGGGAAAGAGGGCCACCAGCAGGGCGGCCTGGGAGGGGCGCAGGGTGTTGACATTGACCTGCAGCGCGTCATCCGGCTGGACGCAGACGAAGGGGAGCAGGCGCTGATAGAGCGCGGCGTCCATCCCGGCCAGCAGGCGCAACTCGCTGACATCCTGCATCGGCTGGTTGGCGGCGAGATAGCCCGGGGTTTGCGCCATATAGACCTCGTCCTCCGCCCCGTTCAGCCGCGGCTGGCCGTCGCTGTCCGTCCAGTCGCCAAGGGCGGCGGCGATCTGGCTGGCGCGCAGCGGCGGCTCGCCGAGCAGCGCCAGCAGCCGAACGAAGACGTCGGTCGGGTAGGGCGTTCCGTCGCCTGCCTCATCCGCGCGATGGTTGATGGCATTGAGGTTGAAGCAGGCGTGCCCGTCGCGGATCGTGGCGCGGATTTCGCCATCGTCGAGGGTAAAGCGGCGCCCCTCCTGCGCCCAGGTTTGCGCCAGGTTCGTTTGACTGGGCGAGTCCAGCGCATCGCGTTGCAGCAGCGCGGCGGCCATGTTTTCCGCCGCCAGGGCGTACCATCTGGCCTGCAAATTATCGAGGGTCACGGCGGTATGCTGATACATGACCGCGGTGCGCTCGGTCATGGCGCTGGCGAGGATCATCATCAGGGCGAGGATGAAAAGCACCATCAGGAGCGCGACGCCGCGTTGCCGATTTATCACTGGCCGCCTCCCGGGGTGAGTAAAAACAGGCGGGTTATCTCCCCGCTGTTCGCCAGCGTCAGGGTGATCTCCAGCCCCTGCGGCAGCGTCTGCGGGCGGTCCCAGGTTTCCTGCCAGCGCCTGTCGGCGTAAAACCGCAGGCGAAACGCCGTGACCTCGCGCAGCAGCACCCGGACCGTCGGCTGGCTGCCGGTCAGCGGATCCTGCTGATCGAAGCTCAGACGTTCAAACTGCTGCTGGCGCAGACGGTAGCTGACGTTCTGGATCTCCGAGCGCGGGAGGATCCCCAGCGGGTTTGGCCAGCCGCTGCGGCTGAAGGCCAGTCCCCAGTCGTCGCTCTGCAACTGGAAACGTCCGGCGAAGAAAAACGTGTCGCTGTTTCTGGCGCGACGGGGAATGATGTGGGTGACATCGTCGGCTATCTGGCGAAAGGCGCGCTGGAGGGCCGCGATCTGCAGGCTTTTCTCGCGGGTCAGGCCATCGGCGCGGATGACGTTCTGCAGCACCATCACGGCGGCGGCGCTGAGGACGGCGAGGATAGCCAGCGCCAGCAGCGTTTCGATCAGAGTGAAACCGCGCATTTTCGTTATCATGGCGGCGTCACCCAGGTGCGCAGGGTGGCCAGCGGCGCGGGATCGCTTTTTTGCCGCCGGACCTCCACGTCCAGCGCCCGCAGCTGCGGCAGCGCGGTTTCCACTCCCTGCCAGCGAACGAACCAGCGCGTCCCGGCGGCCTCCACGGTGGTTTCAGACCAGCTGAGGGCAGGCCAGCGTTTCTCCAGCCGCAGCTGCACCAGCTGGTTATCCGCCAGCCAGCTGGCGAGGATTTTCTCTTCCATACGCCCGAGCTGGCGCGTCTGCTGCAGGGTGGACTGCATCACCGCCAGGCCAGCGAGGGCGAAAATCACCAGCGCGACCATCACTTCGATAAGCGTCATTCCGGCTTCACGCTTCATGGCTGCTCCCGCGCAGCCAGCGGCTGGCTGTCGCCCTGGGCGTCGACGTTGATGCCCGTCGCGGCGTCAATCCGCAGCTGAAACGGCGTGACTTCACCGCCGGGAAAAATAAGCACGTCGGGCTGCTCGCCCGGCGTCCACGCCTGGCCGTCGGGAAAGCGCAGCGTCAGCCTGGCCCGCGGGAGGGTTTCCGCCGTGGTGACGCGTCCGGCCTGCAGCGGCAGCCACTGCGCGTTGCCCCACCGGTCGTCAGCCGCCGCCGGGGCGCTATCGTCGGCAGGCTGCAGGCGCATAAACTGCCAGCGCTCAGGGTGGATGATAATGCCGAAGAGCTGACCGGTTTGCTGCCCGCGCTCGCGGACAAAATCCAGTTGCGCCTGAAAGCGCGCCAGGATCTGTGTGGCCTCCTGGGTGCGGGCGGAGGGAAACGCCAGCAGCACCATGCTGGCGCTGACGCCGATCAGCAGCAGGACCAGCATCATCTCCAGGAGGGTGAAACCGCGCTGAGACACTATTTCTTCCCGAGGGTCCAGTTGCCGATATCGTCATTGGTGTCGGGCATCCCGTCCGGGCCGACGCTGAAGACGTCGATGGCGCCATGCTGACCCGGGCTTAACAGCTGATACTCATTCCCCCACGGGTCCTGCGGCAGACGGCGGATATAGCCGCCTTCCGGGTAGTTGCGGGCATGCGGCTCGGCGGCCGGAGCGGTCACCAGCGCCTGCAGTCCTTGTTCGGTGTTGGGGTAGCGGCTATTGTCGAGTTTATACATGTCCAGCGCTCCCTCGAGCGCCACCAGATCGCTGACCACCTTCTGGCGGTCCGCTTTCTCCTTGTTGCCCATCAGGTTAGGCACCACCAGGCTGGCGAGAATGCCGAGAATGACGATCACCACCATAATTTCCAGTAACGTGAAACCGCGTTGCCGTTGCATAGTTTTCTCCATTAATACAGTTACATACTCATAAGTGTGTTCAGTTGCAGGATCGGCTGCAGGATGGCCAGCACGATAAACAGCACCATGCCGGCCATGGTGACCACCAGCAGAGGCTCAAACAGGCTGAGGGCCATCTGGATCTGCGCGCTCAGCTCCCGGTCCTGGTTCTCCGCCGCGCGCTCCAGCATGGCGGTCAGTTCTCCGCTCTGTTCGCCGCTGGCGATCATGTAGCGCATCATCGGCGGAAACAGGGCGGTGGATTCCAGCGCCCGATGCAGACTGACGCCTTCGCGTACCGATTCGCTGGCCGCCGCCAGCTGGCTGCGCGCCCAGGCGTTGCTGAGGACGTCGGCGCTGATGCGCATCGACAGCAGCAGCGGCACCGCGCTGGCATTGAGAATGCTTAAGGTGCGGGCGTAGCGCGCGCTGTTGACGCTGCGGGCCACGCGGCCGATGACCGGCAGGCGCAGCAGCGCCCGGTCCCAGGCGAGCCGCCGGGCGGGCTGGCGCAGCAGATAGCGCAGCGCCAGCAGCGCCAGTAACGACAGCAGCGCCAGCCAGGGGCCCGCGCTGCGCACGATGTCGCTCAGGCTCATTAGCAGCCGGGTAGAGAAGGGCAGGGCCTGTTTAAGATGGACAAACTGCTCAACGACTTTCGGGACTACGGTGGAGAGCAGAATGGCGATCACGCTGATAGCGACCAGCGTCAGTACGATGGGGTAGATCATCGCCTGCAGCAGGCGGGCGCGGAGCTGCTGGCGCTGCTCGGTATAGTCAGCAAGCCGGTTCAGTACGCCGTCGAGATGGCCGGAGGTTTCGCCGGCCGCCACCATGGCGCAGAACAGCCCGTCGAAGCAGGCGGGATAGCCGCGCATCGCCTCCGCCAGCGAGTGGCCTTCGAGCACTTTGCTGCGCACCCCGGCCATTAACGTTCTTAGCGACGGCTTTTCGCACTGCTGGGCGACGGCATCGAGCGCCTTTTCCAGCGGGATCCCGGCGGCAACCAGAGTCGCCAGCTGGCGGGTGAGCAGGGCTAAATCACCGGCGCTGGTACGCCGGGTAAGGGATCCGCCGGCCCACAGTCGCCGCGCCGGGTCGGCAGTTGTCACTTCCAGCGCCAGCCAGCCCTTGTCCCGCAGCAGCTGGCGGGCGTGGCGGGCGGAGTCGGCCTGCTGAAGGCCGCGGCGGGTTTTGCCCTGCGCGTCCAGCGCCTGATAGCGAAACAGGGCCATCTTAGACGCTTTCCGTCGTTTGCTGTTCGGTGACCCGCATCACCTCCTCCCAGCTGGTGATCCCCGCCAGCGCTTTGTCGCGTCCGGCATGACGCAGGGTTTGCCAGGCTGGCCCCAGCTGCTGGATCAGGGTGATCTCGTTCTCGCCGCGGTGGATGGCGGCGCGCACGCGATCGTCGATTAGCAGCAGTTCATGGATCCCGGTACGCCCGCGATAGCCGATGAAATTACACTCCGGACAGCCTTTGGGCTGCCACAGCCGCGCGCCGACCGGGACCGCCATCTGCCGGGCGGTGTTGGCATCCGCCTGCCAGGGCTGACGGCAGTGCGGGCACAGTTGGCGCACCAGCCGCTGCGACATCACCGCCAGCAGCGAGGTGGAGAGTAAAAAAGGCTCCACGCCCATATCCTGTAGACGGGAAATGGCGCCCAGCGCGCTGTTGGTGTGCAGGGTCGACAGCACCAGGTGCCCGGTCAGCGAGGCCTGAACGGCGATCTGGGCGGTTTCGCCATCGCGGATTTCGCCCACCAGCACTACGTCCGGATCCTGGCGCAGGATGGCGCGCAGGCCGCGGGCGAAGGTCATCTCGACTTTGGCGTTGACCTGGGTCTGGCCTATGCCCTCCAGCTCATACTCCACCGGATCTTCAATGGTCATGATGTTGCGCTCCCGGGCGTCGAGGCGGCTGAGGGCGGCGTAGAGCGTCGTGCTTTTCCCGGAGCCGGTCGGACCGGTGACCAGGATGATGCCGTGCGGGCGGGCGATCAGCGCATCGACCCGATCGAGTAGGGCGGGCGGCATGCCCAGCGTCAGCAGATCCAGGTTGACGCTGTTTTTGTCCAGCAGACGCAGGACGACGCGTTCGCCGTGGCTGGAGGGCAGGGTGGAGACGCGCACGTCGATTGCTCGCCCGCCGATGCGCAGCGCCATGCGGCCATCCTGAGGGACCCGCTTTTCGGCAATGTCCAGACTGGCCATCACCTTGATGCGCGAAATTAACAGGGCGGCCAGCCGCCGCTGCGGGCGCAGAATTTCCCGCAGCACGCCGTCGACGCGAAAGCGGATCTGCAGATGGCGCTCGTAGGTTTCGATATGAATATCCGAGGCTTTCTCTTTGATGGCCTCGGTGAGCATGGCGTTGATCAGGCGGATGATCGGCGCGTCGTCCTCGCTGTCGAGCAGATCGTCGGTGTCCGGCAGCTCTTCGGCGAGGGTATAGAGGTCGAGCTCGTTGCCGATGTCGGCCATCATGCGGTGCGCCTCCGCCGAATCACGCTGATAGCTGAGCACCAGCACTTTCTCGAACGCGTCCGGCGCCAGACGGCTGACGCGCATCGGCCCGTCCGCCAGGCGGCGCGCTTCCAGCAGCGCCCGGGCGGCGGTATCGGGGCGGCACAGCGCTTCGCAGCGTTCACCGTCGCTGAGCAGCACAAGATGGTGCGCGCGGGCCCAGGCGAAGGGCAACAGCGGACGGCGTTCGGCGGCTGGCGTCATGGGCGGCCTCCGAGATTGAAGGCGTCAATGGCGGCGCTGACCTGGCGGAAAGCCTGGGTCTCCTGCTGCGGATAGATATGCAGCAGGTCGTTGCTGAGCGACGCTTCGCTGCTTTCTTTACCCCGCTGTTTAGTTTGCGCATTGTTGAATGCGGTGTACTGGCCGGAAGAAGCCTGGCGGTACTCATCGCGATCGCGAATGATGGTCGGGCGGATAAACAGCATCAGGTTGCGTTTCGACACTTTCTTGCTGTCGGAGCGGAACAGGGCGCCGATCACCGGGATATCCCCGAGCAGCGGCACTTTGTCAGCGGTATCGGTGACGGTTTTATCCAGCAGCCCGCCAACCACCACCGTTTCGCCGCTGCCGACCAGCACGGCGTTATTCACCGTCCGGGTATTGAAGGTCGCCCCGAGATCGCTGCTGGTGCTGGAGGCCGAGTCGGCAACGCTCGATACCTCCTGCTCAATCTCCAGCAGCACCGCATCGCCTTCGTTAATCTGCGGCTTCACCTTCAGTTTAATGCCGACGGTTTTGCGCTCGACGGTATTGAAGATGTTGTCGCCGGAGGTGGTTTGCGAGCCGGTTAATACCGGAACTTCCTGGCCGACGTTAAAGGTGGCTTGCATGTTATCGAGGGTGACGATGCTGGGGGTGGCCAGAATATCGTTCTTGGTACTGCTGGAGAGGGCGGTGAGCAGCATCGCCCAGTTCCCCTGATAGAAGCCGGCGGCGATACCATTAAACGAGCCGAGGGCGCTGGCCAGCGAGCTGCTGATGGTACCGTCTTTGTTGTACTGGTTGGCGCCGGCGATAGCCGTCGATATCGGCAAACCGCTGTTGGTGAACTGCGTCATGCCGGCGTTCTTGTTTGCCCACTGGATACCGAGATTAAGGCCATCGGCATCCTGCACTTCGGCAATAATCGCCTCCACCAGCACCTGCGGGCGGCGGATATCGAGCTGGGCGATCACCCGCTCAAGATCGTTCATCACGTCCGGCGCCGCGGTGACGATCAGGGCGTTGGTCTGGCCGTGGGCTTTGATAATAATATTTTTGTCGATCGCGGCCACTGGCCTGGCGCTTTGCTTGTCGCTCTGCAGCGAGCTGCTGATCCCGGTCAGAACCTCCACCAGATCGGCGGCTTTGGCGTACTTCAGGTAGATCACTTTGGTGTTACCCTGTACCGCCTGCTGGCGGTCGAGCTGTTTGATCATGGCGATGATGCGCTGGCGCGAGTTTGGTTCGCCGCTCACCAGTACCGCGTTGGTGCGCTCATCGGCCACCACGTTCGCCACCATCGAGCCCGGCAGCGCCGACTTGCTGGTATCTTTATTAAGCTCGGTAACCAGTTTGACCACTTCCGCGGCGGAGGCCCAGGAGAGGGGCACGGTCACCACGCTGCGATCCCCGGCGTTGTCGACGCGCTCGACAATGGTCAGCAGGCGTTTGATAACCGCCGCGCGGCCGGTCATCAGCAGTACGTTGGAGGGCTCATAATGGACCACGCTGCCGGCGCCAGCGTTATCGTTCAGCTGGCGGAGCAGCGGGGCGAGATCGCGGGCGGCGACGTTGGTCAGGGGCACCACCCGGGTGACCACTTCATCGCCTTCGCCCGGTGCGGCCGCGCTGGCGACCGGCACGGCCGAGGTCTTGGCGTCTTTGGCGCGGACCACTTTTAGCACGCCGTTATTCATATTGATCACGGCGAAGCCATATACATCCAGCACGCTGAGGAAGAATTGATAATATTGTTCTTCATTGAGCATATCGTAACTGCGCACGGTGATAGTGCCGCGTACGCTGGGATCGATAATCACCGTTTTATTCAGGTTTTTGCTGACGGTATTGATAAATTCCTGGATATCGGTGCCTTTAAAACTGGCGGAAAATTCCTCCGCGGCGGCCGGAGAAAATAGCAGCGGGGTTAATATCAGCAGCGCAGGCAGCATTTTTCGCAGGCGTTTCATGGTTGGCAATTATTCATCCCCCAGCGCGAAAGCAATATCGTGTCGTTGGCCTTCCCGCTCAACGGTTAGCGTTATTTCGGTCATGTCGGCCAGATTTTGCAGCGCCTGTTGCGCTTGCTCCTGGTCGCGTAAATCGATGCCGTTTAAGGCAATCGCCAAATCATTTGCCTGCAGGCCGGACTGGCGAAACAGCGAGGCGTCTTTGCCTGGGTTCAGCCGATAACCCAGCAGTTTGTCGCCGCTGAGTACCGGCGAAATAGATAAATAAGTGAGGATATTTTGCGACTGTTCGCGGAGTCGCTTCACGAGGGGCGGGTTGCCCGCGGCGGTGGGCGGCGGCGACGGCGCGCGACTGTCGTTAAATAATAAAATGGCCTCTTTGCGCCCCTGATAGTTGACGATGATCCGGTCAGGCAGAATGGCGGCGATCCGCGCATCATACCCTGGGAGAGGATCGCCCGTGCTAAGGCTAACCTGCTGATTTCCCTTTTCGATAATAGCGATGGAGCGCGCCGGGTTGCTGCTGGCGAGTAGCCCGGCCAGGCGTAGCTTCAGGCTGGAAACCGGCACCTGATTGAGACTGGCAGCATCCGTTGGCGTGGGGCTAATTTTCACCGCCAGGCCAAACAGGGTAAATGCGGGCCGCACATTTTTTAATTCCGGATCTGCCGGCGGAGGCATGGTTAACGGTAGGGCGGAAATATCCTCAGGACTCACAGGGAATACCACGCGCCAGGTTAATTTCGCCAGCTGTGGGATAGCGGTTATTAATATGATGAGCGTCACAATTTGTGGTAATAATTTAATTATCCCTTTATTTATATTTGTTAACCTCATCACAGAAACTGGCATTTTAATTCCTTTGCTAATTTATTTTTCTGCACGTTGGCGTAATACCCTACCGAAACAGGTAGGTGATTATTGGCTTTTGAATTATTTATTGCCGGAGAGTGGCGATAAGCGTGGCGAATCATAATCAGTTTGCGGTTTCGGGTCGTCATTCCCTTTATTGATTTACTCCCCCGGCTTCCTACGCCCCCCGCTCATTTGTGGGGGATGATTGCGCCTGGGAAAGCAAAAATATCTAATTAGCGCGCTGTAAAGATATTCATCCTTTCTTACCTTTTATAATTTAATAAGCATATTAGGGACTATCGAATGCTCAGATATACCTGTCATGCCCTATTTCTTGGATCGTTAGTATTATTGAGTGGCTGTGATAACAGCTCTTCCTCTTCTACCTCTGGCTCACCGGGTTCACCAGGCAATCCTGGCAACCCAGGCACTCCCGGCACGCCCGACCCGCAGGATGTCGTCGTCCGCTTACCGGACGTTGCCGTCCCAGGCGAAGCGGTGCAGGCTTCCGCCAGGCAGGCTGTCATTCATCTCGTCGATATCGCCGGCATCACCAGCAGCACGCCGGCCGACTATGCGACGAAAAACCTCTATTTATGGAACAACGAAACCTGTGACGCGCTGAGCGCGCCGGTGGCGGACTGGAATGATGTCAGCACCACGCCGACCGGCAGCGACAAATATGGCCCTTACTGGGTGATCCCGCTGACTAAAGAGAGCGGATGCATCAACGTTATCGTCCGCGATGGCACCAATAAGCTTATCGACAGCGACCTGCGCGTCTCTTTCAGTGATTTCACCGATCGGACGGTATCGGTCATCGCCGGCAACAGCGCGGTCTATGACTCCCGCGCCGACGCCTTCCGCGCCGCCTTTGGCGTGGCGCTGGCCGATGCGCACTGGGTCGATAAGACTACTCTGCTGTGGCCGGGTGGGGAAAATAAACCCATTGTGCGCCTCTATTACAGCCACAGCAGTAAGGTGGCCGCCGACAGTAACGGCGAATTTAGCGATAAATATGTCAAGCTGACCCCCACCACCGTCAGCCAGCAGGTAAGCATGCGCTTCCCGCATCTCGCCAGCTATCCAGCCTTTAAACTGCCGGATGATGTTAACGTCGATGAATTGCTGCAGGGCGAGACGGTGGCGATAGCCGCGGAAAGCGATGGGATCCTGAGCTCAGCCACCCAGGTGCAGACCGCCGGCGTGCTGGACGATACCTATGCCGCCGCCGCCGAGGCGCTGAGCTATGGCGCCCAGCTAACCGATAGCGGCGTGACCTTCCGCGTCTGGGCGCCCACGGCGCAGCAGGTCGAGCTAGTGATCTATAGCGCGGACAAGAAAGTGATAGCCAGTCACCCGATGACCCGCGACAGCGCCTCCGGCGCCTGGTCCTGGCAGGGGGGAAGCGACCTGAAGGGCGCCTTCTACCGCTACGCGATGACGGTCTACCACCCGCAGTCGCGTAAAGTCGAGCAGTACGAAGTGACCGATCCCTACGCCCACAGTTTGTCGACCAACTCGGAGTACAGCCAGGTGGTCGATCTCAACGACAGCGCGCTGAAGCCGGAAGGCTGGGACGGGCTGACGATGCCGCACGCGCAGAAAACCAAAGCCGATCTGGCGAAAATGACGATTCACGAATCGCATATTCGCGATCTCTCCGCCTGGGATCAAACCGTGCCTGCGGAGCTGCGCGGTAAGTATCTGGCGCTCACCGCCCAGGAAAGCAATATGGTCCAGCATCTGAAACAGCTGTCGGCCTCGGGCGTGACCCATATTGAGCTGCTGCCGGTCTTCGATCTGGCGACGGTCAATGAGTTCAACGACAAGGTCGCCGATATTCAGCAGCCGTTCAGCCGCCTGTGCGAGGTCAATAGCGCGGTGAAGAGCAGCGAGTTCGCGGGCTATTGCGACAGCGGTTCGACGGTCGAAGAGGTGCTGACCCAGCTGAAGCAGAACGACAGCAAGGATAACCCGCAGGTGCAGGCGTTGAATACGCTGGTGGCGCAGACCGACTCCTATAACTGGGGCTACGATCCGTTCCACTACACGGTACCGGAAGGATCCTACGCCACCGATCCGGAAGGCACGGCGCGTATTAAAGAGTTCCGCACCATGATTCAGGCGATCAAGCAGGATCTGGGAATGAACGTCATTATGGACGTGGTGTACAACCACACCAACGCCGCCGGCCCGACCGATCGCACCTCGGTACTGGATAAGATCGTCCCCTGGTACTACCAGCGTCTGAACGAAACCACCGGCAGCGTGGAATCGGCTACCTGTTGCTCCGACTCGGCGCCAGAGCACCGGATGTTCGCCAAGCTTATCGCCGATTCACTGGCGGTATGGACCACCGATTATAAGATCGATGGCTTCCGCTTCGACCTGATGGGCTACCACCCGAAAGCGCAGATCCTCTCGGCCTGGGAACGCATTAAAGCGCTGAACCCGGATATCTACTTCTTTGGCGAAGGCTGGGATTCCAACCAGAGCGATCGCTTTGAAATTGCCTCGCAAATCAATCTCAAAGGCACCGGGATCGGCACGTTCTCCGATCGTCTGCGCGACGCCGTGCGCGGCGGCGGGCCGTTCGACTCCGGTGACGCATTACGCCAGAACCAGGGCGTGGGCAGCGGGGCCGGCGTTCTGCCGAATGAGCTGACCACCCTGACCGACGATCAGGCGCGTCACCTCGCCGATCTGACCCGTCTCGGCATGGCCGGTAACCTTGCGGACTTTGTGCTGATCGACAAAGACGGCGCGGTGAAGAGAGGCAGCGAGATTGATTATAACGGCGCGCCAGGCGGCTATGCGGCTGATCCGACGGAAGTCGTGAACTATGTGTCAAAACACGATAACCAGACGCTGTGGGACATGATCAGCTATAAAGCCGCTCAGGAGGCGGATCTCGATACCCGCGTCCGGATGCAGGCGGTGTCGCTGGCGACGGTGATGCTCGGCCAGGGGATCGCCTTTGACCAGCAGGGCTCGGAGCTGCTGCGCTCTAAATCCTTTACCCGCGATTCGTATGATTCCGGCGACTGGTTTAACCGCGTGGACTACTCCCTGCAGGACAACAACTACAACGTCGGTATGCCGCGCAGCAGCGATGATGGCAGCAATTATGACATTATCGCCCGGGTGAAAGACGCGGTGGCTACTCCGGGTGAAACGGAGCTCAAGCAGATGACCGCGTTTTATCAGGAGCTGACCGCGCTGCGTAAATCGTCTCCGCTGTTTACCCTCGGCGACGGCGCGACGGTGATGAAGCGCGTGGACTTCCGCAATACTGGCGCCGATCAGCAGACGGGTCTGCTGGTGATGACCATCGATGACGGGATGCAGGCTGGCGCCAGTCTGGACAGCCGTGTCGACGGCATCGTGGTGGCGATCAACGCCGCGCCGGAAAGCCGGACGCTGCAGGACTTCGCCGGCACATCGCTCCAGCTGAGCGCTATTCAGCAGGCGGCGGGCGACCGGTCGCTGGCGAGCGGCGTGCAGGTTGCCGCTGACGGTTCGGTCACGCTGCCGGCCTGGTCGGTTGCCGTTCTCGAGTTGCCGCAGGGCGAGTCGCAGGGCGCTGGCCTGCCGGTGAGCAGTAAATAACATAACGTAGGGCGCCCGTAAGGGCGCCTCTGGCTGATGACAAACCTGTTTCGTTATTGTGCTCGCCTTTCTGTCGGGTGGCGGCTTTCGCCTTACCCGGCCTACGAAAGATTGCAATTTCAAACAGTTATGCAGTTATCTGTAGGCCCGCGCAAGCGTAGCGCCGCCGGGCACTTCCTGAAGATTGCACTTTGTCAGCAGTCTGGGGCATCCGTAAGGGCGCCTTCTCGTTATCGTGAGGGAACAGGAGACGGTTATGATTGTTCGTGATGACAGTGAAAGAGGCATCCCGCCTCTGGTGGCGCATCAGCCGCCGTCCTCGCTGGATGATGCGCCGGTGAGCCGCGGTCGGATGGTGCAGATCCCCGGCTGGATTATCCCGCTGTACGCCGGATTATTTATCGCGCTCGGCTGGTTTGGCGGCGAGCAGTGGCGTCACCCGGCACCGCCGCAAACGCTGCCCTTGCCGGTGGCGCATGCGGCGCTTCTGCCGTTAACCGCTGCCGGAGAGGCCGCGCCAAAGACGCCGCCGCCGGCGGCAAAAGCCAGCGCGCCCGCGGCGCCGGAAGTGGACAGCGATACGCTGCCGCCTCTGCGCTACAGCGCCCATGTCTACGCCTCGCGACCGGAAAAGCGCAGCATTGTGTTAAACGGCAAAGCGTGGACGGAGGGCGATTCACCCCTGCCGAACCTGGTGGTGGAGCAGATCCAGCAGGATGTGACGATCTTCAGCTTCAACGGCACGACCTTTACCCTCGCGGCGCTGGAGGACTGGCCGGGCGGAAAAATTGACGAGGAGCCGAAAGAGGAATAAAAGCGCGCACAATAACCGGCGCGCTGAGGATATTTCGCTTAGTCGCTGCGCAAGCTGGCAATAAATGGCGCGAGCTGACGATTAAATTGACTGCACTGTGTGGCTTCCGGGGTACTGTCCTGTAATAGCTGTTGGTAAAGCCGGTCGCTATTTGGGCTTAACGTCGCCACGTCAATATTTCCCCATCCGCGCGCTTTACCGACATTCACCGCTGCCCGATATATCGTTTCATCAGCGGGGAGATCGCTACGATTACATTTATTCTTGAGATAGCGCGTCCCGGCCGCCACGGACGAGAGCTGCTCGAGCTGCGCCTGGCTGCTGATAGCCGGGCTGAGCGTTGAGGCGGGTTTTTGTTGGCAGCCAGAGAGAAGGGCTACCATGCAAAGCGGAAATATAAGCGGAATACGCATCATAGAGTAATCAAAATAATGAATCACTGGCCGCTAGTTTAACAAATATTTACCTGGTGTCATCATAAAATATTATTCTGCATAAATGTTAACAGGCTCTCATTTTTATCAACGGAAAGGCGCTAAATCGACTTTACTTTTATCAATAATAAACGTTGGCGCTGGGAAAATATATTTTCATCCGCGGATGATGCCACTGCGTTGACCGGCAGGAAGCGCGCCGTTTTTTATGTTATTAAAAAACATACTCTTTCCCATCTTGTTACGTGCGCAGGAGGTAAAATGCTGGTTAAGAATGTCGCATTTTAGTGCTATCCTGTATGCCCTGAACATTACGTGCTATGTTCTGACTTATTCTGCCGATGATGCGTTTAACACAATGATTTTATGGTGAATTTTTATTGTTAGTATCATGTAACATGAAGCAAACCAACCCTCTGAAAGGCTGGCGGCGCGTCCTGCCTGCCAGCAGGTTGTCGTCCGAAGGATAAGCAGCCTGGACGTTAATTTGAGAGATTTCTTCTTCCTCTGAACAGGGGAAGTATTGAGAATCAGGCCTTTGCGCCTGAACGTTGCGGAGAAAAAGCATGGCGGGAGATGACCGCGAGCCTATCGGACGTAAGGGAAGACCCTCACGTCCGACTAAACAGAAAGTCACCCGTCGCCGGGTCCGGGAAGAGGACTACGACGACGAGTATGATGACGATGATTATGAGGATGAGAAACCGGTGCCGAGAAAAGCCAAAGGCAAAGGTGGCAAGCCTCGTCGGAAGCGCAGCTGGCTGTGGCTGCTGGTCAAGCTGGGGATTGTCTTCGCGGTGCTGATTGCCGCCTATGGCGTCTACCTCGACCAGAAAATCCGCAGCCGCATTGACGGTAAAGTCTGGGAGCTGCCGGCCGCGGTCTATGGCCGGATGGTCAACCTTGAGCCGGACATGCAGATCAGCAAAAACGAGATGGTGCGTCTGCTCAACGCCACGCAGTATCGCCAGGTCAGCGCGATGACGCGCCCCGGCGAATATACCGTGCAGGCTAACAGCATCGAGATGATCCGTCGTCCGTTCGATTTCCCGGACAGTAAGGAAGGGCAGGTGCGCGCGCGTCTTACCTTCGACGGCGACCATCTTGAGACCATCGAGAATATGGATAATAACCGCCAGTTCGGTTTCTTCCGCCTCGATCCGCGTCTTATCACCATGCTGCAGTCGCCGAACGGCGAGCAGCGCCTGTTCGTGAAGCGCAGCGGCTTCCCCGATCTGCTGGTGGATACCCTGCTGGCGACCGAAGACCGCCACTTCTATGAGCACGATGGGATCAGTCTCTACTCCATCGGCCGCGCGGTGCTGGCGAACCTGACGGCAGGCCGAACGGTGCAGGGGGCGAGTACCCTGACCCAACAGCTGGTGAAAAACCTGTTCCTCTCCAGCGAACGCTCCTACTGGCGTAAAGCCAACGAAGCGTATATGGCGCTGATCGTCGACGCCCGCTACAGCAAGGATCGCATCCTTGAGCTGTATATGAACGAGGTGTACCTCGGCCAGAGCGGCGATAACGAAATTCGCGGCTTCCCGCTGGCCAGCCTGTATTACTTCGGCCGTCCGGTGGAAGAGCTGAGCCTCGACCAGCAGGCGCTGCTGGTGGGGATGGTGAAAGGGGCGTCGGTCTATAACCCGTGGCGTAACCCGAAACTGGCCCTTGAACGACGCAATCTGGTGCTGCGTCTGCTGCAGCAGCAGCAGGTTATCGACCAGGAGCTGTACGACATGCTCAGCGCCCGTCCGCTGGGCGTGCAGCCGCGCGGCGGGGTGATTTCACCGCAGCCGGCGTTTATGCAGATGGTTCGTCAGGAACTGCAGGCGAAGCTGGGCGATAAAGTGAAAGATCTCTCCGGCGTGAAGATCTTCACCACTTTCGACTCGGTGGCGCAGGATGCGGCGGAAAAAGCGGCCTCCGAAGGGATCCCGGTTCTGAAGAAACAGCGTAAGCTGGCGGACCTGGAAACCGCCATGGTGGTGGTTGACCGCTTCACCGGCGAAGTGCGGGCGATGGTCGGCGGCGCGGAGCCGCAGTTCGCCGGTTATAACCGCGCGATGCAGGCCCGCCGATCGATTGGTTCTCTGGCCAAGCCGGCGACCTACCTGACCGCGCTGAGCCAGCCGAATCAGTATCGCCTGAATACCTGGATCGCCGATGCGCCGGTGACGATTCGCCTTTCCAACGGTCAGACGTGGTCCCCGCAGAACGACGATCGTCGTTTCAGCGGTCAGGTGATGCTGGTGGATGCCCTGACTCGCTCGATGAACGTCCCGACGGTTAACCTCGGGATGGCGCTGGGCTTGCCGGCGGTAGTCGATACCTGGACTAAACTGGGGGCGCCGAAGAATCAGCTCAACGCGGTGCCGTCGATGCTGCTTGGCGCGCTGAACCTGACGCCGATTGAAGTGGCCCAGGCCTTCCAGACCATCGCCAGCGGTGGGAACCGTGCGCCGCTTTCCGCGCTGCGGTCAGTGATTGCCGAAGATGGCACTGTGCTCTACCAGAGCTATCCGCAGGCGGAGCGCGCGGTGCCTGCCCAGGCGGCCTACATGACGCTGTGGACTATGCAGCAGGTGGTGCAGCGCGGTACGGGGCGTCAGCTGGGGGCGAAGTATCCGGGCCTGCATCTGGCGGGGAAAACCGGGACCACCAACAATAACGTCGATACCTGGTTCGCCGGCATCGACGGTAGTCAGGTGACCATCACCTGGGTGGGGCGCGACAATAACCAGCCGACCAAACTGTACGGCGCCAGCGGCGCGATGTCGATTTACCAGCGCTATCTGGCGAACCAGACGCCAACGCCGCTGGTGCTGACGGTGCCGGAAGACGTGGTTGATATGGGCGTGGACAGCAACGGCAACTTCGTCTGCAGCGGAGGTATGCGTTCGCTGCCGGTCTGGACCACGCAACCGGATGCGCTGTGCCGTCAGGGCGAAATGATGCAACAGCAGCAGTTGCAGCAACAGGAAGCGAAAAATCCGTTTAATCAGTCCGGGCAGCAGCAGCCGCCGCAGCAGCAACAGCAGCAACAGCCGCCGAAGCAGCAGGAAAAGAGCGACGGCGTCGCGGGCTGGATCAAGGATATGTTCGGCAGTAACTGATTTTGACCGCACGACCAGACCCCTTAATACGAAAGTATTAAGGGGTTTTTTATGCCTGTAAAAAAGTTAACGGCTCTTTAACTCCATAATAACTATCTGGTTATTAATTCAGCCTTCGACCGGCGGCGACAGGCATATCGCTTGCCTTGCCTTCGACGTTTCGCCTATTATATCGCCCGTAATAATAATAATTCTCGTTTACGTTATCATTCACTTTCATCAGAGATATACCCATGGCGCGTCCAAAAACTGCTCAGCCAAATCACTCGCTGCGTAAAGTCGCAGCTGTAGTAGCCACGGCGGTTAGCGGCATGTCTGTCTACGCACAGGCAGCAGAACAACCGAAGCAAGAAGAAACCATCACCGTCGTTGCCGCCCCGGCCGCCCAGGAAAGCGCCTGGGGACCGGCGCCGACTATCGCGGCAAAACGCTCCGCCACGGCGACCAAAACCGATACCCCGATTGAAAAAACGCCGCAGTCTGTGTCGGTGGTCACGCGCCAGGAGATGGAGATGCGCCAGCCGACGACGGTAAAAGAGGCGCTCTCCTATACGCCAAGCGTCTTCTCCACTCGCGGCAGTTCGACCACCTATGACGTGGTCACCATTGCGGCTTCACCACCTCGACGACCGTCAACACCAACCAGTATCTGGACGGCATGAAGCTGCAGGGGAATAACTACTCTGAAGTCTCCATGGATCCTTACTTCCTCGAGCGTGTGGAAGTGATGCGCGGGCCAACCTCGGTGCTGTACGGCAACAGCAACCCGGGCGGTATCGTCAGCATGGTCAGCAAGCGCCCGACTACCGAGCCGCTGAAAGAAGTGCAGTTTAAGATGGGCACCGACAATCTGTGGCAGACCGGGTTTGACTTTAGCGACGCCATTGATGATGCCGGCGTTTGGTCGTATCGCCTGACCGGCCTTGGCCGCAGTCAGGATGCCCAGCAGCAGATGGCGAAATCGACTCGCTACGCGGTGGCGCCCTCCTTTAGCTGGCGTCCGGACGATAAAACCGACTTCACCTTCCTGAGCAACTTCCAGAATGACCCGGATGCGGGCTACTACGGCTGGCTGCCGCGCGAAGGCACCGTGGTGCCGTATTACGACGCCAACGGTAAGGCGCACAAGCTGCCGACCGATTTCAACGAAGGCGAGTCCGATAATAAAATCTCCCGCCGCCAGAAGATGGTGGGCTACAGCTTCTCCCATCAGTTCGATGACACCTTTACCGTGCGGCAGAACCTGCGCTATGCCGATGTGCATACGCTCTATCGTTCCGTATACGGCAACGGCTATGTCGCGCCGGGCTACATGAATCGCGCCTACGTGCGCTCCGACGAGCACCTGAACACCTTCACCGTCGATACCCAGCTGCAGTCTGATTTCGCCACCGGCGCGGTCAGCCATACGCTGCTGACCGGCGTGGACTACTCGCGGATGCGTAACGATGTGGATGCCGACTACGGGACGGCGGATCCTATCAGCATGAGCAATCCGCAGTACGGCAATCCGAATATTCTGGTCACCTTCCCGTACGCGGTCCTCAACCGGATGGAGCAGACCGGCCTGTACGCGCAGGATCAGATGGAGTGGGATAAATGGGTGATGACCCTGGGCGGCCGTTACGATTACGCCACGACCTCAACGTTAACCCGCGCCACCAACAGCCTGGCGGAGAATCACGACCAGCAGTTCAGCTGGCGCGGCGGCATCAACTACCTGTTCGATAACGGCATCTCTCCGTACTTCAGCTACAGCGAATCGTTTGAACCGGTATCGGGTTCCAACAGCCGCGGCCAGCCGTTCGATCCGTCGCGCGGTAAGCAGTATGAAGCCGGCGTGAAATACGTGCCGAAAGATATGCCGGTGGTGGTCACCGCGGCGGTCTATCAGCTGACCAAAGACAAGAACCTGACGGCTGATCCGGCTAACCAGGCGTTCAGCATCCAGACCGGCGAGATCCGCTCCCGCGGCCTTGAGCTGGAGGCGAAGGCGGCGGTGAACGCCAATATTAACGTCACCGCAGCCTACAGCTACACCGATGCGGAGTACACTCACGATACGGTGTTCAACGGCAAACGTCCGGCGGAAGTGCCGCGTAACATGGCCTCCCTGTGGGCGGATTATACCTTCCACGAAACCGCGCTGAGCGGTCTGACGATTGGGGCCGGGGCGCGCTATATCGGTTCAACGGTCAGCTACTACAAAAATGACACCAGCACCGGTAAGAAAAATGATGCCTTTAGTGTGGCCGGTTATGCGCTGATGGATGCGACGGTGAAATACGATCTGGCGCGCTTTGGCCTGCCGGGATCGTCGGTCGGCGTCAACGTCAACAACCTGTTCGACCGCGAATATGTCTCCAGTTGCTACAGCGAATACGCCTGCTACTGGGGCGCCGGACGTCAGGTCGTCGCCACCGCCACCTTCCGTTTCTAACCACCTACGGGCGCGGTTCGCCGCGCCCTCTATCAGGTTATCGCTATGCAGGAACAGACTCCGCACGCAGAAACCACCTTCGCGCTGGATCGCGTCACTTTCCGTGTGCCTGGCCGCACATTGCTCCATCCGCTCTCGCTCACCTTCCCGACCGGAAAAGTCACAGGCCTGATCGGCCATAATGGCTCCGGCAAATCGACGTTACTGAAAATGCTTGGCCGTCATCAGCCGCCCTCCGCAGGCGAAGTGCTGCTGGACGGGCAGCCGCTGGAGAGCTGGGGCAGCAAAGCCTTTGCCCGCAAAGTGGCCTATCTGCCGCAGCAGCTGCCGCCGGCCGAAGGTATGACGGTGCGCGAGCTGGTGGCGATCGGCCGCTATCCATGGCACGGCGCGCTGGGTCGCTTTGGCGCAGCGGACCGTGAGAAAGTAGAAGAGGCGATTGCGCTGGTGGGGCTGAAGCCGCTCGCTCATCGTCTGGTGGACAGCCTCTCCGGCGGTGAACGCCAGCGGGCGTGGATCGCCATGCTGGTGGCGCAGGACAGTCGCTGCCTGCTGCTCGATGAACCCACCTCGGCGCTGGATATTGCTCATCAAGTCGATGTTCTGGCGCTGGTGCATCGTCTCAGCCAGCAGCGCGGCCTGACGGTGATCGCCGTCCTGCACGATATTAATATGGCGGCCCGCTATTGCGACTATCTGGTGGCCCTGCGCGGCGGAGAAATGATTGCTCAGGGGACGCCGGCGGAACTGATGCGCAGCGACACTCTGGAACAGATCTACGGCATCCCGATGGGGATCCTGCCACACCCGGCCGGTGCGGCGCCGGTAAGCTTTGTCTATTGATGATGAACCCAACTCTGATAACCCGACGCCGCCTGCTGATCGCGATGGCGCTCTCGCCGCTGCTGTGGCAGATGCGCGGCGCGCAGGCGGCCGACGTCGACCCGCAGCGCGTGGTCGCCCTGGAGTGGCTGCCCGCGGAGCTGCTGCTGGCGCTCGGCGTGACGCCCTATGGCGTGGCCGATATTCCCAACTATCGCTTGTGGGTGAACGAACCCGCGCTGCCCGACTCGGTGATCGATGTTGGTCTGCGTACCGAACCCAACCTTGAACTGCTGACGCAGATGAAACCGTCGTTTATCGTCTGGTCGGCGGGCTACGGCCCGTCGCCGGAGAAGCTGGCGCGTATCGCGCCCGGCCGCGGTTTCACCTTCAGCGACGGCAAACGGCCGCTGGCGATGGCCCAGCGTTCGCTACTGGAAATGGCCGATCTGCTGGGCAAAACGCAGCAGGCGAAGCGCCATCTGGCGGAGTTCGACGCGCTGATGGAGAGCCTGCGTCCGCGTTTTGCCGGGCGCGGCGATCGTCCGCTGCTGATGATCTCTCTGCTCGATCCCCGCCACGTGCTGGTGTTTGGCGAAAACTGCCTGTTCCAGGAGGTGCTTGATCGCTTTGGTATTAAAAACGCCTGGCACGGCGAAGCGGCATTCTGGGGAAGCGTTAGCGTTGGCATCGACAGGCTGGCGGCATTTAACGAAGCCGATGTCATCTGTTTCGACCATGGCAATGAGCGAGATATGGCTCAACTGCTGGCGACGCCGCTATGGCAGGCGATGCCCTTCGTGCGCGCGGGCCGCTTCCAGCGCGTTCCGGCGGTTTGGTTCTACGGCGCGACGCTGTCAGCGATGCATTTTGCCCGCGTGCTGGCTGATGCCCAGGGGAGACCGGCATGAATACGCGTCTCTCGCCGTTAGCTATTATCCTGCTGGCCGGGCTGCTGGGCGTCGCCTTCGCGCTGAGCATCGTCAACCTCAATGTCGCCTTGCCCTATGCGCAGTGGCGGCAGGCGCTGTGGCAGCCGGATGTCGATGATATCGCCCAAATGCTGTTTCATTACAGTTTGTTACCGAGGCTGGCTGTTGCGCTGCTGGTGGGCGCCGGGCTGGGACTGGTTGGCGTCCTGTTCCAGCAGGTGCTGCGTAATCCGCTGGCGGAACCGACCACCCTTGGCGTCGCCACCGGCGCGCAGCTGGGGTTAACGGTCACCACGTTATGGGCTATTCCCGGCGTGCTGGCGTCGCAATTCGCCGCGCTGGCCGGGGCCTGTCTGGTGGGCGCGCTGGTGTTTGGCGTCTCGTGGGGCAAGCGCCTGTCGCCGGTAACGCTGATCCTGGCGGGGCTGGTGGTCAGCCTTTACTGTGGCGCGCTTAACCAGCTGATGGTGATTTTCCATCACGACCAGCTGCAAAGCATGTTCCTGTGGAGCACCGGGACGCTGACGCAGACCGACTGGAGCGTGGCGCAGCGCCTGTGGCCGCAGCTGCTTGGCGGGGCAATACTCACCTTGCTGCTGCTGCGGCCGCTGACCCTGATGGGGCTCGATGACGGGGTGGCGCGTAACCTCGGGCTGGCGCTTTCCCTGGCGCGCCTCGGCGCCCTGACGCTGGCGATCGTCATCAGCGCGCTGCTGGTGAACGCGGTAGGGATTATCGGCTTTATCGGCCTGTTCGCGCCGCTGCTGGCGAAAATGCTTGGCGCCCGTCGGCTGCTGGCGCGGCTGCTGCTGGCGGCGCTGATCGGCGCGCTGCTCCTGTGGCTTTCCGATCAGGTGATCCTCTGGCTGAGCCGGGTATGGCGGGAAGTCTCCACCGGCTCGGTCACCGCCCTGATTGGCGCGCCGCTGCTGCTGTGGCTGCTGCCGCGGTTGCGCAGCATCAGCGCCCCGGTGATGAACGGCGGCGATAATGTGCAGCCTGAGCGCTATCATGTGCAATGGTTTGTTCTCGCAGGCGTCGCGTTGCTGCTGCTGGCGGTGAGCGTGGCGCTGGCCTTTGGTCGCGATGCCCACGGCTGGCTGTGGGCCCACGGCGATCTGCTGGAGCAACTGCTGCCCTGGCGCTGGCCGCGGGTGCTGTCGGCGCTGTTCGCCGGGGTCATGCTGGCGGTCGCCGGCTGTATTATCCAGCGCCTGACCGGCAACCCGATGGCCAGCCCGGAAGTGCTGGGCATCAGCTCCGGCGCGGCTTTTGGCGTGGTGCTGATGCTGTTCTTCGTGCCTGGCGACGCCTTTGGCTGGCTGCTGCCGGCCGGCAGCCTTGGCGCGGCGGCCACCTTGCTGATCATTATGCTTGCCGCCGGGCGCGGCGGCTTCTCGCCGCATCGGATGCTGCTGGCGGGGATGGCGCTGAGCACCGCCTTCACTATGCTGCTGATGATGCTGCAGGCCAGCGGCGATCCGCGTATGGCGCAGATCCTGACGTGGATCTCGGGGTCGACATATAGCGCGACGCCGGAGAGGGTGGTGCGTAGCGGCGCGGTAATGCTGGCGCTGCTGGCGCTGGCGCCGCTCTGTCGTCGCTGGTTAACCATCCTGCCGCTGGGGCGGGGAGGCGGCGCGAGCGGTGGGCATGGCGCTGACGTCATCGCGGATTGTTCTGCTGCTGCTGGCGGCCTGCCTGACGGCGGCGGCGACGCTGACCATCGGCCCGCTGAGCTTTGTCGGGCTGATGGCGCCGCATATCGCGCGGATGATGGGCTTCCGGCGAACCCTACCGCATATGGTGATTTCAGGGCTGACTGGCGGGCTGCTGCTGGTCTTCGCCGACTGGTGCGGACGGATGATGATGTTCCCGTATCAGATCCCGGCGGGGCTACTGTCGACCTTTATCGGCGCGCCTTACTTTATTTATTTGCTGAGAAAGCAGAGTCGCTAACGGTCCTGGATGGCTTCAACATCCCCGGTGGCGCTATCGCTTACCGGGGCTACAGCGCTGTGCGATTTGGTAGCCCGGATAAGGCGCAATGCGCCTCCTCCGGGAAAATCCCTGCGCCACCAGGCATTCAAGCACCTTACAGCTTGGCAAATACCCGGCGCGCGGCGTCGATGGTGTTGTCGATATCTTCTTCGCTGTGGGCCACGGACATAAAGCCGGCCTCAAACGCTGACGGCGCCAGGTACACGCCTTCCTCCAGCATCAGATGGAAGAAGCGCTTGAAGCGTTCAACGTCGCACTTCACCACGTCCTGATAGCAGGTGACGGTTTCGGCATCGGTAAAGAAGATGCCGAACATGCCGCCGACGTTATTGACCACCAGCGGGATCCCGGCGTCACGCGCCGCGTCCAGCAGGCCTTGCGCCAGCTGGTTAGTCAGTTCAGTCAGGGTTTCATGGACCCCCGGCTGCGCCACTTCGTTCAGGCAGGCGAAGCCAGCCGCCATGGCGATCGGGTTGCCGGAGAGGGTGCCCGCCTGATAGACCGGACCGGTGGGCGCCAGAGCGTCCATCACCTCACGGCGGCCGCCGAAGGCGCCTACCGGCATCCCGCCGCCGATGATTTTCCCCAGACAGGTCAGATCCGGCTCCACGCCGTAGTAAGCCTGAGCGCCTGCCAGCGCCACGCGGAAGCCGGTCATCACTTCGTCGATAATCAGCAGGGCGCCAAATTCGTCGCACAGGGCGCGCAGGCCCGGCAGGAATTCCGGCTGCGGCGGAATGCAGTTCATATTTCCGGCCACCGGCTCGACGATGATGCAGGCGATCTCCTGCGGATACTGCTCGAACGCCGCGCGCACCGAGGCGAGGTCGTTATAAGTGCAGGTCAGGGTATGTTTGGCGAAATCGGCCGGGACGCCCGGCGAGTTCGGCTGGCCGAGGGTCAACGCGCCGGAACCGGCTTTCACCAGCAGGCAGTCGGCATGGCCGTGGTAGCAGCCTTCGAACTTAATGATTTTGTCGCGTCCGGTGAAGCCGCGCGCCAGGCGAATGGCGCTCATGGTGGCTTCGGTACCGGAGTTCACCATCCGCACCATATCCATGGTCGGCACCAGCTCGGTCACCAGGGCCGCCATTTTCACTTCCATTTCGGTCGGCGCGCCAAAGCTCAGGCCGCGGGATGCCGCCTCGATCACCGCATTGCGGATAGCCGGGTGGTTGTGGCCCAGCACCATCGGACCCCAGGAACCGACATAATCGATATAGGCTTTCCCATCCACGTCATAGAGGTAAGCGCCATCCGCGCGTTCGATAAACAGCGGTGTGCCGCCGACGCCGGTGAAAGCGCGCACCGGCGAGTTAACGCCGCCGGGGATCAGTTCGCGCGCAGCGTGGTACAGATTTTCAGATTTGCTCATGGCCAGGGTCCTGGTTCGTGAAAAATGTTTTATCGGCTATTCTAAGTTATTCCAGGATGGTTATGAAAGTTTTGCCCAATTGAAACAATGTGCCGCAAGGGCATTTTTTTGACGACGCAGCGCGCCGGGACGGCTAAAATGCCGCTCTCTTCATTTGTATTACCAATAATTGATAACGGCATGAAAGCAGAAACTCCCTCTTTTGAAGCACATCAGTTTGTGCGGGTGCGTCGCGGCGATGCGGTGCGCCGTCTGATTCAACGCGATAAAACGCCGCTGGCGGTGCTGTTTATGGCGGCAGTGGTCGGCACGCTGGCGGGGCTGGTGGGCGTCGCCTTTGAAAAGAGCGTGAACTGGGTGCAGAACCAGCGGATCGGCGCGCTGGCGCAGGTGGCGGACCACTGGTATCTGGTCTGGCCGCTGGCGTTTATCCTGTCGGCGCTGCTGGCGATGGTCGGCTATTTTCTGGTGCGTCGCTTTGCGCCGGAGGCCGGCGGCTCCGGGATTCCGGAAATTGAGGGCGCGCTGGAGGAGCTGCGGCCGGTGCGCTGGTGGCGCGTGCTGCCGGTGAAATTCGTTGGCGGCATGGGGACCCTTGGCGCCGGGATGGTGCTGGGTCGTGAAGGACCGATGGTACAGCTTGGCGGCAACATTGGGCGCATGGTGCTGGACGTTTTCCGCATGCGCAGTCCGGAAGCGCGGCATACGCTGTTGGCGACCGGTGCGGCGTCGGGGCTTTCGGCGGCCTTTAATGCGCCGCTGGCCGGTATTCTGTTTATCATCGAAGAGATGCGCCCGCAGTTCCGCTACAATCTGATCTCCATTAAAGCGGTGTTTACCGGCGTGATCATGTCGAGCATTGTGTTTCGCATTTTCAACGGCGAAGCGGCGATCATTGAGGTGGGTAAACTAAGCAACGCCCCGGTAAATACCCTATGGCTGTATCTGGTGCTGGGCATGCTGTTTGGCTGCTTTGGCCCGCTGTTTAATTTTCTGGTGCTGCGCACTCAGGATCTGTTCCAGCGCATCCACGGCGGCAACATCAAAAAATGGGTGTTTATTGGCGGATTAATCGGCGGGCTCTGCGGTCTGCTGGGGCTGATGCAGCCCTCCGCGGTGGGCGGTGGCTTTAACTTGATCCCTATCGCCGCTGCCGGTAACTTCTCCGTCGGACTGCTGCTGTTTATCTTTATTGCCCGCGTGGTGACCACGCTGATCTGCTTCTCTTCCGGCGCGCCAGGGGGCATTTTCGCGCCTATGTTGGCGCTCGGCACGCTGCTGGGCACGGCGTTCGGCATGGCGGCTATTCCGCTGTTTCCGGCCTACCATCTCGATGCCGGCACCTTCGCGATTGCCGGTATGGGGGCGCTGCTCGCCGCCTCGGTGCGTGCGCCGCTGACCGGGATCGTGCTGGTGCTGGAGATGACCGATAACTATCAGCTCATTTTGCCAATGATTATTACCTGCCTTGGCGCAACACTACTGGCGCAATTCCTCGGCGGTAAGCCTTTGTATTCGACCATTCTGCAGCGTACTCTGGCGAAGCAGGAAGCCGAGCAGGCGGCAAAAGCGCAGCAGGCTCCCCGGGAGAATACTTGAACGATTTACCAGGGTATTAGATAATGGCTCAAAAGGTCCGGTTATTCTTTAACCGGCCGGAAGTATCAATGGGAGCAGAAAATGAGTGATGACGTAGCGTTGCCGCTGGAGTTTACCGAAGCCGCAGCCAATAAAGTAAAACACCTGATTGCGGATGAAGATAATCCGAACCTGAAACTGCGCGTGTATATCACCGGCGGCGGTTGCAGCGGTTTCCAGTATGGCTTCACCTTTGACGATCAGGTGAACGAAGGGGATATGACCATTGAGAAACAGGGCGTCGGCCTGGTGGTTGACCCGATGAGCCTGCAGTATCTGGTCGGCGGCTCGGTCGACTATACCGAAGGGCTGGAAGGTTCGCGCTTTATCGTGACCAATCCGAACGCGAAAAGCACCTGCGGCTGCGGCTCCTCGTTCAGCGTTTAAGCGAGTTCTCCCCCAGCGGGAGGGAGCAAACCCTAAAAACGGTAACCTTAAGGTTACCGTTTTGCTTTTACTACCGACCGTTATCGTCCAGGGCAAACGTCGGCAGCTTCAGATGCCAGCGAATAGCCGCCAGACGAATTACCAGGGTGACCACCATCCCCATCATTGCCGAATTCTCCAGCGGGAGATGAAAGGTGTCGTGTGCCGTGGCGTGGACAATACCGCCGACGATACAGGCGGTGGCGTAGATTTCGGTACGCAGAATCATAGGAATTTCCCGCGCCAGCACGTCGCGAATAATCCCGCCGCCGACGCCGGTCACCACCCCCATGCACACCGCGACCAGCGGGCCGCTGCCAGCGAGAAAAGCTTTATTGACGCCAATGCCGACAAACACCGCCAGACCGACGGCATCAAGAACGGGCAGGATCCATTTCGGCAGCCGGCGAGGCTGGCGGACCAGCAGGATGGTCAGCATGCTGGTGACCATCGCCACCACCAGATCGGTGGGATCTTTGACCCAGAATACCGGGCCATTCGCCAGCGCCATGTCGCGGATGGTCCCGCCGCCTACCGCCGTCACTACCCCTAACACCAGCACGCCGAATGGGTCCATACGCAGTTTTCCGGCCAGCAGTACGCCGGAGATCGCGAAGACAGCTGTGCCAATAATATCCAGCCAATAGACAAGCATCGTTGATTCCCACTGAACATCCGGTGTGCCGGATGATTATTTTACCTGGTCAAGCGCCGCACAAAGTTGTTTGGCGGCGAGGATAATACGTGGGCCGGCGCGTTCAAACCAGTCGCTGTGTAACGCAATCAACGAAATGGTGAGCTGATGTTGCCAAAAGCGCTGCGCTTCGGCAATGCGGCTGGCATCCCCGGTCACCACGATCGCCTGCGGCTGGCGGGCCAGCACCTGTTCGCGGCTCACCTGCGGCCAGGGAACGCGGCTGGTGGCGAAGATATTCTCGCCGCCGCAAAGCCTTAGCACCTGATCCTGAATCGAACCGGGGCCGCTGGTGAACAGCGGTGCGGAGCCGAACTGCAGGAAGACGCGTTTCTTCGGCGCGTTGGCATAGCGCGCTTTCAACGCATCGTATTCCTGCTGCATCGCTTGCGCCGCCTGCTGTGCTTTTTCCGGCTGCGGGCTCCACTGCGCCAGCTCACGCAGGGTAGCGATGATCTCTTCTATGGTCGAGGTCTGTACCCACAGGACGTGAATACCCAGAGACTGCAGCTGGTTAACCTGGCGTTCGGCATTGCCCCCGCGCCAGGCCAGCACCACGTCTGGCTTGAGCGCCACGATGCGTTCCAGGTTCATTCCCTGCCAGCTGGCAACCTGTTCGATCGTTTTGGCCTGCGAAGGATAATCGGAATAGCTGCTGACGCCGACCGGCGTGATCCCGGCGGCAAAGGCCAGTTCGGTATTGGCGGGGGAGAGGGTGATCACCCGCGGCGCGGCCAGCAGCCACGCCGGGGCGAGTAACAGCAGCGCGGCAAGCGCGAAGGATAGCGACTTAGCCACGTGCCAGGTTCTGTACCAGATTCTCCACCATCAGGGTGGACTGTCTGGCGGCGACCGCAAGGAACTCCTCAAAGCTGAGGTGGGACTGCTGGTCGGCCACGTCGGAGATAGCGCGAACCACCACGAAGGGAACCTTAAAGTTATGGCAGACGTGGGCGATGGCGGTCGCTTCCATTTCCACGGCGATCGCCTGCGGGAAATTATGGCGGATCTTCGCCAGACCGACAGAGCCGTTAATGAAGGCATCCCCGCTAACGATGAGGCCGCGAACGGCGTTGAGATCTAACGCTTTAATGCAGCTCTCTGCGGCGGCCACCAGTTTTTCATCCGCCTTAAAACCCGCCGGGCAGCCAGGGAGCTGGCCGTATTCATAGCCGAAGGCGGTGACGTCGGCGTCGTGGTAGCGCGCTTCATCGGAGACGACGATATCGCCGACCTTCAGCGTCGACGCCAGGCCGCCGGCAGAACCGGTATTAATGATCACGTCAGGCTGGCAGCGCTCCAGCAGCAGGGTCGCGCCCATCGCCGCCGCTACTTTTCCGATACCAGACTTCAGCAGAGCGACGTCAACGCCGTGAAGTTGGCCGGTATAGATTTCGCTTCCGCCAATGGTGATGGTCTGGCGGTTTTCGATTTTGTCGCGCAGAAGGGTAACTTCCTCTTCCATAGCGCCAATAATGCCAATTTTCATAGATTTACTCGCGATGTGTCAGGTTTAGTTGCATAGTCTATCATGCGCTTAAGGGGAAGCGTATTGCTCGCGCGGGAGAGGCTATGGCAAAGATTGATTTTCGCAACAAGATAAACTGGCGTCGACGCTTCCGTTCGCCGCCGCGGGTGGAGACGGAGCGCGACATCCTGCGGATCTTTGAAAGCGATCGGGGACGGATCGTCAACTCGCCGGCAATCCGCCGCCTGCAGCAAAAAACTCAGGTCTTCCCGCTCGAGCGCAACGCGGCGGTGCGCACTCGCCTGACCCACTCGCTGGAGGTGCAGCAGGTGGGGCGCTATATCGCCAAAGAGGTGCTGAGCCGGCTGAAAGAGCTGAGGCTGCTGGAAGAGTATGGCCTGGAAGAGCTGACCGGGCCATTCGAGAGCGTGGTGGAGATGGCCTGCCTGATGCACGATATCGGCAATCCCCCGTTTGGCCATTTTGGCGAAGCGGCGATTAACGACTGGTTCCGTCAGCGCCTGGCGCCCGGCGATGCGCTCGGGCAGCCGCTGACCGACGATCGCTGCGAAGTGCAGGCCTTACGCCTGCATGACGGAGAGACATCGCTTAATGCGCTGCGCCGTAAAGTGCGCCAGGATCTCTGCAGCTTTGAGGGCAACGCGCAGGGCATTCGTCTGGTCCATACGCTAATGCGTATGAACCTGACCTGGGCGCAGGTGGGATGTATCCTGAAATATACTCGTCCGGCGTGGTGGTCTGAGGAGACGCCGGCCAGCCACAGTTATTTAATGAAGAAACCTGGCTATTATTTAGCCGAAGAAGAGTATGTCGCGCGTTTGCGTAAAGAACTGGATCTCGCGCCTTACAATCGGTTTCCATTAACCTGGATTATGGAGGCTGCGGATGACATTTCATATTGCGTCGCGGATCTCGAGGACGCGGTGGAAAAACGTATTTTTAGCGCAGAACAGCTCTATCAGCATCTTTACGACGCCTGGGGCAGTCATGAAAAAGGCTCGTTATTTTCGCAGGTAGTAGAAAATGCCTGGGAGAAATCGCGAGCCAATTATCTGAAGCAGAGCGCGGAAGATCAGTTTTTTATGTATTTGCGGGTGAATACGCTGAATAAGCTGGTGCCCTACGCGGCGCGCCGATTTATTGACAACCTGCCGGCAATCTTCACCGGGGACTTTAATCATGCATTGCTGGAGGACGACAGCGATTGCAGTCAGCTACTGGAGCTCTATAAAAATGTGGCGATGAAACAGGTCTTTAGCCATCCGGATGTTGAGCAGCTGGAATTGCAGGGCTACCGGGTGATCAGCGGCCTGTTGGATATTTATCAGCCGCTGCTGAAATTATCGCTGGAGGATTTCAGCGAATTAGTAGCGCAGGAGCGGGTACGACGTTTACCCATTGCCTCCCGGCTGTATCAGAAACTTTCGACCCGTCACCGGCTGGCCTATGTTGAAGCGGTAAATAAACTGGCGCGTACGGCGCCCGAATTTGCGCTGATGGAATACTATTATCGCTGCCGTCTGATTCAGGACTATATCAGCGGGATGACGGATTTGTATGCGTGGGATGAATATCGGCGACTCATGGCGGTGGAATAGGCTGGAGTTTTGTAAAGATGGACAATAAATTTTTACTTTTTCCAGAAACTTAATTCCGGAACTTAGCGTTATAAAATGACTCTGATAGTCACGTACACAGCAACTTTCGTTACCTGATATTGAGATTGAAACTGATGAAAAAAACCACGTTAGCAATGAGTGCACTGGCTCTGAGTTTAGGTCTGGCGTTGTCCCCGCTCTCTGCGAGCGCGGCAGAAACGGCATCTTCGGCCACTAATGCACAGCAGATGCCAAGCCTGGCCCCGATGCTGGAGAAGGTGATGCCGTCGGTGGTGAGCATTAACGTTGAAGGTAGCACCACCGTTAATACCCCACGGATGCCACGTAACTTCCAGCAGTTCTTTGGCGATAATTCGCCGTTCTGCCAGGATGGTTCTCCTTTCCAGAGTTCGCCGTTTTGCCAGGGCGGCGGACAGGGCGGTCAGCCTGACGGCGGCCAGCAGCAGAAATTTATGGCGCTGGGCTCCGGCGTCATCATTGATGCCGCCAAAGGGTATGTGGTGACCAACAACCACGTCGTGGACAACGCCACCACGATTAAGGTTCAGCTGAGCGATGGCCGTAAGTTTGATGCCAAAGTCGTCGGCAAAGATCCGCGCTCTGATATCGCGCTGATTCAGATTCAGGAGCCAAAAAACCTGACGGCGATTAAGCTTGCCGACTCCGATGCGCTGCGCGTCGGTGATTACACCGTGGCTATCGGCAACCCGTTCGGTCTGGGCGAAACCGTGACCTCCGGGATTGTCTCCGCGCTGGGCCGTAGCGGCCTCAACGTGGAAAACTACGAAAACTTTATCCAGACCGATGCGGCGATTAACCGCGGGAACTCCGGCGGCGCGCTGGTGAACCTCAACGGCGAGCTGATCGGTATCAACACCGCCATTCTGGCGCCGGACGGCGGCAACATCGGTATCGGTTTTGCTATCCCGAGCAACATGGTGAAAAACCTGACCGAGCAGATGGTGAAATATGGCCAGGTGAAACGCGGTGAGCTCGGCATTATGGGCACCGAACTGAACTCTGAGCTGGCGAAAGCGATGAAAGTCGATGCCCAGCGCGGGGCCTTCGTCAGCCAGGTAATGCCAGGTTCGGCGGCCGCGAAAGCGGGCATTAAAGCCGGCGATGTCATCACCTCCCTCAACGGGAAAGCGATCAGCAGCTTCGCCGCGCTGCGTGCCCAGGTCGGCACCATGCCTATCGGCAGCAAAGTTGAGCTTGGTCTGCTGCGCGACGGCAAACCGGTGACCGTGACCGTCGAACTGCAGCAGAGCAACCAGACCCAGGTTGACTCCAGCACCATCTTCAACGGGATTGAAGGGGCGGAAATGAGCAATAAGGGTCAGGATAAGGGCGTGGTGGTCAATAATGTGAAAGCCGGTACCCCGGCGGCACAGATTGGCCTCAAGAAAGGCGACGTCATCGTCGGGGCGAATCAGCAGCCGGTGAAAAACATCGCCGATCTGCGGAAAATCTTCGACGCCAAACCGTCCGTACTGGCGCTGAACATTCAGCGCGGCGACGCCTCTATCTATCTGCTGTTGCAGTAACCGCCAGCGCTCGCTTCCCAGCCCCTTCCCTCGCCGAGGGCAGGGGCTTTTTTCGTTCTGTGACCGCCCCCACAACTCCACATATCTCACCCCGGCTTAGTGCAAATGCACAATGCAGCGCGACGATGACTCTTTTATGCTGGTGCCCAGCAAAGGGGAGGACTACATGGCTGGCTGGCATCTTGATACCAAAATGGCGCAGGATATTGTGGCGCGGACCATGCGCATCATCGATACCAATATCAACGTGATGGATGCCCGCGGGCGGATCATCGGCAGCGGCGATCGGGAAAGGATTGGTGAATTGCACGAAGGCGCGCTGCTGGTCCTCTCCCAGGGGCGGGTGGTGGATATCGACGACGCGGTCGCTCGCCATCTGCACGGGGTTCGCCAGGGGATTAACCTGCCGCTGCGCCTGGAGGGGGAGATCGTCGGGGTGATCGGCCTGACCGGCGAGCCGGAGTCGCTGCGAAAATATGGCGAGCTGGTGTGCATGACAGCAGAGATGATGCTGGAGCAGTCGCGGCTGATGCATCTCCTGGCCCAGGACAGCCGTCTGCGCGAAGAGCTGGTGATGAACCTGATTCAGGCGGAAGAGCATACCCCGGCGCTGAATGAATGGGCTCAGCGTTTAGGCATCGATCTCAATCAGCCGCGCGTGGTGGCGATGATTGAGGTAGACAGCGGTCAGCTCGGCGTGGACAGCGCGATGGCGGAACTGCAACAGTTACAGAACGCGCTGACTACCCCCGATCGCAATAATCTGGTGGCCATTGTCTCGCTCACGGAAATGGTGGTGCTGAAACCGGCGCTGAACAGCTTTGGCCGCTGGGACGCTGACGATCACGTCCGGCGCGTCGAGCAGCTTATCGCCAGGATGAAAGAGAATGGCCAGCTGCGCTTTCGCGTGGCGCTGGGCAACTTCTTCACCGGCCCAGGAAGTATAGCCCGCTCTTACCGTACCGCACGGACGACGATGATGGTTGGCAAGCAGCGGATGCCGGAGAGCCGCAGTTATTTCTATCAGGATCTGATGCTGCCGGTGCTGCTCGACAGCCTGCGCGGCGGCTGGCAGGCCAATGAGCTGGCCCGTCCGCTGGCGCGTTTGAAGGCCATGGACAACAACGGGCTGCTGCGGCGGACGCTGCAGGCGTGGTTTCGCCATAACGTGCAGCCGCTGGCGACGTCAAAGGCGCTGTTTATTCATCGCAATACGCTGGAGTACCGGTTGAACCGTATCTCGGAGCTGACCGGCCTGGATCTCGGTAGCTTTGACGACAGGCTGCTGCTGTATATCGCGCTGCAGCTGGACGAACAACGCTAAGACGTGGAGGCAAAAAAATGCCGGGTAGCGACGCGCCATACCCGGCCTGGACGATGCATGCTGTCTGGAGTGGATAGAGACCACCAGCCCGGCCAGGCAACGCGCCGCCGGGATGCTCTTACTTACGGGTGAGCTTTTCCAGATCGGCTTCGATTTCGCTGATCTTATTGGTGACCACGCTTTCCAGATGGCGTAAATCGTCGAGGATTTTACGCTTGAGATCGATTTCAGTGCGATCGCGCTGGCAGATCTGATCCAGCTCGTCGATAACGTAGCGCAGATTGGGGCTGATCTCCTGGACCTCTTTGTAGCCCTGGCCGACGCCGTCGGCGACGACGGTTTTGCGCTGACGCGGATATTTGAACTTCACGCTCTTGGCGAAGAATTCGCCTTTGTCTTTCTGAAAATAGATTTTCAGAATGTCGTTGTTAGCTTCCTGCCGCAGGCTATAGCGATCGATCTCATCAGGGTTGGTAATGCCAAGACTTTTCAGATTATCGTACATAACGGTACCTTTGATAGCATCATAACCATTGAATAATTAACGAAAAAATCCATTTTCGCCAGCATCAAATATAAAAAAAGCGGGATATCTCCCGCTTTTTATTTGCTTTAGTCGATGGTGCGCAGCAGCTCGTTAATGCCGACCTTGCCGCGGGTTTTGGCATCGACTTTCTTCACAATCACCGCGCAGTACAGGCTGTATTTACCATTTTTCGACGGCAGGTTGCCTGAGACCACCACCGAGCCAGCCGGTACGCGGCCGTAGAAGACTTCGCCGGTTTCGCGATCGTAGATTTTGGTGCTCTGACCGAGGTAAACGCCCATGGAGATGACGGAGCCTTCTTCGACAATCACCCCTTCAACCACTTCAGAGCGCGCGCCGATGAAGCAGTTATCTTCGATGATGGTCGGGTTCGCCTGCAGCGGCTCCAGTACGCCACCGATGCCGACACCGCCGGACAGATGCACGTTTTTACCGATCTGTGCGCAGGAGCCGACGGTGGCCCAGGTATCAACCATGGTGCCTTCGTCAACGTAGGCGCCGATGTTAACGTAGGACGGCATCAGCACAGTGTTGCGGGCGATGAACGCGCCCTGGCGCACGGCGGCCGGCGGCACCACGCGGAAACCTTCTTTCTGGAAACGCGCTTCGTCGTAGTCAGCGAATTTCATCGGCACTTTATCGAAGTAGCGGCTTTCCGCACCATCGATAACCTGGTTATCGTTAATACGGAAAGAGAGCAGTACCGCCTTCTTCAGCCACTGATGCGTCACCCACTGACCGTCGATCTTCTCAGCGACGCGCAGCGCGCCGGAATCAAGAAGGGCGATAACCTGGTTAACCGCTTCGCGGGTCACTGTATCCACATTAGCCGGCGTAATGTCGGCGCGACGCTCGAAAGCGGACTCAATAACGTTCTGTAACTGCTGCATTGTTTCTTTCCATTCACTAAAAAAAATACGTCACCCTTTATCGTTTGGATTGAGGGCCGCTGTCAACCGTTGTTGCACTTCTTGTTGCAGCTCATTATTAAGGGCACGCCGGTCGGCGGTGGCGATTATAAATAAATCTTCTACTCGCTCACCAATTGTCGTAATTCGCGCCCCGTGAAGCGATATCCCGAGGTCGGCGAACACCTGCCCGACGCGGGCGAGCAGCCCGGGCTGGTCGAGCGCTATCAGCTCCAGAAACGATTTTCGGTCGGTATGGGTCGGCAGGAAATTCACCTCGGTGTCCACGGAAAAATGGCGTAGCTTTGCCGCCTGACGACGCGGGGCCGGAGGCTGCCAGCTGCGCTGAGTGATGGTCTGCTCCAGCCCCTGGCGGATCGCCTCGTGGCGGTCGGCGGAAAGGGGGCTGCCGTCGGGCTCAAGGACGATAAAGGTATCCATCGCCATACCGTCGCGGGTGGTGAAGATCTGCGCGTCGTGGACGCTGAGGTTGCGACGGTCAAGTTCGCCACACACTGCGGCGAACAGGTAAGGGCGATCCGGGCTCCAGATAAAAATCTCCGTACCGCCGCGGGTGGCCTGCGAGCTCAGCAGGATCATCGGCTTATTCAGATCGTGGCGCAGCAGGTTGCGGGCGTGCCAGGCGAGCTGCGTCGGCGTATGTCGCACGAAATAGTTGGCGCGGCAGCGGTTCCAGATCTGATGCAGCGCCTCTTCATTAATATTGTCCATCCGCAGCAGGGCCAGCGCCTGCAGCTGATGGTGACGCACTCGTTCGCGCATGTCCGGGGTGCTTTGCATGCCGCGACGCAGCTGCTTCTCGGTGGCGAAATAGAGTTCACGCAGCAGGCTCTGCTTCCAGCTGTTCCACAAGGTTTCGTTGGTGGCGCAGATATCGGCGACGGTCAGACACACCAGATAGCGCAGACGATTTTCCGTTTGCACCTCCTCGGCGAACTGCTTAATCACCTCCGGATCCTGAATATCGCGCCGCTGGGCGGTGACCGACATCAGCAGGTGGTGACGCACCAGCCAGGCGACCAGCTGCGTTTCGCGCGAGTTCAGCCCGTGCAGCTCGGCAAACTTCAGCACATCCTGCGCGCCGAGGATCGAGTGGTCGCCGCCGCGCCCTTTGGCGATGTCGTGGAACAGGGCAGCAATTAAGATCAGCTCCGGGTGCGTTAAGCGCGGCCACAGCTCCACGCACAGCGGGTGGCGGCTGCGGGTTTCTTCTTTGGCAAAGCTTTCCAGCTTGAGCATCACCCGGACGGTGTGTTCATCGACGGTGTAGGCGTGAAACAGGTCGAACTGCATCTGGCCGACGATATGCGACCACTGCGGCATATAGGCCCACAGTACGCTGTGGCGATGCATCGGCAGCAGCCCGCGACTTACCGCTCCCTGATGGCGCAGCATACTAAGAAAGAGCGTGCGCGCCTCCGGGATATAGCACAGCGGCTGGGTGAGATGACGGCGGGCGTGGCGCAGATGGCGCAACGTCGTTGAGTAGATGCCGGTGATGGTGCTATTGCGCACCATGATATAAAACATGCGCAGAATGGCCTGCGGTTCGCGAATAAACAGCGTGTCGTCACGCAGATCGATAAGGGTGCCGCGCAGCTGGAAATCATCATCGATCGGGCGTGGTTTTTCATCCTCGGTCAGGGCGAGGATAGCCTCCTCAAACAGCTGAAGCAGCATCTGATTCAGCTCGCTCACCCGGCGGGTAACGCGGAAGAAGTCCTTCATCATATGCTCAATCGGCTGGTTGCCGTCGCCTTCATAGCCTAGCCGGCGGGCCACGCTGAGCTGGCGGTCGAATAGCAGACGGTTGTCATAGCGCGTGAGTTCGAGATGCAGCGCGAAACGGATGCGCCACAGCTGATGCAGACACTCATTGAGTTCATTGCGCTCGGCTTCGGTCAGAAAGCCGAAGCCGACCATCTCATCCATTGAGGTGGCGCCGAAATGGCGGCGAGCCACCCACTGTAGCGTATGGATATCGCGCAAGCCGCCGGGGCTGCTTTTCACGTCCGGCTCGAGGTTATAGCTGGTGCCATGATAGCGCTGATGACGGACGTTCTGCTCTTCGACCTTGGCGGCGAAGAACTTTTCCGATGGCCAAAAGCCGTCGCTAAAAATATGTTTTTGCAGTTCAAGGAACAGCGCGACGTCGCCGATCAGCAGGCGCGATTCGATTAAGTTGGTGGCAACGGTCAGATCCGAGAGACCTTCCAGCAGGCACTCTTCGAGGGTGCGTACGCTGTGGCCCACCTCCAGCTTGACGTCCCACAGCAGGGTGAGCAGTTCGCCGACTTTTTGCGCCTGGTCGTCCGGCAGTTTTTTACGACTGAGGATCAGCAGATCGACGTCTGAGAGCGGGTGCAGTTCGCCACGGCCATAGCCGCCGACGGCGACCAGCGCCAGGTCGCTGACGGATTCAAAACCGCAGGCGATCCATAATCGCTGCAGCAACTGGTCGATAAATTCGGTGCGCGCCGCGATGAGCTGCTCCGCGACGATGCCGGAGTCAAACGCCTCGCCCAGCCAGTGCTGGAAGGTATCGATGTGCGCCTTGATTGCGGCACAGTTCAGATCGCCCTGCGGCCAACTCAACGGGTGTTCTGGCGGGACGGGCAGGAGAGGGGAGGCTGTGTCAGGTAATGAGTTGCTCATCGCGTCACCATAAGAAAAAACTATCTAATAAAAAAGCCGGCGGGCGCCGGCTTTTCATCATTCATCGTGCGAGATTATCGCCGGGATGGTGTCATCCTTGCGTAGCGTCAGAATTTCGCAGCCGTTGTCTGTCACCACAATAGTATGCTCGTACTGCGCAGACAAGCTCCGGTCTTTGGTTTTCACCGTCCAGCCGTCTTTCATGCTGCGGATCTCTTTTTTACCGGCGTTGACCATCGGCTCGATGGTGAAGGTCATGCCTGGTTTGAGTACGACGTTTGTCTCCGGCGAATCGTAGTGCAGCACCTGAGGTTCTTCATGGAAGCCGCGGCCGATACCGTGCCCGCAGTACTCGCGAACCACGGAGAAACCTTCGGCTTCCACAAATTTCTGGATCGCCGCGCCGATGGTGCGCAGGTTGATGCCTGGCTTCACCATTCTCAGCGCCAGGTACAGGCTTTCCTGAGTGATGCGGCACAGGCGCTCGCCGAGAATCGTCGGTTTGCCGACGATAAACATTTTGGAGGTATCGCCATGGAAATCATCTTTAATGACGGTCACGTCGATATTCACGATATCGCCATCTTTCAGCAGCTTGCCGTCATCAGGGATACCGTGACAGACCACTTCATTGACCGAAATGCAGACGGATTTCGGATAGCCGTGATAGCCGAGGCAGGCGGAAATGGCCTTCTGCTCGTTAACGATATAGTCGTTACAGATGCGGTCCAGTTCGCCGGTGCTGACGCCCGGTTTGACGTAGGGTTCGATCATTTCCAGCACTTCGGCGGCCAGGCGGCCGGCAACGCGCATTTTTTCGATGTCTTCAGATGTCTTAATAGAGATAGCCATGGAGTATGTCCAGCAGTGTCGATATTTTCGACAATAATAGAGTAAGTCCTGTCAATGGTAACAGTCCGGGCAGGCTGGTGCCAAACTGAGAATCATTAACAGCACGCGACGTCAACAAGAGTTGGTGTCTGGATGGATTTTGTGGTATAAAGCGCGCCGGACTTCCGTTCCATCTCAGATACACAAGGATGGACGTAAGCGACATAGCTCACTTTGTGTAATAACACACACGTATCGGCACATATTCCGGGGTGCCCTTCGGGGTCGGTAATATGGGATACGTGGAGGCATAACCCCAATTTAATCTATAGAGGTTTTAAACATGGCAACTGTTTCCATGCGCGACATGCTCAAGGCTGGTGTTCACTTCGGTCACCAGACCCGTTACTGGAACCCGAAAATGAAGCCTTTCATCTTCGGCGCGCGTAACAAAGTTCACATCATCAACCTTGAGAAAACCGTACCGATGTTCAACGAAGCTCTGGCTGAACTGAACAAGATCGCTGCTCGTAAAGGTAAAATCCTTTTCGTTGGTACTAAGCGCGCTGCAAGCGAAGCGGTAAAAGACGCTGCTCTGAGCTGCGATCAGTTCTTCGTGAACCATCGCTGGCTGGGCGGTATGCTGACTAACTGGAAAACCGTTCGTCAGTCCATCAAACGTCTGAAAGACCTGGAAACTCAGTCCCAGGACGGTACTTTCGACAAGCTGACCAAGAAAGAAGCGCTGATGCGCACTCGTGAGCTGGACAAGCTGGAAAACAGCCTGGGCGGTATCAAAGATATGGGCGGCCTGCCGGACGCACTGTTCGTTATCGACGCTGACCACGAGCACATCGCTATCAAAGAAGCAAACAACCTGGGCATCCCGGTATTTGCTATCGTTGATACCAACTCTGATCCGGACGGCGTAGACTTCGTTATCCCGGGTAACGACGATGCAATCCGCGCAGTAAGCCTGTACCTGGGCGCTGTTGCTGCTACCGTTCGTGAAGGTCGCTCTCAGGACCTGGCTTCTCAGGCGGAAGAAAGCTTCGTAGAAGCTGAATAATAAGGTTTAAGCCCTTATTAGTACCGTGTATGAATAGGGGCCCATTATCGGCCCCTTTTTTCAATTTACGCTGTTTGGCCGTTGGCCGGGCAGTATCCACATCTCCCGAGGATTTTAGAATGGCTGAAATTACCGCTTCCCTGGTAAAAGAGCTGCGCGAACGTACTGGCGCAGGCATGATGGATTGCAAAAAAGCGCTGACTGAAGCGAATGGCGACATCGAGCTGGCAATCGAAAACATGCGTAAATCCGGCGCGATCAAAGCGGCGAAGAAAGCAGGCAACGTGGCTGCTGACGGCGTGATCAAAACCAAAATCGAAGGCAACTACGGTTACATTCTGGAAGTTAACTGCCAGACTGACTTCGTTGCTAAAGATGGTGGTTTCCAGGCATTTGCCGACAAAGTACTGGACGCCGCTGTTGCAGGTAAAATCTCCGACGTTGAAGTTCTGAAAGCGCAGTTCGAAGAAGAACGTGTTGCGCTGGTTGCTAAAATCGGCGAGAACATCAACATCCGTCGTATCGCTGTTCTGGAAGGCGACGTTCTGGGCAGCTACCAGCACGGTGCGCGTATCGGCGTTCTGGTTGCCGCTAAAGGCGCTGACGAAGAGCTGGTTAAGCAGCTGGCAATGCACGTTGCTGCAAGCAAGCCGGAATTCGTTAAGCCGGAAGACGTGTCTGCTGAAGTGGTAGAGAAAGAGTACCAGGTTCAGCTGGACATCGCGATGCAGTCCGGTAAGCCGAAAGAAATCGCAGAGAAAATGGTTGAAGGCCGCATGAAGAAATTCACCGGCGAAGTTTCTCTGACTGGTCAGCCTTTCGTTATGGAGCCGAGCAAATCTGTTGGCCAGCTGCTGAAAGAGCACAACGCTGACGTGACTGGCTTCATCCGCTTTGAAGTGGGCGAAGGCATTGAGAAAGTTGAGACTGACTTTGCAGCAGAAGTTGCTGCGATGTCCAAGCAGTCTATTTTTAAAAAAAGGAAGCCGCCTGAGGGCGGCTTCTTTTTGCGCCCATTTTGTAAATTCAGCCAACTGCTTATAGTGGCCGCGCTGAAATGCGACATACAATGTCGCCGGAATTAACACATCTCATTCGTTGACAGTCTCAGGAAAGAAACATGGCTACCAATGCAAAACCCGTCTACAAACGTATTCTGCTGAAATTAAGTGGCGAAGCGCTGCAGGGCTCAGAAGGCTTCGGTATTGATGCAAGCATACTTGACCGCATGGCTCAGGAGATCAAAGAGCTGGTTGAGCTGGGTATTCAGGTTGGCGTAGTAATTGGTGGCGGTAACCTGTTCCGTGGTGCTGGTCTGGCGAAAGCGGGTATGAACCGCGTTGTGGGCGACCACATGGGCATGCTGGCAACGGTCATGAACGGCCTGGCAATGCGTGATGCGCTCCACCGCGCCTATGTGAACGCTCGTCTGATGTCCGCCATCCCGCTGAACGGCGTATGCGACAACTACAGCTGGGCAGAGGCAATCAGCCTGCTGCGCAACAACCGCGTAGTGATCCTCTCCGCTGGTACCGGCAACCCGTTCTTTACCACCGATTCCGCAGCCTGCCTGCGCGGTATCGAAATTGAAGCCGATGTGGTGCTGAAAGCCACCAAGGTTGACGGCGTATTCACCGCTGACCCGGCAAAAGATCCTTCTGCCACCATGTACGATCAGCTGACCTACAGCGAAGTTCTGGAAAAAGAGCTGAAAGTCATGGATCTGGCGGCCTTCACCCTGGCGCGTGACCATAAATTACCGATTCGCGTCTTCAACATGAACAAACCTGGCGCCCTGCGTCGCGTGGTGATGGGCGAAAAAGAAGGCACATTGATCACGGAATAATTCCCGTCAGCGCCAAATCCGGGTAATATTCCGCTTTACTTTCGCGGGGATATTGCCCGGTGATTTTCATTAAATCTGACTATACTTAGCTCATTTTCCGACGGGTGCCCCGTCTGGTCTGACTGAGACAAGCTTTCAAGGATTCGTAACGTGATTAGCGATATCAGAAAAGATGCTGAAATCCGCATGGAAAAATGCGTCGAAGCATTCAAAAACCAAATCAGCAAAATTCGCACGGGTCGTGCTTCTCCGAGCCTGCTGGACGGGATTGTTGTTGAATACTACGGTACTCCGACCCCGCTGCGCCAGCTGGCCAGCGTCACCGTCGAAGACTCCCGTACCCTGAAAATCAACGTCTTTGACCGTTCTATGTCCGCGGCCGTTGAAAAAGCGATCATGGCGTCAGACCTCGGTCTGAACCCAAGCTCTGCCGGCAGCGATATTCGTGTCCCGCTGCCGCCGCTGACCGAAGAGCGTCGTAAAGATCTGACCAAGATCGTGCGTGGTGAAGCCGAGCAGGCGCGCGTTGCCGTGCGTAACGTTCGCCGTGACGCCAACGATAAAGTCAAAGCGCTGCTGAAAGAAAAAGAGATCAGCGAAGATGACGATCGCCGTTCTCAGGACGACGTGCAGAAAATGACTGACGCCGCCATCAAAAAAGTTGACGCGGCGCTGGCAGACAAAGAAGCGGAACTGATGCAGTTCTAATGCTCTGCCCTTACTCAGGCCAGACAGGCTCTGGCCTGAGTAAAATCTGAAACGCCGTACAGAAGACTGTACGCTCAATTCTCGGGATTGCGTTGCGACCGCTGGCCTTGTAGCCTTTAGCGCTTAGTTGAAGGCCTAATGCCGCCGTCTCATCCCCGATAGTTGCTGCGTAGGGGCTTGCTGGCGGCGTTTTGCTTTTTATTCTGTTTCCACTCTTCTGGACGTCTCATGAAGCAATTAACCGTTCTCGGTTCGACCGGCTCCATTGGCTGTAGCACGCTGGACGTGGTGCGCCATAACCCTGGTCGCTTTTCCGTCGCCGCGCTGGTCGCGGGGAAAAACGTTGACCGTATGGTTGAACAATGCCTGGAATTTACCCCCCGTTACGCGGTGATGGACGATGCGCAAAGCGCTGAGCGGTTGCGCACCCGTCTGCATGAGCATGGCAGTCGCACCGAGGTGCTGAGCGGCCAGCAGGCGGCGGCAGAGGTCGCGGCGCTGGATGAGGTCGAGCAGGTCATGGCGGCAATCGTCGGCGCGGCGGGACTGGTGCCGACGCTGGCGGCGATCCGCGCCGGGAAAACGGTATTGTTAGCGAATAAAGAATCGCTGGTGACCTGCGGTCGCTTATTCATGGAGGCGGTGCAACAGTCGGGGGCGCGATTGCTACCGGTCGATAGTGAGCATAACGCTATTTTTCAGAGTATGCCGGAGACAATTCAGCAGCATCTGGGATACGCTGATCTTGCCCGGAATGGCGTCTCGTCAATCCTGCTGACCGGCTCCGGTGGGCCTTTCCGCGAGACGGCCGTGGCTGAACTGGCGGCGATGACCCCGGATCAGGCCTGCCGTCATCCCAACTGGTCGATGGGGCGCAAGATCTCCGTCGATTCGGCCACGATGATGAACAAAGGCCTGGAATATATTGAAGCGCGCTGGCTGTTTAACGCCTCGGCCCAGCAGATGGAAGTGCTGATCCATCCGCAGTCGGTGATCCACTCGATGGTTCGCTATCAGGATGGCAGCGTGCTGGCCCAGCTTGGGGAGCCGGATATGCGCACGCCGATCGCCCATACCATGGGCTGGCCGCAGCGACTGAATTCCGGCGTTAAACCGCTGGACTTCTGTCAGTTGAGCAATCTGAGCTTCTCCGCGCCGGACTATACGCGATATCCGTGCCTGAAGCTGGCGATGGACGCGTTTGACGTCGGCCAGGCCGCGACCACGACGCTGAATGCGGCTAATGAAGAGTCGGTTGCCGCGTTTCTGCATGGCGATATCCGCTTTACCGATATTGCGGCGATTAACCTGGCGGTGCTGGATAAGATGGACCTGCAGGAGCCGCAAAGCATTGGTGATGTTCTGGTTATCGACGCCGAGGCGCGCGCAATCGCTCACCAGCAGCTGCAGCGGTTGGTTGCGCAGGCGTAACGCGGTGATATTTGTGGGCGCAAGGCTTCGGTGATATAGTCTGCGCCACCCGATCGTTGCATTTTGTTGTTAAAGATTACGGTGGCCGTGACAAAACACGGCTTTTTTGCGTAAAGCTTTTGGTTGTTCTCTGCGATTGGCTGCAGCCCCGGCACCGGATAAAAATGCGTATCCAGCGCGGCCCGGTGGCCTCTGTTTGGTGGCTAGTTAATCCTTATTATGGACTTAAAACGCGTGATGTTGTCTGCTAATCAAACTGTCAGCGAAATATCGCCCACCCATGGCTGCCGTCATGTCGCCATTATTATGGATGGCAACGGCCGTTGGGCGAAACGGCAAGGTAAAATTCGCGCTTTCGGGCATAAGGCCGGGGCGAAATCCGTGCGTCGCGCGGTCTCCTTCGCGGCGAATAATGGGATTGAGGCGTTAACGTTATACGCGTTCAGCAGCGAAAACTGGAACCGTCCGGCTCAGGAAGTCAGTGCGCTGATGGAACTGTTCGTCTGGGCGCTGGATAGCGAAGTCAAAAGCCTGCACCGACACAATGTGCGTCTGCGGATTATTGGCGACACCACGCGCTTCAATGCGCGCCTGCAGGAGCGGATCCGCAAAGCGGAAGCGCTAACCGCAAACAATACCGGCTTAACGCTGAATATTGCAGCCAATTACGGCGGTCGCTGGGATATTACCCAGGGCGTTCGTTTGCTGGCGAAACAGGTACAGGACGGGACGCTGCTGCCTGAGCAGATCACGGAAGACATGCTGAGTCAGCAGGTCTGCATGCATGAACTGGCTCCCGTTGATTTAGTTATTAGGACCGGGGGAGAGCACCGAATAAGTAACTTTCTGATTTGGCAAATTGCCTATGCCGAACTTTACTTTACGGATGTTCTTTGGCCCGATTTTGCTGAACAGGACTTTGAAGGTGCACTCCATGCCTTTGTTAATCGAGAGCGTCGTTTCGGCGGCACTGAGCCGGGTGGCAGTCATGCCTGATGGGGGGCACTTTTGCTGAAGTATCGCCTGATATCTGCTTTCGTCTTAATCCCCATCGTCATTGCGGCATTGTTTTTATTGCCGCCGATGGGCTTTGCTATCGTCACCCTGGTGGTCTGTATGCTCGCCGCCTGGGAGTGGGGACAACTGAGCGGTTTTACCTCGACGTCGCAGCGGGTTTGGCTGGCGGTGCTGTGCGGCCTTCTGCTGGCGGCGATGCTTTTTCTGCTGCCTGAATACCATTATGACGTTCATCAACCGATGGTTGAAGGGTCGCTATGGGCCTCTTTTGCCTGGTGGATCGTCGCGTTACTGCTGGTGCTCTCATACCCGGCGTCGGCGGCATTCTGGCGCCACTCAAAGGTGCTGCGCCTCATCTTCGGCATCCTGACCATCGTCCCGTTTTTCTGGGGCATGCTGGCGCTGCGCGCCTGGCACTATGCCGATAACCACTACAGCGGCGCGCTGTGGCTGCTGTACGTCATGATCCTGGTGTGGGGCGCAGACTCTGGCGCCTATATGTTTGGTAAAATGTTTGGCAAGCACAAGCTGGCGCCGAAGGTCTCACCGGGTAAAACCTGGCAGGGCTTTTTTGGCGGTTTGCTGACCGCGGCAGTGATTTCCTGGGCCTACGGCGTGTGGGCCCATCTTGACGTCACGCCGACGGTGCTGCTGGTTTGTTCGGTGGTGGCGGCCCTGGCTTCGGTGCTGGGCGACCTGACGGAAAGTATGTTTAAGCGCGAGGCCGGCATTAAGGATAGCGGGCACTTGATTCCCGGACATGGTGGTATTCTCGATCGTATCGACAGCCTGACGGCGGCGGTACCGGTCTTCGCCTGTCTGCTACTGTTGGTCTTCAGGACGATTTGACGGAAGGTTATATGCTGAGCGTGCTCTGGAATCTGGCGGCTTTTATCATTGCGCTTGGCGTACTGATTACGGTGCATGAGTTTGGCCATTTTTGGGTGGCGCGCCGCTGCGGTATCCGGGTTGAGCGTTTTTCTATCGGCTTCGGCAAAGCGCTGTGGCGGCGGATGGATAAGCAGGGCACAGAGTTCGTCATCGCCCTGATCCCACTGGGCGGCTACGTCAAGATGCTGGATGAGCGTGTTGAAGCGGTGGCGCCGGAGATGCGTCATTATGCCTTCAACAATAAAACCGTCGGTCAGCGTGCGGCGGTTATTGCCGCCGGCCCCATCGCTAACTTCATTTTCGCTATCTTTGCTTACTGGCTGGTCTTTATCATCGGCGTTCCCGGCGTGCGGCCGGTGGTGGGTGAAATAACGCCCAATTCGGTTGCCGCGCAAGCACAAATTGCAAAAGGAACGGAACTTAAAGCGATAGATGGTATCGAAACGCCTGATTGGGATGCGGTGCGTCTGCAGCTGGTGGCCAAAATCGGCAACCCGCAAACAATAGTTACCGTCGCCCCTTTCGGGACCAATCAGCGCCAGGATAAAATCGTCGATCTGCGGCACTGGTCGTTTGAGCCAGACAAGCAAGATCCCGTGACCTCGCTGGGGATCCAGCCGCGCAGCGCGCAGATTGATACGGTGCTGGCTGAGGTTCAGGCGGGATCGGCAGCCCAGAAAGCGGGTTTGCAAGCGGGCGACCGGATCGTTAAAGTCGATGGTCAACCGTTAACGCAGTGGATGACGTTTGTTAATCTGGTGCGCGATAATCCGGGCAAAGCGCTGGCGCTGGAGATTGAACGGCAGGGGAGTGCGCTGCCGTTAACCCTGACGCCGGATGCGAAAACGGTGAAAGGTAAGGCGGAAGGGTTCGCAGGGGTGGTGCCAAAGGTCATCCCGCTGCCTGAAGAATACAAGACAGTACGTCAGTACGGACCGTTTGCCGCCATCGCTGAAGCCACGGATAAAACCTGGCAGCTGATGTCGCTGACGGTCAGGATGCTGGGTAAATTGATAACCGGTGATGTCAAACTGAACAACCTCAGTGGGCCGATCTCTATCGCTCAGGGGGCTGGAATGTCAGCGGAGTTTGGGTTGATTTATTATCTGATGTTCCTGGCGCTGATTAGCGTGAACCTCGGAATCATCAACCTGTTCCCTCTACCCGTACTGGATGGGGGACATCTGCTGTTTTTAGCGATTGAAAAGCTGAAGGGCGGGCCGGTATCCGAGCGAGTTCAAGACTTTAGTTATCGCATTGGCTCAATACTGCTGGTGCTGTTAATGGGGCTTGCACTTTTCAATGATTTCTCTCGGTTATAAGAGAGTTTGTTAGGAAGAACGCATAATAACGATGGCGATGAAAAAGTTGCTCATAGCGTCGCTGCTGTTTAGCAGCGCGACTGTATACGGTGCTGAAGGGTTCGTGGTGAAGGACATTCATTTCGAAGGCTTGCAGCGTGTCGCTGTTGGTGCGGCCCTCCTCAGTATGCCAGTGCGTCCTGGCGATACGGTGACCGACGATGATATCAGTAACACTATTCGCGCGCTGTTTGCCACTGGCAACTTCGAGGACGTCCGCGTCCTGCGCGATGGTGATACCCTGCTGGTGCAGGTGAAAGAGCGTCCGACGATCGCCAGCATCACCTTCTCCGGCAACAAGTCGGTGAAAGATGACATGCTCAAGCAGAACCTTGAGGCCTCAGGCGTTCGGGTGGGCGAGTCGCTTGACCGCACGACCATCGCGGATATCGAGAAGGGTCTTGAAGACTTCTACTACAGCGTCGGTAAATACAGCGCCAGCGTCAAAGCAGTCGTTACGCCGCTGCCGCGTAACCGTGTCGATTTGAAGCTGGTCTTCCAGGAAGGCGTCTCCGCAAAAATTCAACAGATCAACATCGTCGGCAACCATGCGTTTTCGACCGATGAGCTGATCTCCCACTTCCAGTTGCGCGATGAGGTGCCGTGGTGGAACGTGGTCGGCGACCGTAAATACCAGAAGCAGAAGCTAGCGGGCGACCTTGAAACCCTGCGCAGCTACTACCTGGATCGCGGCTATGCCCGTTTCAACATCGATTCTACCCAAGTCAGCCTGACGCCGGATAAGAAAGGGATCTACATCACCGTCAACATCACCGAAGGCGATCAGTACAAGTTTTCCGGAGTGCAGGTGACGGGCAACCTCGCTGGCCATTCCGCGGAAATCGAAGCGCTGACTAAAGTTGAGCCAGGCGAACTGTACAACGGCGCGAAAGTGACCAAGATGGAAAACGACATCAAGAAATTGTTGGGTCGTTATGGTTACGCCTATCCGCGCGTGCAGTCGCAGCCGGAGATCAACGACAGCGATAAAACCGTTAAGCTGCACGTTAACGTCGACGCAGGCAACCGTTATTACGTGCGTAAAATTCGCTTCGAAGGCAACGACACCTCTAAAGATGCCGTACTGCGCCGCGAAATGCGCCAGATGGAAGGCGCATGGCTGGGCAGCGACCTCGTCGATCAGGGTAAAGACCGTCTCAACCGTTTAGGTTTCTTTGAAACGGTGGATACTGATACCCAGCGCGTGCCGGGCAGCCCGGACCAGGTCGACGTTGTCTACAAGGTGAAAGAGCGTAACACCGGTAGCTTCAACTTCGGTATCGGCTACGGCACCGAGAGCGGCGTCAGCTTCCAGGCGGGCGTTCAGCAGGATAACTGGTTAGGTACTGGCTATGCTGTCGGGATCAACGGTACCAAAAACGACTACCAGACCTATACCGAGCTGTCGGTGACCAACCCGTACTTCACCGTAGACGGTGTAAGCCTCGGCGGTCGTGTCTTCTATAATGACTTTGATGCGAACGATGCGGATCTGTCTGACTATACCAACAAAAGCTATGGTACAGACATTACGCTGGGCTTCCCGGTCAACGAATACAACACGCTGCGCGCCGGCGTCGGTTATGTGCATAACTCCCTGTCCAATATGCAGCCGCAGGTGGCAATGTGGCGTTACCTTAACTCGATGGGCCAGTATCCGGACAACACCAACGACCGGAACTCGTTCAGTGCGAATGACTTCACCTTCAACTACGGTTGGACCTATAACAAGCTTGACCGCGGCTTCTTCCCAACGGAAGGTTCGCGCGTCAACCTGAACGGTAAGGTGACCATTCCGGGCTCAGACAACGAGTACTACAAAGCGACGCTGGATACCGCGACCTACGTGCCGATCGACAACGATCATCAGTGGGTAGTACTGGGTCGTACGCGCTTTGGTTATGGCGATGGTATCGGCGGCAAAGAGATGCCGTTCTATGAGAACTTCTATGCCGGTGGTTCCAGCACCGTGCGTGGCTTCCAGTCGAACACCATTGGTCCGAAGGCGGTGTACTTCCCGGCAAGCAGTCGTCATGATGATGACGATAGTTACGATAATGAATGTAAGAGCACCGAATCCGCACCGTGTAAATCCGATGATGCGGTGGGCGGTAACGCGATGGCGGTGGCCAGCCTTGAGCTGATTACCCCGACGCCGTTTATTAGTGACAAATATGCGAACTCGGTCCGTACTTCCGTCTTCTGGGATATGGGTACCGTATGGGATACTCACTGGGATTCGAGCGCGTACGCTGGTTATCCGGATTACAGCGATCCGAGCAACATCCGTATGTCTGCGGGTATTGCCGTGCAGTGGATGTCGCCGTTGGGGCCGTTGGTCTTCTCCTACGCCCAACCGTTCAAAAAGTACGATGGAGACAAAGCCGAACAGTTCCAGTTTAACATTGGTAAAACCTGGTAATTGTTGGCGGCAACGGAATGCAAGTGCAGTATAGCGCTGACTGTAGGCGATAACGCGTTTATCGCCTCGCCACGCAAATAACGGTACCCCTGGGTACTCATGGGATGGTAAGGAGTTTATTGTGAAAAAGTGGTTATTAGCTGCAGGTCTGGGTTTGGCAATGGTAACTTCCGCTCAGGCGGCAGATAAAATTGCCCTGGTGAACATGAACAGCCTGTTCCAACAGGTTGCCCAGAAAACTGGCGTTTCCAACACGCTGGAAAACGAGTTCAAAGGCCGCGCTAGCGAACTGCAGCGTATGGAAGGCGACCTGCAATCCAAAATGCAGCGTCTGCAGTCCATGAAGCCGGGCGCCGAACGTACCAAACTGGAAAAAGACGTGATGGCTCAGCGCCAGACCTTCTCCCAGAAAGCGCAGGCGTTTGAACAGGATCGCGCACGTCGTTCCAACGAAGAGCGTGGCAAACTGGTTACCCGTATCCAGACTGCCGTACAGAGCGTAGCGAAAGATCAGAGCATCGATCTGGTGGTTGACGCGAATGCCGTTGCATATAACAGCAGCGATGTAAAAGACATCACCGCTGATGTGCTGAAACAGGTTAAATAAGTAATGCCTTCAATTCGACTGGCTGATCTCGCGCAGCAGTTGGATGCAGAATTACACGGTGATGGCGATATCGTCATCACCGGCGTTGCGTCCATGCAGAGCGCGAAAACGGGCCAAATCACTTTCATGGTCAACCCTAAGTACCGTGAGCACCTGGCCGCTTGCCAGGCTTCTGCCGTTGTGATGACGCAGGATGATTTACCTTTTGCCCATAGCGCCGCGCTGGTAGTGCGTAACCCCTACCTGACCTACGCGCGCATGGCTCAAATTCTTGATACCACGCCGCAGCCGGCTCAGGATATCGCGCCGAGCGCGGTCATCGATCCGTCGGCGAAGCTGGGTAGCAACGTTGCCATCGGCGCCAACGCGGTTATCGAATCCGGCGTAGTGCTGGGCGATAACGTAGTTATCGGCGCAGGCTGCTTCGTTGGGAAAAATACGAAAATAGGCGCCGGCTCGCGTTTGTGGGCTAATGTGACCGTTTACCATGAGATTGAGATCGGCGAGAATTGCCTGATTCAGTCCAGCACGGTGATTGGCGCGGATGGCTTCGGCTACGCTAACGATCGCGGTAACTGGGTAAAGATCCCGCAGCTGGGTCGCGTCATTATTGGCGATCGCGTGGAGATTGGCGCCTGCACCACGATTGACCGTGGTGCGCTGGACGATACCGTGATTGGCAACGGGGTTATCATTGATAACCAGTGCCAGATTGCGCATAACGTGGTGATTGGCGACAATACCGCGGTCGCTGGCGGCGTTATCATGGCGGGCAGCCTGAAAATTGGCCGCTACTGCATGATTGGCGGCGCCAGCGTGATTAACGGCCATATGGAAATCTGCGATAAGGTCACCGTCACGGGGATGGGGATGGTGATGCGTCCTATCAGCGAACCTGGCGTATATTCCTCCGGTATTCCGCTGCAGCCGAACAAGGCGTGGCGTAAAACCGCTGCGCTGGTGATGAATATTGACGAGATGAGCAAGCGCCTGAAAGCGATTGAGCGCAAGGTTAATCAACAAGACTAATTCATCATTTGGTCACATGACATTTCCGGCCTGTTGCATTCGCTAAAAGATTGCCGCAGGCCGTGTTATTATTGCCTTTTAGTACATTTAGACAGGAAGAGTATTTTGACTACTGACACTCATACTCTGCACATTGAAGAGATTCTGGAACTTCTGCCTCACCGTTACCCGTTCCTGCTGGTAGACCGTGTGCTGGATTTTGAAGAAGGTCGTTTTCTGCGCGCAGTAAAAAATGTTTCTGTAAACGAGCCGTTTTTCCAGGGGCACTTCCCTGGTAAGCCGATTTTGCCGGGCGTCCTGATTCTGGAAGCAATGGCGCAAGCCACCGGGATTCTGGCGTTCAAAAGCGTCGGAAAACTGGAACCAGGCGAGCTGTACTACTTCGCGGGTATCGATGAAGCACGCTTCAAACGCCCGGTAGTACCAGGCGATCAGATGATTATGGAAGTCACTTTCGAGAAAACCCGCCGCGGCCTGACCCGTTTCAAAGGCGTTGCGCTGGTTGACGGTAAAGTGGTTTGCGAAGCGACGATGATGTGTGCGCGTAGCCGGGAGGCCTGATACGTGATTGATAAAACCGCTTTTGTTCATCCTACCGCCATTGTAGAAGAAGGCGCCGTGATTGGCGCTAACGTCCACATTGGTCCGTTTTGTATTGTTGGCGCTAACGTCGAAATCGGCGAAGGCACCGTGCTGAAGTCTCACGTTGTCGTTAACGGCCACACCAAAATCGGCCGTGACAATGAGATCTATCAGTTCGCTTCCATCGGCGAAGTTAACCAGGATCTGAAATATGCTGGCGAACCGACCCGGGTGGAAATTGGCGATCGCAACCGCATTCGCGAAAGCGTCACCATTCATCGCGGCACAGTACAGGGCGGTGGATTAACAAAGGTGGGCAACGATAACCTGCTGATGATCAACGCCCACGTGGCGCACGATTGTACGCTTGGCGATCGCTGCATTCTGGCCAATAACGCGACGCTCGCGGGCCATGTTTCGCTGGATGATTATGTCATTATCGGCGGCATGACGGCGGTGCATCAGTTCTGCGTCATTGGCTCACACGTTATGGTTGGCGGCTGCTCCGGCGTGGCGCAGGACGTTCCGCCGTTCGTCATTGCCCAGGGCAACCATGCAACGCCGTTCGGCGTTAACATCGAAGGGCTGAAACGCCGCGGCTTCAGCCGGGAAGCAATCACCGCGATCCGCAACGCGTATAAACTGCTGTACCGCAGCGGCAAAACGCTGGAAGAAGCCAAGCCGGAAATCGCCGAACTGGCTGCTCAGCATCCTGAGGTTCAGCCGTTTGTCGATTTCTTCGCTCGTTCTACCCGCGGCTTGATTCGTTAATGGCTGAACAGCGTCCCCTGACGATTGCCCTGGTCGCCGGAGAAACCTCCGGCGATATTCTAGGCGCTGGTCTCATCCGCGCGCTTAAAGCACGCATCTCGAATGCGCGCTTTGTCGGCGTGGCGGGGCCGCTAATGCAGGCGGAAGGGTGCGAAGCCTGGTATGAAATGGAAGAGCTGGCGGTGATGGGCATTGTTGAAGTGCTCGGTCGCCTGCGTCGCTTACTCCATATTCGCGCCGATTTGACCCGCCGCTTCGGCGAGCTGCGTCCCGATGTCTTCGTCGGCATCGACGCCCCTGACTTTAATATCACCCTCGAAGGAAATCTGAAAAAGCAGGGCATCAAAACCATTCACTACGTCAGCCCGTCGGTCTGGGCCTGGCGACAAAAACGCGTTTTCAAAATCGGCAGATCCACCGATCTGGTGCTGGCCTTTCTGCCTTTCGAAAAAGCGTTTTATGACAAATTTAACGTCCCCTGCCGCTTTATTGGCCATACCATGGCGGATGCGATGCCGCTGGATCCTGACAAAGGCGCTGCGCGCGACCGGTTAGGGATCCCGCACAGCGTGCGCTGCCTCGCTCTGCTACCCGGCAGCCGCGGCGCGGAAGTCGAAATGCTTAGCGCCGACTTCCTGAAAACCGCGCAGCTTCTGCGCGCCACCTATCCCGATCTGCAGGTGGTGGTGCCGCTGGTTAATGCTAAACGGCAGGAGCAGTTTGAGCGTATTAAAGCTGCGACGGCGCCGGATATGATCGTGCATATGCTGGACGGTCAGGCGCGCGATGCGATGATCGCCAGCGACGCCGCGCTGCTGGCCTCCGGGACGGCAGCGCTGGAGTGTATGCTGGCGAAATGCCCGATGGTGGTTGGCTACCGGATGAAGCCGTTCACCTTCTGGCTGGCGAAGCGGTTGGTAAAAACCGACTACGTCTCGTTACCGAACCTGCTGGCCGGTCGCGAACTGGTTAAAGAGCTGCTGCAGGATGAGTGCGAGCCCCAGGCGCTGGCAGCCGCTCTGCAGCCGCTGCTGGCCGATGGCAAAACCAGCCATGAGATGCATGAGACGTTCCGCGCCCTGCATCAGCAGATCCGCTGCAACGCCGATGAGCAGGCGGCGGACGCCGTACTGGAGTTAGCAAAATAATGATGGAGTTCGTCTATCCGCATACCCATCTGGTTGCCGGCGTCGATGAGGTCGGGCGTGGCCCCCTGGTTGGCGCGGTGGTGACCGCGGCGGTGATCCTCGATCCGGCGAAGCCGATTGTGGGTCTGAATGATTCCAAAAAACTCAGCGAGAAGCGTCGTCTGGCGCTGTTCGATGAGATTAAAGAGAAAGCGCTGTGCTGGAGCCTGGGGCGCGCCGAGCCGCACGAAATCGACGAGCTGAATATTCTGCATGCCACTATGCTGGCGATGCAGCGCGCCGTCGCCGGCCTGAGCATTGTTCCTGAGTTTGTCCTGATCGATGGCAACCGCTGTCCGTCGCTACCGATGCCCTCCCAGGCGGTGGTGAAAGGCGACAGCCGGGTGGCAGAAATCAGCGCAGCGTCTATTCTGGCAAAAGTCACTCGTGACGCCGAAATGGCCACGCTGGACCTCGCATTTCCCCACTACGGATTTGCCCAGCATAAAGGCTATCCCACCGCTGTTCACCTGCAGAAGCTGCAGGAACACGGCGCAACAGAGCATCACCGGCGCAGTTTTGGCCCGGTGAAGCGTGCCCTGGGCCTGGCGTCCAACTAAGTCACCGGGATCTAAAGATGGCTGAACCACGTTTCGTACACCTGCGGGTGCACAGCGACTATTCCATGATCGATGGGCTGGCAAAGACCGGGCCGCTGGTGAAGAAGGCGGCCTCGCTTGGCATGCCAGCGCTGGCGATCACCGATTTCACCAACCTCTGCGGACTGGTGAAGTTCTACGGGACGGGACACGGCGCGGGGATTAAGCCGATCGTCGGCGCCGACTTTCACGTGCAGTGCGACCTGCTCGGCGACGAATTTACCGAGCTGACCGTGCTGGCGGCGAACAACACCGGCTACCAGAACCTGACCCTGTTGATTTCCCGCGCCTATCAGCGCGGCTACGGCGCCCTGGGGCCGTGGATCGATCGCGACTGGCTGGTGGAACATCAGGAAGGGCTGATTCTGCTCTCCGGCGGCCGGAAAGGTGACGTCGGCGTCAGCCTGATCCGCGGCAATATGCCGCTGGTTGAACAGTGCGTCGCCTTCTACGAAGAGCATTTCCCGGACCGCTATTTTCTGGAGCTGATCCGTACCGGTCGACAGGATGAAGAGGCCTATCTCCACGCCGCCGTGGCGCTGGCGGAAGCGCGCGGCCTGCCGGTGGTGGCGACCAACGATGTCCGCTTTCTCGACACCAGCGATTTCGACGCCCATGAAATCCGCGTCGCGATCCACGACGGCTTTACGCTCGACGACCCGAAACGGCCGCGCAACTACTCGCCGCAGCAATATATGCGCAGCGAGGAAGAGATGTGCGAGCTGTTCGCCGATATTCCGGAAGCGCTGGCGAACAGCGTTGAAATTGCCAAGCGCTGCAACGTCACCGTGCGGCTTGGCGAATATTTCCTGCCGCAGTTCCCGACCGGCGATATGACCACGGAAGATTTCCTGGTCATGAAATCGAAAGAGGGTCTGGAAGAGCGGCTGGAATTCCTCTTCCCGGATCCTGCCGTCCGTGCTGAAAGGCGCCCGGAGTATGACCAGCGTCTGGATATTGAACTCCAGGTTATCAACCAGATGGGGTTCCCGGGCTACTTCCTGATTGTGATGGAGTTTATCCAGTGGTCGAAGGATAACGGCGTGCCGGTTGGCCCGGGACGCGGTTCCGGCGCCGGTTCGCTGGTGGCCTATGCTCTGAAGATCACCGATCTTGACCCGCTGGAGTTCGACCTGCTGTTCGAACGTTTCCTTAACCCGGAACGTGTCTCGATGCCCGACTTCGACGTCGACTTCTGCATGGAGAAACGCGACCAGGTTATCGAGCACGTGGCGGATATGTACGGCCGCGACGCGGTATCGCAGATCATCACCTTCGGTACCATGGCGGCGAAAGCGGTCATCCGCGATGTCGGTCGCGTGCTGGGTCACCCGTACGGATTTGTCGATCGTATCTCCAAGCTGGTGCCGCCCGATCCGGGCATGACGCTGGCGAAAGCCTTCGAGGCCGAGCCGCAGCTGCCGGAGATCTACGAGGCGGACGAGGAAGTGAAAGCGCTGATCGACATGGCGCGTAAGCTGGAAGGGGTGACGCGAAACGCCGGTAAACATGCCGGTGGGGTAGTTATCGCTCCAACCAAAATCACCGATTTCGCGCCACTGTATTGCGATGAGCAGGGGCTGCATCCGGTTACCCAGTTTGATAAGAACGACGTGGAATACGCCGGGCTGGTGAAATTCGACTTCCTCGGTCTGCGTACGCTCACTATCATTAACTGGGCGCTGGAGATGATCAACAAGCGCCGTGAGAAGAACGGCGAAGGGCCGCTGGATATCGCCGCCATCCCCCTGGATGACAAGAAAAGCTTCGACATGCTGCAGCGCTCGGAAACCACCGCGGTCTTCCAGCTTGAATCGCGCGGCATGAAAGATCTGATTAAACGCCTGCAGCCGGACTGCTTCGAAGATATGATCGCGCTGGTGGCTCTGTTCCGCCCGGGCCCGCTGCAGTCGGGGATGGTAGATAACTTTATCGACCGTAAGCATGGCCGCGAGGAGATCTCTTATCCGGACGTGCAGTGGCAGCATGAAAGCCTGAAACCGGTGCTGGAGCCAACCTACGGCATCATCCTGTATCAGGAACAGGTCATGCAGATTGCCCAGGTGCTGTCCGGATATACCCTCGGCGGCGCGGACATGCTGCGTCGTGCGATGGGTAAGAAAAAGCCGGAGGAGATGGCCAAGCAGCGTTCTATCTTTGAGGATGGGGCGAAGAAAAACGGCATTGACGGCGAACTGGCGATGAAAATCTTCGACCTGGTGGAGAAATTCGCCGGTTACGGATTTAACAAATCGCACTCCGCCGCCTACGCGTTGGTCTCCTACCAGACGCTGTGGCTTAAGGCGCACTACCCGGCCGAGTTTATGGCGGCGGTGATGACCGCCGATATGGACAACACCGAGAAAGTGGTTGGCCTGGTGGATGAGTGCTGGCGAATGGGGCTAAAAATCCTGCCCCCGGATATTAACTCCGGCCTGTACCATTTCCACGTCAACGACGATGGCGAGATCGTCTACGGCATTGGCGCCATCAAGGGCGTCGGCGAAGGACCGATCGAAGCGATTATTGAGGCGCGCAACAATGGCGGCTATTTCCGCGAGCTGTTCGACCTCTGCGCGCGAACCGATATTAAAAAGCTCAACCGTCGGGTGCTGGAAAAGCTGATTATGTCCGGGGCGTTCGATCGTCTCGGCCCACATCGCGCGGCGCTGATGAATTCGCTGGGCGATGCGTTGAAAGCCGCCGACCAGCACGCGAAAGCCGAGGCCATCGGCCAGGCTGATATGTTCGGCGTGCTGGCGGAAGAGCCCGAGCAAATTGAGCAATCCTACGCCAGCTGCCAGCCATGGCCTGAGCAGGTGGTGCTGGATGGTGAAAGGGAGACCCTGGGGCTATACCTCACCGGACACCCGATTAACCAGTATCTGAAGGAGATTGAGCGCTACGTCGGCGGCGTGAGGCTCAAAGACATGCATCCGACCGAACGTGGGAAAGTCACCACGGCGGCGGGGCTGGTGATTGCGGCGCGGGTAATGGTCACCAAGCGCGGCAATCGTATCGGCATCTGTACCCTGGATGACCGTTCCGGGCGGCTGGAAGTGATGTTATTCACCGACGCGCTGGATAAATATCAGCAGTTGCTGGAAAAAGACCGCATACTTATCGTCAGCGGACAGGTCAGCTTTGATGACTTTAGCGGGGGGCTTAAAATGACCGCCCGTGAAGTCATGGACATTGACGAAGCCCGGGAAAAATATGCTCGCGGGCTTGCTATCTCGCTGACGGACAGGCAAATTGATGACCAGCTTTTAAACCGACTCCGTCAGTCTCTGGAACCCCACCGTTCGGGAACCATTCCAGTGCACCTCTACTATCAGAGGGCGGATGCACGCGCGCGGTTGCGTTTCGGCGCAACATGGCGCGTCTCTCCGAGCGATCGTTTACTTAACGATCTGCGGGGCCTTATCGGCTCGGAGCAGGTGGAACTGGAGTTTGACTAATACAGGAATACTATGAGTCTGAATTTCCTAGATTTTGAACAGCCGATTGCAGAGCTGGAAGCGAAAATCGATTCCCTGACTGCGGTAAGCCGTCAGGATGAGAAACTGGATATTAACATCGACGAAGAAGTGCATCGTCTGCGTGAGAAAAGCGTAGAGCTGACGCGCAAAATCTTCGCCGATCTCGGTGCATGGCAGGTTGCGCAACTGGCGCGCCACCCGCGCCGTCCTTACACCCTGGATTATGTCCGCCTGGCGTTCGACGAATTTGACGAACTGGCCGGTGACCGCGCCTTCGCTGACGATAAAGCGATTGTCGGCGGTATCGCGCGTCTTGACGGTCGTCCGGTGATGATCATCGGCCACCAGAAAGGTCGTGAAACCAAAGAGAAAATTCGCCGCAACTTTGGGATGCCGGCGCCGGAAGGCTACCGCAAAGCGCTACGCCTGATGGAGATGGCTGAGCGGTTTAAAATGCCGATCATCACCTTTATCGACACCCCGGGTGCCTACCCGGGCGTCGGCGCGGAAGAGCGTGGCCAGTCGGAAGCGATCGCCCGCAACCTGCGTGAGATGTCGCGTCTGAGCGTGCCGGTTATCTGCACCGTAATCGGTGAAGGCGGCTCCGGCGGCGCGCTGGCGATCGGCGTGGGCGACAAGGTCAACATGCTCCAGTACAGCACCTATTCGGTCATTTCGCCGGAAGGCTGCGCCTCCATTCTGTGGAAGAGCGCGGATAAAGCGCCGCTGGCTGCGGAAGCGATGGGCATTATCGCCCCGCGTCTGAAAGAGCTGAAGCTGATCGATTCTATCGTTCCGGAACCGCTGGGCGGCGCTCACCGCAACCCGGAAGCGATGGCAGCGAGCCTGAAGGCGCAGCTGCTGGCAGACCTGGCAGACCTCGATCTGCTCAGCGAAGAAGAGCTGCTGAACCGCCGTTATCAGCGTCTGATGAGCTACGGTTACGCTTAACTTTTTCGTCAGGACTAAACACTAAGGGCCGGATTTTCCGGCCCTTTTTTTATGTGCGATGCGCCCGGGGGATTGCTATGATGCTTGACTTAGGTGAATACCAGGAGGAAAGCGTGAATATCATCGCCATCATGGGGCCTCACGGCGTCTACCACAAAGACGAGCCGATCAAAGAACTGGAAGCGGCACTGCAGCGCCAGGGCTTCCAGACCATCTGGCCGCAAAACAGCGCCGACCTGCTGCAGTTTATCGAGCACAACCCGCGCATCTGCGGGGTGATCTTCGACTGGGATGAATACAGCGTCGATCTGTGCAGCGATATCAATCAGCTCAATGAATACCTTCCTCTGTACGCCTTTATTAACGCCCACTCGACGATGGATGTCAGCAGTCAGGATTTGCGCATGACGCTGTGGTTCTTCGAATATGCGCTGGGACTCTCCGAAGAGATCGCCACCCGCATTGGGCAGTACACCCGCGAGTACCTGGAGAATATCACTCCGCCGTTTACCCGCGCGCTGTTCAACTATGTCCAGGAGGGAAAATATACCTTCTGTACGCCGGGCCATATGGGCGGCAGCGCCTATCAGAAAAGCCCGGTGGGCTGCCTGTTCTATGATTTTTTTGGCGGGAATACGCTGAAGGCGGATGTCTCGATTTCGGTCACCGAGCTGGGCTCCCTGCTGGATCATACCGGCCCGCACCTGGAGGCGGAGGAGTATATCGCGCGCGCCTTTGGCGCCGAGCAAAGCTATATGGTGACCAACGGCACCTCGACGTCCAATAAAATTGTCGGCATGTACTCGGCGCCCGCCGGCAGCACCCTGCTGATTGACCGTAACTGTCACAAATCGCTGGCCCACCTGCTGATGATGAGCGATGTGGTTCCCCTGTGGCTGAAGCCGACCCGCAACGCGCTGGGGATCCTCGGCGGTATCCCCCGGCGCGAATTTACCCGCGACAGCATTCAGCAGAAAGTGCGCGACACGGGCGGGGCGCAGTGGCCCGTGCATGCGGTGATCACCAACTCCACCTACGATGGTCTGCTCTATAACACCACCTGGCTTAAGGAGACGCTCGATGTCCCGTCGATCCATTTCGATTCCGCCTGGGTGCCCTATACCCATTTCCATCCGATATATCAGGGGAAAAGCGGTATGAGCGGGGAGCGGATCCCCGGGAAAGTCATCTTCGAGACGCAGTCGACGCATAAGATGCTGGCCGCGCTGTCGCAGGCCTCGCTGATCCACATTAAAGGCAACTATGATGAAGAGACCTTTAACGAAGCCTTTATGATGCATACCTCTACGTCGCCGAGCTACCCCATCGTCGCGTCGATTGAGACCGCGGCGGCGATGCTGCGCGGCAACTCCGGTAAACGTCTGATCCAGCGCTCCATTGAGCGGGCGCTGGACTTCCGCAAAGAGGTGCAGCGACTGCGCGAGGAGTCGGACGGCTGGTTCTTTGATATCTGGCAGCCGGAAGCCGTGGATAAAGCCGAGTGCTGGCCGGTAGCGCCGGGCGAGGACTGGCACGGTTTCAAAGATGCCGATGCGGATCATATGTATCTCGATCCGGTGAAGGTCACCATTCTGACGCCGGGCATGGACGAGCAGGGGAATATGGATGAAGAGGGGATCCCGGCGGCGCTGGTGGCGAAGTTCCTCGACGAGCGGGGCGTGGTGGTAGAGAAAACAGGCCCCTACAATCTGCTGTTCCTGTTCAGTATCGGCATCGATAAAACCCGGGCGATGGGGCTGCTGCGCGGCCTGACCGAGTTTAAACGCGCCTACGATCTCAATCTGCGGGTGAAAAATATGCTGCCGGATCTGTACGCCGAAGATCCCGACTTCTACCGCAACATGCGGATCCAGGATCTGGCGCAGGGGATCCACCGCTTGATCCGTCAGCATCAGCTGCCGCAGCTGATGCTCAGCGCCTTTGACGTCCTGCCGGAAATGAAAATGACGCCGCATCACGCCTGGCAGCGCCAGATAAAGGGGGAGGTGGAAACTATTGAACTGGAGAACCTGGTGGGGCGGATTTCGGCCAACATGATCCTCCCTTATCCGCCGGGGGTTCCGCTGCTGATGCCGGGAGAGATGATCACCGAGGAAAGCCGGGCGGTGCTCGATTTTCTGCTGATGCTTTGCTCTATCGGCCGTCATTACCCGGGCTTTGAGACCGATATTCACGGCGCCAAGCGCGATGAGGACGGTGTGTATCGGGTACGAGTCTTAAAAAATGACGAAAGGCTTGCGCGTTAACGGCGCGCACGAGTAACGTGGCTGGCTTAACAGAAGGAGTTTAACCATGCTGGGTTTGAAACGGGTTCACCATATTGCCATCATTGCGACCGACTACGCCCGCAGTAAAGCGTTCTATTGCGATATTCTGGGGTTTACGCTGCAAAGTGAGTTTTATCGCGCCGAGCGCGATTCCTGGAAAGGCGATCTGGCGCTCAACGGCGAGTATGTGATTGAGTTGTTCTCGTTCCCGTTTCCGCCAGCCCGCCCCAGTCGTCCGGAAGCCTGCGGGCTGCGTCATGTGGCCTTTAGCGTGGATGATATCGACGCCGCGGTAGCCCATCTCACCGCGCATGGCGTGGAGTGCGAAGCGATTCGTGTCGATCCCTTTACCGGTAAACGCTTTACCTTCTTTAGCGATCCGGACGACCTGCCGCTGGAAATATATCAGCAGTAAATCTTGCCAGCGCGGCCCTGGCCCGGTAACGTGCCGGGCCATCACTTCTCGGTATGTTCGTGGATATGACGGCTGATATTGCGCATACGCTTCATCCCCATCGCCAGCTGCTGGTGGCCTTCAGCGGCGGTCTGGACTCGACGGTTCTTCTGCATCAGCTGGTGCTGCTGCGGGAACAGGATCCCTCGCTGACGCTGCGGGCGGTGCATGTTCACCACGGCCTTAGCGTCCACGCAGACGACTGGGTGGCGCATTGTCGGCAGATTTGCCAGCAGTGGCAGGTGCCGCTGGTGGTGCATCACGTGACGTTAGCCCGGGGAGGGCTGGGCGTCGAGGCCCACGCTCGTGCGGCGCGCTATCAGGCCTTTCAGGATACGCTCAATGCCGGCGAGGTGTTAGTGACCGCCCAGCACCAGGACGATCAGTGCGAAACCCTGCTGCTGGCGTTAAAACGCGGCAGCGGTCCTACCGGCCTGTCGGCGATGGCGCCATCCTCTGCCTTTGCCGGCAGTCGACTGCTGCGTCCTCTCCTCAATGAAACCCGCGAATCACTACGCCAGTGGGCGCTCGCCCATCAGCTGTCGTGGATCGAAGATGAGAGTAATCAGGATGATACCTATGACCGCAATTTCCTGCGCCTGCGGGTGATCCCGGTGCTGCGCGAGCGTTGGCCGCACTTTAGCGAGGCCGTCGCCCGCAGCGCCAGCCTGTGCGCCGAGCAGGAACAACTGCTGGACGAGATGTTGGCGGCGGAGCTGGCGTCGCTGGTGGCCGAAGATGGCTCGCTGGCTATCGCGCCGCTGGCGACGATGAGTCCGCCGCGCCGAGCGGCGCTGCTGCGTCGCTGGCTCGCCGGGCAGCAGGCGCCGATGCCCGCCCGCGAGGTGCCTGAGCGCCTCTGGCACGAGGTGGCGCTGGCGCGGGAAGATGCCAGCCCCTGTCTGCGGCTGGGGGAATTTACCGTCCGCCGTTTTCAACAGCGTTTGTACTGGGTGAAGTATCTTCCCGGTCAGACGGACAGCGTTCAGCGCTGGCCCGACTGGCGCCAGCCGCTGCGGCTGGCGGACGGTCTCGGCGAGCTGACGCTGCGGCCCGGCGGCAGGCTGCGCCCGCCGTCGGCGGATGAGCCGGTCACCGTCCGCTTTCGCGCCAGCGGCCACCTGCATATTGTCGGGCGCCATGGCGGACGCAAGCTTAAGAAGCTCTGGCAGGAGCTGGGCGTTGCTCCGTGGCGACGAGACACCACGCCGCTGCTGTTTTACGGCGAAACGCCGATTGCCGCAGCGGACGATCTGTTTGTGACCACAGAAGGTGAAGTGAAGGACGGGGAAGGGGTCAGGCTGATGTGGAGGAAAACGGGCGATTAAGCCCGTTTTTGATTCAGGATTCGCTCACCACCACGGTGCCGATTTCCGGGTGACTGAAGCTGGCGATTTTATCCAGGCGCAGCTCGCGGACGTTGCCGGCGAGTTCGACCACCAGATACTCGATATTTTTTCGCGAGATAAGATCGCTGGCCTTTGCCTGCAGCTGTTCGCCATCCTTCAGCGCCAGCGTCAGCACCAGGTGATGCTGGCAGGCCAGCTCCAGGTTGTCGTAATCATCGCAGTTAATGGGTTGATAAGTATCATTCATTGACATAATCGCTCACCAGTAAGTTTGCTGCCGCATAAGCGGCCTTTTCCCTGACTGACTCCGAAAGGGCCTCATCCGCCGCAATCTCATTCAATACTTTCAACACGCAACCCAGCGCATCCGGGATATACCCTAAGTCTCCGCTGGCTATTTCCGCATACCGCTTGCGTATTAACTCACAATAGTGGTCCACATGCCCTCCTGTCAGCGTTCTGACTCAACCGTGGGATGCAAGTTTAAGCCTACGAAGATAAACTCTGTTTAGCAAGGGAACTATATCATAGTCATTTAAGCAATTTCAGCAGGATGAAACAGGTTGCTGCGATTGACGACAGCCTTTTGCCGCCAGTTTCGCTACAATGTACGCCATTCTTTTCAGGAGTTTATTCATGGCGCTGAAAGCGACAATATATAAAGCTGCGGTAAATGTAGCCGATCTGGATCGCAACCAGTTTCTGGATGCTAACCTGACGCTGGCTCAGCATCCGTCAGAAACCCAGGAGCGCATGATGCTGCGCCTGCTGGCATGGATCAAATATGCCGATGAACGGCTACAGTTTACCCGCGGTCTGTCGTCGGATGACGAGCCGGAGCTGTGGCTGCTTAACGATCATCTCGGGGTCGATCTGTGGATCGAACTGGGTCTGCCGGATGAGCGGCGGATTAAGAAAGCCTGCTCACGGGCGCAGGCGGTGGCGCTGTTTGCCTATAATAGCCGGGCAGCTGAAATCTGGTGGCAGCAGAATCAGAGCAAGCTTGCGGCGTACCCGAAGCTGACCATCTGGTATCTTGATGATGCGCAATTGGCACTGCTTAGCGCCTTTGCCGACCGTACCATGACGCTGCAGGCCACTCTGCAGGAGGGCAGTATCTGGTTATCCGGCGCTCGGAATAATCTGGAAATTCAGCTTACCGCCTGGCAAGCGTCGGCATGATTACTATTAGCCGCAGCGTAGCCCTTGCCGACGACGAGATCGTCTTGTCAGGCATTCGCGCCCAGGGAGCAGGGGGGCAGCATGTAAACAAAGCGTCGACGGCGATCCATCTGCGCTTTGATATTAAAGCTTCAAGCCTGCCGGAGTTTTACAAAGAGCGCCTGCTCGCCGCCAGCCACCACTTAATTTCTGCTGACGGTGTGGTTATCATTAAGGCTCAGGAATACCGCAGCCAGGAGATGAACCGTGAAGCGGCGATCGCCCGGCTGGTGGCCCTTATTAAAGAATTAACCGCAGTGCAAAAAAGTCGCCGGGAGACGCGACCGACTCGGGCATCGAAAGAGCGACGCCTTGCTTCCAAGGCACAGAAGTCCTCAGTCAAGGCGCTGCGTGGGAAAGTTCGCCAGTGAAGGCGTCGGCGAACGGGTGAAATGGATGATAAGGAAAGCAAAGTGAAGAAAATCGTATTCTCCGTGATAGCGGCCTGTTCGCTGTTCGCGCTGTTTGGTTGTAACCATCGCGCCGAGACTGACACGGTCCAGCCAGCGGCGATGGAAGAGCTCAAGCCGATGCAGCAAAGCTGGCGAGGCGTGCTGCCTTGCGCGGATTGCGAAGGTATCGACACCTCGCTGTTCCTGGAAAAAGACGGGACCTGGGTGATGAATGAGCACTACCAGGGCGCCCGTCGTGAGCCGTCATCCTTTGCCTCGTACGGCACCTGGGCACGTACCGCGGATAAGCTGGTGCTGACCAACAGCAAGGGCGAGAAATCTTACTTTCGCGCGAAAGGCGACAAGCTGGAGATGCTCGACCGCAACGGAAGCCCCATTCAGTCTCCTCTCAACTATACCCTGGAGCCAGTGAAGGCCAGCCTGCCGACGACGCCGATGGCGATGCGCGGCATGTATTTCTATATGGCCGATGCGGCAACCTTTACCGATTGTGCGACCGGTAAACGCGTCGCGGTGGCGAACAATGCCCAGCTTGAACGGGATTATGCCGCCGCGCGCGGGACCGATACTCGCCCGGTACTGCTGGTGGTAGAAGGGCACTTTACTCTCGAGGCGAACCCGGATACCGGCGAGATGATGAAAACGCTGATGACGGATCAAGCCGGCAAATTTATTCCCGGTAAAGACTGCAGCCATTGATTGTCAGGCCCCTGTCCGGGTAACGGGCAGGGGATGATCCCGCACAGTACCACCTACTTCCTCCTGTTATTAGCCCTGTCACATCAAGAGTGAGCGTGGATCTGGCTGGCGGAAAAGCGTCAATCGTTTCTTTACTCCGCACCGTCCTTCGGTTTGTTCAGCCCCACCAGCTTACCAGCCTGAAGATAAACTCCCAGTTTCAAATGCCCGACATACTGGAGCTGCGTTTCGGGTTTAAACGTGGCGACGTCTCCTTCCCGCATGTGCAGCAGATCGGAAGGACTGATCCACGCCGCCTGCGCGAGCGTCAGCGGATGCCCGGCTCGGACAAAGGCCTCGCTGACAAACTCCGAGCAAAACCACGCTTTCTTGTCGCCGCTTGCCGCATCGCCCAGCTGCGCTTTGGCCAGGCCACTGACGCACTGCTGGCGAAAGTCTCGTGAGAAGGGGTTGAGCGAGCAGAGCGGTTTGGTGACCATATAAGGGATAAACTGAATAATGCCGCGATAGTTATACCCGCTGTCTTTGACCTGCCAGGCAAAACTTTTCATCGCCGTCGCCTGGTCCGGCGTCAGGTCAGGCACCCTGAGAGCAAAGAGTTTATCGCTGTGCGCCAGCGCCTGCTGAAGGGTAATCACTTGTACGCCGGCGCCGGTGGCTTCCGCAACCTGACCTTCGCCAACATACAGCGCGACGTGGCTTACGGAAGAGGCGCTGAAGGCGCGGATCCCAAGCGATGTGACGCCCAGGCTGGAGGAGAACAGCAGGTCGCCGGAGCGCAGGTCGCTTTCGGCGATTTCGCGCAGTCCGCTGCCGGCAATCGAGCTTTGACGCTGGAGGGTAACAGCCCAGGATGATGAATGGTCATCGGCAGCAGATGTGGAAGGCGAGCTGCGGCCGACGTCCAGGGTACAGGCGGTAAGCAGGAGCAGGGCAAAAGTAAGCAGTCCGCTGCGGAGGAGATGTGCAGTCATTGGTACTGTCCTTGTAAAAAAAAGGCCCTGACATCCGTTCAGGGCCCTGAGGTGGGTGTTAGCCTTTTATCGCTTTAACCAGATATTCCACAATATCTCCGGTCTTAATCAGCTGCTTCTCACCGTTGCGACGATACTTGTATTCGATATCATCGTTATCGAGGTTACGATCGCCCAGCACGATGGTGTGCGGGATACCGATCAGCTCCATATCGGCGAACATCACGCCCGGACGCTCTTTACGATCGTCCATCAGCACTTCAATACCCTGGGCGCTCAGCTCGGCGTACAGTTTCTCCGCCAGCTCCTGCACACGGTAAGACTTGTGCATGTTCATCGGCAGGATCGCCACCTGGAAAGGCGCAATCGCATCCGGCCAGACGATACCGCGATCGTCAAAGTTCTGCTCAATCGCCGCCGCTACCACGCGAGTCACCCCGATACCATAGCAGCCCATGGTCAGGATCTGGTTACGGCCATCTTCGCCCTGGACCGCGGCTTTCATCGCCTCGGAGTACTTCGTCCCCAGCTGGAAGATATGACCCACTTCGATACCGCGCTTAATAAGCAGGGTACCTTTACCGTCCGGGCTCGGGTCGCCGGCGACGACGTTACGGATGTCGGCCACTTCCGGCGTCGCGACATCGCGGTCCCAGTTGATGCCGAAGTAGTGTTTGCCATCGATGTTGGCGCCAGCGGCGAAATCGCTCATCACCGCTACAGTACGGTCGATAATCACCGGAACCGGCATGTTCACCGGGCCCAGGGAGCCCGGACCGGCGTTCACCAGGGCGCGGATCTCTTCTTCGGTGGCGAAGGTCAGCGGGCTGGCGACCTGCGGCAGTTTTTCCGCTTTCACTTCGTTCAGCTCGTGATCGCCGCGCACCAGCAGGGCAACCAGCGGGGAAGCGCTATCTTCAACCGCTTTCACCAGCAGAGTTTTCACGGTTTTTTCGATTGGCAGGTTGAACTGCTCCACCAGCTCGGCGATGGTTTTGGCGTTCGGCGTATCGACCAGGGTCATCTCCTGGGTGGCGGCTGCGCGCGGCTCTTTCGGCGCAACGGCTTCCGCAAACTCGATGTTTGCCGCGTAGTCGGAGCTGTCGGAGAAGATCACATCGTCTTCGCCGCTCTGCGCCAGCACCTGGAATTCATGAGAGGCGCTGCCGCCGATAGAACCGGTGTCAGCCTGTACCGCGCGGAAATCCAGCCCCATACGGCTGAAGATTTTACTGTAAGCGGCATACATCGCGTCGTAGGTTTCCTGCAGCGATTCCTGCGAAGTATGGAAAGAGTAGGCATCTTTCATCAGGAATTCACGGGAGCGCATCACCCCGAAACGCGGGCGTACTTCGTCGCGGAATTTGGTCTGGATCTGATAGAAGTTCAGCGGCAGCTGTTTATAGGAGTTCAGCTCGTTGCGGATCAGATCGGTAATGACCTCTTCGTGGGTTGGGCCGAGGACGAACGGACGATCGCCGCGATCGGCAATGCGCAACAGTTCCGGGCCGTACTGCTCCCAGCGCCCGCTCTCCTGCCACAGTTCAGATGGCTGAACGACCGGCATTAACACCTCGATCGCACCGGCGTTGTTCATTTCTTCACGCACGATGTTTTCGACTTTTTTCAGGACGCGCACGCCGGTCGGCAGCCAGGTGTATAACCCGGAGGCCAGCTTGCGGATCATCCCGGCGCGCAGCATCAGCTGATGGCTGATTACCTCGGCGTCGGCAGGTGTCTCCTTCAGAGTGGAGAGCAGATATTGGCTAGTACGCATGTTGTAACGGTTCCAGTTAAACGAGCGGAACAGGCTGGTTGCCCAGCCTGAAACAAAAAAAGTGGTTTAGTTTACCAGTGTGGCAAAGATGCCAAAAGAGAGGAAAATAAAATTAGCGCGCTTCGAGGGCAAAGACTTCAAAACCGGAGGCAGTCACCCGCCAGCGGACGTTGAAATCCAGCAGCCAGACGGCATACGTTTTTCCCGCTTGTTCCTCTTTTCGGTAGGCCGGACGCGGATCCTGCGCCAGCACCTCGCGGATAAACGCTTTGATATGTGGGTAGCGTTTTTCCAGCGTGAGTAACTGTGCGTCTATTTCCGGCGTAAAGCTGACGTTCATACCCGCCAGCGGCGCCTGCTGTGCATAGCTGGCGCTGGCGTCCGGCAGGGCTTCGGCGAAAGGAAGATACGGTTTGATATCAACCACCGGCGTCCCGTCGACGAGATCGAGGCTGCCGAGTTCCAGTATTACCTGATCTTTCTGACAGCGAATGCCCTTGAGCTCAACGAGCGACATGCCGATGGGATTAGGGCGAAACGTTGAACGGGTGGCGAAGACGCCCATCCGCGCATTGCCGCCCAGTCGGGGAGGTCGCACCGTCGGACGCCAACCGCCTTCCATTGTCTGATGAAACACAAACAGGATCCACAGATGGCTGAAGCTCTCCAGGCCACGCACGGCGTCGGCCTGGTTATAGGGCGCGACCAGATGAAGTTCTCCGCCGCCGTGTTTCACCAGGCCTGGCTGGCGAGGAACGGCAAACTTCTCTTTATACGGCGAACGGATGACGCCTATTTGCGCGAACTGAAATGCGCTCATTGCGCCGAGACGTTAAGCGCTGAACCCAGGCAAACGGCCTGACGGTAGCAGCCTGGCGTACCGCTGGTCACTTCGCAGCGGTGAAGCAGGACGGCATTGGCTTTCATACGCGCGGCATTAATTTGCAGGCGCTTGCGCGCGGTGGGGATATTCGGCGGAGAATCCTGATTCGAAGCCTGGCAGGACTCGCCAGATACTTCACCCAGATCGCGGAACGGTTTACCAACCAGCTCTGACGCATCGGTGTAAATACGTACTGGGGCCGGGCGGGTGGCGCGCGGTTTGCTCGGCTCAGATTTAACTGGCGGGGTTGCAGTGCTTTGAGCAGGCTCAACGGGAGATCTGCTTAGCATGGAACAACCGCTTAACATGAGTGCTAACAAACAGATCGGTAAAGCACGCATAGTATTTCCTCAATGAATAAAAAACAGGGCGTTATTGAATCAGGTGCTTGCATAAATGACAAGACGGGCGTGAAGCCCGTCCTGAATGATATTACGGTGAGAAAAGATTACCAGCCTTTCACGGCACCGCCGTTAAAGATCTTGTTCGCTGCTTCGTAAACTTCATCGCTCTGGTAAGCCTGAACGAATTTTTTCACATTCTCAGCATCTTTATTGTCTTCACGCGCCACAATCAGGTTCACGTAAGGAGACTCTTTACCTTCAACAAAGATGCCGTCTTTCGCCGGGGTCAGGCCAATCTGGCTGGCGTAAGTGGTGTTGATAACGGCCAGCGCAATCTGCGCATCGTCCAGGGAACGCGGCAGCTGCGGCGCCTCCAGTTCAACAATCTTCAGGTTTTTCGGGTTCTCGACGATGTCCAGCGAGGTCGGCAGCAGGCCTACGCCATCCTTCAGTTTGATCAGGCCCACCTGCTGCAGCAGCAGCAGAGAACGACCGAGGTTGGTCGGATCGTTAGGGACGGCGATCTGGGAGCCCGGCTGCAGTTCGTCCAGCGATTTGATTTTCTTCGAATAACCCGCGATCGGGTAGACGAAGGTGTTACCGACAGCCACCAGCTTATAGCCGCGGTCTTTAATCTGCTGATCGAGATACGGTTTATGCTGGAAGGCGTTCACGTCGATATCGCCTTTGCTCAGCGCTTCGTTCGGCAGAACGTAATCGTTGAAGGTCACCAGTTCTACGTCAAGGCCATACTTCTCTTTTGCTACTTTCTGTGCAACTTCAGCGACCTGCTGTTCCGCCCCGACGATAACGCCGACTTTAATATGATTCGGATCTTTTTCATCCTGACCGCAACCCACCAGCGCCAGAGAACCGATTAACGCGCCAACTGCCGCAAAAGTTTTGAAATTAAAGGCCATGTTATTTCCTTCCTGTAAGAATGAGTGTTGTCTGCCAATAACGTTATTTGTGAGTCACAGCCCGGACGATGCGATCGCCAGAGAATTGAATTAAATAAACCAGAACAACCAGCAATACCAGTACGGTATTCATCACGGTGGCGTTATATCCAATATAGCCATACTGATAACCAATCTGACCCAGGCCACCGGCGCCCACCGCGCCGCCCATTGCGGAATAACCCACCAGCGTGATGAGCGTGATGGTGGCGGCGTTGACCAGACCCGGCAGTGCTTCAGGTAGCAGGACTTTGCGCACGATCTGCAGCGGCGTGGCGCCCATTGCGCGGGAGGCTTCAATAAGGCCGGTGGGGATTTCCAGCAGGGCGTTCTCCACCATGCGGGCGATAAACGGCGCGGCGCCAACTGTTAATGGCACAATCGCTGCCTGCAGGCCGATAGAGGTACCGACGATCACGCGGGTAAACGGAATCATCCAGACCAGCAGGATAATGAACGGGATGGAGCGGAAAATATTCACCAGCGCCGACAGCGTGCGGTACAGTTTGGCATTGGCGACGATTTGCCCCGGACGGGTCACGTACAGCAGCACGCCCACCGGCAGGCCGAGGACAAAACCGAAGAAGCCAGAGACAAAAGTCATTGCCAGCGTTTCCCATACGCCGCGCAACAGCAGCCACATCATTGCCTCAGACATAACCCAATACCTCTACTTTTACATGATGTTCCTGCAGCCAGGCGATGGCCGCCTGAGTGTCTTCCTGTGTACCGTGCATTTCGGTGAGCATGATGCCGAACTTCACCCCGCCGGCATAATCCATCTGCGCGCTGATAATGTTGTTATTCACGTTGAAGCGACGCGCGGTTTCAGAGAGCAGCGGCGCATCGACGGAGTGGCCGGTAAATTCCATGCGCAGCATCGGTACGCTATCCGCTGTGGCGGTAGGTTTCAGGCGCGCCTGATAGTCATCCGGAATATCGAGGTGCAGAGTGGACTGAATAAACTGCTGAGCCAGCGGCGTCTTCGGATGGGAGAAGACTTCGCTCACGGTGTCCTGCTCGATCAGTTGACCATTACTAATGACCGCCACGCAGTCGCAGATACGTTTAACCACGTCCATTTCATGGGTGATCAACAGGATGGTCAGCCCCAGACGACGGTTAATGTCTTTCAGCAGTTCGAGAATGGAACGGGTAGTGGCCGGATCCAGGGCGCTGGTGGCTTCATCGCACAGCAATACTTTAGGATTGCTGGCCAGCGCGCGGGCAATCGCCACGCGCTGTTTCTGGCCGCCGGAGAGGTTGGCCGGGTAGCTGTCGTGCTTATCACCCAGACCGACAAGATCCAGCAGCTCCGTGACACGGCGTTTGATTTCAGCCTGCGGCGTGTTATCCAGCTCCAGGGGTAATGCCACGTTGCCGAAAACGGTCCGCGAGGCCAACAGGTTAAAATGCTGGAAAATCATGCCAATTTGACGGCGAGCGCGGGTTAGCTCTTTCTCCGACAGGGCAGTCAGTTCCTGGCCGTCAACCTGTACGCTGCCCTCGGTCGGGCGCTCCAGCAGGTTCACGCAGCGAATCAGCGTACTTTTACCGGCGCCGGAGGCACCGATGACGCCGTAAATCTGTCCGGCAGGGACATGCAGGCTGACGTTATTCAGCGCCTGAATGCTGCGATTCCCCTGCTGGAATACTTTGGTGATATTGGAAAGTTTAATCATCAGTTATTTATTATCGTTTAGCCGTTTGCCGTGGCATTTTCTTCTGCCGTATCCAGGCGATGCCTGGCAATGAAATGGATGTTAAGGCATCCAGACGTCTAAATCAATCTGACTCTTTATAATGAGCACTTTCTTGCATGCGGAAACATGCGATACTAGCGGCACTAGTCTTTTTCAGGAGCAAACCGGTGGCAAAGTCAGTACCCGCAATTTTTCTCGACCGTGACGGCACTATTAATGTCGATCATGGCTACGTCCACGAAATCGACAATTTTGAATTTATCGATGGCGTCATTGACGCGATGCGCGAACTAAAAGAGATGGGCTACGCGCTGGTGCTGGTCACTAACCAGTCCGGTATTGCCCGCGGTAAATTTACCGAAGCCCAGTTTGAAACGCTGACCGAATGGATGGACTGGTCTCTGGCAGACCGCGGTGTCGACCTCGACGGTATCTACTATTGCCCGCATCACCCGCAGGGTGCGGTTGAGGAGTACCGCCAGACCTGTGATTGTCGTAAACCGCATCCGGGGATGCTGATTTCCGCCCGCGACTATCTGCATATCGATATGGCTGCTTCTTATATGGTAGGGGACAAACTGGAAGATATGCAGGCGGCAGCGGCTGCGGATGTCGGGACTAAAGTACTGGTGCGCACCGGTAAGCCCCTGACTGAAGAAGCGGAAAAAGCGGCGGATTGGGTGCTAAATAGCCTGGCAGAGCTGCCGGCGGCGATTAAAAAGCAGCAAAAATAAGCGTTGCGTTTAAAAGATGAGCGGTTGAAATAAAATTGTATTTTTCCGCTTGTCATTCCCGGAGAGCTCCCTATAATGCGCCTCCATCGACACGGCAGATGTGAATCACTTCACACAAACAGCCGGTTCGGTTGCAGAGAAAAATCCTGAAAAACGGGTTGACTCTGAAAGAGGAAAGCGTAATATACGCCACCTCGCGACAGAGCGCTAAAGCGCGTCGCAACTGCTCTTTAACAATTTATCAGACAATCTGTGTGGGCACTCAAAGTGACATGGATTCTTAACGTCCTCGGACGAAAAATGAATACCAAGTCTCAAGAGTGAACACGTAATTCATTACGAAGTTTAATTCTTTGAGCATCAAACTTAAATTGAAGAGTTTGATCATGGCTCAGATTGAACGCTGGCGGCAGGCCTAACACATGCAAGTCGAGCGGTAGCACAGAGAGCTTGCTCTCGGGTGACGAGCGGCGGACGGGTGAGTAATGTCTGGGAAACTGCCTGATGGAGGGGGATAACTACTGGAAACG
>NZ_JH414804.1:0-19153 GCF_000238715.1 Klebsiella sp. 4_1_44FAA
TTTGACGAACTGAGGGGCCATCAGTTTGACATTATGGCCCATCGATATCAGTTTATTGGCCCAGAAATGAGCAGATGCACAGGCCTCCATGCCGATCAAACAGGGTGGGATGTTGGCAAAAAAGGAGGCCATTTGTGCCCGTCTGAGTTGTTTGTTGAACAACCGTTTTCCGTGCTCGTCAACCCCATGGATCTGGAAAACGTTTTTTGCCAAATCGATTCCAATAGTTTTAACGTTCATGATAGCAGCGCTCCGTTCAATGAGTGACGATTTATCGTCCCACTGTGGCACAAGAGATGGGAGGCGACCATTCCATTAACAAAGCCATCCAGATGCAAAAATACCCTACCAAATGGTGCCGAAGGCAATAAGTGACCTTTACGTGCCGTGTTGGGCACATAAGGAGAGGCGGAGCGAAGCGACATCCGCAGTTAGCTCTTTTCCCTTCACAGGGAAGAACGAGCCATATGTGATCCCCTCGCGGGAATGATGATGCCTTGTCATGGCCTCTTATCAGGTAGCCTTTGTGATCCGGTGGCTGAAACCGTGGCAGAGCCGGATTCTTTCCCGATCCGGTTAGTCTTCCCAACATTACGCCTGTTTATTCTCTGCGACCTTTCACAAGGTGTTGCATCATAGAGCGCCGCACGAAGCGCGAGCCACATTGACAAGGGTTATGGGAAAAGGATTAGAGACGCTGGCGGCGTCTTCCGGCTTCAAAGGAAAAACGCAACAGATAGACCAGCGACATAATTTTATGTCGTCAGTGCTGACCGTTCACGTTTTGTACAGGGTTGAGCCTGGAAACTACCTGCCGCTGCGTGATAACATCCCAAAAGCCACTACCAAACACAGCGGCAATCTTTGGTGACATTATTCAAGCAAAAAACACAGGCAAGAAAGGCAGAGTTTTTACTCTAACTCTCTGTTTTATATGAAAACTTTGTGTTGAATGCCGAAGGCCGGACTCGAACCGGCACGTATTTCTACGGTTGATTTTGAATCAACTGCGTCTACCGATTTCGCCACTTCGGCACTGAAGGGGATGCGGAAACGTTCTGGATTATACCTGTCGGTGGCGGCCATGCAAGCGACAGCGTGTCGTCATTGCGCTAAGTGTTGAAAAAAACAGCGCTATCCTGCGCAGCGTCACCTTTTGCTGCCGTTCCACAGCGCGACTGCCACCAGCAACCCTCCTCTCACAACCCCCACAACCCCAACTCCACCTGCCAGCCACTCCCCTTTCCCCTTGATCCCCCAAACCCCACTCAATCTTATCTCAACTTGTTCTCACCCCACTCTCACCCGCATCCCCAGCACAACCCAACGTTCCCCACCCATCCCCAATATCCACTCCCCAACTATTCCCCCTAACCCCACCCACCACAATTCCCATATATTCCAGAAAGTTTTAGCCAATGCCTTTTTGTTATTCATCTACCCCGAAGCCAAATATTAATTTCATCAATATTTTTATAACTTTACATTAATGAAAAGTTTTCTTTTTGCCGTTTATTCCAGGATTTTCCTCAGGCGTGAAGGATTCCGGTAAACACTATTTTTACTAGTCGCTGTACGAGTCTTGATGGACATATTCACTCGATGAATTAACTCAGGAGAATACTTGTGACGACGTTAAAACCCTTGCTGGCCCGCAACCGCAGCTGGGCGCTGCAGAAGTGTCAGCATGACCCGGACTATTTCGAAAAATGGGTCGACGGGCAGCGGCCCCACTCGCTGTGGATCGGCTGCTCCGACAGCCGCGTGCCCGCCGAGGTGCTCACCGGCAGTCAGCCCGGCGAGCTCTTTGTCCACCGCAATATCGCCAACATGCTCGACCCCGCCGACGATAACGTCATGAGCGTCCTGCAGTATGCCCTCCACTACCTTGAGGTGGAGCGGGTGGTGCTCTGCGGCCACTACGGCTGCGGCGGCGTGCAGGCGGCGCTCTCCCTGCCCACCCTGCCGCTGGCGCAGGAATCCTCGGCGCTGGCTCGCCGCATCGGCCAGCTGCGCCACACCCTGCATCACGAAATTGCGCAGATCGCCGATGGGTGTTGTGTTGCGGCCTCCCCCGGCGCCAGCGCCGACGCGGAGCGTTCTCGCCATGCGCTGGACGCCCTGGTGGAAGCCAACGTTCGCGCCCAGTTCGCCCGTCTGCTGGAGAGTGAACCGGTGCAGACGGTGCTCGCCAGCGGGCGACCGCTCAGCCTGCACGGCTGCGTCTACGATCTGGCTTCCGGCCATTTAACCACCCTCGTCGAACACCTCTCACCGCAGGAGCACGCCCCATGAACACGCTTCGTCAGGACTCTCTCGCCGGCATCGTCGTCTTCCTTGTCGCCCTGCCGCTGTGCCTCGGCATCGCCCAGGCCAGCGGCTTACCGCCCTTCGTCGGCCTGCTGACCGGCATCATCGGCGGCCTGGTCGTCACCGCCCTCAGCCCTTCCCGCTTCGCCGTCAGCGGCCCCGCCGCCGGACTGGTCACCATCGTCGTCGCCGCTATTGAATCCCTGGGTTCCTTCTCCCTCTTCCTGATGGCGCTGGTGCTGGCCGGCGCGCTGCAGCTGCTGTTCGGCATCCTGCGGGCCGGGCGCTTTATCTCGCTGGTTCCCGCCAGCGTCATCAAAGGCATGCTGGCGGCGATTGGCATCCTGCTGATTATGCAGCAGATCCCCGTCGCGCTCGGCACGGCGGAAGAGACCGGACTTGCCGAAGTGGTTCAGGGCAACGCCGCTTTCTCCGTCACTGCGATTGCCGTCGCCGCGGGCGGCCTGCTCGTGCTCTGGCTGTGGGGCTCGCCGCTTATCCGCCGGGTGAAGAGCCTGCGCTGGATCCCCGGGCCGCTGATCGCCGTCCTGCTCGGCTGCGTGACCACCCTGCTGCTGACCCATTTTGCGCCGCAGCAGCTGGCCGCTCTGCCGCGTATTACCCTGCCGGCGTTCGGCAGCCTCGGCGACCTGCTGGGCGAGCTGGAATCTCCGGCGTGGAGCGCGTGGCGCAATCCGTCGGTGTGGGTGGTGGCGGTAACCCTGGCGCTGGTCGCCAGCCTCGAAACCTTGCTCAGCCAGGAGGCGCTGAAAAAGCTGCGTCCGCAAAACCCGCCGCCTTCGCCGAACCGTGAAATGGTCGCCCAGGGCGTCGGCAACCTGCTCTCCGGCGTACTCGGGGCGATGCCGATCACCGCGGTGATCGTCCGCAGCTCGGTGAACGTCAGCAACGGCGCGCAGAGCAAACTGTCGATCTTTATCCACGGCGTGCTGCTGCTGATCTGCGGCCTGTGGTTTAGCGGCCTGCTGACCTTAATCCCGCTCGCCAGCCTCGCCGCCGTGCTGCTCTATACCGGCTATAAGCTGGCGACGCCGCGGCTGTTCATCGAGCAGTTCCGCCAGGGGGCGGCGCAGTACGTTCCGTTCCTCGCCACCATCGGCGGGATTATCGCCTTCGGCATGCTGGCGGGGATTGGGATTGGTCTTGCCACCCAGATGGCGTTCAGCCTCTGGCGCAGCCATCGCCACTCGCTGCAGCTGGCGCGCTACGATGACCACTACGTGCTGCGCATCCAGCAGAATCTGACCTTTATGCACAATCCGCATCTGCTGGCTCTGCTGGCGAAGATTCCGGAAAAGAGCGTGGTGATCGTCGAGCACGACAGCGTCGGCTATCTCGACCCGGACGTGCGGGCGGTGCTGGATGATTTTGCCGAGAACGCCCCGCAGCGCGGCATCCGCCTTAATCAGTGGCCGCTGGCCAGCCGCTGACCTTAACGGGCGGCTGGTCCGCCCGCTTCGCGACCCCTCCGATTGCCAAGCGCCGTGAAAAACCATGCTCTACACTTTCTGGGTTATCACGCCAACCCCAAGGAAATGAACATGACCATCATTAAAAGCTACGCCGCCAAAGAAGCGGGCGCCGATCTGTTGCTGTGGGAGTACGATGCCGGCGAGCTGCAGCCGGAAGATGTCGAAGTTGAAGTGGAATACTGCGGGATCTGCCATTCGGACCTGTCGATGATCGACAACGAATGGGGGATGTCGAGCTACCCGCTGGTGGCCGGTCACGAGGTGATTGGCCGGGTGGCGGCGCTGGGCAGCGCGGCGCAGGATAAAGGGCTGAAGATTGGCCAGAAGGTCGGCATCGGCTGGACGGCGCGCAGCTGCGGCCATTGCGACGCCTGCATCAGCGGCAACCAGATCAACTGTCTGGAAGGCTCGGTGCCGACCATTCTCAACCGCGGCGGCTTCGCCAATAAGCTGCGCGCCGACTGGCAGTGGGTGATCCCCCTGCCGGAGAGCATCGATCTGGCGTCCGCCGGCCCGATGCTGTGCGGCGGCATCACCGTCTTTAAACCGCTGCTGACCCACCACGTCACCGCCACCAGCCGCGTCGGGGTGATCGGCATCGGCGGCCTCGGCCATATCGCCATTAAGCTGCTGCGGGCGATGGGCGCGGAAGTGACCGCCTTCAGCTCCAACCCGGCCAAAGAGCAGGAAGTGCTGGCGATGGGCGCCGATCGCGTGGTCAACAGCCGCGATCCTGAAGCCTTAAAAGCGCTGGCCGGTCAGTTCGACCTGATCATCAACACCGTGGCGGTGGACCTCGACTGGCAGCCGTACTTCGAAGCCCTGGCTTACGGCGGCAACTTCCATACCGTCGGCGCGGTGATGAAGCCGTTCCCGGTGCCGGCCTTTACCCTGATCGGCGGCGACCGCAGCATCTCCGGCTCGGCGACCGGTAATCCGTCCGAATTGCGCACGCTGATGAAGTTTGCCGGGCGCAGCAAAGTGGCTCCGACCACCGAGCTGTTCCCGATGTCGCAGATTAACGAAGCGCTGAAACACGTTCGCGAAGGCAAAGCCCGCTACCGCGCGGTGCTGAAAGCCGACTTCTGATCCTTCTCTCCCGCCGGGCGGCCCGCTCGCCCGGCGTTTTCCCCGTCGCTTCATCAAACCGTCATCTCCCCGCCATGCCTCTGTAGTCATTGCTTCCCACAATCCGGGCTTCGATAAATGGCTGAACGAGATGCGCGTCACCATGAGAAAGACCTGGCTTCCCTGGCTGATCCTGTCGCCTTCCCTGCTGTTTTTACTGCTGTTTACCTGGTTCCCGCTGGGGCGTTCGGTGTATGACAGCCTGTTTGATACCCGCATGGCCAGCGACGGCGCACAGTACGTCGGGCTGGATAACTTCGCCCGCCTGTTTGCCGACGGCGTTTTCTGGCAGTCGCTGGTCAATAATCTGCTCTATATCCTGCTGACGGTGGTGCCCGGGGTGACCCTCGCCCTGCTGCTGGCGGTCGCCCTGAGCGAGAACCATCGCGTCAACCGCTGGCTGCGCACCGCCTTTTTCTTCCCGATGATTATCCCGATGGTCAGCGCCGCCGCGCTGTGGCTGTTTATCTTTATGCCCGGCCTCGGCCTGCTCGACCACTATCTGGCAAAGCTGTTCGGGCCGATGAACAACAACTGGCTGGGGCGCAGCAACAGCGCGCTGCTGGCCCTGGCGCTGATCGGCGTGTGGAAGTTCGCCGGCTACTACATGCTGTTTTTCCTCGCCGGGCTGCAGAGCATTCCGGCCTCGACGCGGGAAGCGGCGCTGATGGAGGGGGCTACCCGCACGCAGGTCTTTTTTAAGGTCACGCTACCGCTGCTGCGCCCGACCCTGAGCTTTGTGATCACCACCGCGCTGATCTACTCCATCACCCAGATCGACCACGTGGCGGTGATGACCCGCGGCGGGCCGGACAACGCCACCACCGTGCTGCTCTATTACATCCAGAATCTCGCCTGGGATACCCACGACCTCGGTAAAGCCTCCGCCGCCACCTTCCTCACCCTGGCCGGGCTGTTCGCCTTCTCGCTGATTAACCTGAAACTGCTGGAGAAAGGAGCCCACTATGAGCGCTGAAATCTCGCCGCTGCTGGTCCGCACGCCCGCCGCCGCCCGTCCGCTGTGGCTGCGCCTGCGCCGCTCGTCGCCCTTTACGCTCACAGTATTAATGTGCTGCCTGGCGCTGCTGTGGGTCAGCCCGTTTATCTGGATGCTGGCGACCTCGTTCAGCGCTACCACCTTCGGCGACGATATGGCGTCGCTTCTGCCCCGCCTGCCGCTGACCCTCGATAACTTCCGCGACGCCTGGAACAGCGCCGACTGGCTGAGCCTGTACGCCAACACCCTTATCTTCACCTTCGGCACCTTCTTCGTGCAGCTGTTGACCATCACCACCGCCGGCTACGTCTTCGCCTGCCACGAGTTTCGCGGCAAGCAGACGCTGTTTCTCCTGTTCCTGGTGCAGCTGATGATCATGCCGGTGGTGATGATGGTGCCGAACATGCTAACCCTGAAAACCTTCGGCCTGCTCAACACCCTCACCGGGGTGATGATGCCCTACTTCACCTCGGCGTTCGGCGTGTTCCTGATGCGTCAGGCGTTCCTCGCCATCCCGAAAGAGCTGGAGGAGGCGGCGCTGATGGAGGGCTGCCGCTGGTGGCAGGTGCTGTTCCGCGTGCTGCTGCCGATGTCCTGGCCGTCGGTGCTGGCCTTCGCCACCGTCAGCATTACCTACCACTGGAACGAGTACCTGTGGCCGCTGATGATGCTCAACGATCCCGATAAGCAGGTGCTGACCGTCGGGCTGGTCTCCTTCGCCATGGGCGCCGAATCCGGCGGCCAGTGGGGCACCATCGGCGCCGGGACGCTGATGGTCTGCCTGCCGCTGATGCTGGCGTTCATCCTTTTTCAGAAACAGTTCCTGCGGAGCTTCGGCTTCTCCGGGATCAAATAAGGAGTGATTCATGCTGTTAGCGCACATTTCCGATACCCATTTCCGCAGCCGCGGCGAGAAGCTGTACGGCTTTATCGACGTCAATGCCGCCAACGCCGACGTGGTCTCCCAGCTTAACGCGCTGCGCGAGCGCCCGGATGCGGTGGTGGTGAGCGGGGATATCGTCAACTGCGGCCGCCCGGAGGAGTATCAGGTGGCCCGCCAGATCCTCGGCAGCCTGAACTATCCGCTGTATCTGATCCCCGGCAACCACGACGACAAAACCCATTTTCTCGAGCATCTTCACCCGCTGTGCCCGCAGCTGGGCAACGATCCGCAAAATATGCGCTATGCGGTGGATGACTTCGCCACCCGCCTGCTGTTTATCGACTCCAGTCATGCCGGCACGTCAAAAGGCTGGCTGACCGACGAGACCATCAGCTGGCTGGAGGCGCAACTGTTCGAGGGCGGCGACAAACCGGCAACGATCTTTATGCACCACCCGCCGCTGCCGCTGGGCAATGCGCAGATGGACCCGATCGCCTGCGAAAACGGCCACCGTCTGCTGGCGCTGGTGGAGCGTTTCCCGTCGCTGACGCGCATCTTCTGCGGCCATAACCACAGCCTGACCATGACCCAGTATCGCCAGGCGCTGATCTCCACTATCCCTGGCACCGTCCATCAGGTGCCGTACTGCCACGAAGATACCCGGCCCTATTACGACCTCTCCCCGGCCTCGTGCCTGATGCACCGTCAGGTCGGCGAGCAGTGGGTGAGCTACCAGCACTCGCTGGCCCACTACGCCGGGCCGTGGCTGTACGACGAAAACATCAGTTGCCCAACGGAAGAGCGCTAACCGCCATGCTCAGTCTGCAAAACATCAGTAAACGTTTCGACGGCAAACCGGCGCTCAGCGCCCTGTCGCTGGATATTCACGAAGGCGAATTCGTGGTGCTGGTCGGCCCGTCGGGCTGCGGGAAAAGCACCCTGCTGCGCCTGCTCGCCGGGCTGGAACCGGTTAGCGAAGGCCAAATCTGGCTGCATGATGAGAACATCACCGCCGCCACGCCGCGCGAGCGCAACTTCGCAATGATCTTCCAGAACTATGCCCTGTTTCCGCATCTGTCGGTGCGCGACAACATCACCTTCGGCATGAAGGTGCGCAAGGAAGAGAAAAGCAGCTGGCAGCCGCGGGTGGACAAAGTGGCGCAGATGCTGCAGCTGGAGGCGCTGCTCGATCGCAAACCGGCGAAACTCTCCGGCGGCCAGCGCCAGCGGGTGGCGATGGCCCGGGCGATCGTGCGCAATCCGCGGCTGTTCCTGATGGACGAGCCGCTCTCCAACCTCGACGCCCGCCTGCGCAGCGAAGTGCGCGACAGCATTATGGCCCTCCACCAGCAGCTGAAAACCAGCACCATCTATGTGACCCACGACCAGACCGAGGCGATGTCGATGGCCGACCGCATCGTAGTGATGAACGGCGGCCACGTACAGCAGGTCGGGCGCCCGGAGTATCTGTACGCCAACCCGGCCAACCTGTTCGTCGCCGGGTTTATCGGTTCGCCGGCGATGAACCTCCTGTCGCTGCCCTGCGCCAACGGTGAAGTACTGTTGGGAGAACAGCGCCATCCGCTGCCGCCGCGCCACCGGGATCAGACCCGCGTCTGGCTGGGTGTTCGCCCGGAACATATTACCGACCGCGTGGAGGAGGGCCATCTGCGCCTGCCGGCCACCGTTCTGCAACGAGAACTGATGGGAGCCGATTATCTGCTCCACGTCAGCACCCCGATCAGCACCCTGCGCTTTAGCCGCCGCCACCGCGGCACGGTGCCGGAGAAAGGCGAGTCGCTACTGGTCGGCTTCTCACCTGCCGATGTGCATCTTTTTCATGCTGAGACCCAGCATAATTTGTTGATGGAGTGTAATCATGTTTAAACCTTTTACGCTAGTCGCGGTTGGCCTCAGCCTTGCCCTGAGCGGCGCGGCGCTGGCAAAAGAGAAAATAGACTTCATGTTCCCGGCGCCGGTGGACGGCAAGCTGACCATGGAGATGACCCGCGTCATTAAGCAATTCAACGACTCGCAGCAGGATGTCGAAGTACGCGGGATCTTCACCGGCAACTACGACACAACCAAGATCAAAGCCGAATCGGCGCAGAAGGCCGGCCAGCCGCCGGCGCTGGTGATCATGTCCGCCAACTTCACCACCGATCTGGCGCTGAAGGATGAGATCCTGCCGATGGATGAGCTGTTTAAATATGGCGATCAAAAGGCCGGCGATTTTCTGCACAAGGAATTCTGGCCCGCGATGCATAAGGACGCCCAGGTGATGGGCACCACCTATGCGATCCCGTTCCATAACTCGACGCCGATCCTCTACTACAACAAGACGATGTTCGATCGGGCCGGGATCAAACAGCCGCCGCAGACCTGGGCCGAGCTGCTGGCCGATGCCAAAAAGCTGACCGACGAGAGCACAGGCCAGTGGGGGATCATGCTGCCGTCGACTAACGACGACTACGGCGGCTGGATCTTCTCGGCGCTGGTGCGCGCCAACGGCGGGAAATACTTTAACGAAGACTATCCGGGCGAGGTCTATTACAACTCGCCGACCGCCATCGGCGCCCTGCGCTTCTGGCAGGATCTGATCTACAAGGACAAGGTGATGCCGTCCGGGGTGCTGAACTCGAAGCAGATCAGCGCCGCGTTCTTCTCCGGCAAGCTCGGGATGGCGATGCTCAGCACCGGCGCGCTGGGCTTTATGCGCGAGAACAGCAAAGATTTTGAGCTTGGGGTGGCGATGCTGCCGGCCAAAGAGCAGCGCGCGGTGCCGATCGGCGGCGCCAGCCTGGTGAGCTTTAAAGGCATCAACGACGCGCAGAAGAAAGCGGCGTATCAGTTCCTGACCTATCTGGTGAGCCCCGAGGTGAACGGCGCGTGGAGCCGCTTCACCGGCTATTTCTCGCCGCGCAAGGCGTCATACGATACGCCGGAGATGAAGGCCTATCTGCAGCAGGATCCGCGGGCGGCGATCGCCCTTGAGCAGCTGAAGTACGCCCATCCATGGTACTCCACCTGGGAGACCGTGGCGGTGCGTAAGGCGATGGAGAACCAGCTGGCGGCGGTGGTCAATGATGCCAAAGTGACGCCGGAAGCGGCGGTGCAGGCGGCGCAGAAGGAAGCCGACGCGCTGATGAAACCGTATGTGGATAAGACCGCGCTGGCGGAAGTGAAGTGACGCTTTACCCGTCATCGTCACCCTCACCCCGGCCCTCTCCCTGAGGGAGAGGGAACTGTCCGGCGCTGTGGTTAAGCCCTGGGTCCGGTTGTGAAAGGCAAAAAAGCAGGCCATACCCGGTATGGCCTGAAAATGTCACAACGATTAGATCCCTGCCGTTTCGCGGATATATTTGCGCGCTTTGACGGCGTATTCGAAAGGATTGGCCAGAGCAGGATCCTGCTCGGCTTCCACTACCATCCAGCCTTTATAGCCAAAGTCGTCCAGCAGCTTGAACACCGGACGGAAATCGATCACCCCGTCGCCCGGGACGGTGAAGGTGCCTTTTTTCACGCCGTCGAGGAACGACAGGCCGTCACGGCGCACCTGGTCGATCACCGGCGGGCGGACGTCCTTCAGGTGAACGTGGTTGATGCGCGGCAGATACTTTTTGAGGATCGCCAGCATCGGCGCTTCGCCGCCTTCGGAATACCAGGCGTGGCCGGTGTCGAACAGCAGGAAGACGCGCTCGTCCACCAGCGACATAAATTTGTCGATTTCCGCGGTGGTCTGAATGCCGGTGCCCATGTGGTGATGCAGACAGACCTGCATCCCCTTCTCCGCCGCCAGGCGGCCGAGGGTGTTGTAGCCTTCTGCCACCCGCTGCCACTCTTCGTCGCTGAAGCACGGCTTCGCATCGCCGAGGATCGGTTTATCCAGCCCCTGGATGCTGCCGCTCTGCTCGGAGCAGCCAATCACTTTCGCGCCCATCGCATGAAGGAAGTTCATGTGATTGACGAATTCATCAATGGTTTTTTCCCGCTGGCCGTTGGCGAAAAAGGTGCTGAACCAGGCGTTGCAGATCTGAATGCCGCGGATGTCCAGCATCGGCTTGAGGACCGCCGGGTCGCGCGGATATTTGCTGCCGACTTCGCTACCGGTAAAACCGGCCAGCGCCATTTCGCTGACGATCTGCTGGAAGGTGTTTTCGCTGCCGAGCTCCGGCATATCATCGTTAGTCCAGCCGATTGGGGCGATAGCCAGTTTGACGTTATCTTTGTTCATAGTTGGGCTCCTGCCGCTGCGCCTTAGCGGCGCAGCAATTCACGTTCAATAAGTTCACGGGTTTCCACTGCCTGGTATTTCATTTTTTCCGGGTAGCCAAACAGCGAGGTGGCGACAATCGGCTCCCCGCCGACCTTGAAGGTCTGCTCGGCGAATTTCATTTCGCGCAGGGTGCGGAATAGCGCGTCGAAATCCACATCCCCTTCCCCGACGCCTACGTGCTGGTGCACCACGGCATCCACGCCCGGCGGGTTAACGATATAGCGGCAATGTTTCGTATGATTGCGGGTGTCCGCAATCAGGACATGGGAGAGATCGCTCCCGGCATAGCGCAGCATGCTCGCCACGTCGCCGACGCCTTTGTCGTAGAAAAAGGTGTGCGGCACGCTGTAGACGTACTTCACGTTATCGCTGCGGAACGACTTCACGATATCGACGGTTTCATTGTTCTCTTCGCAGAAATCCCAGGGATGCGCCTGGATCTCCACGCGGATGCCTTCCCGCTCAAAAATCGGCAACAGCTCTTCCATTGAGCGATAGAACATTTCATCGCAGATCTCAGGCTGATTCGGATCGCCGGAGAACTCGGTGTTGATCACCTGAACGCCCATCTCCACCGCAATTTCCACCAGCCGTTTCCAGTTTTTCACCGCCGCCTGACGGCGCAGTTCGTCCGGGCCGGACCAGCGGTAGACGCAGATAAACGACGACAGCTCAAGGCCGGTATCGCGCAGCGCCTGCTTGTACTCCGCCATGATCTCCCGGCTGGCGCGCGGGTGCTTGTAGAACGGGTTAATCTGCGGGTGCGGCGACTGTTCAATGTACTTGTAGCCCCACTCCGCTACCTGATGGACCATGCGGGTGATCCCGAGGTCCTTAATCACATCCACATCAAAGGCAATTTTCATCGTCGTTACCTGTGCAAAGAAGTTCCGTCAGCAAAACGCGCTTAACGTTTGTAGAATGCCGGGCACTCAGGCAGCGTCACTTCAACCGGCTCGCTGGTTCCCTGCGCTTTAATGCAGGCGTCCGCCGCCACCGACGCCGCGTAGCCGTCCCAGGCCGACGGGCCGTGCAGCTGGCCGGCTTTGACGTCGTTGATAAAGGCCTGCAGCTCGACGTCGTAGGCTTTGATAAAGCGGTCTTTCCAGTCGGTGAGAATGGCGGTCGACAGGCTGGCGGACTTGCGCATCTGGACGGCCGACGGCTCCGGCAGACGGGCAATCCCGGTTTCGCCGACCACTTCGCACTGGATGTCATACCCGTACTGGCAGTTCACGAACACTTCGACGTCGATCAGGGTGCCTTTTTTGGTTTCAAAGGAGACGATCTGCGGATCTTTCAGGCGCGCATGGGTGTGCGAGGTGGAGCGCGGGAAGCGCACCTGCACGGAACGGTAGTCATCGTTCAGCAGCCAGCGCAGCACGTCCAGCTCGTGGATCAGGGTGTTGGTGATCGCCATATCGGTGGTGTAGTTCTCGCCGACCGACTGGTTGCGGTGGGCGCAGCGCAGCATCAGCGGTGCGCCGATATCGCCATCGTCGATCACTTTTTTCAGCGCCAGATAGCCTTCGTCGTACGGGCGCATAAAGCCAACCTGCACCAGACGACGGCCGGCCTTCATTTCGGCATCGACGATGCGGCGGCAGCCTTCCGCGGTCATCGCCAGCGGTTTTTCGCAGAATACCGGCTTACCGGCGGCGATGGCGGCCAGAGTGTACTCTTCGTGGGTCGGGTCCCAGGAGGTGACCAGGATGGCATCGACATCGCTGGCGTTAATCACGTCGTGGCCGTCGGCGTAGACTTCCGCCTGCACGCCCGGCAGCGCGACCGCCGCGCGGGCGTTGTCGGCATTGATATCAGACACCGCCACAACGGTGGCGCCCTGCAGAACCTGGGTGCAGCGACGGATGTGTTCTTTACCGATAGCGCCAGCGCCGATGACACCTAATTTGAGCGACATAATGGTTTTCTCCGTAAGTCTGTAGGATTCAGAGTGGATGTTCGTTTTAGTAATCACGCGCCTGGGCGCGCTTTTCATTAATCATTTGCGCCACCTTGCGGATCCGCTCAGAGAGCGCCGTCTGGGCGACTCCGACGTTCCACCAGCTGCCGTATTTGTGCACCATGGTCTTCGGCAGCACTTTAATATCAATCAGAGTGCTGACCGTTTCACGACGGGCGGCGTCCAGCGCATGGCGCAGTTCGTCCAGGGTGGTGACGCGCCAGGTTTTGCAGCCGTAGCCGGCGGCGATGGTGGCGAAGTCCACCGGCACCAGGCCGCCCTGCAGCTGGCCGGTTTCCGGCTGACGGTAGCGGAACTCGGTGCCGAAGCTGTCCATCCCGTGCTCCATCTGCAGGTTGTTGATGCAGCCGTTGGCCATGTTGTCGAACAGCACGACGTTGATCTTCGCCCGCTCCTGCAGGGAGGTGACCAGCTCAGAGTGCAGCATCATGAACGAGCCATCGCCGACCAGGGAGTAGACTTCGCTCTGCGGCTGCGCCAGCTTCACGCCCAGCGCGGCGTTGACTTCGTATCCCATGCAGGAGTAGCCGTACTCCACGTGGTAGGTGTTTTCCGCGCGGTTGCGCCAGACGCGCTGCAGATCGCCGGGCAGGCTGCCCGCCGCCGCGACGATCACCGCCTCGGCCGGCAGCGTTTCATTCAGTACCCCAAGAACGCTGCTCTGGGTCAGGGTGGAGTCGGTGATCTGGCGGAACTCGCGATACACCGATTCACGATCGAGATGATCGTCGATCTCCGGCACAAAGGATTTCTCCTGCCACACCGCCTGGTAGACGCGCTGGGTCTCTTTTAACTGACGGCTCTGCACGCTCTCGATCTGCGCGCCCCAGCCGGCCTGCCAGCCGCTGTCCGCCAGCGCCGCGTCGAGAGCGGTCATCGCTTCCCGGGCGTCCGCCAGCATGGCAATGCCGTCCAGCTTCCAGGCGTCGAAGTTGCTGACGTTAATATTCAGGAAACGCACCTCCGGGTGCTGGAAAATCCATTTCGAGGCGGTGGTAAAATCGCTGAAGCGGGTGCCGACGCCGATCACCAGGTCGGCCTCTTTCGCCAGCAGGTTCGCCGCCAGGCAGCCCGTTTCGCCGACGCCGCCGACGTTCAGGGGGTGAGACGAGACCACCGTCCCCTTCCCGGCCTGGGTTTCGGCGAAGGGCACCCCGTAGCGCTCGGCGAAACGGGACAGCGCTTCGCCCGCGCCGGAGTATTTCACCCCGCCGCCGCAGACGATCAGCGGTTTACGGCTGGCTTTGATGGCCGCCACGGCGTCCGCCAGCTGCGCGGCGCTGGCCGGGCGGCGGTCGAGACGGTGCACGCGGCGCGCAAAGAAGGATTCCGGGTAATCCCAGGCTTCGCCCTGCACATCCTGCGGCAGGCACAGCGTTACCGCGCCGGTTTCCGCCGGGTCGGTCAGGACGCGCATGGCGTTGATGCAGGCGCTCATCAGCTGTTCCGGGCGGGTAATGCGGTCCCAGTATTTGCTGACTGCGCGGAAGGCATCATTGGTGCTGATGCTGAGATCGTAGCTCTGTTCAATCTGCTGGAGCACCGGGTCCGGCTGGCGGGTGGCGAAGACATCGCCCGGCAGCAGCAGCAGCGGGATGCGGTTGGCGCTGGCGGTGCCGGCGGCAGTGATCATGTTGGCCGCTCCCGGACCGATGGAGGAGGTGCAGGCGATAATCTGCCGGCGCAGGGCCTGGCGGGCAAAACCGGTGGCCGCGTGGGCCATCCCCTGCTCGTTGCGCCCCTGATAGACGCGCATATCGCCGCTGTCCTGCTCCAGCGCCTGCCCCAGCCCCAGGACGTTGCCATGGCCGAAAATCGCGAAAATGCCTTTCACGAACTTCAGCTCTACGCCATCCACTTCCAGGTACTGGTTATCGAGGAACTTCACCAGCGCCTGCGCCGTTGTCAGTCTCAGTTTGCCCATGATGCACAATCCTTATTGTTCAGTATTTGTGTGTGGCGTCGCGCCGATGCCGCCGGGGCCGTCGTTCACGTCACTGGAATACCTGTGGATTATAGGCAAACATTTTTTTCATTAAATACAAATACAGAAGAAATATTTCATTTTGCGAGAAGGATCAAACTCTCTACCCATTTCATACGTTTCACTTACATTCCAGACACGTTTTCGGGCCCTTTTTTGCCGCACCAGACGGCAATATCCCCTTAAAAATCATAGGTAAATGGATGCTATTTGGCGTTTCATTTTCCCCCGGGTCGACAGAGGGGGCGATCCGCGCTCGCGCGAGGCTCAGTGCGGCAGAGTGGTAGATCCCTCACACTTTTTGGTTTTTTAATTTCGAACGAGTTTGCAAATGAAATATTTATTTCTCAAACTAAGGGTAACCAATAACCCTCAGGCTGTTCACGGAGTCGACGTCGGGATCCCGACCCTTCCAGGCAGCAGACACCAAAAAGGAAATCCTAGCTATGAATGCAGCAGTAAAGCGGCTCGACGTCATCTGTATAGGTCGGGTGGCCGTCGACCTCTATGCCCAGCAGATTGGTTCGCGGCTAGAAGACGTTGCCAGTTTCGCGAAATATCTGGGCGGCTCCTCCGGCAACGTGGCCTTTGGCACCGCGATTCAGGGGCTGAAATCGGCCATGCTGGCGCGCGTTGGCGATGAACACAACGGCCGTTTCCTGCGCGAAACGCTCAACCGCGCCGGGGTGGATACCGAGTATCTGATTACCGACAAATCTCGCCTGACCGCGCTGGTGATGCTGGGGATTAAGGATCAGGAGACCTTCCCCCTGATTTTCTACCGCGATAACTGCGCCGATATGGCCTTAACGCCTGACGACATTAGCGAGGAGTATATTGCCTCCTCGCGGGCGCTGGCGGTGACTGGCACCCACCTGTCGCACGCCAACACCCGCGCCGCGGTGCTGAAGGCGCTGGAGTACGCCCGCCGTCACGGCCTGCGCACCGCGCTGGATATCGATTACCGTCCGGTGCTGTGGGGGCTCACCTCGCTCGGCGATGGCGAAACCCGTTTCATTGAGTCCGGACCGGTCACCAGCCAGCTGCAGGAAGTGCTGCATCTGTTCGATTTGGTGGTGGGAACCGAAGAAGAGTTTCATATTGCCGGGGGCAGCACCGATACCCTGACCGCGCTGAAAAATGTGCGCAATGCCACCAAAGCCACTCTCGTCTGCAAGCGCGGGCCGATGGGCTGCGTGGTGCTGGAAGGCGACATCCCGGACAGCTGGGACCAGGTGCCGCTACAGCAGGGCGTGCGCGTGGAGGTTCTCAACGTGCTGGGCGCCGGGGATGCCTTTATGTCGGGTCTGCTGCGCGGCTGGCTCAACGACGAAGGCTGGGAGCAGGCTTGCCGTTACGCCAACGCCTGCGGGGCACTGGTGGTCTCCCGCCACGGCTGCGCGCCGGCGATGCCGACCAAAGTCGAACTCGACGACTACCTGCAGCGCGCCGAATCGGTGCCGCGCCCGGACGTCGACGAGCGCCTCAACCACCTGCACCGGGTCACCAGCCGCCGTCAGCAGTGGCCGGAGCTGTGCATTTTCGCCTTCGACCATCGCAAACAGCTGGCCGATCTGGCGCGGGAGACCGGGCGCGACGAAGCCTGCATTCCGCAGCTCAAACTGCTGTTGTTGGCCGCGGCCGAAGCGGCGGCGCAGGAGGCAGGTATCGATCAGCGCAGCGGCATTCTGGCCGACGGCACCTACGGCCAGCGTGCGCTCAACGCCATTACCGGCAAGGGCTGGTGGATCGGGCGCCCTATCGAACTGCCCAGCTCGCGACCACTGCGTCTGGAGCATGGCAACATCGGCTCACAGCTGATCGACTGGCCGCTGGAGCATGTCGTCAAATGCCTGGTCTTCTATCACCCGGACGACCCGGCGGCGCTGCGTGCAGAGCAGGACGCCCTGCTGCTCGAGGTCTGGCAGGCCTGTAACAAGTCAGGCCATGAACTGCTGCTGGAGGTGATCCTGCCGGAAAATGGCCCGGACAAAGACGAGCGCCATTACCACACTATGCTGGAACACTTTTATCAGCTGGGGATCAAACCGGACTGGTGGAAGCTGCCGCCGCTCTCCAGCGCCAGCTGGCAGCAGATCACCGCCCTCATCGAGCGCGAAGATCCGTGGAGCCGCGGGATCCTGATCCTCGGGCTTGACGCGCCTTCCGACAAACTGCGCGCCGGTTTCGCCGAGGCGGCCGCACACCCGATGATCAAAGGTTTCGCCGTCGGGCGCACCATCTTTGGCCAGCCGTCGCGGCGCTGGATGCAGGGTGAGCTCAGCGATGAGGCCCTGATAGAGGAAGTGAAACACAACTACCTGACGCTTATTGGCTACTGGCGCGAAGCCCGCCGCTGATCCCCCGACGCCCGTCTCCGTCACCTTGCGGAGCGGGCGTTTTTCTGTTTCTTCGTGAAATGAATCGCGTATTTCGTCGCAATAAATGAAAAATTCGCTTCATTTGGTACACTGGAAGCCATATTCCTTCCATTTTCTCAGAGCGCACTTTATGGCCAATAACCCAACACAGCTGACCATCCTGCAGGATGAAATCAGGCGTCGCTACGATACGTTAAGCAAACGCCTGAAACAGGTCGCCCGCTATATCCTTGATAACAGCAATAGCGTGGCTTTCGATACCGTGGCCTCCATTGCGCAACAGGCGGATGTTCCCCCTTCCACGTTGATTCGTTTTGCCAACGCCTTCGGCTTCAGCGGCTTTAACGAAATGAAACAGATGTTCAAGCAACATTTGATGGAAGAGACCGCCAACTATACCGAGCGCGCCCGTCTGTTCCGCCAGACCACCAGCGATGAGTCCAGCCCGCCGGAAACGCCAACGGAAATCCTCAATATGTTCACGATGGTGAACAACCAGGCGCTGCAGCAGCTGGCGATGCAGACCTCCAGCGATGATCTGGAGCGCGCGGTGGCCCTGCTGGGCGAGGCGGAAAATATTTACGTCATTGGTCTGCGCCGGTCGTTTAGCGTCGCCTCCTATCTGACCTATGCGCTGCGTCACCTCGATCGCAAAGCCTTTCTGATCGACGGCCTCGGCGGCATGTTCACCGAGCAGCTGAGCCTGGTCGGTCCGAAAGACGTGGTAGTGGCGGTGAGCTTCTCGCCGTACGCCCGGGAAGTGGTCGAGCTGGTGGAGCTGGGCGCGCAGCGCAAAGCGCGCCAGATCGCCATTACCGACAGCCAGGTCAGCCCGCTGGCGGCCTTCAGTGATGTCTGCTTTGTGGTGCGTGAAGCGCAGGTGGATGGCTTCCGCTCGCAGGTTGCTTCGCTGTGTCTGGCCCAGACGCTGGCGGTTTCGCTGGCGCTGAACAGCAGCCAGGAGTCCGAGGCCAAGCAGAAGGCGTGAGATAGGCTGCCTGGCGTTTGTTACTCGGCGGCGCAGTATAGGCTTACGGAAGGATGCCGTAGGCCGGATAAGCGTAGCGCCATCCGGCACAAAGGCGGGTATGGTGTCTGCGGTGTCCTGCCCGGCGGCGCTGCGCTTGCCGGGCCTACGGTATAGGAGCTTACGGGAGGATGCCGTAGGCCGGATAAGGCGAAGCCGCCATCCGGCACAAAGGCGGGTATGGCGCCGGAGGTGTCCTGCCCGACGGCGCTGCGCTTGCCGGGCCTGGGGTATATGGGCTTACGGGAGGCTCCCGTAGGCCGGATAAGCGTAGCGCCATCCGGCACAAAGGCGGGTATGGCGCCGGTGGTGTCCTCCCCGGCGGCGCTGCGCTTGCCGGGCCTGGGGTATATGGGCCTGCGGGGTGCCGGAGATAATGTTATTGGTATGCAACTCTATTAATCCGGGAAAAGCGTTTGTCGCATGTGATTTCAGCGCACATTGCGCTCCCGGTTAATCGTCTACGTTATGCCTGGCATGGCGCAGGGAGCGCACAGGGGGCGGCCAGTCGCCGCCGCCCCCTGTACCCCCGGGCTCCGGCCAGCAAAATCGCCGCTACGCGGTCCCTTCGACTTATCCCTGCAGGCTTCGGGTCGGGCCGAGGCAGCGTCCGTGCAAAACACGGCCCTCAGCCCGCATCCATGCGGGCTGCCCCGGCCTTCCGGGAACGTCTCAGCGATTTTGAGGCCG
>NZ_JH414804.1:19237-172951 GCF_000238715.1 Klebsiella sp. 4_1_44FAA
CCCCTGTACCCCCGGGCTCCGGCCAGCAAAATCGCCGCTACGCGGTCCCTTCGACTTATCCCTGCAGGCTTCGGGTCGGGCCGAGGCAGCGTCCGTGCAAAACACGGCCCTCAGCCCGCATCCATGCGGGCTGCCCCGGCCTTCCGGGAACGTCTCAGCGATTTTGAGGCCGTCAGCACCGGCAGTTTCAGCAACAATGGTGAATAAATTAACGGCAGGTCGCACGAACCGTATGCCGGGCAAGGCGTGAGCCGCCGCCCGGCATAAAAGCAGCGCCGTGCCTGCGGTTATCGCCCGGCGGCGCTGCGCTTGCCGGGCCGACGGTATAGGGGCTTACGGGATCCTCCCGTAGGCCGGATAAGGCGAAGCCGCCATCCGGCACAAAGGCAGGTATGGCGCCGGAGGTGTCCTGCCCGACGGCGCTGCGCTTGCCGGGCCTGGGGTATATGGGCTTACGGGAGGCTCCCGTAGGCCGGATAAGGCGAAGCCGCCATCCGGCACAAAGGCGGGAATGGCACCGGTGGTGTCCTCCCCGGCGGCGCTGCGCTTGCCGGGTCGGGGAGTGGGATTCCGCGGAGCGTTTCGCGAAAAAACACCCGCCCCTCAAACAAGAAGGCCGGTTAGCATCGCTAACCGGCCTTCTTTATCCGCTTCTGCACCGCGCGTCAGTCGTGGCGCGGATACTCCGGCGTGTTGATCCAGGCGTGGTCATCTTCCCAGGTGAACAGCCATTTCCGGTCCGGCCCGGCCATCACGTTCAGATAGTAGCTGTCGTAACCGGCAATCGCTGCCACCGGATGGTAACCGCGCGGCACCATCACCACATCGTGGTTGTAGGGCGCCATACAGGCGTCCAGGCTGCGGTCATCGGTGTAGACCCGCTGGAAGGCAAAGCCCTGCGGCGGATCGAAGCGGTGATAGTAGGTTTCTTCCAGCTGCGTCTCTTTGCCCGGCTGGGCGGTATCATGCTTATGCGACGGCCACGAACTGGTGGCCCCCTCGTCGGTGTAGACCTCCACCACCAGCAGGCAGTCCGCCTCGGCGCTGTCCGGCAGAATATTATGCACCCGACGCTGGTTGCGCCCTTTCCCACGGTGCTCTACGCCGACGTCTTCCGGCCGAATGAGGCGTGCCGGGAAGCTGCCTTTGCCCGGCGCGCTGCATACCGCCAGCTCCAGATCGGAATCGGCAGTCACCTCGACTTTATCCTGCGGCGGGATGTAGACCGACCACGGCGGGGTGCGTTCAAACGGCGACATCCGTTTACCGAGATTCGGGAAATCGGCATGTTGCGTTTTCACCGACGCCAGCCCAGCGACCAGCACCAGGCACAGCTCGCGATCGCCGCTCTCCAGCGTCACGGTCTGCCCTTTTTTCAACATCCAGACATCAAAGCCGATATAGCGCCAACCGGCGCTTTGCGGCGTAATATGCTGGATCTGTCCCTCTTTTCGCGATTTAGCCAGTAACGACATGGCGCTCTCCTTCGTCGATTAACCTAACGTCGGCATGCTGAATTCAGATACGGTCTGCTGCCCTGCCGGCCAGCGTACGGTGGCGGTCTTCATACGCGTGTAGAAGCGCACGCCGTCCGGCCCGTGGACGTTCAACGCGCCAAACACCGAGCGCTTCCAGCCGCCGAAGCTGTGGAACGCCATCGGCACCGGGACCGGCACGTTCACCCCGACCATCCCCGCCTGCACGTCGTGGACGAATTCACGCGCGGTGTGGCCGTTGCTGGTGAAAACGGCGCTGCCGTTGCCAAACTCGTGGCTGTTGACCAGCTCAAGGGCGCTGTCATAGTCCGCCGCGCGCACAATCCCCAGCACCGGGCCAAAGATCTCTTCGCGCCAGATGGTCATCTCCGGGGTGACGTGATCGAACAGGGTGCCGCCGACATAGTAGCCCGCGTCGTAACCCGGCACGCGCAGTTTGCGGCCATCGACCACCAGTTTTGCCCCTTCGCTTTCGCCTTTATCAATATAGCCGAGCACTTTTTTTCTGGTGGGTATCAGACACCACCGGTCCCATCTCGTTCTCTTCCTGGCCGCGCATGCAGCCCGGACCTACTTTCAGCGCTTCCACCAGCGGCTTCAGGCGGGCGATCAGTTTGTCGGCGGTTTCATCTCCCACCGCCACCACCACCGGCAGCGCCATGCAGCGCTCGCCTGCGGAGCCAAAAGCGCCGCCCATAATGGCGTTAACGGTAGCGTCGAGATCGGCATCCGGCATCACAATCGCGTGGTTTTTTGCGGCGCCAAAGGCCTGCACGCGCTTGCCGTGGGCGCTGGCGGTCTTATAGATATACTCCGCCACGCCGGAGGAGCCGACGAAGCTCACAGCCGCAATACGCGGGTCAGTGTACAGCTGCTCAGCATCTTCATTGCTGCAGTGCACGACGTTAAACACGCCGTCCGGCAGACCAGCCTCTTTCAGCAGCTCTGCCAGACGCACAGCGGCCGTCGGCGCCAGCGCGGGCGGCTTGAGGACGAAACTGTTGCCGCAGGCCAGCGCCAGCGGGAACATCCACATCGGCACCATCGCCGGGAAGTTGAACGGGGTGATCCCTGCCACCACGCCCAGGGGCTGCATCAACGAGTAGCTGTCGACGCCGGTGCCGACGTCAGAGGAGTATTCGCCTTTAATCAGGTGCGGGATCCCGCAGGCGAATTCGACCACTTCCATACCGCGGGTCAGCTCGCCCAGCGCATCCGACCACACCTTACCGTGCTCGCTGACGATGATCCCCGCCAGCTCTTCCACGTGCTGCTCCAGCAACATTTTGAAGTTGAACAGCACGCGGGCGCGGCGCAGCGGCGTGGTACGGGACCAGCTGTCAAACGCATCGCGAGCAACCTGAATCGCCTCGGAGACTTCCTGCGCGGTTGACACCGTGACTTCGCGCACCGCTTTGCCCGTCGCCGGGTCGTACACCGGCATCGTTTCGTTGCTGCTGCTAATAACGGTTTTCCCGCCAATAAAGTTTCCTGTGATCGTCATGTTCTCGCCTCATAGTGAAGGGGGCCAGCGCACACCGGCCCGTCGCTGATTCTGCTGTGCTATAACCGTAGTAAAATGAAATTTATATTTCAACATTGTTGTGAAATGAAATTTCATTTTGGTGATAACAGTCGCATTTTGCGCTAACCGGTCGCCTGTGCGCTTCCCGCATCGCACCTCGTTGCCCTCGACGCCAGGCTTCCCGCCGCTGTCGCGCCGGCAGTCGGTGCCGGTGATATTTTGCGAGACAGCTCAAACATTCATCATTTCCATTCTTGCTAATTTTGGAATAAACGTTTTGACTGTTAGCCAATTGAACGAACCCACCCCCTCTTCCGTCAGGAGTGTCCTATGGCCATCGCAATGCAACGTTTTTGTATTAACCGCAAAATCGCGCCAGCGCTCAGCATTGAAGCGTTTTTCCGTCTGGTGAACCGTCTGGGCCTGAATAAGGTCGAGCTGCGCAACGATTTACCCAGTGGAAAAGTGACCGACGATCTGAGCCATCAGCAGGTGCGCGAGCTGGCGGCGCGCTACCACATCGAGATCCTGACGATTAACGCGGTCTACCCCTTTAACCGTCGTAGCGAAGAGGTGCGGCAGTTGACCGAATCGCTGCTGAAAGAGGCCCAGGCCATCGGTGCCAAATCGCTGGTGCTCTGTCCGCTCAACGACGGCAGCGAGGTGCCGGCCAGCGAAACCCTTGGCGCCCTGCGCGACCTGGCGCCGCTGTTCGCCTTCTATGGCATCCACGGCCTGGTGGAGCCGCTGGGCTTCCCGCAAAGCTCGCTGCGTTCTGCGCACCAGGCGCAGACGCTGATCCACGACGCCCGCGTGCCGTTTAAGCTGCTGATCGATACCTTCCATCACCATCTTTACCCGCAGGCGGCGGACGAGTTCAGCCAGGTAGAGGTGGCGGATATCGGGCTGGTGCACCTTTCAGGAGTGGACGATAGCCGTCCGCGCGAGCAGCTCACCGATGCCGAGCGCATCATGCTAACCCCGAAGGATCGTCTCGGCACCTGCGAGCAGGTTAAAGCGCTGGAAGCCCGCGGCTATCAGGGGGTGTACGCTTTTGAGCCCTTCGCCCCCGAGCTGGCGCAATGGAGCGAAGCGGATATCGAGCGCGAAATTGAGCAGAGCATCGCGCTCATCCAGCGCCACTGCGCCTGAGACCCTCACGGTACAGCGTGCGCGGCGCGTGACGATTTTCCCAACGCCGGACGACGAGGTTGCCTATAATCGTCGCAGGATAAATGGAGGAATCGACCATGAGCTCACCCCTGTTGATTGCGCGCACGCTGGATAACGCGCTCTATTTACTGCCCGCGATGGCCAACCGCCATGGGCTTATCACCGGTGCGACCGGCACCGGTAAAACCGTCACCCTGCAGAAGCTGGCTGAGTCGTTCTCGGAGATTGGCGTGCCGGTATTTATGGCCGACGTCAAGGGCGACCTGACCGGCATTGCCGCCGCGGGGCAGAGCTCAGAGAAACTGCAGGCGCGGCTGGAGAAGATCGGCGTCAGCGACTGGGAGCCGCACGCCAACCCGGTGGTGCTCTGGGATATCTTTGGCGAGAAGGGCCACCCGGTGCGGGCGACGGTTTCCGATCTCGGCCCCCTGCTGCTGGCGCGCCTGCTCAATCTCAACGAGGTGCAGAGCGGCGTACTGAACATTATTTTCCGCATCGCGGACGACCGCGGCCTGCTGCTGCTCGACTTCAAAGACCTCCGCGCAATCACCCAGTTTATCGGCGATAACGCCAAGTCTTTCCAGAACCAGTACGGCAATATTAACAGCGCCTCGATCGGCGCCATCCAGCGCGGGCTGTTGACCCTGGAGCAACAGGGCGCCGAGCACTTCTTCGGCGAGCCGATGCTGGATATTGCCGACTGGATGCGCGTCGATGCCAGCGGTAAAGGGGTGATCAATATCCTTAGCGCCGAAAAGCTCTACCAGATGCCGAAGCTGTACGCCGCCAGCCTGCTGTGGATGCTCTCCGAGCTCTACGAGCGCCTGCCGGAAGCCGGCGACCTCGATAAACCGAAGCTGGTGTTCTTCTTCGATGAGGCGCATCTGCTGTTCAACGACGCGCCGCAGGTGCTGCTGGATAAAATTGAACAGGTGATCCGCCTTATCCGCTCCAAGGGCGTCGGCGTCTACTTTGTCTCGCAGAACCCGGCGGATATTCCCGACGCCGTGATCGGCCAGCTGGGCAACCGCGTGCAGCATGCCCTGCGCGCCTTTACGCCGAAGGACCAGAAGGCGGTGAAAACCGCCGCCCAGACCATGCGCGCCAACCCGGCCTTCAGTACCGAACAGGCGATCCAGGAGCTGGGCACCGGCGAGGCGCTGATCTCCTTCCTCGATGAGAAAGGCAGCCCGTCGGTGGTCGAGCGGGCGATGGTTATCGCCCCCTGCTCGCGAATGGGGCCGGTCAGCGATGACGAGCGCAATGGTCTGCTGAACCACTCGCCGCTGTACGGTAAGTATGAGGAGGAGGTGGACCGCGAGTCGGCTTTCGAAATGCTGCAGCAAGGGGTGCAGGTCGCCACCGGGCAGCAGTCGGCTCCGCCGGCGAAGGGCCAGCAGAACGGCGATGACGACGGGCTGCTTGGCGGCCTGAAAGATATCCTGTTCGGCAGCACCGGCCCGCGAGGCGGTAAACGCGACGGTATCGTGCAGACCGCAGCGAAAAGCGCGGTTCGCCAGGTCACCAATCAGATCGTCCGCGGTATGCTGGGCAGCCTGCTGGGCGGACGCAAGCGCTAAAAAAAAGCCCCCTCATCGCTGAGGGGGCTTACGTTTCAGGCTTACCCGCTAGGCCTTGCGCATCATCAGCCAGAGGCTTATCAGGAAGAAGCTGGCGCTCGGCAACAGCGCGCCGATGATCGGCGGTATGCCGTAGACCAGGGTCAGCGGGCCGAAAATCTGGTCGAGGACATAGAAGATAAAGCCGAAGCTAATCCCCGTCACCACCCGCACGCCCATCGGCACGCTACGCAGCGGGCCAAAGATAAACGACAGCGCCATCAGCATCATCACCGCCACCGACAGCGGCTGGAAGATTTTGCTCCACATATTGAGCTGGTAGCGTCCCGGATCCTGGCCGCTGGACTTCAGGTATTTCACATAGTTGTGCAGCCCGCTGATCGACAGCGCATCCGGATCCAGGGCAACCACGCCCAGTTTGTCCGGCGTCAGGTTGGTTTTCCAGGTGCCGCTCACCATCTGCGACCCGGTCACCTGCTTTGGATCGGTCAGGTCGGATTCATCCACCTGCGACAGACGCCACACTTTATTTTCGCTATCGAATTTTGCCGAAGCGGCATAGCGCACCGACTGTAAACGACGCTCCGGGTTGAAGGCATAGATGCTGACCGCCCCCCAGCTCATCGTTGCCTTTTACGCGTTCGATATAGACAAAGTTGTGGCCATCTTTCGCCCACACGCCCCTGCTGGGTTGAGAGCAGCGAGCCGCCGTACATCTGCTGGGCACGGTAGTTGCGCGCCATCTGTTCGCCCTGCGGCGCCACCCACTCGCCGATGGCCATGGTCAGCAGCACCAGCGGGATCGCGGTTTTCATTACCGCCAGCGCTACCTGCAGCCGGGTGAAACCGGATGCCTGCATCACCACCAGTTCGCTGCGCTGGGCCAGCATCCCCAGCCCCAGCAGCGCGCCAAGCAGCGCCGCCATTGGGAAGAAGATCTGGATGTCCTTCGGCACGCTGAGGATGGTGTAGAGACCAGCGCCCAGCGCATCGTAGCTGCCCTGCCCGGACTTTTTCAGCTGATCGACAAACTTGATAATGCCGGAGAGCGACACCAGCATGAACAGGGTCATCATGATGGTGTTGAAAATCGTCTTACCGATATAACGGTCAAGTACGCCAAACGCCTGCATCAGGCCGCTCCTTTATTAAAACGGGCGCGGAAGCGGCGCATCGGCACCGTGTCCCACAGGTTTAACAGCACCGCCAGCGCAAAATAGAGCAGGTTAATCGCCCACATCCAGATAGCCGGGTCCATTTTGCCTTTGCCGCCGTTCGATTTAATCGACGTTTGCAGCAGGAAGAACACCAGGTAAAGCAGCATCGCCGGCAGCATCGACAGCACGCGGCCCTGACGCGGGTTCACCACGCTGAGCGGCACCACCATCAGCGCCATAATGAAGACGGTCGCCACCAGCGTGAAGCGCCAGTGCAGTTCGGCGCGCGCGCGGTCGGTGTGGGTTTTCCACAAGGTGCGCATATCCATCTGTTCGGTGTCGTCCGGATCGGCGCTCACCGCCTGGTGGCCGATAATAGCCTGATAGTTATTGAAGTCGGTAATGCGGAAGTCGCGCAGCATCGCGGTGCCTTCAAAGCGGGTGCCCTTGTTGAGGGTCACCACCTGCGAGCCGTCTTTCTGCTGCGACAGCTCGCCGGAATCCGCCACTACCACCGAGGGGCGCGCATTGCCTTTCGGACGCAGCTGGGCAAGGAAGACGTCATGGAAGCGGTTGCCGTTGACGCTTTCGATAAACATCACCGCGTTACCATCGCTGGCCTGCTGGAACTGGCCCTGGGCCAGCGCCGCCATACCGGGGTTAGCTTTAGCTTCGGCCAGCACTTCGTCCTGATGGCGCGACGACCACGGCCCCGCCCACATAACGTTGACCGCCGCCACCGCGCCGGTGAACAGCGCGAGGATCATCGCCGCCTTGATCAGCACGGCTTTGCTCAGGCCGCAGGCGTGCATCACCGTAATTTCACTTTCGGTGTACAGCTTGCCGAGGGTCATCAGCAGGCCAAGGAACAGACTTAACGGCAGGATAAGCTGCGCCATCTCCGGGATGCCGAGCCCCAACAGCGAGAGCACCAGATTGGTTGGGATATCGCCATCCACCGCGGCGCCGAGGATCCTGACTAATTTCTGACAAAAGAAAATCAGTAACAGGATGAATAGGATCGCCAACTGGCTTTTCAGCGTCTCACGAACCAGATATCTTATGATTATCACTATAAATACGCCCGTAAAAACCCGTTTTAGTGCAGGAAAATTGCTTGTTTCATGGCTTAAACGTCATTTATTCTCTTTGGTCGTCGAAAACGTCGCTAAGATTAAATGACTCATCGGTTCTGCATGTCAGGATCTTTTCTGACGAACCCAGGCCTTAATAACGTTAAGATTAACACGAAGTCACCGCAACAGCGGATATGAGTTACGAAAGCTTGCAATTATATACTCAATGGATTTCGAGTTGTAAGAAGGCAGCAGGGCTGTGGCCCCTGGCGCGCACAATGTGCCACGTCAGGGTAAGCAGGCGCAGCCGGCGCATCTGCAACTTGAAAGGCGACGAGTATAGCCGTAGCCACCACTGTTGTCTTTAAGATTCAGGAGCATAGTGCATGGAGTTCAGTGTAAAAAGCGGTAGCCCGGAGAAGCAGCGGAGCGCCTGTATCGTGGTCGGCGTCTTTGAACCACGTCGCCTCTCCCCCATCGCCGAACAACTCGATAAAATCAGCGACGGCTACATCAGCGCCCTGCTGCGTCGCGGCGAGCTGGAAGGCAAACCTGGCCAGACGTTATTGCTGCACCATGTGCCAAACATTCTGTCTGAGCGCATTCTGCTGATTGGCTGCGGCAAAGAGCGCGAGCTGGATGAGCGTCAGTATAAGCAGGTCATCCAGAAAACCATCAATACCCTGAATGATACCGGCTCAATGGAAGCCGTCTGCTTCCTGACCGAGCTGCACGTCAAAGGCCGTAACAACTACTGGAAAGTTCGCCAGGCGGTTGAAACCGCTAAAGAGACGCTGTACAGCTTCGACCAGCTGAAGACCAACAAAAGCGAGCCGCGTCGCCCGCTGCGTAAAATGGTCTTTAACGTGCCGACCCGTCGCGAGCTGACCAGTGGCGAACGCGCCATTCAGCATGGCCTGGCGATTGCCGCCGGCATCAAAGCGGCGAAAGATCTTGGCAATATGCCGCCGAACATCTGTAACGCCGCCTATCTGGCCTCTCAGGCGCGTCAGCTGGCCGATACCTACAGCAAAAACGTCATCACCCGGGTGATCGGCGAACAGCAGATGCGCGAGCTGGGGATGAACGCCTACCTCGCCGTCGGCAATGGGTCGCAGAACGAGTCGCTGATGTCGGTCATCGAATATAAAGGTAACCCGGCTGAGGACGCGCGCCCTATCGTGCTGGTCGGTAAAGGCCTGACCTTCGACTCTGGCGGTATCTCCATCAAGCCTGCCGAAGGCATGGACGAGATGAAGTACGACATGTGCGGCGCGGCGGCGGTGTACGGCGTGATGCGGATGGTTGCCGAACTGCAGCTGCCGCTGAACGTCATCGGCGTGCTGGCGGGCTGTGAAAACATGCCTGGCGGCCGCGCCTATCGTCCGGGTGACGTCCTGACCACTATGTCCGGCCAGACGGTGGAAGTGCTGAACACCGACGCCGAAGGCCGCCTGGTGCTGTGCGACGTCCTGACCTACGTTGAGCGCTTCGAGCCGGAAGCGGTTATCGACGTGGCGACGCTGACCGGGGCCTGCGTGATTGCCCTCGGCCATCACATCACCGGCCTGATGTCGAACCATAACCCGCTGGCCCATGAGCTGATCGGCGCCTCCGAACTGGCGGGCGACCGCGCATGGCGTTTGCCGCTGGCCGACGAGTTCCAGGATCAGCTGGAGTCCAATTTTGCCGATATGGCGAACATTGGCGGCCGTCCTGGCGGCGCGATCACCGCCGGCTGTTTCCTGTCGCGCTTCACCCGCAAGTACAACTGGGCGCACCTCGACATCGCCGGTACTGCCTGGCGTTCCGGTAAGGCCAAAGGCGCGACCGGTCGTCCGGTGGCGCTGCTGTCGCAGTTCCTGCTCAATCGTGCGGGTTTTAACGGCGAAGAGTGATGTGACATGCCGGGTGGCGGCGATGCCTTACCCGGCTTACAAACGGCAGCACACTGTAGGCCGGGTAAGCGTAGCGCCGCCCGGCTTTGCATTTAAATCCACAACAAGAAGCCCCATATATGAAAAACGCAACGTTCTATCTTCTGGACAATGACGCCACCGTCGACGGCCTGAGCGCCGTCGAGCAGCTGGTGTGTGACATTGCCGCAGAACGTTGGCGCAACGGCAAGCGCGTCCTGATCGCCTGCGAAGATGAACAGCAGGCGATTCGTCTCGACGAGGCGCTGTGGTCGCGGCCGCCGGAGAGCTTTGTGCCGCATAATCTGGCGGGCGAAGGCCCGAGAGGCGGCGCGCCGGTAGAGATTGCCTGGCCGCAAAAGCGCAACAGCAGCCCGCGGGATATTCTTATCAGCCTGCGGCTAAACTTTGCAGATTTTGCCACCGCTTTCACAGAAGTGATAGACTTTGTCCCTTACGAAGACAATCTGAAACAACTGGCGCGCGAACGCTATAAGGCGTACCGCATGGCTGGTTTCAACCTGAACACGGCAACCTGGAAATAATGGAAAAGACATACAACCCACAAGATATCGAACAGCCGCTTTACGAGCACTGGGAAAAGCAGGGCTATTTCAAACCGAATGGTGATGAAAGCCAGGAGAGCTTCTGCATCATGATCCCGCCGCCGAACGTCACCGGCAGTTTGCATATGGGTCATGCCTTCCAGCAAACCATCATGGATACCATGATTCGCTACCAGCGCATGCAGGGCAAAAACACCCTGTGGCAGGCCGGTACCGACCACGCAGGTATCGCTACCCAGATGGTGGTTGAGCGTAAGATTGCCGCTGAAGAAGGGAAAACCCGCCACGACTACGGCCGCGACGCCTTTATCGACAAAATCTGGCAGTGGAAAGCGGAATCCGGCGGCACCATTACCCGTCAGATGCGCCGTCTCGGCAACTCCGTGGACTGGGAGCGCGAGCGCTTCACCATGGACGAGGGGCTTTCCAATGCCGTGAAAGAAGTCTTTGTTCGCCTGTACAAAGAAGACCTGATCTACCGCGGCAAACGCCTGGTTAACTGGGACCCGAAACTGCGCACCGCCATTTCCGACCTCGAAGTGGAAAACCGCGAATCGAAAGGTTCCATGTGGCACATCCGCTACCCGCTGGCCGATGGTGCGAAAACCGCTGACGGTAAAGATTACCTGGTGGTCGCCACCACCCGTCCGGAAACCCTGCTGGGCGATACCGGCGTGGCCGTTAACCCGGAAGATCCGCGCTACAAAGATCTGATTGGCAAATTCGTGGTGCTGCCGCTGGTTAACCGCCGCATCCCGATCGTGGGCGACGAGCACGCCGACATGGAAAAAGGCACCGGCTGCGTGAAGATCACCCCGGCGCACGACTTTAACGACTACGAAGTGGGTCGTCGTCACCAGCTGCCGATGATCAACATCCTCACCTTTGACGGCGACATCCGCGAAAGCGCGGAAGTCTACGACACCAAAGGCAATGAATCCGACGTCTACTCCAGCGAGATCCCGGCGGAGTTCCAGAAACTGGAACGCTTCGCGGCGCGTAAAGCCGTTGTTGCGGCAGTTGACGCCCTCGGCCTGCTGGAAGAGATCAAACCGCACGACCTGACCGTCCCTTACGGCGATCGCGGCGGCGTGGTGATCGAGCCGATGCTGACCGACCAGTGGTACGTGCGCGCGGACGTGCTGGCCAAGCCAGCAGTCGAGGCCGTTGAAAACGGCGACATCCAGTTCGTACCGAAGCAGTACGAAAACATGTACTTCTCCTGGATGCGCGATATTCAGGACTGGTGTATCTCCCGTCAGCTGTGGTGGGGTCACCGCATCCCGGCATGGTATGACAACGACGGCAACGTCTACGTAGGCCGTAGCGAAGACGAAGTGCGTCAGGAAAACAACCTGAGCGCCGACGTTGCCCTGCGTCAGGATGAAGACGTTCTCGATACCTGGTTCTCCTCCGCGCTGTGGACCTTCTCCACCCTCGGCTGGCCGGAAAACACCGACGCCCTGCGTCAGTTCCACCCGACCAGCGTGATGGTGTCCGGCTTCGACATTATCTTCTTCTGGATCGCCCGCATGATCATGATGACCATGCACTTCATCAAAGATGAAAACGGTAAACCGCAGGTTCCGTTTAAGACCGTCTACATGACCGGTCTGATCCGCGATGACGAAGGCCAGAAGATGTCCAAGTCCAAGGGTAACGTCATTGACCCGCTGGATATGGTTGACGGCATCACCCTGCCGGAGCTGCTGGAAAAACGTACCGGCAACATGATGCAGCCGCAGCTGGCGGATAAAATCCGCAAGCGTACCGAGAAACAGTTCCCGAACGGCATCGAGCCGCACGGCACCGACGCCCTGCGCTTCACCCTGGCGGCGCTGGCCTCTACCGGCCGCGACATCAACTGGGATATGAAGCGTCTGGAAGGTTACCGTAACTTCTGTAATAAGCTGTGGAACGCCAGCCGCTTCGTGCTGATGAACACCGAAGATCAGGATTGCGGCTTCAACGGCGGCGAAATGGTGCTCTCCCTGGCCGACCGCTGGATCATCGCGGAATTCAACCACTCCGTGAAAGCGTATCGCGAAGCGCTGGATAACTTCCGCTTCGATATCGCCGCCGGTATCCTGTATGAGTTCACCTGGAACCAGTTCTGCGACTGGTACCTGGAGCTGACCAAGCCGGTTATGAACGGTGGCAGCGAAGCGGAGCTGCGCGGGACTCGCCATACGCTGGTAACCGTGCTGGAAGGTCTGCTGCGCCTGGCGCATCCGATCATTCCGTTCATTACCGAAACCATCTGGCAGCGCGTGAAAGCGATCTGCGGGATCACCGCCGACACCATCATGCTGCAGCCGTTCCCGCAGTACGATGCTTCTCAGGTGGATGACGCGGCGCTGGCCGACACCGAATGGCTGAAGCAGGCGATCGTCGCCGTGCGTAACATCCGTGCGGAAATGAACATCGCTCCGGGCAAACCGCTGGAACTGCTGCTGCGCGGCTGCAGCAAAGAGGCCGAGCGTCGTGTGAACGACAACCGCAGCTTCCTGCTGAACCTGGCGCGTCTGGAAAGCATTACCGTGCTGCCTGCCGATGATAAAGGTCCGGTCTCGGTGACCAAGATTGTCGACGGCGCCGAGCTGCTGATCCCGATGGCGGGCCTCATCAATAAAGAAGATGAGCTGGCGCGTCTGGCGAAAGAAGTGGCCAAAATCGAAGGTGAAATTGGCCGCATCGAGAGCAAGCTGGCCAACGAAGGCTTTGTCGCCCGCGCGCCGGAAGCAGTGATCGCTAAAGAGCGCGAGAAGCTGGAAGGCTACGCGGAAGCGAAAGCGAAGCTGATTGAGCAGCAGGCGGTGATCGCCGCGCTGTGATCCTCCCGCCCCTTGCCACCCGGCAAGGGGCGTTTTTTATGAAACATCCTCGCTTGCGCTTTCCCCTGTCGCGATGTTATTAACATCATCATTCGTCTTTTTTGGGTAATGAGTCATTGTATGAATACGAGCGTCCCCGCGGCGACGTTGCTGCGTCGCATTACGGCGGCAGACAATGCCGCCATCGCCAGGGTCATCCGCCAGGTCTCGGCTGAATATGGCCTGACCGCCGATAAAGGCTATACGGTCGCCGACCCGAATCTCGATGAGCTGTATGAGCTGTACAGCCAGCCGGGCTCCGCCTACTGGGTGGTGGAGCAAGAGGGGGAAGTGGTTGGCGGCGGCGGCGTCGCGCCGCTCGCCTGCAGCGAGCCGGATATCTGCGAGCTGCAGAAAATGTATTTTATGACCAGCGCCCGCGGCCAGGGGCTGGCGAAGAAGCTGGCGCTGCTGGCGCTGGACTACGCCCGCGAACAAGGGTTTAAGCGCTGCTATCTGGAAACCACCGCCTTCCTGACGGAGGCGATCGGCTTATATGAACATCTTGGCTTCGAGCACATTGACGGGCCGCTGGGCTGCACCGGCCACGTGGACTGCGAAGTACGGATGCTGAAAACGCTGTAGCGCCTCGATATCGCAGGCGTCCCCGGTAGCGCTACGCTTACCGGGGCTACAGTTCGGTAGCCCGGCTAAGCGTAGCGCGAGCCGGGTATGTCCCGAATGGCACCTTACCCGTGCTCGCGGTGCCGTTTTTTTGTCGGGTGGCGGCTAACCTTACCCGACCTACGGCCCGTACCATTGCGAGCTGAAGCTCTCAACGCTATCTCTCCCCATGGCTACTGAAACTGCCGGTGTTAGTGGCTACCGGGGCTACAGGGCCCGAATATCGTGGGTTACGCCGCTACCGGCACACCGCTGTGAAAGCGGAACTCGGCCTCGGGACGGAGGATCAGCGCCGCTTCCGCCTCGCCGAGCTGGCGCACCCGCTCGCTGATATCTTCTCCGGCAATCTTCTGCGCCAGATCCAGATAGTCCTGATAGTGACGCGCCTCGGAGCGCAGCAGCGACAGGTAGAACTTCTGCAGATCGTCGTCCAGCCACGGCGCCAGGGCGGCAAAGCGTTCGCAGGAGCGGGCCTCGATATAGGCGCCGCAGATCAGCTTATCGATCAGCATCACCGGCTCATGCGAGCGCACTTCGCGCCGCAGGCCGCGGGCATAGTTGCTGGCGGTGATTTTGACGTAGGGGATATCGCGCGCCAGCATCATCTCCCGCACCTGCCAGAAGTGATGCAGTTCCTCTTTAATCAACAAAATCATGTTGTCCAGCAGCTGGCGGCCCCACGGGTCGTCGGTCTGCGGCATGGCGCTTTTGTTGATCTGTTTATGCAGAGCGACAAAATCCGGCTCCGGCCCCCGGCGGTAGGTGAAGTCTTCGTACGGCTTCAGGCAGGCCAACAGTTCGTCGGCGTCAGCTTTATCCGCGACGTAGCGACGCACCAGCAGCATGGCGTTCTGCGCCGCTTTCAGCTCGCACACCATATGGTCGGTCAGTAGCAGCGGCAGGTTTTCCGGCTTGCGGGCTTCGTCAATCCACGCCTGCGGCGTCGGGCAGTGCAGGAAGTTGATAATCGGGGAAAGAATTTGCGGGTAATCCATGGAGGTTCCTTGCTATACGGCGGCAGGCGCCGCCGTATCCATCTACGACATTTGCGACTTAGTGGCGAACACCATCGTCGTCTTCATCGACATACTCTTCGTCATCGTCGTCGCCGTCTTCACCGTTCGGGTCCTCATAATAGGTGCCCCAACCGTCATACTCGACGTCATATTTTTCTGCCAGCGTCATCAGCTGTTCCACCTGGGCATCGATCAGGTCTGCGTTCAGCGCGCATTCGCTCAGAATATCGCAGCAGATGACCATGTCACCCTCTTCCACTTCCAGCTCTTCGGGCTCGGTCACTTCGTAGCCCAGCTTGAACGCTTCAACCGCCACTTTCTCCAGGGTTTCGAAATCGTCTGCAGAGAGGTGATGCTCAATCGTGTACAGTGCGTCCGGATCGCTGCCATCTTCCAGCAGCTCTTCGATAATCAGACGCGTCTCTTCACGCTGTTCTTCCAGGTGTTCCGGGTTTGCCATGGCTCGTTCCTCATAATGTGCGGCAGTTATCCCTATTGTCACATACCGCCGTCATTGCCTCCACTTCTCAGTGAAAGATTTCGATCACAGACTTGCAAATGAATATTCATACATATAAATTGAATTTTAATTCAATTAGTGGCCTATGCCAGGTGAGGGAACCATGTCTGCGTTTTACCAGAAGCATTTTTTAAAGTTACTCGATTTTACGCCTGCAGAAATCACCGCCCTGCTCGAGCTGGCGGCAAAGCTGAAAGCCGATAAGAAAAACGGTATCGAAGTCCAGAAACTGGCAGGAAAAAACATCGCGCTCATCTTCGAAAAAGACTCAACCCGTACACGATGCTCTTTCGAAGTTGCCGCATACGATCAAGGCGCCCGCGTGACCTATCTGGGGCCCAGCGGCAGCCAGATTGGCCATAAAGAGTCGATCAAGGACACCGCCCGCGTGCTCGGACGGATGTACGACGGCATTCAGTACCGCGGCCACGGCCAGGAAGTGGTAGAGACCCTGGCGCAATACGCCGGCGTGCCGGTGTGGAACGGCCTCACCAACGAGTTCCACCCCACCCAGCTGCTGGCGGACCTGCTGACCATGAAAGAGCATCTGCCGGGCAAAGCCTTTAACCAGATGACGCTGGTCTACGCCGGCGACGCGCGCAACAACATGGGCAATTCGATGCTGGAAGCCGCCGCGTTGACCGGTCTGGATCTGCGCCTGGTGGCGCCATCGGCCTGCTGGCCGGAGGCCGCGCTGGTGGAGACCTGCACCGCGCTGGCCAAACAGCAGGGCGGCAACATCACCCTGACGGAAGATATCGCCGCGGGGGTGAAAGGCGCCGATTTTATCTATACCGACGTCTGGGTCTCAATGGGCGAGGCGAAGGAAAAATGGGCCGAACGTATCGCCCTGCTGCGCGACTATCAGGTTAACAGCGCGATGCTGGCGCTCACCGGCAACCCGCAGGTCAAGTTCCTCCACTGCCTGCCGGCGTTCCACGACGACCAGACCACGCTGGGCAAACAGATGGCTGCCGATTACGGCCTGCACGGCGGCATGGAGGTGACTGACGAGGTGTTTGAGTCGGCGGCGAGCGTGGTTTTCGACCAGGCGGAAAACCGGATGCACACCATCAAAGCGGTGATGGTGGCGACGCTGAGCAAATAACCCCTCGCTCGCGGCTGTCTCCCGGATGGCACGGCGTTCATCCGGGATTCGGTTCGCCATTTTACGCCATCAGCATCTTCACCACCGCTTTGCGCACCTTCGCCGGGGCGCCAACGGCGCACAGCGGTTTATGCACTTCGCCGGGATAAAACACCACAAAGTCCCCTTCGTTAAGGATCACCGTTTTCTCCTGCTGGCCTTCGGCAAGAAAAGCGATGTCTTTCTCCGCCAGCCAGTCGGTCTGCGGCTCTCCTGGCGGCAAGGTGCTGAAGGTCATCCCCTCGCTGCCGCGGAGGACAATCTGGATATCGAGATAGCGAGCATGGTATTCCGCGCGGCGCGCGGCCTGCGGCTCGGTGGTGTCTTCGGAGATCAGATAAAACAGGTTGTCGCCGTCGATAGCGTGTTTACCCAGCGGCGTCGCCTCGCTGACCTGAGCGATAACCTGTTCGATAGCCTCGCGCAGCGCGGCAGGCAGCCATGGCTGCAGATGGTGGATATTGCCAATAATCATTGCTTACCTCAAATATAAAACAGCATTTCATTTCTTTGTTTTATACCCCCATCACCGCTGCCATACCAGTACAGTTTCACGCTTCTTTGCGCTGGCGCACTTTTCGACAGGCAAACGATTACCTGTTTGTGAATGAATCGCTTGATCGTCATAACGGTCTGCGTATAATGCCAGTCGTTTTGCCGGGAGGAAGCATGGCCAATTGCGTACGACATTCTGTCTTAGCGCGTCTCAATGCAGACGCTGGCCTGCCGTTTTTCTTTCCGTTGCTCATTGGATTCCCGAAGCCCCTTATTTAAGGGGCTTTTTTTTTGCCCAGGCGTCAGGAGATAAGCATGGCTAACCCGCTATATCAAAAACATATCATTTCCATAAACGATCTCAGCCGCGAAGACCTCGAACTGGTGCTGGCGACGGCGGCAAAGCTGAAAGCCAATCCACAACCCGAGCTGCTGAAGCATAAGGTTATCGCCAGCTGCTTCTTTGAAGCCTCGACCCGCACCCGCCTCTCTTTTGAAACCTCGATGCACCGCCTGGGCGCCAGCGTGGTCGGCTTTTCCGACAGCGCCAACACCTCACTGGGCAAAAAAGGGGAAACGCTGGCGGATACCATCTCCGTCATCAGCACCTACGTCGACGCCATCGTGATGCGTCATCCGCAGGAGGGCGCCGCGCGCCTGGCGACCGAATTCTCCGGCGGCGTGCCGGTACTGAACGCCGGCGACGGCGCTAACCAGCACCCGACCCAAACCCTGCTCGACCTGTTCACCATTCAGGAGACCCAGGGCCGCCTCGAAAACCTCAACGTGGCGATGGTCGGCGATCTGAAGTATGGCCGTACCGTCCACTCCCTGACCCAGGCGCTGGCCAAATTCAACGGCAACCGCTTCTACTTCATCGCCCCGGACGCGCTGGCCATGCCGCAGTACATCCTCGATATGCTCGATGAAAAAGGCATCGCCTGGAGCCTGCATAGCGCCATCGACGACGTGATGGCGGAAGTGGATATTCTGTACATGACCCGCGTGCAGAAAGAGCGTCTGGATCCGTCGGAATACGCCAACGTCAAAGCGCAGTTCGTCCTGCGCGCCGCCGACCTCGAAGGGGCGCGCGCCAATATGAAGGTGCTGCACCCGCTGCCGCGCATTGACGAAATCACCACCGATGTCGATAAAACACCGCACGCCTGGTACTTCCAGCAGGCCGGTAACGGCATCTTCGCCCGCCAGGCGTTACTGGCACTGGTACTGAATAGCGAGCTGGCACTGTAAGGGGGAATGAGAGATGACACACGACAATAAACTGCAGGTAGAAGCGATCAAACGCGGCACCGTGATTGACCATATCCCGGCGCAGGTCGGCTTTAAGCTGCTCACCCTGTTCAAACTGACCGAAACCGACCAGCGCATCACCATCGGCCTGAACCTGCCCTCCGGCGAGATGGGCCGCAAGGATTTGATTAAAATCGAGAACACCTTCCTGACCGACGAGCAGGTTAACCAGCTGTCGCTGTACGCCCCGCAGGCGACGGTAAACCGCATTGATGATTACGAAGTGGTGGGCAAATCCCGCCCGAGCCTGCCGGATCGTATCGACAGCGTGCTGGTCTGCCCGAACAGCAACTGTATCAGCCACGCCGAACCGGTTTCTTCCAGTTTTGCAGTGAAAAAACGCGCTGATGACATCGCACTCAAATGCAAATACTGCGAAAAAGAGTTTTCTCATTATGTGGTGCTGGCCAACTAAATGCGGTTGGTATTGGTGGTAGGCCTCCCTATAATGGCTACCACCCTACGCTTCGTCCTTCAGGCGGCGTCTGCGCCGGCGATGCAGCGCTTACCGCCTGGCGGCAACCTGAATGATTTTGCGTAACATTACTCAGTTCATCTGGAGATAACATGAGCAAAACTATTGCGACGGAAAATGCACCAGCGGCGATTGGCCCCTACGTTCAGGGCGTTGACCTCGGCAGCATGATCATCACCTCTGGCCAGATCCCGGTCGACCCGAAAACCGGCAGCGTCCCGGAAGACGTGTCCGCGCAGGCGCGCCAGTCGCTGAACAACGTGAAAGCGATCGTTGAAGCCGCAGGCCTCACCGTCGGTGATATCGTCAAGACCACCGTATTCGTCAAAGATCTCAACGATTTCGCTACCGTTAACGCCACTTACGAAGCGTTCTTCACCGAGCATAACGCCACCTTCCCGGCGCGCTCCTGCGTTGAAGTCGCACGTCTGCCGAAAGACGTGAAGATCGAGATCGAAGCCATCGCCGTGCGTCGCTGATCGCTAACCTCGGCATGAAAAAAGGCAGCCCGCAGGCTGCCTTTTTTACGTGGTTCATCCGAAAACGCGTCCCTCACTGCCAGCCGTAGCGGCGGCTGTAGAAGCCCTTCACGGCCTGGGTCAGCACCATATAGCCCGCCAGGATCGCTACCAGCCATGGGAAGTAGCTCAGCGGCAGGGCCTGCAGCTGCAGGTAGCTAGCCAGCGGCGAGAACGGCAGCGCGATACCCACCGCCATCACCACCAGGGTCATGGCGAACAGCGGCCAGGCGGCCCGGCTCTGAACGAACGGAATGCGCCGGGTGCGGATCATGTGCACAATCAGCGTTTGCGACAGCAGCCCTTCGATAAACCAGCCGGACTGGAACAGGGTCTGCATCTCCACGGTATTGGCGTGGAACACCCACCACATCAGGCCGAAGGTGAGGATATCGAAAATCGAGCTGATCGGTCCAAAGAAGACCATAAAGCGCCCGAGATCGGCCGGGTTCCAGCGCTGCGGCTTGCGGATCTGCTCATCATCGACGTTATCAAACGGGATCGCCACCTGGGAAACATCGTACAGCAGGTTCTGAATCAACAGGTGCAGCGGCAGCATCGGCAGAAACGGCAGGAAGGCGCTGGCCACCAGCACGCTGAAGACGTTGCCGAAGTTGGAGCTGGCGGTCATTTTGATGTACTTGAGCATGTTGGCGAAGGTGCGGCGGCCTTCGATTACCCCCTCCTCCAGCACCATCAGGCTCTTCTCCAGCAGAATGATATCCGCCGCCTCGCGGGCGATATCCACCGCGCCGTCGACCGAGATGCCGATATCCGCCGCGCGCAGCGCCGGGGCGTCGTTGATGCCGTCGCCCATAAAGCCCACCACGTGACCTTCACGCTTGAGCAGCGTCACGATACGCTCTTTATGCAGCGGCGCCAGGCGGGCGAACAGCGTGGTGCGTTTGGCCAGCGCCGCCAGTTCGTCGTCGCTCATGGCTTCGATCTGGCTGCCAATCACCACTTCGCCAGCATCCAGTCCCACTTCATGGCACACCTTCGCCGCCACCAGCTCGCTGTCGCCGGTGAGGATCTTCACCGTGATGCCGCTGGCCTTCAGCGCCTTCAGCGCCGGGGCGGTGGTCTCTTTCGGCGGATCGAGGAAGGCGATGTAACCTTCAAGGATCAGGTCCGACTCATCGGCGCGCTGGTAGTCGCCTTCGCGGGCCGGCAGGTATTTGGTCGCCACCGCCACCACCCGTAGCCCCTGTCGGTTGAGGGTATCGGTCACCCGGCGAATGCGGCGCAGCATGGTGTCGTCCAGCGGTACGATATCGCCGTTGTAGCGCACCTGGGTCGAGACGTTGAGGATCTCCTGCAGCGCCCCTTTGCAGATCAGCTGATGCGCGGCGTCATCCTCCTTCACCACCACCGACATGCGGCGGCGTTCGAAGTCGAAGGGTATCTCATCCACCTTCTGCCAGCGTTCCGCCAGCCCGCGGGCGGCATCCAGCTCAACCCCGTCCAGCACCGCGGTGTCGAGCAGGTTTTTCAGGCCGGTCTGGTAGTGGCTGTTGAGCCAGGCGGCATGCAGTACCCGCTCGCAGACCTTGCCGGAGACGTCGGTATGGTTCTCCAGCACAATCTTATCCTGGGTCAGGGTGCCGGTTTTATCAGTGCAGAGGATGTCCATCGCGCCGAAATTCTGAATGGCGTCGAGGTGCTTCACGATGACCTTTTGCTTCGACAGCTTCACCGCCCCGCGCGCCAGCGTCGAAGTGACGATCATCGGCAGCATCTCCGGCGTCAAGCCGACCGCCACCGACAGCGCGAATAGCGCCGCCTCCCACCAGTCGCCTTTGGTGTAGCCATTGATCAGCAGCACCACCGGGGCCATCACCAGCATAAAGCGGATCAGCAGCATGCTGACCCGGCTGATGCCCTTCTGAAAGGCGTTCGGCTCGCTCTCCTGTTCACTGACGCGGCCGGCCAGCTGGCCAAACCAGGTGCGGCCGCCGGTGGCGAAGACGATGGCCTGCGCCGAGCCGCTCACCACGTTGGTGCCCATAAAGCACAGGGTGTCGCACTCCAGCGGGTTTTGCTGCAGCGGATCGCGGCTGCGAGCCACTTTCTCCACCGGCAGCGATTCGCCGGTCAGCGAGGCCTGGGCGACGAACAGATCCCGCGCCTGCAGGATACGCAGGTCCGCCGGGATCATATCCCCCGCCGACAACCGGATAATGTCGCCCGGCACCAGCTGGTCGATAGGCAGCTCCAGCCAGCGGCTCTCCCCCTGCTCGTTCACCACCCGCAGCACGGTGGCGGTGTTGCTCACCATCGCCTTCAGCGCATCCGCCGCTTTGGTCGAGCGCGCCTCCTGGATGAAATTGAGCAATGTCGAGATCCCCACCATCAGGGCGATAACCCCGGCGGCGAACAGATCCTCGGTGGAATAGGAGACGATGCCGAGCACGGTCAGCAGCAAGTTGAACGGGTTGCGATAGCAGGTCCACAGATGCACCCACCACGGGGAGGGCTTCTGCGCCGGGATCTGGTTGTCACCATGTTTGAGGATTTTCGCCGCCACTTCGCCTTCATTGAGCCCTTCAGGGTGGCTGTCAAAGGCGCGCCAGATCTCCTGGTCGTCCATCGCCGCCACGTTCAGGCAATGCTGACCAAGCGATTCAGGAATGGGGCCACTCGCCAGATGGCGGGCGTCCGGCAGCGGATCGCGCTGGACTAAACGACGTGGCAGATGGCGGCTAAGCTGCGCGAACAGCTGCCGGGTATAATTTTTCAGCATAAACAGTCCCTCCGCGCTCGCCAAAGCGAACGCAGCGTTGCCGACGGGCGTAGCAAAACCTACCTGTCAGGCATGTTATTTTTATGGCAGGGACATCAAGGACGTCACTGCTTTACGCTTTCCGGTAAAGCAGTGTTAAACAGGCTTACCGGAAAGAAAGGTTGCTCCATCGAGGATGAGGAGTGGGATCGGGGTCCATAACTATCTCCGGTAAGTGAATATAAACGGCGCGAATTATAGCGCCCTCGCTGAGGATTGTGTGGCAATAATGGCGATGATAAACCCTCGCAACTAAACCGAACGTAAACCAGACTTTGCTCATTGCGGTTTGGTTGAGTAGCATTAGGCTCACTTCTACCATCCCTGACGAGAATTCCGCATGCAGAACCGGCTGACCATCAAAGATATCGCGCGCTTAAGCGGCGTAGGGAAATCGACGGTATCCCGCGTCCTTAACAACGAGAGCGGGGTCAGCGAACGGACCCGCGAGCGCGTCGAAGCGGTGATGCAGCAGCACGGTTTCTCGCCCTCCCGTTCCGCCCGCGCCATGCGCGGCCAGAGCGATAAAGTGGTGGCGATTATCGTCACCCGTCTCGATTCGCTGTCGGAAAACCTTGCCGTGCAGACCATGCTGCCCGCCTTTTATGAGCAGGGTTACGATCCGATTATGATGGAGAGCCAGTTCTCCCCGGCGTTGGTGGAGGAGCATCTCGGCATGCTCGCCCGGCGCAATATTGACGGCGTGGTGCTGTTCGGTTTTACCGGCATCGACGAAGCGATGCTCGCCCCCTGGCGCGACACCCTGGTGCTGATGGCCCGCGACGCTCCCGGCTTCGCCTCGGTGTGCTATGACGACGAGGGGGCCATCACGCTGCTGATGCAGCGGCTCTACGAGCGCGGACACCGCCACATCAGTTTTCTTGGCGTACCGCACAGCGACGTCACCACCGGCGAACGCCGCCATCTGGCCTACCTCGCCTTCTGTAAAAAGCATCGTCTGACGCCCACCGCCGCCCTGCCGGGGCTGGGCATGAAGCAGGGATATGACACCGTCGCCAGCGTGCTGACGGCCGAAACCAGCGCCCTGGTCTGCGCGACGGATACCCTCGCCCTCGGCGCCAGCAAGTACCTCCAGCAGCAGGGTCGCGATGCGCTGCAGCTCGCCAGCGTCGGCAGCACGCCGCTGATGAAGTTTCTCCACCCGGAAATCTTGACCGTCGATCCGGGCTATGCCGAGTCCGGACGCCGGGCCGCCCGGCAGTTGATCGAGCAGATCGCCGGCAGCGTCGATCCCCGCCAGATCGTGATTCCCGCCGCCCTCAATTAATCTCGCTCGGGCGATTTATGTGATCGTCGCCGGGTTTCGGGAACGTTCCCATTTTGCAAATTAAGCGGAACGGTTAGGATGCCCTCAAGGTAAAAACGGCATCTCTCCCCTCTGTTTTTGAGGCTTCATCATGAGCAAAGTAAACCAGCAGGACATCGATAAACTGATCGAACTGGTGGGCGGGCGCGGTAACATCGCCACCGTCAGCCACTGTATTACCCGTTTGCGCTTTGTGCTGAACGACCCGGCCATCGCCAGACCAAAAGAGATTGAGCAGCTGCGCATGGTGAAGGGATGCTTCACTAACGCCGGCCAGTTCCAGGTGGTCATCGGCACCGAGGTGGGCGATTACTACAAGGCCCTGCTGGCGACCACCGGCCAGACCTCCGCCGACAAAGAGCAGGTCAAGCAGGCCGCGCGGCAAAATATGAAGTGGCATGAACAGTTAATCTCGCACTTCGCCGAGATCTTCTTTCCCCTGCTGCCGGCCCTGATTAGCGGCGGTCTGATCCTCGGTTTCCGCAACGTTATCGGCGACCTGCCCATGAGCAATGGCCAGACGCTGGCCCAGATGCACCCGTCGCTGAAAACCATCTATGACTTCCTGTGGCTGATTGGCGAGGCGATCTTCTTCTATCTGCCGGTGGGGATCTGCTGGTCAGCGGTGAAGAAGATGGGCGGCACGCCGATCCTCGGGATCGTCCTTGGCGTCACCCTCGTCTCCCCGCAGCTGATGAACGCCTATCTCCTCGGCCAGCAGGTGCCGGAGGTGTGGAACTTCGGCCTGTTTACCATTGCCAAAGTCGGCTACCAGGCGCAGGTGATCCCGGCCCTGCTGGCTGGCCTGGCCTTAGGCTTTATCGAGACGCGCCTCAAGCGCATCGTGCCTGACTACCTCTACCTGGTGATTGTCCCGGTCTGCTCGCTGATCCTCGCGGTGTTCCTCGCGCACGCCATTATCGGTCCGTTCGGCCGCCTGATCGGCGACGGCGTGGCCTTCGCGGTACGCCATCTGTTAACCGGCAGCTTCGCGCCGATCGGCGCCGCGCTGTTCGGCTTCCTCTACGCGCCGCTGGTGATTACCGGTGTCCACCAGACCACCCTCGCTATCGATATGCAGATGATCCAGAGCATGGGCGGCACCCCGGTGTGGCCGCTGATTGCGCTGTCAAATATTGCCCAGGCGTCGGCGGTGGTCGGCATCATCATCGCCAGCCGCAAGCAGAATGAACGTGAAATCTCGGTACCGGCGGCGATCTCCGCCTATCTCGGGGTCACCGAGCCAGCGATGTACGGTATCAACCTGAAATACCGCTTCCCGATGCTGTGCGCAATGATTGGCTCTGGCCTCGCCGGCCTGCTGTGCGGCCTGAACGGCGTGCTGGCGAACGGCATCGGCGTCGGCGGCCTGCCGGGGATCCTCTCCATCCAGCCTACCTACTGGCAGGTGTACGCCATGGCGATGGCTATCGCGGTGGTGGTGCCAATTATCCTCACCAGCGTGGTGTATCAGCGCAAGTACCGTCAGGGCACCTTGCAGATTGTCTAACTTCTTCTTTCGGGGCGCCTTTGGCGCCCCTCGTTGCAGCAGGAAAGTACTATGAATCATCTCCCCCACTGGTGGCAAAACGGCGTTATTTATCAAATCTATCCGAAGAGTTTTCAGGATACCACCGGCAGCGGTACCGGCGACCTGCGCGGCGTCACCTCCCGCCTCGACTATCTGCAAAAGCTTGGGGTCGACGCCATCTGGCTGACGCCGTTCTACGTCTCACCGCAGGTAGATAACGGCTACGACGTGGCGAACTACACCGCCATCGATCCCTCCTACGGCACGATGGCCGACTTTGACGCCCTGGTGACGGAGGCAAAGGCCCGCGGCATCCGTATCGTGCTGGATATGGTGCTGAACCACACGTCGACCGAACATGAATGGTTCCGTCAGTCGCTGAATAAGGAGAGTCCCTACCGCCAGTTCTATATCTGGCGCGATGGCGAACCGGACGCCCTGCCGAACAACTGGCGCTCCAAATTTGGCGGTAACGCCTGGCAGTGGCACGCCGACAGCGGGCAGTATTATCTGCACCTGTTCGCCATTGAGCAGGCGGATCTCAACTGGGAGAATCCGGCGGTGCGCGCCGAGCTGAAAAAGGTCTGCGAATTCTGGGCTGACCGCGGCGTCGACGGTCTGCGCCTCGACGTGGTCAACCTGATCTCAAAAGACCAGACCTTTCCCTGCGATCTGGACGGGGATGGCCGCCGCTTCTATACCGACGGCCCGCGGGTGCATGAGTTCCTGCAGGAGATGAGCCGCGATGTCTTCACCCCGCGTAACCTGATGACCGTCGGCGAGATGTCCTCCACCTCGCTGGAGCACTGCCAGCAGTACGCCGCGCTGGACGGCCGCGAGCTGTCGATGACCTTTAACTTCCACCACTTAAAGGTCGATTATCCCGGCGGAGAGAAATGGACCCTCGCCCGCCCGGACTATGTGGCGCTGAAGGCGCTGTTCCGCCACTGGCAGCGGGGAATGCACAATCGGGCGTGGAACGCGCTGTTCTGGTGTAACCACGATCAGCCGCGCATCGTGTCGCGCTTTGGCGACGAAGGCGAGTACCGGGTGACGGCGGCGAAGATGCTGGCGATGGTGCTGTACGGCATGCAGGGCACGCCCTATATCTACCAGGGCGAAGAGATCGGCATGACCAATCCGCACTTCAGCAGCATCAGCGATTACCGTGACGTCGAAAGCCACAATATGTTTATCGAACGTGCGGCGCAGGGGCAAAGCCCGGACGAACTGCTGGCGATCCTCGCCAGCAAGTCGCGCGACAACAGCCGCACGCCGATGCCGTGGCACGCCGGCGAGAACGGTGGCTTCAGCGACGGTGAGCCGTGGATCGGCCTTGGCGATAATTACCAGGAGATCAACGTCGAGGCGGCGCTGGCGGACCCCGATTCGGTGTTTTATACCTATCAGCAGCTGATTACGCTGCGTAAAACCCTGCCGCTACTGACCTGGGGTGATTACGAGGATCTGCTGCCGGAGCATCCGTCGCTGTGGTGCTATCGTCGTCAGTGGCAGGGGCAAACGCTGGTAGTCGCCGCTAACCTGAGCCGCGAGCTGCAGGCCTGGCAGCCCGCTGAGGCCCCGGGCGAGTGGAAGATGATCATCAGCAACTATGCCGAGACCACCCCGCGCCCGACCGGGCTGACGCTGCGGCCGTTCGAAGCGATATGGTGGCTGCAGGGATAACGCTTTTCCCCGGTGGCGCAACGCTCACCGGGGCTACGATTCGTCAGGCTGGAAGTTATGCGCGGTCGGCATCAGCAATCGCAGCGCTCGCTTGGGGTTGCGCCGAGGCGTGCTCTTCTTTTGCCTTTAGCCGATCCCAGGCGCAGAAGAACGGATAGTAGACCACCAGCGAAATCGCTAAATTCACCACCTGCAGCACCGTGCCGGAGATATGCCCTCCGGTCGCCAGATAGCCGCTGATGAAGATCGGCGTGGTGAACGGCAGCGCGATTCCGGCGGGCGGCGCCACCAGCCCGGTCGCCATCGCGGTATAGGACACGATCACCAGCAGCACCGGCGTTAAAATAAACGGCAGGAAAAAGTACGGGTTCATCACCAGCGGGATGCCAAACACCATCGGCTCGCTGATGTTAAACAATGCCCCGGGCGCGGCAATTTTCCCCAGCTGCTTCATCTGCTGGCTACGGCTACGCAGCAACATAAAAATCACCAGCCCCAGCAGCGCGCCGGTACCTCCGGGGGCAATCCACAGGTCGTAAAATTGCTGGGTAATGATATGCGGGATCGGCTGGCCGTTCTGGAAGGCCGTCAGGTTCTCGGACATATTCGACAGCCACACCGGCTGAATAAATACCAGCACAATCGCGTCGCCGTGCAGGCCCAGGGTCCACAAAATACCAATCAAAATGACTGAAATAATCATGCCCGGCAGCGTACCGCCGACGTGATGCATCGGAATACCGATCAAAGTGGCGATCATGCTGTTGATGTCGCCGAACGGCGAGGCCTCAACCGCCAGGCGCAGCGCCAGCACCACCGCCAGAACACAGAAGCCGGGGATCAGGGCGAGGAAAGATTTCGCCACTGCCGGCGGCACGCCGTCCGGCATGCGGATAACGAGATTGCGGCTGGCGACCAAACGATAAATCTCCGTCGACAGCAGCGAAATGACAATGGCGACAAACAGCCCCTGGCTGCCGACCATGCTCACTGGGATCACCCCTTTAATCACCTCCGCCGCGCCGTGTACCGGCGTAAACAGCGTGTTCTGCGGGATCGTCATCATGAAGGCCACCAGCGACATCGCTCCAGCGCTCAGCGGATCGAGAGTGCGATACTTCTCCGCCAGCCGGTAGGCGATGCCGAAGCTGGAAATCAGCGCCATAATGTCGTAGGTCGCTTTCACCGGGTACAGCATTTTATCGCGCCAGACCTCGCCAAACAGGCCGCTCATCATATCGGCATAGCCGGGGATCGGCAGGTAGGCGAAAATCAGGAAGAATGAGCCAATCAACATAAACGGCATATTGAGAATGATGCCGTCGCGCACCGACAGGACGTGCTTTTGCCCGGCGATTCTCAGCGCCGCCGGCATGACGTAACGTTCAATCCAGCTTGTATTCGACATGGTGTGCTCCCGAGGGGAAATAGCGGTCAGTTAAATTGCGTCAGCCATTGACGGTTGATGGTTAATACTTCATCCAGCAGCGCCTGGGCATCGGTGACGTTACCGACCAGCGGGTTGGTCACCAGCGCCAGCAGTGCGCTTTCGCGACAGCCGTGTACCGCGGCTTCAATCGTCAACCGCTCGAAGGCTTTCACCTGCTGGGTCAGGCCGTTCATCGCCGGCGGCAGCGGGCCGAACGCCAGCGGCCGCGCCCCTTGCGCATCAATAATGCTGTTGGTTTCCACCACCGCATCATCATCCAGGCCATGAATCGCGCCGTTGTTGCGGGTATTCACCACCATCTCCGCGCCCAGGTTGTTGTAGATCGCGTTGATAAGCTCGACGGCCACCTCCGAGTAGTAGGCGCCGCCGCGAAAGCTCAGTTGCTCCGGTTTTTCTTCCAGCTGCGGGTCGGCGTACAGCGCAAACAGCTCCTGCTCGACTTTCATCACCTGTTCGGCGCGGGTGCCCTTGGTTTTCGCCGCGGCGATCTCTTCCGCCAGCATCGCCGGCGTCAGCCAAAAATAGCGATGATAGGGGCACGGAATCGCCTTCAGCGCGCGCAGGAATTCCGCCGGCCACGGCAGCTCTTTAATGTTGTTCATCGACAGCGCCTTACCGTCGCACAGCATGTCGATCACCTTGCCGGTGACATCCTCGCGCCCCTGTAGCACCTTATGCACCCAAACCATATGGTTGAGCCCGGCAAAGCGCAGTTTTACTTCGGACTCCTGGGCGCCCAGCATCCCGACGATCATGTGCTGCATATTGATCGGCACGTTGCACAGGCCGATGATCTTCGCCGTGCTGTAGCGGCTGACCGCCTCGGTGACGATCCCCGTCGGATTAGTAAAGTTGAGAATGAACGCTTCCGGCGCCAGCTGTTCCACTTTGCGCGCCACCTCAAGGATCACCGGGATCGTCCGCAGCGCCTTGGCAAAACCGCCGACGCCGGTGGTCTCCTGGCCCAGCAGGTGGTACTTGAGACCCAGCCGCTCATCGGCGGCGCGCGCCGCCAGCTGTCCGACACGCAGTTGGGTCAGCACAAAGCTGGCGCCGCGGATGGCCTCATCGAGCGTAAAGTGGACGCTGACCGCCACCTGCTCCAGCCCTTTATGTTTCAGCATCCGCCGGGTCAGCGCGGCGATGATCTCCACCTTTTCCCGGCCGGATTCGACATCTACCAGCGCCAGCTCTGTGACCGGAAGCTGCTCGTAACGAACGATAATCCCTTCAATAAGCTCCGGCGTGTAGCTGCTGCCGCCGCCGATAACGGCAATTTTCAGTGCTTGCATAGTGTCCTCTTTTCGGATTTTCGGCATACAGAGCGCCGCGCGCGATCGCCAGGACCGCACGTGATGATGATGAAAAACGGGATGAGAAAATTAGTGTTCGAGCAGGGCTAGCGCTTTATCCAACACCGCGGCGCCGCGCATCATGCCGTAGTCAGCCATATCGATCACCGCCACCGCCTTGCCCTGCGGCGCGGCCAGCGCGGCCAGGCGCCCGGCTTCATATTTAACCTGCGGCCCAAGCAGGATGACGTCGGCGTGTGGCAATTCACGTTCAAATTCCGCCACCGCCACCGCATAGATTTCCAGCGCCAGCGCACGCTGCTGGGCTTCTGCTTTCATTTTGTTCACCAGCATGCTGGTCGACATGCCTGCGGCACAACAGAGTACGATTCGTGGCATTGCGCTTCCCCTTTACGTGTTATCGCTTCAGCCCTCAGGGCCTGGACGACTATATTGTTAATATTGTGTGATAGTGAAGGCTATATGAAAATAATTTTCACCGATGTGATCGAGGCTCAATTTTTGCGCATTTTTATCGCCAGGGTGTCACCCTTTACTGCTCTGACCATAGGAAATATGCGGCGTGGGTGCTATAAAGAGAGACAGTCGATAATTGAAAAATATTTTCAAATGCGGGTTTTGCCAAAGGGAACATGAGGATGGATATCGTAGGTCAGCTGCAGGAAGGAATGCGCCGCTTTAGTGCCCAGGAGTCGCGCGTCGCCACCTTTATTCTACAAAATCTAAGCTTTACCGCCAGCGCCTCTATTGACGAGCTGGCAGCCAGCGCGGGGGTCAGCCCTGCCACCATTACCCGCTTCGCCCGCTCAGTGGGCTGCGATGATATTCGTGATCTGCGTAAACAGCTGGCGCAGGCCAGCGAACGGCGCGCCAGCTGGCTTACGCCGGACAGCGCCGCCCTGCCCGTCGCCTGGCGCGACAAACTTAGCAGCCTTGGCGTTACCCTAACTCGTCAGCTCGGCCATACCGCGGAAGCGGCGGTGGAAAAGTGTAAATCGCGCCTGCTGAGCGCCCGTGCGGTACACTGCTTCGCCCTTGGCGCCCAGGACGTGACGCTGGCCGCGCTGCTCCAGCATCAGCTACTGCCCTCCGGCATCGCGATTAATCTCTGTCAGGATGCGGCGCTGATGCGGCTGACCGCCAGCACCCTCAATGACGATCATCTGCTGCTGGTGCTGGCCACTGCCGAGGCCAACCCTGTGTTGCAAAGCGCCACCTTGCAGGCGCGCACGCAGGGAGTGACCATTATTGCTCTGACGCCGGAACAGCACGCCCTTGGCGATATGGCCAGCGCCATCCTGCCGCTGCCCGCTGACCCGCAGCAGGCTCGCTATGCCCTGCTACTGCTGGTCGATCTGCTTAACGATACGTTGATTGCCTGAATATTTGCCCGTTTCATGCGTGAACGGGCTCGATTTTTGCTTATATTTTAAGCGTCTAAATTTACATTTATCGCCAGCGCCCATCATCCGTACTCTCACCTTTTTACCTTGTTCTGGGTCAATAAAATCGCAAACATCTTTGATGCAAATCACTACATATAGAACTTAAAATGCGCCTCGGCCCAACATGTTGTATTAATCGTCTATTATGTCACCATATCTTGTCGATGTCTGGCGGTGATGAGATGTGGATAAAACGGGCCGGATCCGAAGGTAAACAGCACGAGCCGTAGCGTGCAGCGCCTTCGGGATAACCTCCGCCTCTGTGGATAACCTGTTCTATATATGGAGTGATCATGACACCGCATGTGATGAAACGTGATGGCTGTAAAGTGCCGTTCAACTCAGAGCGCATTCAGGAAGCAATTCTGCGTGCAGCTAAAGCAGCGGGAGTCGATGACGCAGACTATTGCGCCACCGTCGCAGAAGTCGTTAGCCAACAAATGCAGGGCCGCGCCCAGGTCGACATCAACGAGATCCAGACCGCGGTGGAAAACCAGCTGATGTCCGGCCCCTATAAGCAGCTGGCGCGCGCCTACATTGAGTATCGCCATGACCGCGATAGCCAGCGTGAGAAGCGCGGCCGTCTCAATCAGGAGATCCGCGGCCTCGTCGAGCAGACCAACTCCGCGCTGCTCAACGAGAACGCCAACAAGGACAGTAAAGTCATCCCGACCCAGCGCGACCTGCTGGCCGGGATCGTCGCCAAGCACTACGCCCGGCAGCACCTGCTGCCCCACGATGTGGTGATGGCTCACGAACGCGGCATGATCCACTATCATGACCTCGATTACTCGCCCTTCTTCCCGATGTTCAACTGCATGCTGATCGACCTGAAAGGCATGCTGACCCAGGGCTTTAAGATGGGCAACGCGGAGATCGAGCCGCCGAAGTCTATCTCTACCGCCACCGCGGTGACGGCGCAGATCATCGCCCAGGTCGCCAGCCATATTTACGGCGGCACCACCATCAACCGCATCGATGAAGTGCTGGCGCCGTTCGTCAGCGAAAGCTTCAAAAAGCATCGCAAAATCGCCGAAGAGTGGCAGATCCCGGATGCCGAAGGCTATGCCCGCGCCCGTACCGAAAAAGAGTGCTACGACGCCTTCCAGTCGCTGGAGTATGAGGTCAACACACTGCATACCGCCAACGGCCAGACGCCGTTCGTCACCTTCGGGTTCGGCCTTGGCACCAGCTGGGAATCGCGGCTGATCCAGCAGTCGATTCTGCGCAACCGCATTGCCGGCCTCGGTAAAAATCGCAAAACCGCGGTGTTCCCGAAACTGGTGTTCGCGATCCGCGACGGCCTGAACCATAAGTTCGGCGACCCGAACTACGACATCAAACAGCTGGCGCTGGAGTGCGCCAGCAAGCGCATGTACCCGGATATCCTCAACTACGATCAGGTGGTGAAAGTCACCGGGTCCTTTAAAACGCCGATGGGCTGCCGCAGCTTCCTCGGGGTATGGGAAAACGAGAACGGCGAGCAGGTGCATGATGGACGCAATAACCTCGGCGTGATCAGTCTCAACCTGCCGCGCATCGCCCTGGAAGCGAAAGGCGATGAAGCCGCCTTCTGGGCGCTGCTGGACGAGCGCCTGCAGCTGGCGCGTACAGCGCTGATGACCCGTATCGCCCGCCTGGAAGGAGTGAAGGCTCGCGTGGCGCCGATCCTGTATATGGAAGGCGCCTGCGGCGTGCGGCTGAAAGCCGACGACGACGTCTCCGAGATCTTCAAAAACGGCCGCGCGTCCATTTCTCTGGGCTATATCGGTATCCATGAAACCATCAATGCGCTGTACGGCAACCAGCATATGTACGACAGCGAGGCGCTGCGTGAGAAAGGCGTGGCCATCGTCCAGCGCCTGCGCGACGCCGTCGATTTGTGGAAGGAAGAAACCGGCTACGGCTTTAGCCTGTACAGCACGCCGAGCGAAAACCTGTGCGATCGCTTCTGCCGTCTCGACACCGCCGAGTTTGGCGTGGTGGAAGGGGTAACCGACAAAGGTTACTACACCAACAGCTTCCACCTCGACGTGGAGAAGAAGGTCAACCCGTACGACAAGATCGATTTCGAAGCGCCGTACCCGCCGCTGGCCAACGGGGGGTTCATTTGCTACGGCGAGTACCCGAATATCCAGCATAACCTCAAGGCGCTGGAAGACGTGTGGGATTACAGCTATCAGCACGTGCCGTACTACGGGACCAATACGCCGATCGATGAGTGCTACGAGTGCGGTTTTACCGGCGAGTTCGAGTGCACCAGCAAGGGCTTTACCTGCCCGAAATGCGGTAACCACGACGCCGCCCGCGTTTCCGTTACCCGCCGGGTGTGCGGTTATCTCGGCAGCCCGGACGCGCGGCCGTTCAACGCCGGCAAGCAGGAAGAGGTGAAGCGCCGCGTGAAGCACCTGGGCAATGGGCAGATTGGTTAATTCCAGCTGGTTTAGCCCCTCCCCCTCTCCCCAACGGGGAGAAGGGACCGGCCCCGTAGCCGTTTGGCCACTAAGGAGCCGTTCCCGGATCGCGGCGCATAGCGCCTTATCCGGGCTACAACCGCGTATGCGGCTTTTCGTAGCCCGGGCGAGCGCAGCGACGCCGGGAGCCGTTCCCTTTACAAATGCACAGCACCTCCGTTTTCGCAAAGCAATTAGCGTCAGAGCAAGGCGGCAAACGAGGGAATCCCCGGGAGCGTACATTCAGTACGTGACTGGGGTGAGCGAGCGCAGCCAACGCGGCTATGGCGTTAATTGAGAAGCGAAAAATGAATTACCATCAGTACTACCCGGTAGATATTGTCAACGGCCCCGGCACCCGCTGCACCCTGTTTGTCTCCGGCTGCGTCCACGAGTGCCCCGGCTGCTACAACAAAAGCACCTGGCGGGTGAACTCCGGTATGCCGTTTACCGCTGAGATGGCCGACCGTATCATCGCCGACCTCAACGACACCCGCATCAAACGCCAGGGGCTTTCGCTCTCCGGCGGCGATCCGCTGCATCCGCAGAACGTCGCGGAGATCATCAAACTGGTTCAGCGCGTGCGCGCCGAATGCCCCGGCAAAGATATCTGGGTCTGGACCGGCTATAAACTTGATGAGCTGAATGAGGCGCAAATGCAGGTGGTGAACCTGATTAACGTGCTGGTTGACGGTAAGTTTGTGCAGGATTTGAAAGATCCGGCGCTGATCTGGCGCGGCAGCAGCAACCAGGTCGTACATCATTTGCGATAGCGTTTAGAGCCGTTTATTCGCCTGATGATAAACGGCCGCTTTCTCTCTTTTGCCAATGGCAATAACGTAAACCACCACCACACTATCTCGTACTTGATACACCAACCGATAACCTGACGCCTTAAGCTTGATTTTGTAGCAATCCGGTAAATCGCTCAGCCTGGCCGACTCAATTCGCAGATTCTGCACAATCTGCTGGAGCTTATTTTTGAACTGTTTTTTGACCGTCTCGCCAGGCTTCTGCCATTCGCGCCAGGCTCGTGGATCAAACTCCAGTTCATAGGTCATGCAGACTCACCTTAACCCCTGGCCGTGGGTTTTCCAGCCGTTCGCGAACGGTGCGTAATAACGCCGCTTCGCCATCACTGATGGTCATACTTTTCACCGGCATGCGGCCATTTTCCGCAATGTATTGAAACAGCAGGCGTACCGCCTCCGTTGGTGTCATATCGAGTTTCTCCAGCACGGCATAAGCCTCTTTTTTGAGTTTATCGTCCAGTCGAACATTGAGCGTGGCCATTATGCCTCCAGAAAAGGGAATTTTGTAATGCAGTATAGCATTACATTTGAATTACACTCGTATCTGGAAAACGCCTCTCAAAACCGGCTGACGCACTCCATCGCCACCGTTTTAAACTCATCGAAGCTGCGGGTCGCGGCGAGGCGACTCATGGCGCGCTCGCGCAGGAAAGTCACGAAAATATCGTAGATCGCCATCGCCTCCTCATACTCGCGCTTGCTGATAGCGAGCAGGAAGATGAGATGGGCGGTTTCGTCGCCCCAGGCGATGCCCTGCGGGGCGATAACGGTATAAACCACCGTCTTTTTCGCCAGCAGCCCCAGGGAGTGCGGCAGCGCAATGCCATCCCCCAACATGGTGCTGACGATCGCTTCACGTTCCACCACCGAAGCATGAAACTCCGCATCGACAAAGCTTTCCTCCAGCAGCTGCTGGCACAGCTCGGCGAACAGCGTTTGCTGATCCATCGGCTTATCCACCACCCGGAAGTGGGCGGCATCGAAGTACTTATTCAGCATCCACGGACGGGTACGGTCCACCAGCACCAGCTTGCCGATTTGATCCAGCTGATAGTCGGTGGGGAACGGCGCGATGGTCACCACCGGCTTGTCTTTTTCGCCGATCCGCACCGTTGAGATAACGAAATCCGCCTCGATCGCGTCCCGCTGTTCGTACTCGCGCTGGGAGATGGTAGCGGCGATCTCCAGCTGCGAATATTTACGCTGCAGGATCGCCTCGATCATCCGTACCATCGCATTGCTGGTATCGCACACCAGCAGCACCTGCGGCTGACGCTGGTAGCCGATGTTGTAGTGGCGCTCCAGCCCAACGCCGATATGCAGTACCAGAAAGCCGATTTCGTTTTCGCTGATGGTGTACGGAGTATATTTCCCCCAACTGGAGACCGCGGCCAGGGTCATATCCCAGGCCATCGGGTAGTGCTGTTTGATGTTATCCAGCAGCGGATTGGGGATCATGATCTGGTAGCGCACCCGGGTAATCATGGTTTTAATGTGGGTCAGCAGATCGGCATGCAGCTGGGCGTCGTCCAGCAGGTTGTAGTTATACTGGCTGTTGATGTAGCGCAGGATGTAATTGACCAGCGCTTCATCATCGTCGGCGCTGATAGTTTCCGGATCGACATCCTGCACCTGACGGGCCGCGATATGCACGCATAGCCACTCTTCTTCGGCGGGCGATAAAGGTTTCCCGGCCAGCCGCTGCAGCTCACCCGTCAGCTCGCGCGCGGCGTCGCGGACGTTCTGCGCCACATCTTCAGCGCTGAATTCGGCCAGCGGGTAGCCTTCGCTGACGCGGCGCACCACCACCGCGCCATACAGGCAGACAAAGCGCTCGCCGGCGTCGGTGAGGCGAATATGATGCCGCGTGAGCGTCTCCTGCAGCACCGGCTCCAGCAGCGCTGGCACCTCCTCCGCAAAGGCCTCGGCGCCGATCGGCGGCGCGATATCGCCTTGCTGGGTCAGCTCCCACAGCAGGTCGGTCAGGCAGGCGAGAATTGACACCTCGCTGCCGAACAGCTTCATGCCGTGGCGCGGGCGGGTTTCAAGAGTCAGCTGATAGCGCTGGAAGCGCTCGCGCACCTCAACCATGTCATTTTGCAACGTGGCGCGGCTGACGAACCACTCATCCGCCAGGTCTTCCAGCTTGATGGAGAATGCCGAGGTCAGGAAACGCACCAGCAGAAACGTGATGCGATCCTGGGCGGTACGCGGCACGTGCTGCGCCTTCGGCGCGGTCTCCTCCAGCGCCTGGAAACTCGTCGGATTATCTATCTTCAGCTGATAACCGCTGCCGCGGTTAAGGATAAACTGCGCGCCATACTGCGCCAGCAGCGTATTCAGGGCGGTAATATCGGCGCGCACGGTACGGGTGGAAACCGACAGGCGTTGCGCCAGCTCATCCTGCGGCAGCGTTTCATTTCGCAGCAGGGTGAAGAGTTGCGCTAAGCGTTGGTTGGGAAATCGCATGTCAGTTCCTTGTAATTACGGCTCAGGGTTGGGCGGATATCACCATCTGCGATGGGCTACCGACCGGCGTATAGTCGGAGGCAAAGGTTAATTTGCCATCCTTCGGCGCCACGCTGAAGCGGGTAATATTATCGCTACGCTGGTTCATGACGTACAGCCACTGCCCCTGATTATCCAGCGTCAGGGTGCGGGGATAATCGCCACGCGTCCAGATATCTTCCTGGTGACTCAGGCTGCCGTCGGCCAGCACCGTGAAGTGGGCAATGCTGTTATGCAGGCGGTTGGCGACATATAGCTGTTTGCCATCGTTGCTCAACACAAGTCCGGCGGCAAAGCTGGTGCCTTTATACCCTTCCGGCAGCGCGGAGACAGTTTTGCCTTCACGCAGCAGGCCGCTTTGCTTATCCAGATGATAGAAGGTCAGCGTCGACGCTTCCTCGTTAATCAGCCACAGGCCGTCGCCCTGTGGCGTAAAGACGAAGTGGCGCGGGCCGGCTCCCGGCGACGAGGCGGCGATAAACGGCGGATCGTTCGGCGTCAGCTTGCCGCTGGCGCTATCCAGCCGATACTGATAGATCCGATCCAGCCCCAGATCGGTGGAGTAAACAAACTTCCCACTGGGATCCGCGGCGATCATATGGGCGTGAGGGCCATTGTGATCGCTGATGGCGAAGCTGCCCTCGACGGCCGCCGCCGGGCGTTCGGCGCCTGCCGGGCCTTCATCCTGATGCCTGTCCACCGCCTCAGCCAGGCTACCATCTTCTTGCACCGGTAGCACGGCGATACTGCCGCTGACATAGTTAGCCACCAGCAGATGCTTACCGTCCGGCGTCAGGGAGAGATACACCGGCCCGGCGCCGCCGGAGGCGACCTGATTGAGCGCGGTCAGCTCGCCGTTCTTTTCAATGCGCCACGCCTGCACCACGCCTTTTTCGACTTCACTGGCGGCATACAGCGTTTTGCCATCGCGCGACACGGTTAACTGCGCGACGTTCGGCAACGAGCTCACCAGCGTCTTATCGCGCAGGGCGCCGGTTTTGGCATCGACGGTAAAGCGATACAGACCTTCGCCATTGGGGTTATAGGTGCCTACCCAGGCATAGTGGGTTTGCGCGGCGCCCGCGGCGGCGGCAAACAGGGACAGTGAAGCGACAAGCAGATGACGAGCGACAGGCATAGCAACTCCTTGATGGTTCAGTGGGATAAGCTGCCCCTCACCCTTTGAGGGTGAGGGGCAAGGGCACTACTTCACTAACTGTTTGGTCATCTCCAGCAGCTGGCGAACATCGGCCGGGCGGGTGTTACCGCTGGCTTTATCGATAATCGAGCTGTAAATATGCGGGATGATTTTGCTTACCCCGGCATCGAGGGCGATTTTCAGGATCTCGCTGTAGTTTTCCAGATCGATACCGCCGGTCGGCTCGAGCCAGAAATCGTGCGCGGCGCAGGCTTTAGCGACGGCTTCGAATTCGGCGCGGTGCTTCAGGCCGCCCATCGGGAAGTATTTGATTGAGCTGCCGCCCATGTCTTTCAGCAGCGCGATGGCGGTTTCCAGCGGAACAATGCCATCCGCCGCGCCGTTGCTCAGCGGGCCGGTGGAGATCTTAACCATTCCCGGCGTACCGGTGGGAGAGACCAGGCCGTTGACCACCGTCTCGTTCTGCCCGAGCAGCGCGCGGCTGGTAGCCACGCCGGTGAAGACCTGGTTGACGTGCTGCGGCTGCACCTGGCGAGAAATCTCGCTCACCATCGCCGACTGGTTTGGATCGCCTGCCCCCAGCCCGACGGAGAGCGCGTTATCAATAAGCTTCGCGTAGTCGCGCATATCGGCCACCGCGCTGGCGACGTCCGGATAGTTTTTGGAGAGCACGCCGACCAGGACGTGACCTTCCGCCGCGTCGTAAATTTCACGGGCGTTGTCTTTGCTGCCCGCCAGGACGTTCAGGCACACGCGGTCACGGTAAAAGTTTGGGGTCAGTTTCATGCTTGTTTCTCCTTATTCAGAACTTCTGCGATGCGGCGAGCGACCACCGCCAGCTGCTCCGCGTTTACGCTGCGGACATCGGCTTCGATAATGCCTTCATTCGCTTTATAGCCGCGGAAGTAGATGGCGTATTCGCCCTGCTTCAGCGCGTTAACCAGATCGCCGGTCTTCACGCCGGTCGCGGCTTCATCAAATTTAATTTCGGCGCGGGCGATATCGCGGCCCGCGCTGTCCCACACCACCCGCGCGGTCACGCCGTTGAGAGTATTGAGCTGTTCGATAAACGGCGTCATCTTGTCCACCATCTGCTGACCGCTCTCTTTGCTCGCCGTCAGGTAGTGTTCAATGGCGCAGGTCAGGCCGAGAATGCCCTCTTTACCCACTTTCATCGCCCGGCCAATGCCCATCGACTGGCGCTTAACCCACTCGACGTACTGCGTTTTGCCGATCACCAGCCCGCTGGTCGGCCCTTCAATCGCTTTCGCGCCGCTGTAGATAACCAGGTCGGCGCCCATGCGGTAGTAGCACTGCAGATCTTCTTCCGCCGCCGCATCGACGATCAGCGGCAAGTTATGCTGGCGCGCCACTTCCGCGGCCTGCGCCACGTTGAGCATGCTTTTCTGCACGCAGTGGTGGGATTTGATGTACAGAATCGCCGCGGTGCGCGGAGTGATCGCCGCCGCCAGCTGCTGGGCAGAACATTCGTTGGCGTAGCCCGCTTCCACCAGCTTACCGCCGCCCAACGCCACCATGGTGCCAACCGGCGCGCCGAAGTTGACGTTGTGGCCCTTCGGCAACACGATTTCGTTATTCTCAATCGGCGTAACGTGCAGATTCTCCAGCAGCCAGTCGCTGTCTTTCACCAGCACCGCCGCTACCGACTGGGCAATCCCCGCCGATGCGCAGGAGACAACGGTCGCCCCTTCCACATCCAATAGTTTGGCGATGTACTCGCCGGTTTTATTCACCAGGTCTTTCATTTCAAAGTACTGGTTCATACCGGCCATCGCGGCTTCCACCACTTCCGGGCGCGGTGTGGAAACGCCCAGCGCCGTCATGCGGCCAGAAGTATTAATCACCTGTTTTAAATGGTATTTCTCAAAAATCGAAGGCATGTTCCGCGCTCCCTTGTTCGGTCAGATAGCCTTTGCCCGCGCGGATCGCGGCCAGCGGCACCAGAATGTTGACAGCCTGCAGGCTCTCTTTTTCGGCATCCACCAGCAGCGAGGGCCGGTGCTCCAGGCGAAATAGCGTTAAATCGGCGTCGAAGCCCACTTCCAGCCGCCCTTTACGCGACAGGCGCAGCCCTTCTGCGGCGCTGACGGTCACGCAGTCAATCACCTGCGGCAGCGTCATGCCGATGGCGAGGAATTTCGACATCACCAGCGCCAGCGAGCGCACCGGGCCGTCGATCCGGTTGCGGCAGTAAATATCGGAGCTAATGGTGTGCGGCAGAATGCCCAGCGCAATCGCCCGCCGCGCCACCTCAAAGCTGAAGCTGGCGGTGCCATGGCCGACATCGAGACGCACGCCGCGCTGCAGAGCGCGAGTAATAGAGCTGCGCAGCTCGCCGGCAGGATTCAGAATGCGGTTCGGCTTGCCGTTATAGCAGTGGGTAATGATGTCGCCGCTGCTCAGCAGATCGGCGATTTCATCGAGGTTCGGCGGGTTATTGCCGATGTGCACCATCAGCGGCAGATCGTCGTTTTCCTGCTGAATGGCCTTGGCGCGCGCCAGCGGCGTAATGCCGTTTTCGCCCACCACGCTGCTGCTCATCCGCGCCTTCAGGCCGACGATAAAGTCGGGATGACGCTGCACCGCCTGCTTCACCGCGGCGGCGTCGATATTGGCCATATTGGCCAGCTCATTCTGCGCAATCAGCCCGACGCGGGAGATGTTGAGCAGCGCATAAACTTCCGTCGCCGCTTTACGGGTCAGTTGATAGAAGTCATCGACGTCGTCGGCGCCGGTGCTGCCGGCATCGATCACGGTGGTGACGCCGGTGGCGATGCCGACGCTATCCGGCTCATCGTGATAAATCGGTGAATTCGGGTAGCAGTGAACGTGAGAGTCAATCCAGCCAGCGCTGACGTAAACCTTGCCGTTCAGCTCAATGGTTTTACGGGAGGGCGCGCTAATCTCGCCCAGCGCCGCGATTTTCCCGTCCTGAATGGCGATATCAGTCAGGGTATCGTCGACGAGGCGCGCGCGGCGCAGGAGTAAATCAAACATAGCTATCTCCTGATGAAAAGAGTGTACGGATGGCGGCGTACCGCCTTATCCGGCCTACAAACCGCGCTGGCTTGTAGGCCCGATAAGCGCAGCGCCATCGGGCGCTTAGCTAATCGCCACCGGGAAGATGGAACCGAGGATCATCGCCCCGAGGATGGCGCCGCCGGTGATCGGTTTCTGCCAGATGTAGAACAGCAGTGCGCCAACCAGCGAGCCAATCCCGATAGGAATCGAGGCGGTCATTGCGCTGAGGATGATCAAGGGACCAAGGAAGCGGCCGGAGGCGTTACCGGCCCCCATCATCACGTCGGCGCCGTAGGTGGAATCGCTCTGGTTGATGGTGAACTTACGCGCCAGAATGATGATATAGCCCACCGCCAGGCCGAGGACCAGACCGGTGACCAGCGACGCGGCGAAGTTCGCCACCGGGAAGACAAAGCCCGCGCCGAGCAGCAGCGCCGGCACGCCAAGACCGATACCGGTCTGTATCGCGCCGCCGATATCGAGGATCCCTACCAGCGACCCTTCGATGATGCGGGCGAAAAGGAAGCTGGCGCCAAACGCCGCCACCGCGCCGTAAACGCCGGTATCAATCCCCGACTTCAGCATCGCCACGAAGGCCACTTCGTTAAAGGCGCCGATGCCGTACAGGTAGTACATGTGGGTCCCGGCGAAGACGCCGGAGGAGAGCAGGCCAACAAAGATCGGGAACGACCAGTCGGCATACCAAAAACCTTTATTCTGTTCCATTATCCGGCTCCCGTTACTTGCCGCTGAGTGAGTTGTGGATCATGTCCAGCCAGTTCGGCACGGTCAGATGGAAGGATTCGATCATCTTCATGTCGAAGCCACGGAAGAAGCCGCTGAGGACAAACAGCGCGACGATGGCCACCATCATCACTTTAGTCACCCGGTTCCAGCCGCTCTCTTCGACGCCTTTACCGATCAGGATCCCCAGCACCAGACCCGGTACGGCGTTACCCATAATCAGCTGCGCGGCGCCGCCGAAAATCGTCGCCCAGAAGCCTGATTTTTTACCGGCATCGATCGCCGCCAGCCAGAAGATCACCGGCATCACGGTGTTTACCAGCAGGTTTGCCGCCGGCACCAGTACCTTAACGGCGGTCACCTGCAGCGCTTCCGGTACGGACGAGGCGGTCAGGTTGAGGAAGGCGACGACAATCATGCCGATGATGCCGCAGGAGATGGCCATTTTTTTCGGATCGTGCAGCGTTTCGCCGACGTTACGATTTTTCAGCATCAGCGCCGCCGCGCCCCAGTTGGGTATAATGCGGTGGTCAACATCCTGGGTGAAGGAGCCTGCTGCAACGGAAGAGGCCCAGGCGTTAAAGAAGAAGCCAAGGCCAAAGGAGAAGTGGGAGGCCGGATCGCCCTCACAGGAATTCAGCTCGCCCAGGGTTCGAAACGCCCCCATCCCCTGCGTGGTGGGGGCATGAAACATGCGTGCCGCTCCGGCGCCCACGCCGACGCCGACCAGGCCGCCGATGATAAGCGATTTTATTAAAATTATCAGGAACATAGTCAGACCTTTTGCTAACAATCAGGTTTGCGTGACGAAATCCACTTTATCGAGATCGATGGCGGTCACATTGACGGTGACGTCCAGCTCCACGCTGTAGGTCCGTCGTTCACGGCGCAAAAAGAAGAACAGAAACGCCTCTTTTCGTACCGCTTCGCGCGCATGAACAACCGTCACGTCCTGTGGCTCAATACGCAGTAGGATGCGCGAGGATGATTTCATCACCGCAGCCTGCACATGGTTCAGGGCATCGGCGAAGGCCCGTGATTTGCTTTCGCCTTTGCCGGCAACCCTCACCGTGGTGGTGAATTGCTCTTTCATACTTATGCGCCGTATTTCTTTTTCCAGGCTTCGACCAGCCGCTCGCCCAGCTCTTCTTTATCCATAAAGCCGAAGCCCAGCACGTTGCAGCCTTCGTTGATAGCGGTGACGCCCTCATCAATAGAGCGCATGCCATATTTTGCTTTGTAGCCGTATTTGGTCTGGGCGGTGATGGCGCCGGCGCCGCCGCTGCCGCAGAAGGAGATGCCGAAGGTGGCGTTTTCCGCTTTCATTATGTCGCCAAGCTTCATGTCGGCCGCAACGCCAGGGACGACCACAGCACGTGCGCCCGCTTTTTCAGCGCCTGCGGCGACTTTTTGGCCTTTACCCAGACGGTCGCCAATGACTACGGTGATTTGTTCCATGTTTTGCTCCTTACAGGTTATCTTTCGCGACTTCGAAGTGGACGGAGAGCAGCCAGGCCTCTTCATCAGGCAGGTTGCCGAACTGTGCGACCACTTCGCGGGCCAGCATCATTGAATCTTCAGAAATTTCTTCGAACAGACTGGCATCCACTTCCGGTAGCGGTTCGCCGCTGATTGACCGGTGGGCCATGGCCCGCACGTGGGAAGTCAGCATTTGCTCCTGAACGTCGTTAGGGACGATGTCGTGACGGCTTAACAGGGCGAATACCTGCTGTAACATCTTGTCAGCCAGGCGTTCGGTCTGCGCCGCCTGCTCCCCTACGTCGTTTATTACCGCTCCGTTATTCACTTGTGTTACCCCGCTGATGTCTCTGGAAATCAAGGTAGCGCCGGGGGTCAGGAGTTTGTAGCGAGTTGTTTTCCACTTCGAAGTGGAAAGGGAGAAGGCTTAGGTGATCGACTCCACATATTCGCCGGATAAATGTAAAAACAGGCGATATGACGTGATGCGCATCACAACAATGAGCGAGGTTTAGCGGAAAACGACCGCAGAAAGACCGGAAAAAGAAAAGGGAAAAATGTGATACAGGTAGGCTTTCAGGTGGGAGGCATCGGCTGATGCCTCCCGAAAAGAACGGTTAGCGGTACTTCTTATGATAGGTATTGCGGGTGGTTTTAAACTCCTCCGCGGCGGCCTGCGCCTCTTTCACCTTGCCTTCGTTCGCCAGCTTCAGCGCACCGTCGATCTGGCCGATCAGAATATCCAGACCGTGACGGTAATCTTTCATCTCAGCGCTGTCGGCCGCTTTGCCTTCCAGCTTCGGCGGGGTCTCTTTCTGAGCATCGACCGCGGCGGTACGCATCTTATTCAGCGCCGCTTTCAGCTCGCCGGCGTCGGAGGTCTTCTGTACCACTTGCAGGTTTTCTGCCAGAGTGTCCATGTCTTCGCCCAGGTCGGCGAAGGCCGACGCTGAACCGAGCGCAAAAGCAGAGACAGCCAGCATCGCTAACAGTTTTTTACGCATTGCTCACTTCCTTTTTATTATTTAAGCAAACAGGTGTTATTGCCCGGCGATTTTCATCTCCGGCAGCAGCACAGAACCGCACTGAATGTTGCTGCGCGTTTCAATATCATCGCCAATGGTCACGATATTACGCCACATTTCTTTCAGATTTCCTGCAATGGTGATCTCACTGACAGGATATTGAATTTCGCCGTTTTCTACCCAGAAGCCGGATGCGCCGCGTGAGTAGTCGCCGGTGACGCCACTGACACCCTGCCCCATCAGTTCGGTAACCACAAGACCGGTGCCCATCTCTTTAAGCATCTTTGCAAAACTCAGGCCGCGGCCGTTAATGCGCCAGTTGTGGATGCCCCCGGCGTGGCCGGTGCTTTTCATCCCCAGCTTGCGCGCTGAGTAATTGGTCAGCAGCCACTGGGTCAGCACGCCGTCTTTGACGATATCGCGACGTTCGGTGCGCACGCCTTCGCTGTCGAACGGCGTGGAGGCCAGCCCTTTCAGCAGGTGCGGATGCTCTTCAATGGTTAGCCACTCCGGCAAAATTTGTTTGCCCAGCGAATCGAGCAGGAAGGTCGATTTACGGTAGACCGCGCCGCCGGCAATCGCTCCGACCAGGTGACCAAACAACCCGGTCGCCACTTCGTTGGCGAAAATGACCGGCGCCTTCATGGTCGACAGCTTACGCGGCGCCAGGCGCGACAGGGTGCGGCGGGCGCACTCTTCCCCGACCCATTCCGGGGACTGCAGATCCTCGATCGCCCGGCCAATGGTGTACGCGTAGTCGCGCTCCATATCGCCGTCATCTTCCGCAATGACGCAGCTGGAGAGGGAGTGGCGAGTCGAGCAGTAGCTCTGCAGCATGCCATGGCTGTTGCCGAACACTTTAATGCCGTAGTGGCTGTTAAAGCTGCCGCCTTCGGTGTTGGTGATGCGTTTATCGGCCTTCAGGGCCGCTTGCTCCGCGCGGGCGGCCAGTTCGATAGCGTCGTCCGGGGAGACCTCCGCCGGGTGGAACAGGTCCAGATCCGGGGCGTCAAAGGCCAGCAGATCTTTATCGGCTACGCCGGCAAACGGGTCCGGGGAGGTATAGCGGGCGATATCCAGCGCCGCCTGCACGGTGCGGGCGATAGCGTCCGGGCTAAGATCGGTGGAGGAGGCACTGCCCTTGCGGTTCTGATGGTAAACCGTGATGCCTAATGCCCCATCGCTGTTGAATTCTACATTCTCCACTTCGCCATAGCGGGTGCTGACGCCGATGCCCGTGGTTTTGCTGACGGAAACTTCCGCACCATCAGATTTACCTGCCGCCAGTTCCAGTGCCGTGGTAACGGCTTCTTCCAGCGTCTTACGCTGCTGTGCAACTTGAGAGATGACTTTCATTGCTAATGCCATAATGTAAGAAGGAGTTAACTGAAGTCTAACAGAGAACCGTTTTTCAGTGCGCGCCTTAACTGGTAACATTAGCCTCTTTTTTTAAGGAGCCTGAGATGACAAAGCAGCCCGAAGACTGGCTCGACGACGTGCCCGGTGATGACGTTGAAGATGAAGATGATGAAATCATCTGGGTCAGTAAGAGTGAAATTAAGCGCGACGCGGAAGAACTGAAGCGTCTTGGCGCGGAACTCGTTGACCTGGGGAAAAACGCGCTGGATAAAATTCCGCTGGATACCGACCTGCGCGACGCCATCGAACTCGCCCAGCGAATCAAAAAAGAGGGTCGCCGCCGCCAGCTGCAGCTTATCGGCAAGATGCTGCGCAACCGCGATGTCGATCCGATTCGTCAGGCGCTGGACAAGCTGAAAAACCGTCACAACCAGCAGGTTGCGCTGTTCCACAAGCTGGAGCAGATCCGCGATCGACTGATTGACGACGGGGATGACGCCGTCGCTGAAGTACTGAACCTGTGGCCAGAGGCTGACCGTCAGCAGCTGCGTTCGCTGATCCGCAATGCGAAGAAAGAGAAAGAAGGCAACAAGCCGCCGAAATCGGCGCGCCTGATCTTCCAGTATCTGCGTGAACTGGCGGAAAACGAAGGCTAAGTCCCGCTGTTTTTGCCCGCAATAGTCTCCCGGATGGCGGCGCGCTGCGCCTTATCCGGGCTACGGTTCCCTATATCAAACGGTTACTCAACACCGTAGGCCCGCGCAAGCGCAGCGCCGCCGGGCAAGCTGTACCGGACTCCGTTCCCGTCATTGTGCCGGATGGCGGCTAACGCCTTATCCGGCCTACGGAGCCCTGTATATCAAACGGTTACGCAACACCGTAGGCCCGCGCAAGCGCAGCGCCGCCGGGCAAGCTGTACCAGGCTCCGTTCCCGTCATTGTTCCGGATGGCGGCTACGCCTTATCCGGCCTACCTTCACCCCAGCTCTAAGGCTTGCGCCAGCAGGGGGATTCCCGTCGCATCGCCTGAATCCCCTCATCCACACGACGATACGTTTGTTTATTGCCTTGCTGCCAAGCTGAATCGTTAAAGCTGAAAACAATATTGATCACATATCCTGGTGATAAATACGTATTACTCAGCAAAATAATACGACTTTCATCTCATTTAACATCATAAAAACGGCCACTTTCTCACCAGGTGAGGCGCTTCACATTTTAATCACCCCCATGCCGGTAGATTTCACACGTCAATGACACAATCGATTCAGCAAAAAGGGAATAAAAATGAAAAAGACATTGGTTCTGACGACGATCGCCCTGCTGGTTTCCGGCTCGGCCGCGGCAAAAACATGGGTGCTGACGAACGCTGAAGAGGGGATGGATAAAGGAAACTGGCAGATCAACAGCGATCAGCTGAAGGTGAAAGATCATGCGTTCAGCATTGAGCAGAAAGTCCTGCACGGCGGTAAGCAGGAAGGCAGCAAAATCCTTACCATTCACAGTAAAGACGGCCTGACCATTACCTTGAGCCCGACACGCGGCATGAACTTGCTGCGTATTGAGGGTTTCGGCAGCCGGATGGGCTGGGATTCGCCGGTTAAAGAGGTCGTCAACCCGGCGTTTATCAACCTGGAAAGCCGCAATGGCCTCGGCTGGCTGGAAGGATTCAACGAGATGATGGTCCGCTGCGGCTATGAATGGACCGGCCATCCGGTGACCGCGGACGGGCAAATTTATACCCTACACGGCAAGGCGGGCAACACGCCGGCCTCTCTGGTGGAGGTGGAGGTGGCCGACAGCGCGCCGTATGAAATCCGCATCCGCGGGCTGGTGAAAGAAAGCACCTTTAAAAAAGCCGATCTGCAGACCCTGACCGAACTGCGCTACGTGCCGGGTAGCAACAGCTTCAGCTTACATGACGTCTTAACCAACCATGCCGACTATCCGCATGATTATCAGATCATCTACCACAGCAACTTCGGCACCCCGATCCTCGAAGAAGGCGCGCGCTTCCTCGCCCCGATGTCCAGCATCAGCCCGTTCAATGATTACGCGAAGAGCGGGTTAAAAACCTGGCAGACCTATCAGGGACCGACCAAAGATTTTGACGAGATGGTATTTAATATTCAGCCGCTGGCCGATGAAAATCACCAGACCCTGGCCGCGGTGGTCAACAAAGCGGGCGATAAAGGGGCCTCTATTCAGTTTGATACCCGTCAGCTGCCGGTCCTGACGCTGTGGAAAAACACCGATACCGTCAAGCAGGGCTATGTCACCGGTATCGAGCCGGGGACCAGCTACGCCTATCCGGTGACCATTGAACGCGAGCAAAAACGCGTGAAGCAGCTGCAGCCGGGCGCCAGCGCGCAGTTTGATCTAACCTACACCCTGCTGCGCGACAGCGCCCAGGTAGCCGCCGTTGAGCAGAAAATCGCTAAGATTCAGGGCGATAACAAAGTCGCGGAGAACGAGACGCCGATCGCCAAAGAGTAACAGCGCCGCCAGTCGAATGCCCGGAGCGGTACGCCGAGCCGGGCTACTCCCGCCCCATCACCTCGTGCCCGAGATCCCGGGCAAACTGCTGATACTGCCGCTCATCGATCGGCTGCGGGTAGCTCAGCACCAGCAGCTCATGATCCGCAATGCCCTGATGATAGCTCGGGTGATGATGCGCCCAGGGATTAGCATGGAACCCCATCGACTGATAAAAGCGCAGCCGTTTATGGGCGATGGCCGTGGTTAGCGGATCGATTTCCAGAATGGTCAGCGGGGCGCGCGTCAGGATCTGCGCCAGCAGCTGTTTACCATAGCCGCGGGAGCGCAGCGTGTCGTCAATCGCCAGATGTTCGATATAACCGTAGCCGGCAAACTGCCAGCAGCCGCTGAGGCCGACAAAGACGCCTTCATCGAACCATGCTTCCAGCGCGTAGCGCGGGTGGCTCAGCGCCTGACGTTTGGCCTCGCTTTCGCGCTGCTCGTGCCACGGAAAGGCGCGCGCGTAAAGCGCGTCCAGCATGGCGAAATGGGGCGAGTCGGTAGAACGTACGCTTTCGCAGGTCAGCATCACACAATTCCTGGTAGCTAAAATAAAACTGCCCTCACGCGGAGGGCAGTTACCGGAGGCGTACGCGCTTATTCAGCCGCGGCCGCTTTTTGCGCCAGCTTATCCAGCAGCTTCTGATGAATACCGCCGAAGCCGCCGTTGCTCATCACCAGGATATGGTCGCCCGGGTGGGCGGTTTTGACCACCATCTCCGCCAGGGTATCGACGTCGGCGCTCCAGTGGGCCGGCTGGACGCAGGCTTCCGCCACTTCCGCCACCTGCCACGGAATATGCTGCGGCTGCAGGAGGAACACTTCATCGGCGCGGCCGAGAGACGGCGCCAGATCGTCCTTGCAGACGCCCATTTTCATGGTGTTAGAGCGCGGCTCCAGCACGGCGAGAATGCGCGCGGTACCGCCTACTTTACCGCGCAGCGCCTGCAGCGTGGCGAGGATTGCCGTCGGATGATGGGCGAAATCATCATACACGGTGACGCCGTTGGCTTCGCCGCGCAGCTCCAGGCGACGGCGGGCGTTGATAAAGCTGCCCAGCGCGTTCGCGGCATCCGCCGGCAGCACGCCGACGTGACGCGCCGCGGCAATCGCCATCAGGCCGTTATGCATATTATGCTCGCCGACCAGCGCCCACTTCACTTCGCCGACCTTTTCGCCGTCGAGTAAGACTTCCCACTGCGAGGCGTCGGCGTTCAGTTTTTTCGCCTGCCAGTGGCCCTGCTCGCCCACCAGCTCCTGCTCGCTCCAGCAGCCCATCGCCATCACCTGCTTCAGGTTGATGTCGTTCTCCGGCAGGATAATTTTGCCTTTGCCCGGCACGATGCGCACCAGATGGTGGAATTGTTTCTGAATCGCCTTCAGGTCATCAAAGATGTCCGCGTGGTCGAACTCAAGGTTGTTGAGGATCAGCGTCCGCGGGCAGTAGTGAACAAACTTGGAGCGCTTGTCGAAGAAGGCGCAGTCATATTCGTCGGCTTCAATGACGAAGAACGGGCTGTCGCCCAGGCGCGCGGAGACGTCGAAATTGCCCGGAACGCCGCCAATCACGAACCCCGGTTTATAGCCGCAGGCTTCAAGGATCCAGGTCGCCATGCCGGCAGTGGTGGTTTTGCCGTGGGTCCCGGCGACGGCCAGCACCCAGCGATCGCGCAGCACGAAGTCGTGCAGCCACTGCGGGCCGGACATATAGGGAATATTATTTTCCAGCACCGCTTCAACGCACGGGTTGCCGCGAGTCATGGCGTTACCGATGATCACCAGGTCCGGCCGGGGCTCCAGCTGGCTGGGGTCATAGCCCTGAATTAAATCAATCCCCTGGTTTTCCAGCAGGGTGCTCATCGGCGGATAGACGTTAGCATCCGACCCCGTTACCTCATGACCGAGGGAGCGCGCCAGCATGGCCAGCCCCCCCATAAACGTGCCACAGATTCCTAAAATATGAATGCGCATTCGTCATTTCCTTTTCTTATCCGGGGCACATTTTACCCATATCCCGGGCCCTGGCGAAATGCATTTCAGGCGAATCTGTATTTTGCTGGCGCGATTCACCTGTGCGCACTTTTTTGATTCTTTGTTAAGATTGTTGCGTTCGTTTTACTCAACATAAAAATGCAGGGAACGAGTTATGAAAACGTTAGGTGAGTTTATTGTTGAAAAGCAGCACGAGTTCTCCCACGCCACCGGTGAGCTGACTGCTTTGTTGTCAGCAATAAAGTTGGGCGCCAAGATCATCCACCGCGATATCAACAAGGCCGGTCTGGTCGATATCCTGGGTGCCAGCGGTGCTGAAAACGTTCAGGGCGAGGTTCAGCAAAAACTCGATCTGTTCGCTAATGAAAAATTAAAAGCCGCACTGCGAGCACGCGATATTGTTGCCGGGATCGCCTCTGAAGAAGAAGATGAGATTGTCGTCTTCGAAGGGTGTGAACACGCCAAATACGTGGTGCTGATGGACCCTCTGGATGGCTCCTCTAACATCGACGTTAACGTATCTGTCGGTACGATCTTCTCTATCTACCGCCGCGTGACGCCTGTCGGCACGCCGGTGACAGAAGAAGACTTCCTGCAGCCGGGCAACAAGCAGGTGGCCGCGGGCTATGTGGTCTACGGATCGTCGACGATGCTGGTGTATACCACCGGCTGCGGCGTTCACGCCTTCACCTACGACCCGTCCCTTGGCGTCTTCTGTCTATGCCAGGAGCGCATGCGCTTCCCGGAGAAGGGCAATACCTACTCCATCAACGAAGGCAACTACATCAAATTCCCGCAGGGCGTGAAGAAGTACATTAAGTACTGTCAGGAAGAGGACAAAGCGACTCAGCGTCCTTATACCTCACGCTATATCGGCTCGCTGGTGGCGGACTTCCACCGCAACCTGCTGAAAGGCGGCATCTATCTCTATCCGAGCACCGCCAGCCACCCGGAAGGCAAGCTGCGCCTGCTGTATGAATGCAACCCGATGGCCTTCCTCGCCGAACAGGCGGGCGGTAAGGCCAGCGACGGTAAAGAGCGTATTCTGGATATTATCCCGGAAAGCCTGCATCAGCGTCGCTCCTTCTTCGTCGGCAACAACCACATGGTAGAAGACGTCGAGAACTTTATTAAAGCGTTCCCGGACGCCTAAGCGCCCTGCCCGCTCCTCCCGCGCCTGCGGGAGGAGCATTTCTTAGCGACTCCCCGCCCCGCTCACCCGCGTCACCGCCGCATTTTGCCGATTTTCCCACAGCACGGTCAGACCACGCTGCAGCGCGATAAAGATAAACAGCAAAATGCCGATGGCGATTTTCGTCCACCATGAGCTGAGGGTGCCGTCGAAGTTGATGTAGGTCTGAATCAGCCCCTGGATCGCCACCCCGAACAGCGTTCCCAGCACGGTACCGACGCCACCGCTTAGCAGCGTACCGCCGATCACCACCGAGGCAATCGCATCCAGCTCGACGCCGACGCCCGCCAGCGCATAGCCCGCCTGGGTATAAATGGAAAAGACAATCCCGGCCAGTGTCGCCAGTCCGGTGGAGAGCATATAGATACGGATCGTGGCGCTGCGAGTCGAGATCCCCATCAGATTCGCCGACATGGCGTTGCCGCCGATGGCATACACCTGGTTGCCAAAGCGGGTGCGATGGGCGACAAAAATACCGGCCACCACCACCAGCAGCATCAGCAGTCCCATGGCGCTGAGACGACCGCCGCCGGGAATGGTCCATGCCAGCCCGGACAGGGTGTCGTACACTGGGTGGTTAATCGGAATCGACTCCTCTGACACCAGATAGCTCACGCCGCGCAGGAAGAACATGCCGGCGAGGGTGATGATAAAGGCCGGGATCTTCAGGGCGTCAATCAGCAGCCCCATAAACGCGCCGAAGGCGCAGCCCATCACCAGCACCAGCGGAAAGGCCACCAGCGGCGAAATTCCCCAAAAGCCAATCGCTTTGGCGAGGAAGACGCCGGTAAAGGCGATCACCGACCCCACCGACAGATCGATCCCGCCGGAGAGGATCACAAAGGTCATGCCCACGGCGATGATCCCGAGGAAGGCGTTATCCGTCAGGATATTGCAGATCACCCGCGTTGAGGCAAAACCGGGGAACTGGGTCAGGCAGTAGAGGTAGCCCAGCACAAACACCGCAAGGGTGATCATCAATGGTAAATTACGTTTTATCATGGCCGCGTACCCCTTTCAGTAAACCGATAAAGCGCGGCGACTGGACAATCAGTACGCACAGCACCACCACCGCTTTCACCACCTGGTTGAGCTCCGGCGGGAAGCCGGAGAGCAAAATCCCGGTGTTCATTCCCTGGATAATCAGCGCCCCCACCACCGAGAGCAGCAGGTTAAAGCGCCCGCCCATCAGCGAGGCGCCGCCGATGACCACCGCCAGAATGGCGTCCAGCTCAAGCCATAGCCCGGCGTTATTGGCATCCGCGCCGCGGATGTCCGCCGCCACGATGATCCCGGCGATCGCCGCGCAGACGCCGCTCAGGACATAGGCCAGCATCACCACGATGCGGGTATTGACGCCGGCGTTTTTCGCCGCGCGGATGTTGATCCCTACCGCCTCAATAAACATGCCCAGCGCCGTTTTACGGGTAAACAGCCAGAACAGCAGCAGCGTAGCTGCGGCGACGATCACCGGCGTCGGAAACAGCAGAAACGATCCGCTGCCGAGCCACGCCAGGGCCGGGGAATCAAAGGTGACGATCTGCCCGGCGGTGATCAACTGCGCCACCCCGCGCCCGGCCACCATCAGGATCAGCGTCGCCACAAAGGGCTGGATCTTAAGGACCGCCACGAGGATGCCGTTCCACAATCCGGCCAGCGCGCCCGCGGCCAGCGCGGCCAACAGCACCACCGGCAGGCTGTGCCCGGCGACGGTCATCGAGGCGGCCGTCGCGCCAGCAATCGCCATCACCGCCCCTACCGACAGGTCGATGCCGCCGGTGGCGATCACCAGCGTCATGCCAATCGCCAGCAGCGCCACCGGCGCGGCGCGGTTGAGAATATCGATCGTGCTGCCAAACAGGCGGCCATCCTGGAGCACCACCAGATAAAAATGGGGCGCCACCAGGCTGTCTACCAGCAGAACCAGCAGCAGGGCAATAATCTGCGGGGTGCCCTTCGGCCAGGTGAAGCGTCGCTTCTCCGGGCCGGTTTGCGAAAGAGATCGAGGCATCATGGGTTACTCCTTATGCCGCAATAGCGTTCATGATCGCCGGAACAGAGAGCTCGGCGAGCGGGATCTCCGCCACCTGTCGGCGATCGCGCAGGATAATGACCCGATCGGCGTAACCCACCAGCTCCTCCAGTTCAGAAGAGATAACCAGCAGCGCTAGGCCATCGGCGCAGAGGGTTTCAATCAGGCGAATAATTTCCGCATGGGCGCCGACGTCGATGCCGCGGGTCGGCTCATCGAGGATCAGGAACTGCGGTTTGGTCAGCAGCCAGCGGGAGAGCAGCACCTTCTGCTGATTGCCGCCGGAGAGAAACTCGATCGGCTGCTCGGCGCTCGGGGTACGGATCCCCAGCTGGCGAATAAAGCGCTCGGCGATCTCGTTCTGTTCACGCCGGGGGATCGGCCGCAGCCAGCCGCGCTGCGCCTGCAGGGCCAGAACGATATTTTCCCGCACCGAAGCGGCGGCGATAATGCCGTCGGTTTTGCGATCTTCAGGACAGAAGCCGATCCCGAGGCAGGAAGCCTGATGCGGGGAGCGCAGGGTCTGAGGTTTGCCTTTGATCCACGCCTTCCCGCTGTCCGCCGTTTTAATGCCGAAGATCACCTCGGCGGTTTCCGTGCGTCCGGAACCCAGCAGGCCGGCGAGGCCTACAATTTCTCCCGGGCGGACCTGCAGGTCGAACGGGGCGATGGTTCCTTTTTTACCGTAGCCTTCAAACGCCGCTACCGGTTTATCGCTCAGCAGGGTACGGCCCGCCCGCTGCAGGGCATTGTGGTCCAGTTCGCGACCCAGCATCATTTTCACCAGCTCAATCTGCGGCAGCTCGCGGGTCTCACGGCAGCCCACAAATGTGCCGTTACGCAGCACGGTGATGCGGTCGCTGACCGCATAGACCTGGTCGAGAAAATGGGTGACGAAGATCAGGCTGACGCCGTTATCCCTGAGCTGGCGCATCAGGGTGAACAGCATCTCCACCTCCTGGGTATCGAGGCTGGCGGTGGGCTCGTCGAGAATCAGCACCTTGGCCGACAGGTCGATGGCCCGACAGATAGCGACGATCTGCTGCATCGCCACCGAAAAGCGGTTCAGCGGCTCGCGCACGTCGAGGGAAAAGCCGTAGGAGGCCATCAGCGCCGTCGCCCTGGCCTCCATCTCTTTACGTCGCAGCAGACCAAACCGCCGCGGCTCACGGCCGATGAACAGGTTATCCGCCACCGACATATTAGGCAGCAGGTTCACTTCCTGGTAGACGGTGCCGATCCCCAGCTGCTGGGCATGGGCGGTATTTTTGGGCGAAATAGCCTGGCCTTCCAGCCAGATAGTGCCGCGATCGGCATGGTAAACGCCGGTGAGCGCTTTGATCAGCGTCGATTTTCCGGCGCCGTTTTCGCCCAACAGGGCCATGATTTCGCCGCGCCGCAGGCTAAAGTTGACGTTATCCAGCGCCTTAACGCCGGGGAAGAATTTACTAAGTCCTTCGGTGCGAAGGATCTCCTGGTGTGCCTCGGCGCTCATAATCGATGTCACCTTCAAATGATGTCAGGTTACCCCGGGTCGCGCTGGGCTTCCCGGGGTTTCTGGAACGCTGCTTTTTACCCTCTCCCACCGGGGGGAGGGATGGAATGAGGGGCTCCCCACTCAGTAGCCCATATTTTTCTTCTTCTCTAACTCTTCTTTCGCCGTATCCGGCAGGTACAGCGTCGATTTGGTAATGGTCAGCTTCTCCGGCAGGGTGCCGTCTTTTTTGTATTTCTCCAGCGCATCAAACGCCGGGCCGGCCATATTTGGCGTCAGCTCGACGCTGGCGTTGGCTTCTCCGGCGATCATCGCTTTATAGATATCCGGCACGCCGTCGATGGAGCCGGTCAGAATATCTTTGCCCGGCTTCAGGCCAGCTTCTTTAATGGCCTGGATGGCGCCGATGGCCATATCGTCGTTATGAGCGAACACCATGCAGATGTTTTTGCCGTTATTCTCAGCTTTGATAAAGCTCTCCATGACCTCTTTCCCTTTACTGCGGGTGAAGTCACCGGACTGGGAGCGGATAATTTTGATATTCGACGCTTTGGCAATCGCGTCGGCGAAGCCTTTCTTACGATCGATGGCCACGCTGGCCCCAACGGTGCCCTGCAGTTCAACGACGTTACACGGCTTACCGTCGACGGTTTTCACCAGCCAGTCGCCAATCAGCTGGCCTTCCAGCACGTTGTTGGCGGTCACGGTGGTCATGTAGAGATCTTTATCTTTAACATCAATGGAACGGTCGAGGAGGAAAACCGGGATCTTGGCCTCTTTCGCCTCTTTCAGCACCGGTTCCCAGCCGGTGGCCACCACCGGCGCAATGAAGATCGCGTCGACCCCTTGAGCAATAAAGGAACGCACTGCTTTGATCTGGTTTTCCTGTTTTTGCTGACCATCAGCGATCTTCAGGGTGATACCGCGCTTGGCGGCCTCCTCTTTCGCGACGCTGGTTTCCGCCGCACGCCAGCCGGATTCAGAACCGACCTGCGAAAAACCTACGGTTAGCGGGGCAGCTATCGCCATAGACGACATAGCTGCGGAAACTGCTGTGACAAGAAGTAAGCGCTTCCACATAAGGGTATCCTCGTAGGGTTATTGTTGGTTAAAGTCTCACCTGCGGACAAACTATAGACAATCGGTGATGTAACTGAATGCGTTACATCACACTTCAAAAAAGTAAATGAGATGTTAATGTCGGCCCTACTGCCCAGCGGAGAGCCGATAAGGCTTCGCAGGGAGCGCGGCTGTTGCGGTTTATGACGTTTTTTTAAGCAGTATGATAAATCAATCACATGCAATGAAAACGGTTACATAAATTTATTCATGATGTGGCTATGTTTATGGATTTTCATGTCATTATTACGCGAAAAATTCGGAGCACTCTGCGGCGATATCGGGAAAAAGAAGCGAAGACTTTCGATGTGAGTTGGCTATAATACCGAGCACTTGTTTGCCATACATTTTAAAGGAAACAGACATGAGCTTACTCAACGTACCTGCGGGCAAAGATCTGCCGGAAGACATCTACGTCGTGATCGAAATCCCGGCGAACGCAGATCCTATCAAATACGAAGTCGACAAAGAGAGCGGTGCACTGTTCGTTGACCGTTTCATGTCCACGGCAATGTTCTATCCGTGCAACTACGGCTACATCAACCACACCCTGTCCCTGGACGGCGACCCGGTTGACGTGCTGGTCCCGACTCCGTACCCGCTGCAGCCGGGCTCCGTGATCCGCTGCCGTCCGGTTGGCGTTCTGAAGATGACCGACGAATCTGGTGAAGATGCGAAACTGGTTGCCGTACCGCACACCAAGCTGAGCAAAGAATACGATCACATCAACGATGTGAACGACCTGCCGGAACTGCTGAAAGCCCAGATCACTCATTTCTTTGAGCACTACAAAGATCTGGAAAAAGGCAAGTGGGTTAAAGTCGACGGTTGGGACAACGCGGAAGCGGCGAAAGCCGAAATCGTTGCCTCTTTCGAGCGCGCTAAGCAGAAGTAATTCTGTCTCAGGCAGGGTCATCCCCTGCCTGATTGCGGCACGGATAGCCGCGATAACACCATGGAGGGTGTCCCGTGAAAAGCGTTCGCTCTTTCACCCTTAACTTTTCTGGCTTCACGACCGCCGCCTGTGAAAAACAGGGGTATCTGCGTCTTATCGCCGGCGACCATGTCTTTTATACCGATAAACGCTATTTTAACGACCCCTCGCTTTTTGACCGCCTGACGATCAATCAGCCTCTGCACCTTGGCGTCCGCCGCCTGGACAACGGCAGTTACTGGATCCACTGGCTCAGCGATGGCGAAACGCTCCTTGAGCCCAGTCAACGGGTAAAGCGCTGGGCCCGGCCGCTGCTGAGTATCAGCCTGCTGACGCTCATCGTCGCTCTTATCCCGCTCATGATGAGCACCTCAGAATGGGGAAGGTTCGGCTTCGGCATTATCGCGATACTGGCCTTCATCGCACTGTTAACCGGCCTCTGCGAGCTACTGTTCCACCGGGCGCTAAAAATGCACCCCGCCATGCGCGATCTGTTGGCGAAGATGGCGCAGGCCCGCCGCCGCGACTTTTCCTTTTGCCAGCCGCTACCGACTACGGCGCAAACCCTCCGCCAGTCGGCGAAGCCTTTTACGCAAGCCCTGCCGGAACGCTATGCCGTCCGGACGGGAAAAATTAGCAATATCATTTTTAAGAAATGGTTCGCGGGGAACCCAACGCGGGAATACCATGGCGTTGGGATACAATGCGACACGGCGCCGCTGGCCTTCTTCTGGCAGAACGGCTTCGCCAACTTCGGCCTGCATCCCTTTTTTTACCGCCGTCAACCGCCCTTTCTCGCTATCGGCGATCGGATAGTCGTCGTCTACCAACGGAAAGATAACGACGTCCAGGCGTTATACAACGTCAGCGACGGGTGCGCTTTTCTGAAAAATCATCCCTGTTATCCCGGTGACCGGCAAATGTCGCTAGTCTATAACCTGTTTTATGGCATGGTGCTGGTGATGTACCTCCTCATACTCGGCATGTCGCTAAATAACCCATACAAACCAGCCAGGGGATTTGGGTGGTTAATTCAGGATTCACTGGACATGCTGTCCCTATTATTACTCAGTTTCGGCGGGATCCTGGCGGTACTGGAGCTGATTGGCCCGACGGCCTGGTTATTGTCACACCGGGTGGCTGACTGGATGAAGATGCGCTCGGCGATGCGGCACTACCTGCAGGGAGCGGCCCGCCATACCGCGCTCGAGGAGATCATGTAATGTTCAGCACCCCAACACGACGATTATTATTCCTCGCGCTGACGACGCTGGCTTCCGCGATGTGGCTGGCGAAGGATCATCTCCCGCTCTGGTAAGGAGTGGGTCGGCAACGCGTGATACGTAAAACACCATCATTTCATCAAGGAAGGAACCTTGTGAAACAGACCCATTATTTCACCGTGAATTTTACCGGCTTCACCACTGCCGCCTCGGAAGAGCAAAGCTATTTACGCCTCATTGCAGGCGAGCATGCCTTTTATACCGATAAACGCCATTTTAAAGACCCCTCGCTTTTTGACCGTCTGAGGCTCGGCCAGCCGCTACATATCGGCACTTGCCGCCTAAAGGATGGCAGTTACTGGATCCACTGGTTAAGCGATGGCCACATTTTGCTCGAACCATCCCGGCAGCCGCTGAGTATTAAAAAGCTTCTTCGACCTGTCGGCTTGGTCTTTTTTGTTTGCTTGATCATTCTCGCTTGTGCTCCATGGTTGGATATTTTTTTATTATTATGTTTTATCACAATGTTGGTGAATCCCTTCGGCATCTTCTCTTTTTGCTCTTGCAATTTCTCACTCAGGTTACGTGTTCTCAATGCGAAAATGCAGCGAACGAAGCAAGGCGATATTTCATTCTGTCAGCGTCTGGAAATTCTACCCGCTACTTCTGAAAAGCATCCACCATCGGCCAACAACGAGATAGCGCTGCCAAAAGAATTTGCGCTTGAAGAAGGCGTGATTCTGAATAGTTATTATCAAATATGGATCGCTACGAGGGTAAGGCCTTATTTTATCAAAGAAGGTGCCTGTTTTCAGCTGGCGACTCGTCACTCGTTTTTTTCAGCGCGCTTGACCTGGCTGAGCAATGCCCTGAATAATCGTTGTCGCCCGCCATTTCTTGCCGATGGGGACTGGGTTATCGCCGCACGCCGGCATGGATACGATGATCTTCAGGCGTTATACAATGTCAGTGATGGCAGTGTTTATTTAAAAAATAGCCCCTTTCATCCCGGCAATCAGCAGATGGCATCAATTTATAAAATCGCGTACGGCCTCGTACTCATAGTGATGTTTTTTACGCTCACCATCAAACTGCACGACCCCATGCTTAATCTGGGCAGTTGGCCATTTTATCGTGAAATGCTTACCAGGCTGACAGGCACCCAGCTCCCGATTAACCTGCTGTTAATAGTGATGGAGTTTGTCCGTATGATTGCCCATCCCCTGTCACGTCGGGTGGCCGGTAGAGTGAAGGTACATCAGGCCATATTACGTTATGCCAGACGTCAGGGCGCCAGAATGACGCCATGGGAACTGAAGTAATAAAAAACAACGCCACCCGAAGGTGGCGCTGTCGTGGTTAATACTGGTCGCGATCCAACCAGTTGCCGTTCGCTATCAACGTACAACCCTCAACGGAACGTTGATAGACATACATCCATGCGCTGCCGTAAGGCGTCTGAATCAGGTGGCGCGCATACTCGCCCCCCTTGGTGCGCAGCGCATCCAGTTCGGCCAGCGTCGATGCATCAATACGATAAACTTCACCATGTACTGTGCCTTCGCCGGGCACCGCGCCTGGATAGTGGCCCAGGCTGTACAGCTGATAATCGTCGACACTATGAGCGCCCAGCCACTGGGCGTTGGTCATCCAGTGGCTGTTGCCTTGTTTGCGTCGTAAACTGCCGTAAACAAATATTCGCATTGCTAAAACTCAAACTGATAGAGCAAATCGAGCGCCTGGTCGATGCCAGACACCGCTTCCACATATAGCTTAGGCATCAGGCGATAACGTAAAGTCAGCGTCGCCAGGGAATCGAAGATACCGACCCCGTATTTTACCTGTAGACCCGGCAGTACATAGCCGCTGACCACCACCTGGGAAGAATCGCCTACCCCTTCGGTGTCCAACGCCAAGTTGCTTACGCCAAACGTCTCGCCGATTTTACCCACAACCTGACCACTTTGTGCAACCCCCATACCAATAAGCATTGAGGTCATCGCGGCGCTATCGCTCTGACCACTACTCAAACCCTGACCGCGCAGCAGATAAGACAGCGCTTCCTGCTGGGACATAACCGGATCAGAGAAGATCTCCGCTTTCGGCTGATCGGCGGAGCCGGTTACGCGAACGCCGGCGATCACATCGTCTTCGGTGGCATCCGGGTTACGAATCGCTTCGATATTCAGCAACGGCTGATCCGGCGGACCGGAGAACAGCAGCTCCCCTTTGCGGACAATCAAGTCCTGACCATAGGCGTGGAAACGGCCGTCAGGAATATTAATCTGCCCGTTGAGGCCCAGCCCCTGCTTGTCCTGCGCCACTTTCAAATCACCGGTCAGACGCGCTTTCAGGCCGAAGGCTTCCAGACGAACGTTGTTGCCGACGTGAATGGTCAGGTTGCTGTTGATCGGGATACCGGCGCTCTGCTGCTTAATCGGCTTGAGGTTTTTATCCAGCATCACTTCATCAGAGGAGACGCCGACCGCGCTCTCCGGCACCTCGTTGACCACGATCCGCGCCCAGGGCACATCCACTTTGCCGTCGAGATTGAACAGGCTTGGCGTGGCGGTAAACACCACATCCGGCGATACATCGAGACGCACCATCGGCGGCACCGTGATCCGCACCCGGCTGCCTTTCGCCGCAATTTGCGCCCGCCAGTTATCGATCTGCGTCCAGTCGGCGTTACCGCTGAGGGCGATTTGCCCCTGGCGGGTGTTCACCGTCCCCTGCAGGGTCGAGCGCGTGCCGTTGAAGTTCATCGCCAGCTGGCTCGGCTGCATATCAAACGGCATAAAGTTGCCGTCGATATCCACCCCGCTCAGCTGCATCTGGCCGAACAGCTGCGGACTTTTCACATTGCCGCCCAGACGCAGACGGGCGTTGAGCCTTCCCTCTGCCTTTTCACCACGAGCGAAAATCGGGTTGATCATCGCCAGCGAGAAGTTGCTGATATTGACATTGCCGCCGAGATTACGCCGCCCCTGCGGGTCGGTAACCTGCACCTGCCCATCCAGTTGACCATTGTTGGTCAGGCGGATAAGCCAGCCCAGCTCGGCGCGATTGTTGTGCAGGTCGGCGCTGAGGTTAAGCGTATCGAACGCCACCGGCAACGGCGCGTCGTTGACGACCTGGGTCACCTTGACGTTGCGCCCGCTGAGGGTCACTTTGCCCTGCGGCAGTCCCTCTTTGGTGGTGTCCCAGCTCACATCGGCATTACCAGTAAACACGCCGCTGGCCTGGGTCGCCTCCGGCATAAACGGCTTGAGCATCGCCAGATCGAAGCGGTTGAGATTCACCCGCGCCCGTCCGCTGGCACCCGCGTCAATGGTTTCAGGCACGCAGAGCTCGGCGTTCGGGTTGGTCCAGCAGTGTGGCCCGATGCTGATTTTCTGCTCCAGATTGCGATAGTCCAGCGCAATGCTGCGCGTCAGCGCTACCGGCCCCACCGGCGTCTGGAAGCGGGTATCGCTCAGCGAGCCCTTCCAGCGTTCGGCCTGACGATCGAAGCTGCCTGCCAGCGTCAGCTGGCCGGAAACCTGATCGCCCTGCACGCGTAGCCGCAGCTCATGCTGTTTCTCTGTACCTTTGGCATTGAGCTGCACCAGGCTGATATTGACCCCCGGCTGGCTGATGCGATCCACCCGCACGTCCAGGTTACCGCCAATCTGATCGGTGGATTTCACATCCCCTTTGACGTTGACCTGGGCGATGGTCAGCTCCTGCCAGCGCAGCGCCCGGGCGGTGATGTCGGCCAGCAGCTGCGGCGCATCGACAGTGCCGCGCACTTTTACCAAGCCCTTCGCCGTCCCGCCGAGCCCCGGCAGCGCATTATCCAGGTGCGGCGCATCGATGGTGGCGTCGAGATTAAGATCCTTCACCCCCAGCTCGCCTTTGATATCAGCGCTGTTCGGGCCTAACGCCAGATGCAGTCCCGGGATTTTCCACTGCAGATAGCTGTTACCCTGCAGCGAGCCCGCCACATCCACTTTGTTCTGCTTCACGTTGCCGGTAATTTTCAGCTCCGGCACCGACATCTGCCAGCTGCCGCCGTACAGGCTGCCCTGGGTCTTGATCCGGCCGTTAAGCTTTGACGGCCAGTCCGGCACCTCTTTGGCGGTGTTGATGCCGTCGAGGGTCAGCTCGCCGCGCCAGCTGATCGCCTGCTGCCAGTCGAGCAGCGCCTTCAGCTCGGTTTTCCCTTCCAGGGCGTTGACCGTCAGCTTGTCGAGATTGATCTGCCGTTCATTGCCTTTGGCGTTGAGGGCGATTTTCGCCGGAGGCAGCGATTGACCTTTCACCGCGGTGGAGAAGGCCAGCGCATAGTCGGTCATTTTGCCGCTGAACTTCAGCTGGACATTGTCGGCCTGAAACTGCTTCTCGCCGCTGAACGGCCAGGCGAGCTGCTTACTCTTCAGCTCCATATTGAGCGGCAGCCCTACCTCCGCCAGCTGCGCATCCGCGCGCAGCGTGGCCGCGACCGGCCCGCTTAAGTCCACTCCGACTTTGAGCGTTTTACGCACTTCGCCGCCCACCTTCAGCTGCACCTTCTCCCCTTTCATTGGGTCGACGTTCAGGGTTCCGGCGAGGGTAATGTCCACCGGCCAGTTATCCTGCAGCTGCGCGCTGCCCGAGGCGCTAACCTTGCCCTGATCGGAGTCGATATCAAGGGCGTCGAGCTTCATCTGGCCGTCGATACTGCTGACTTTCAGCAGCAGGTTATACACGGTGATATCGGTATCGCCGGTCAGGCGCAGCTGCTCGCCGCGGAACGCCTGAATATTGAGGTTCAGCGGCAGATGGACATCGGTCATCGCCGGCAGCACCGGCTGCGAGAAGAGGTCGGTCATCGTCTCGCCGAGCGGTTTTTCCTGCGGCTGCGGGTTGTCAATTTTCGGCTCAACCACCTGCTCCTGCGCCACTTTCGCCACCTTAGGCAGGGCGATCAGCAGCCCCTGCAGCGAGGTCGGCGTCAGGGTCAGATTTTTCTCCTGCCAGTTCAGGCCGGTGGAAAAGTCGCGTACAGAGACCGCGGTATCATCGATTTTGACGTTGACGTTATGCAGCGCGACGCGGCTGAGGGTGATCGGATAAGGAGTGGAGAGATTCAGCGGCCCGCTGTCCTCTTCCTCGACCGGCGCTGAGGGCGGCATCTTCTTGGTATCGACGGCGACGTAAATATCGCGCAGCGCGATGTCGTTTACGCACAGGCTGCTGTCCCACAGGCAGCGCAACCTGACGCTGAGGTGAAACTGACCGGCGGTCACCGCCACGCCGGGCTGTTCGTAGCGAACATTATCGAGGGTTAAATCACGCCAGCCACCGGTCACTTTGCCGATTTCCAGCCCCGGTACCCAGCGATCCGCCGCTTTGAACACCAGATGCAAGCCGGTGGTGGTCCCCACCAGGAACCCGACGGTGCCCAGCAGGAGCACCAACACGATTAAGACGCCGAGGCTTATCTTCTTCCATAAACTCATAATTCAGGCCCCAGACCGATGTAAAACTGTAAACCATGCTCTTCTTTGTCGCCGATCGGCCGGGCGATATCCAGCTTGATCGGCCCCACCGGCGACTGCCAGCGCACGCCTACCCCGGCGCCGGTTTTGAAATCGCTCTCGCGAATATCGCTGACCGCTTCGCCGCTATCGACAAACACGGCGCCCCACCATTTACCACTGACGTTGTACTGATACTCCAGCGAGCCGGTCGCCAGCTTCGAGGCCCCGATCAGCTTGCCGTCATCATCCTTCGGCGAGATAGATTTGTATTTATAGCCGCGAATACTGCGATCGCCCCCGGCGAAAAAACGCAGATCTGGCGGCACCTTGTCAAAGTTGTCCGCTTCGATCCAGCCAAGGTTGCCGCGCACCACAAAGCGGTGGCGGTCATAGAGGGTACGGATCCAGACGTCCTGGGCCTGCATCAAGATGAAGTTGATGTCCGAGCCCCACATGGTGTTGGAGTAGTCCACCGAGTAGCGCTGGGAATCGCCCCAGGTAGGCATCAGGCCGCCGCGGGAGCGAGTGCGGTTCACCGAGACCCCAGGATAAATCAGCATGGTGGTGTTGGTGACGTTCGCCTGGGTAAAGTGATCCAGGCTCCAGCGCAGGTTAATCGCTCGCTGCCAGCCGCTCGACATCTCCCAGAAACGCGAGACCCCCAGGGTGGTAGAGTCGGCCTGGGTATCATTGAGGTCGGTACGCTTAAAACCGCCCTGCATCAGATAATACTGTTCGAGGGGGCTCTTCAGCAGTGGGACTTTATAGGTAAAATCGAATTGCTGCTCCGGGGCGGAGAGGCTGACGCTGGAGGTCAGGCTGTGGCCATACGAGTTGACCCATGGTTTTTTCCACGTGGCTTTCACCCGCGGACCGACGTCTGTGGAATAGCCGACCCCGGTTTCCACGGTGTTCTCTTTGCGAGGCGAGACAACGCCCTGCAGAGGCAGCACCTTGGTTTTCCGCGACTTAGCAAAATCAGGCGCCACCACCACCGAACTGAACCAGCCGGTCGCCGCCAGGCGGCGGTTTAGCTCGGCCAGGTCCTGCGAGGTGTAGTAGTCGCCCTCTTTAAACGGCACGAGGTTTTGCAGGTATTCATCGCGGATTTGCGAGCCAGAGAAAGTGACGTGGCCAAAGCGATAGCGTTCGCCGCTGTCGTAATCGATATCCCAGAACGCCTGATGACGGTCGAGGGAGACCCCGAGCTGGCTCTTAAGAAACTCGCTGTCAAAGTAGCCTTTGCGCAGGGCGACGCGGGTCAGCGAGCTCTTGAAGCCGTCGTAATCCCCGTGGTTGAGCACCGTCCCGATGGCCGGGCGCGTTTTCAGCAGCGCCAGGTAGTCGCTATCGGTGCGGGCGCCGCCGCGCAGAATCACCTCGGTTCCGCCAATGCGCACCGGTTCTCCCGGGGTCACTTTGGCGATCAGCACCTGACGTCCCCTTTTCGGCGGCGGACGCAAATCAAATTCAATCGTCGGCTCGTAATAACCCAGCGCTTTCAGACCTTCGCGAATGGCGTCATCGACGCGCGCGCGAAAGCGACGATCCGGCGTGACTTCATCGCTCTGGATGGTGGAAAGCTGGGCGCGAACGTTTTTCTCCAGCTCCCCGGATAATCCCTCAACCTGCAAACGCACATTCGCTGCGCTGGCGACCCCGCTGACCAGCAAAAGGCTGGTGACACATAACTGGCGGATTTTTAGCACATTTTCTCCTGAATATCCCTGTTTCCTCTACAGGAAACACTGGCGCCGCTCCACGGCTTAACAAAACCCTAACAACATAGGGTTGAAAAAGTGGCAATAACCCAAATAATTCTTATGTATTAATCTAGACGTATTACGCGTATTTATTGTGTTAAAAGACACGCTTCGTTACAACCTTAACGACGATTTCTGTATTGAGAGGCCAACCGTGAGTCTATTTGATAAAACGCATCTTGTCGCCCAGGCGGATGCGCTGCCTGGACGCAATACCCCCATGCCAGTGGCGACGCTCCACGCAGTTAACGGCCACTCGATGACCAACGTCCCGGCGGGGATGGAAGTGGCGCTGTTCGCCATGGGCTGCTTCTGGGGAGTTGAGCGCCTGTTCTGGCAATTGCCGGGGGTTTACAGCACCGCCGCAGGTTACACTGGCGGCTATACGCCCAATCCGACCTATCGCGAAGTGTGCAGCGGTCAGACCGGTCACGCGGAAGCGGTACGCGTGGTTTATGATCCGCAGGTGATTAGCTATGAGCAGTTATTGCAGGTGTTCTGGGAAAATCACGACCCGGCGCAGGGTATGCGGCAGGGTAACGACCACGGCACCCAGTACCGCTCGGCGATTTACCCGCTGACCCCGGAACAGACGGAGGCGGCAAAGGCCAGCCTCGCGCGCTTCCAGGCGGCGATGAACGACGCGCACGATACCCGTCACATCACCACCGAGATCGCCACCGCCAAACCGTTCTACTATGCCGAGGACGATCACCAGCAGTATCTGTATAAAAACCCGCACGGCTATTGCGGCATCGGCGGCATTGGCGTCTGCCTGCCGCCTCAGGCGTAATTCTGATTTCCGCCTCAACAGCGAGGCGGTCAATGAACGCTCTGGCGGCTTTACATTCCCTTACGCTATACTAGCCAGTGTGACAGCCGGTCCAGCGCCTTCGGACCGGTTTTTTATGTATTCCACATTTGAGTTATCAACTTCCCTTCCGAGGATCTGGCCTCAACGGTCAGAAAAGATATGTTAAACAGTATTTTAGTAATACTCTGTCTGATAGCCGTCAGTGCGTTTTTTTCGATATCGGAAATTTCACTGGCTGCCTCACGTAAAATCAAACTGAAACTGCTGGCCGATGAAGGCAACGTCAACGCACAGCGGGTGCTGAAGATGCAGGAGAACCCGGGCACCTTCTTTACCGTCGTGCAGATTGGCCTCAACGCCGTCGCCATTCTTGGCGGTATTGTGGGCGACGCGGCTTTCTCACCGGCGTTTCATAGCCTGCTCAGCGGGTATTTGTCACCGGAGCTCTCCGAGCAGCTGAGCTTCATCATCTCTTTTACCCTGGTCACCAGCTTGTTCATCCTGTTTGCTGACCTGACTCCGAAACGCATCGGTATGATTGCGCCCGAAACAGTGGCCCTGCGCATCATCAACCCGATGCGCTTCTGCCTGTTAGTCTTCCGCCCGCTGGTGTGGTTGTTTAACGGCATGGCCAACATGATCTTCCGCATCTTCAAACTGCCGATGGTGCGGAAAGACGATATCACTTCCGATGATATCTATGCCGTGGTCGAGGCCGGCGCGCTGGCCGGGGTGCTGCGCAAGCAGGAGCATGAGCTAATTGAGAACGTGTTCGAGCTGGAGTCCCGCACCGTTCCTTCCTCCATGACCCCGCGTGAAAGCGTCATTTGGTTTGATTTGCACGAAGACGAGCAGAGCCTGAAGAATAAAGTGGCCGAACATCCGCACTCGAAGTTCCTCGTCTGTAATGAAGATATCGACCACATTATCGGTTACGTCGATTCAAAAGATCTGCTGAACCGCGTGCTGGCGAACCAGAGCCTGGTGCTGACCGGCGGCGTACAGATCCGCAACACGTTGATCGTGCCGGACACCCTGACCCTGTCGGAAGCGCTGGAAAGCTTCAAAACCGCCGGGGAAGACTTCGCGGTGATCATGAATGAATACGCGCTGGTGGTCGGGATCATCACTCTCAACGACGTCATGACCACCCTGATGGGCGACCTCGTCGGCCAGGGGCTGGAAGAGCAGATCGTCGCCCGCGATGAAAACTCGTGGCTGATCGATGGCGGTACGCCGATTGATGACGTGATGCGCGTGCTGGATATCGACGAGTTCCCGCAGTCCGGGAATTACGAGACCATCGGCGGCTTTATGATGTTTATGCTGCGTAAAATCCCCAAACGCACCGACGCGGTGAAGTTCTCCGGCTATAAGTTTGAGGTCGTGGATATCGATAACTACCGTATCGACCAGCTGCTGGTGACCCGCATCGATAACAAGCCAACGGTGCTGGTGCCGAAGCAGGCGGAAACGGCGGAAAGCCAGAACGCCTGAGCGTAATCTTTTCTCTCTCCTAAGGGCGGATGACCATCCGCCCTTTTTTATGGCCCAAATGGTTATCCCACACTCCCACTTAACAAAATTGCTTTATCGGTGGGCTACAGCGATCCGGTCTATTTCACCCGCTTGTTTCGTAAACATAACGGCATCCCACCGGGCGAATATCGCAAACGCTATGCGGAAATGAAGGGCTAAAAACATCAACGGCTCCCATCGGGAGCCGTCTTTTACCTACTACGTACTGCTACGTGCCAGGTTATGCCATCTCAGTTTGCAGACGCAACACCTGACGATTGACTTCGGACATCACTGACAGATGCAGCTTGTCCTTGACCTTCGGGATAAGGATTTTGCCCTTATCAAATTCAAATGCGCCAACGTCCTTGATGTACAACCGTCCACGAAACAGGATCTTCACGTACTTCGCCACTTGCAGCGGATTGTAGCGTTGGAAAATTTTCATTCTTCTCTCCTGCCAGGGTTACGCTCTTGTGGTGCCACAGTTAGCCCACGTCTTGGGAGCGCAAATTTTAATGCCCTAAAACTATAGTCCAGAATCTCAGAGGGACCCAGTATGTATAAGTTTATTTACCCTTTGATGACAATAATTCAGAATTTTCGTTTCAGACATACGATGAAGTAAGTATAAGTCGCCGTTTTACGACTAATTTGTGCGTCAACACGCAAACTGGCATCCTCATTGCGGGTAATCACCGTCAATCGCACTTATGATTAAACGAGACCAAGTGGTCGGATCACCTGCATAAAAATGATTAAGGATTGCGCATGACCCTACGTAGCATACTGGCCGCCTCGTTACTGCTTCTCCCGCTGCTGGCCACAGCGCATAACTTCGTCGACGGCCAGCGCGTGGCGCCCGTTGGCGTCGCGGATCGGGGAGAGCTTATTCTGGATAAGGATAAGTTTAGCTATAAAAACTGGAATAGCGCCCAGCTGGCGGGAAAAGTGCGCGTGGTCCAGCACATCGCCGGACGCTCGTCAGCAAAAGAGAAGAATGCCAACCTGATCGAGGCGATTAAAGCGGCGGGCTTCCCGCACGATCGCTATCAGACCACCACCATTGTAAACACTGACGACGCCATCCCGGGCACCGGGATGTTTGTACGCAACAGCATTGAAAGTAATAAAAAGCTCTTCCCATGGTCGCAATTTATCGTCGACAGCAACGGCCTGGTGCGGAAGGCCTGGCAGCTGGACGAGAAGAGCTCAGCGATCGTGGTGCTGGATAAGAACGGGCGTGTGCAGTGGGCTAAGGACGGCGCCCTCACCCAACAAGAGGTGCAGCAGGTGATCGACCTGCTGCATAAATTGCTTAATAAATAGAGACCCGGAAGCCGGGGTTGAGGAAGGATTCACGCGGCGTGTAGTCGAGGGTTTTCCCCTGCCAGTCGTGAACATGCGCCCCGGCGGCCACCGCGACCGCATGGCCGGCGGCGGTGTCCCAGGTGCTGGTCGGCCCGAAGCGCGGATAGAGCTGGGCCTGACCTTCCGCCACCAGGCAGAATTTCAGCGACGAACCGATTGAGGTGGTCTGGTGTTCGCCCAGTTGCTCAAGGTACTCCTGCAGCTCCGGATCGTTGCTATGGGAGCGGCTAATCACCACCAGCGGCGGACGGGCATCGCGGACCTGGATCTGCTTGCGTACGCCGCACTCTTCTTTCCAGGCTTTACCATTTTGCGCGCTGTACATCACCTTCATCACCGGCGCATAGACAACGCCCAGCGTCGGCTTGCCGTTTTCAATCAGCGCGATATTGACGGTGAATTCGCCGTTACGCTTAATAAACTCTTTGGTGCCGTCCAGCGGGTCGACCAGCCAGTAGCGCTGCCAGTGCTGGCGCACTTCCCACGCCGGCGGGTCCTCCTCGGAGAGGACCGGGGTATCCGGATCCAGCGCCTGCAGGCCGCTGACAATGACTTTATGCGCTGCGATATCCGCCGCCGTGACCGGAGAATCATCTTTCTTGCTGGCGACGTTGATCGGCTGGTTTCCATCGTAGACTTCCATGATGGCATCGCCCGCATTCCGTGCAAGCTGACTTACTTGTTCTAACATTCTCCACCTCGTCTGGTTACAGTGGCGTTAACTCGTTGTTTTATTTATATCGCATCACCGCGAGTTCCGCTATCTGTGATAACGATGGCGGTTTCTCTGCCCGCTTTTCTGGCAAGATTCACATTTCTGTAAGCAACAGAATATAAATACATTTTCTTCTGTGCTATCGCTCATAAAAAAGGACGCCTCTGATGATTAAGTTTAGCGCAACGCTCCTGGCCACGCTGATCGCCGCCAGCGTCAACGCCGCGACGGTCGACCTGCGGATCATGGAAACCACCGATCTGCACAGCAATATGATGGACTTCGACTATTACAAAGATGCCGCCACGGAGAAATTCGGCCTGGTGCGTACCGCCACCCTGATCGAACAGGCGCGGGCAGAAGTTAAAAACAGCGTGCTGGTGGATAACGGGGATGTGATCCAGGGGAGCCCGTTAGGCGACTATATGGCGGCAAAAGGGCTCAAAGAGGGCGATGTACATCCGGTATATAAGGCGATGAACACCCTGAATTACGCCGTCGGCAACCTGGGCAACCATGAGTTCAATTACGGTCTCGACTTCCTGCACAAGGCGCTGGCCGGGGCGAAGTTCCCCTACGTGAACGCCAATATCATCGATGCCAAAACCGGAAAACCGATGTTTACGCCGTACCTGATCCAGGATACCCGGGTCGTGGACAGCGACGGTCAATCCCACACCCTGCGCATCGGCTATATCGGCTTTGTGCCGCCGCAGATCATGACCTGGGATAAAGCCAATCTTAACGGCAAGGTGACGGTCAATGACATTACCGAAACCGCGCGCAAATATATCCCGGAGATGCGGGCGAAAGGGGCTGATGTGGTGGTAGTGGTCGCTCACTCCGGCCTCTCCGCCGACCCGTATCAGGCGATGGCCGAGAATTCGGTTTACTACTTAAGCCAGGTGCCCGGCGTGGACGCCATTATGTTCGGCCATGCCCACGCGGTGTTCCCGGGTAAAGACTTCGCCAACATCAAAGGCGCGGATATCGCCAAAGGGACGCTGAACGGTGTACCGGCGGTGATGCCGGGAATGTGGGGCGATCATCTCGGGGTGGTCGATCTGGTGCTAAATAACGACAGCGGTAAATGGCAGGTAACTCAGAGTAAAGCGGAAGCGCGGCCAATCTATGACGCGGTGGCGAAGAAATCACTGGCGGCCGAAGATGCCAAGCTGGTGGCGGTGCTGAAAGCCGATCATGACGCCACTCGCGAATTCGTCAGCAAGCCGATCGGCAAGTCCGCCGACAACATGTACAGCTATCTGGCGCTGGTGCAGGACGACCCGACGGTGCAGGTGGTCAACATGGCGCAGAAAGCCTACGTAGAACACTATATTCAGGGCGACCCGGATCTGGCGAAGCTGCCGGTGCTCTCCGCCGCCGCGCCGTTTAAAGTCGGCGGGCGTAAAAACGATCCGGCGAGCTTTGTCGAAGTGGAGAAAGGCCAGCTCACCTTCCGCAATGCCGCCGACCTCTATCTCTACCCCAACACCCTGGTGGTGATGAAGGTCAGCGGGAAAGAGGTTAAGGAGTGGCTGGAATGCTCTGCCGGACAGTTTAACCAGATCGATCCCGCCAGCAGCAAGCCGCAGTCGCTGATCAACTGGGACGGCTTCCGCACCTACAACTTCGACGTCATTGACGGGGTGAACTACCAGATCGACGTCACTCAGCCGGCCCGCTATGACGGCGAATGTCAGATGATCCATCCGCAGGCAGAGCGTATTAAGCACCTGACCTTCAATGGAAAACCGGTTGATCCGCAGGCTACTTTCCTGGTCGCGACCAATAACTATCGCGCTTACGGCGGCAAATTCGCCGGCACCGGTGAGAGCCATATCGCCTTCGCCTCGCCGGATGAAAACCGTTCGGTGCTGGCGGCATGGATTGGCGCGCAATCGAAGAAGGAAGGCGCGATCCATCCGGCGGCGGATAACAACTGGCGTCTGGCGCCGATCCACAGCAACACGCCGTTGGATATTCGTTTTGAGACCTCGCCTGGCGACAAAGCCGCGGCGTTTATCAAAGAGAAAGCGCAGTATCCAATGCGCCAGGTGGCCACCGATGATATCGGCTTCGCCATTTATCAGCTGGATTTGAGCAAGTAATGCCTGTTCCCCGGCGGCGCTGCGCTTACCGGGGCTACAGGGAGTGATACATTTTCACTCCCCGTGGTTAGCCAGCACCGAGGGCAGATTAACCTCGATCCAGTCCGCCAGGGCGGCCACCTTCTCGCTCACCTGCAGGCCGAGCGGCGTCAGGCTATATTCAACGTGCGGGGGCACCACCGGATAAGAGACGCGGTCGATAAAACCATCCTGCTCCAGCGCCTGCAGCGACTGCGCCAGCATCTTTTCGCTGACCCCGCCCATCTTACGGCGCAGATCGCTGAAACGGTGGGTTCCCTCGCGCAGCGCCACCAGAATCAACACGCCCCAGCGGCTGGTGACATGTTTAAGCACATCGCGCGACGGGCACTGTTCCGCAAACAAATTGCCGGTGCGCAGTTTCTCGCTCAGCGTCGGTTCGGCCATTTCACACTTACCTTTTTGTACGTACTTACTAAAAGTTAGTTAAGGTGGTAGCTTACCACAACTGCCAATAAACACGAAGGAGAAGACCCATGATCGCTCTTACCGGTGCCACCGGCCAGCTTGGCCACTACGTTCTGCAAGACCTGCTTAACACCGTCCCTGCCAGCCAGATTGTGGCGATTGTCCGCAACCCGGCCAAAGCCCAGGCGCTCAGCCAGCAGGGCGTGGTTGTCCGCCAGGCCGACTACAGCGACGAAGCGGCGCTGACCGCCGCGCTGCAGGGCGTGGATAAACTGCTGTTAATCTCCTCCAGCGAAGTCGGCCAGCGTGCTGTACAGCACCGCAACGTCATTAACGCCGCCAAAGCCGCCGGAGTGAAATTCATCGCGTATACCAGCCTGCTGCATGCCGACACTTCGCCGCTGGGTCTGGCCGCAGAGCATATCGAAACCGAGCAGATGCTGGCCGACTCTGGTATCGCTTACGCCCTGCTGCGTAACGGCTGGTATACCGAAAACTATCTGGCCAGCGCGCCGCCGGCGCTGGAGCATGGCGTGTTTATCGGCGCCGCCGGCGAGGGTAAAATCGCCTCCGCCACCCGCGCGGATTATGCCACCGCTGCCGCCCGCGTTATCGCCAGTGAGGGTCATGAAGGCAAAATTTACGAACTGGCGGGTGATAACGCCTGGACGCTGAGCGACCTGGCTGCCGAGCTGAGCAAGCAAAGCGGGAAAAACGTGGTCTACCAGAACCTCAGCGAAGCCGATTTCGCCGCCGCGCTGAAAAGCGTCGGCCTGCCGGCCGGGCTTGCCGATATGCTGGCGGATTCCGATGTCGGCGCGTCGAAAGGCGGACTGTTTGACGACAGCCGCACCCTGAGTACGCTGATCGGCCGCCCGACCACCTCCCTTGCTGAAAGCGTGAAAGGCATTCTGTAACCGCCCCTCTCAGCTTTTGCGGTTGCGTCCCGGCGGTTCCTCTCCCATATTGAAGGGATAACCGTCGGGAGGCAGGCATGCAGGGCGTACCACTCCAATTTAGTGATGAAAAAGACCGCGCGCGCTTTCGCCATCTCGAACAGCTGCCCGGGGTGGAGCTTTACCACGCCCATATATCCCGCTACGCCTTTGAACCCCATACCCACGAAGCCTTCGGCATCGGCGTGATTGAGCAAGGCGCGGAGCGCTTTCGCTACCGCGGCAGTCAGCATATTGCCGCCGCAAACTCCATTGTCACCATGAATCCCGACGAGCTGCACACCGGCGAAGCGGAAACCGCCGACGGCTGGCGCTACCGGATGATTTATCTGGAGCCGGACCGTCTTGAAGCCATCACCGGGGTGCGCGACTGGTGGTTCAGCGAGGTGGTCCGCGAGGATCCCCTGCGTTCCCGACAGATTGGCCAGCTGATTTATGGCCTGTGGCATAGCGACGATCCGCTGGCCCAGCAGGGACTGCTGCTCGACCTCATCGACGCCTTCCGCCCTCTGGCCCACCATGCCTCTGCGCAAGGTGAGGCCGGGCATCGCTTTGACCGCGTGCGCGACTACCTGCACGATAACTATATGCGTCCCATCACCCTCGACGAGCTGGCGCAGGTGGCGGCGCTGAGCCCGTACCACTTTCAGCGCCAGTTTAAAGCCCACTATCACGTAACGCCCCATCAGATGCTGATGGCCATCCGTCTGTGGCGCGCCAAAGCGTTCCTCACCCACGGCATGCCCGCCGCCGAAGTGGCGATAGCCGTCGGCCTCACCGACCAGTCCCACCTGACCCGCGCCTTCACCCAGCGTTACGGCATTACGCCGGTGCGCTATCAGAAGCAGGTCGCCAGGCGCTAATGCGCAATCTCATACAATATTCCTGCCCGACCCCCTTCTACACTGCAGACAACGGTAATGACAACGGATGCAATGATGATTAGTGGTGTGTTATACGCCCTGCTGGCGGGGCTGATGTGGGGTTTAATTTTCGTCGGGCCTTTGCTGGTGCCAGAGTATCCGGCGATGCTGCAGTCGATGGGACGCTATCTGGCGCTGGGCCTGATCGCCCTGCCGCTGGCGTGGCTCGGGCGCGCGCGACTGCGCCAGTTGAGCCGGCACGACTGGTGGACCGCGCTGGGCCTGACAATGATGGGGAACCTTATCTATTACGTCTGCCTGGCCAGCGCCATTCAGCGCACCGGGGCGCCGGTTTCCACCATGATTATCGGCACGCTGCCGGTGGTACTGCCGGTGTTCGCCAATCTGCTCTACAGCCAGCGCGACGGGAAGCTGCCGTGGCGGCGCCTGTTTCCGGCGCTGATCTGCATCGCCGTGGGCCTGATCTGCGTTAACGTCGCGGAGCTGCGTCAGGGGCTGCCGAATTTTAGCCCGTGGCGCTACGGCTCCGGCATTGCGCTGGCGCTGGGATCGGTGGTCTGCTGGGCCTGGTATGCCCTGCGCAACGCCCGCTGGCTGCGGGAGAACCCGCATCAACCGCCAATGATGTGGGCTACCGCTCAGGCGCTGGTGACGCTTCCGGTTTCGCTGGCCGGCTATCTCGCCGCCTGCGCCTGGCTGCACGGTCAGCAGGCCGGGTTTCCCCTGCCCTTCGGCCCGCGTCCTGCGGTGTTTATTACGCTGATGCTGGCCATCGCGGTGCTCTGCTCATGGGTCGGCGCGCTATGCTGGAATATTGCCAGCCAGCGGCTGCCGACGGTGATCCTCGGCCCGCTTATCGTCTTCGAAACCCTGGCCGGACTGCTGTATACCTTCCTGCTGCGGCAAAGCTTACCGCCGCTGCTGACCCTGAGCGGCATCCTGCTGCTGGTGCTCGGCGTGGTCTCCGCCGTACGCGCCAGACCGGAAAAACCGATGCTGCAGCCGCTGGCGGACGAAAAAAAGTAGCCTCGCCTCCTTAAGGGGTATTCCCTCGCCAAAAAGATGCATTTAAAATACATCTTATATTCCTGATGACGAGGTAACTGCTATGGCTTTCCGTGACCAACCTTTAGGCGAGCTGGCGCTGACCATCCCGCGCGCCTCCGCCCTGTTCCGTCAATACGATATGGATTACTGCTGCGGCGGCAAACAGACCCTGGCGCGCGCCGCGTCGCGCAAAGCGCTGGATGTCGCGGTGATTGAAGCCGAGCTGGCGAAACTGGCCGAACAGCCTCTCTCCCGCGACTGGCGCGCGGCGCCCCTCGCGGAGATTATCGACCATATCATCGTTCGCTATCACGACCGGCACCGTGAACAGCTGCCGGAGCTGATCCTGCAGGCCACCAAGGTTGAACGCGTCCATGCCGATAAACCGAACGTACCGAAAGGACTGACTAAGTACCTGACCATGCTGCATCAGGAGCTTTCCAGCCACATGATGAAAGAGGAACAGATCCTGTTCCCGATGATTAAACAGGGAATGGGCGCCCAGGCCGGGGGGCCGATCAGCGTGATGGAAAGCGAGCATGATGAAGCGGGTGAACTGCTGGAAGTCATTAAGCACATCACTCACAACGTGACGCCGCCGCCGGAAGCCTGTACCACCTGGAAGGCGATGTATAACGGTATCAACGAGATGATCGACGATCTGATGGAACACATCAGCCTGGAAAATAATGTGCTGTTCCCGCGCGCCCTCGGCGGAAAGTAAAGAAAAAGGCGCCCGCGGGCGCCCTCGACATTGTCCGTCTTATTTGGCCACTCTGGGTGGCCTTTTTTATGACGGGCCGTTGCAAGCAACGTTAAAATTTTCGTTTATTTCGCCAGCCGTTTTTTGCCGGCAAACAGCCAGCCCGCGCCCAGCAGCACAAACCACAGCGGGGTGACCATCAGCGCTTCACGGGTATCGTCTTCCAGGGTCAACAGCACCAGCACAAAGACGAAGAAGGCCATGCACACCCAGCACATGACTTTACCTAGCGGCATCTTGTAGCTCGACTTCTCATGCAGCTGAGGGCGGTTTTTGCGATACGCCAGGTAAGAGCAAAGGATGATGGTCCAGACGAACATAAACAGAATCGCCGACACCGTGGTGATCATGGTGAAGGCGGCAATCACGCTCGGGTTGACCATCAGCATCACCACCCCGCCCAGCAGACACATGCAGGAGAAGGTTAAGCCCTTCGCCGGCACCGCACGCTTCGATAGCTTGGCGAACATCTTCGGCGCCTGACCATCCTGCGCCAGACCGAACAGCATACGGCTGGTAGAGAACACGCCGCTGTTGGCCGAGGAGGCCGCGGAGGTCAGCACCACGAAGTTGATCAGGCTCGCCGCCGCCGGCAGACCAACCAGCACGAACAGCTCAACGAACGGGCTCTTGCTCGGCACCACGGAGCTCCACGGCGTCACCGACATAATCACAATCAGCGCGAAGACGTAGAACATAATGATACGCAGCGGGATGGAGTTAATCGCCCGCGGCAGGGACTTTTCCGGGTCTTTGGTTTCGGCGGCGGTGGTACCCACCAGCTCAATCCCCACGAAGGCAAACACCGCAATCTGGAAGCCGGCGAAGAAGCCGCTCAGCCCTTTCGGGAACCAGCCGCCGTCATTCCACAGGTGGGCGAAAGAGGCTTCGACCCCGGTCGGCGATTTGAAATGCATCATCACCATTACCAGGCCGACCACGATCAGCGCCACGATGGCGACAATTTTGATCATCGCGAACCAGAACTCCATTTCGCCAAACATCTTGACGGTGGCTAGGTTCAGGCCCAGCAGCAGCAGGATCACCGCCAGCGAGGCGACCCAGTCGGAGAGTCCGGGAAACCAGAATTGCGCGTAGGCGGTGATGGCGACAACGTCCGCCATCCCGGTCACTACCCAGCAGAACCAGTAGGTCCAGCCGGTAAAGTAGCCCGCCCACGGCCCCAGCAGATCGGCCGCGAAGTCGCTAAAGGATTTATATTCGAGGTTCGACAGCAGTAATTCGCCCATGGCACGCATCACGAAAAACAGCATAAAACCGATAATCATATAAACAAAGATAATGGATGGTCCGGCAAGGCTGATGGTTTTGCCAGAACCCATAAATAACCCGGTGCCGATCGCTCCGCCAATCGCGATCAGCTGAATATGTCGGTTTGTGAGATTTCGCCGTAGCGATTGTTCAGTCGGCTCCTGCTCGACAGCAGCGACTTTAACCTGATCTACCATGTGATTTCTTCCTGTTGTACCTGTCTGTGTTGTTCAGGCTCTGATGGCCCGTCGTCTGTCATTAACCCCAGCAAGGGCTAGTCGATATTAGGTAAGAATCGGAGGGATGAATACTATGATTTAGATATAATGTTAATTTTATGTTTAAAGTGAGTGTTATATCACTCATCTAACGCGAAATAGCTCACAAAAATACACCCATACGTGATGAATGCAAAACATAATTCCAATTAATTTTTAACTTAAGGATTTTACGCTTTTTTTATGGCTTCCCCTGCCGCGGGGAAGAGGAAGCCGCTGCTGTTTAGATAATGTCCAGCAGTTCAACTTCGAAGATCAGGGTGCTGAACGGAGGAATCGATGCGCCAGCGCCGCGCTCACCGTAGGCGAGGTTGTGCGGGATCGTCAGTTCCCATTTGGAACCTACCGGCATCAGAGTCAGCGCTTCAATCCAGCCGCCGATCACGCCGGTCACCGGGAATTCAGCCGGTTCACCGCGAGCAACGGAGCTGTCGAAGACGGTGCCGTCGATCAGTTTGCCAGTGTAGTGCACGCGAACGCGGTCAGTACGCGCCGGGATCGGGCCTTCGCCCTGGGTCAGTACGCGGAACTGCAGACCAGACTCGGTGCTGTTCACACCCTCTTTCTCGCGGTTTTCATCAAGGTATTTTTGGCCGTCAGCGGCCATGGCCTGAAAACGCTCGCGACGCACAGCGTCAGCACGCTCGTGGATTTCACGCAGCGCGCGGTGAACGGCTTCCACCGGCACCTGCGGCTGGTTACCTTCCAGCGCATCGGCGATACCCGCCACCAGCGCTTCCGGCAGCAGCCCCTGCAGGCCGGATTCGCTCAGCTGTTGTCCAACCTGCAAGCCGATACCGTAACTTGCCTGCGCTTCGATAGTGTCAAAAGTTGGGGTTGCCATCGTTGTTCCTTTTTGGGTGATAAACATCAAGATAAAAGCGTGCGAAAGCATAACAGCCATAGCGAAATGGGTAAAACTTTGTCGGCGGATGATGACAAATCTCAGCGAAAAAGAAACAATAGGCGGCAGCAGGTTAACTTCACTTTGTTCCGGTCATCAGGACGTTAGCCATCTATACTCATGAGCAGGATATAAATATGCGGAGCAGGAGGAAAGCCATGCCCGGGCGCTTTGAACTGACATCTACCCTGGCGAAAATCTGGCACGCCCCGGATCATTTTCGCCTCCTGGACCCGCTGCCTCCGATGCACCGCCGGGGAATTATCGCTGGCTTCCTGTTGGTTATTATCGGTATTCTGCTTCCCTCCGATGATAGCCAAAGCCCGGCGTCCACCAGCCGTGAAGCGAACCTGAATCTACAGTCGCAGTCCCAGCCGCAAGCTGGCGGCAATCAGGCCGTTCCGCTGCCGCCGATCACTAATACGCCTACCGTGAGCGACGCCGATCAGATGGCGCCGGTCGCTCCGGAGCCGATTCAGGATGAGCAGCCGGATCAAGCGCAGACGCAGCAGCCCGCCGCCACCCAGCCTTATCAATCCTCATCACAGCAGTCCGCGCCGGGTATTGAGCAGCAATGGCGGACCTATCGCATCGAGTCAGGCAAAACCCTGGCGCAGCTGTTCCGCGATCATGGGCTGCCGGCCACTGACGTCTACGCCATGGCGCAGGTTGAAGGCGCTGGCAAGCCGCTAAGTACTTTGCAGAGCGGACAGACGGTGCAGATTCGGCAGAACGCCAACGGCGTGGTCACCGGGCTCACTATCGATACCGGCAACGGCCAGCAGGTGCTGTTTACCCGCCAGTCGAACGGCAGCTTTGTGCGTGCGCGATAGCAGAGAAGACGACAGCAAGCGTTACGCCGCCGCAAAATGAAAGGCGCTAAAAAAGCAAAACGCCGGCACAAGGCCGGCGGTTTGTTGTTACCAGAACGTCAGAGGCCGATTACTCAGCAACCACGTTGATGATAACTTTAGCGAATACTTCGCTGTGAACCTGGAAGTTCACTTCGTGCTCGCCAACGTTACGCAGAACGCCGTTCGGCAGGCGAACTTCGCTCTTAGCAACTTTAACGCCTGCTGCAGTAACAGCGTCAGCGATGTCGCGAGTACCGATGGAACCGAACAGTTTACCTTCGTCGCCAGCTTTAGACGCGATGGTTACGGATTCCAGGGCGTTGATCTGCGCAGCACGAGCTTCAGCAGCTGCCAGAACGTCAGCCAGTTTGGCTTCCAGTTCAGCGCGACGTGCTTCGAAGAATTCAACGTTTTTCTTGGTAGCAGGAACAGCTTTACCCTGCGGGACCAGGAAGTTACGAGCATAGCCCGCTTTAACGTTAACCTGATCACCCAGGCTACCCAGGTTTGCTACTTTATCAAGCAGAATAACTTGCATTACCTTATCCTCTCAAAGTCGTATTAATGGACCGTGACCGATTACTGATGACGATCAGTGTACGGCAGCAGGGACAGGTAGCGAGCGCGTTTGATAGCGCGAGCCAGCTGACGCTGGTATTTTGCACGGGTACCGGTGATACGGCTCGGGACAATCTTACCGCTTTCGGTGATGTAGTTTTTCAGCGTAGCGATATCTTTATAGTCGATCTCTTGAACGCCTTCCGCGGTGAAACGGCAGAACTTGCGACGACGGAAATAACGTGCCATATGGCTAGTCTCCAGAATCTATCAATTCAATCTGCTCGGCATGCAGAACCATTTTGCTCAAGCCGTTCTTTGCCTTATGGCAAGAGATGAACCCTCGAACGGTTACTGCGCTACCGACCGTTATACTGTGAGTAATGGCCTGGTTTTCGTGACCGCTAATAATAACGGGCATTTGACACCATGCCTGCCGGTGAAAACCGGCTTCCTCCTGCACTGAACGATGCTCAAGCACGAACTGGCAGTGAGGAATTCCTGACGGGCTGACCTTACGAAGTGGAGTCCTGCAAATAATGCCGGACAGCTCCAGACGGTTGGTCATCAGGATTACTCTTCAGAATCCCCAGCTTCAGAATCATCTGCGGTTTCGTTGGCGAAATCTTCGCGACGCTCACGGCGCTCGTCTTTCGCTTTAACCATCGGAGATGCTTCGGTAACAGCGTGCTTAGTACGCATTACCATGCTGCGGATAACGGCGTCGTTGAAGCGGAAGTTAGTTTCCAGCTCATCGATCGCTTCCTGCGGCGCTTCAACGTTCATCAGAACGTAGTGAGCTTTGTGCAGTTTGTTGATCGGATAAGCCAGCTGACGGCGGCCCCAGTCTTCCAGACGGTGGATCGTACCTGCTGCTGCAGTAATTGCACCAGTGTAACGTTCGATCATGCCCGGAACCTGTTCGCTCTGGTCAGGATGGACCATAAAAACGATTTCGTAATGACGCATCGAATTGCTCCTTACGGATTATTCAGCCTCCTGTCTGGGTCAGCCGCGGCCCATGGAGGCAAGGAACGTGTTAAAGGGCGGCTGAAAAATTGACGCGTCATTCTAATGGCGGCCCCTCAGGAACACAAGCGCATTTGCACAAATAATTCGCACTAAGCGCCAAGCTGGGCTAAGTGGGTGATTTAAAATTAACCAATAAAGGAAGCGGCATTTTTTTGAACAACTGCATCAGAAAAGGTCGCCATGCGATGAACGCGCAGCGATTACACTTCTATCAAAGCCCAACGATCACAGGAGAGCCCCGAGTCAGCGTCAGGACTGTCAGTCAGGAGCGTAGTATATGAAACTGAAAATCATCGCCATGATGGCTGCGCTTTTCTTCAGCGCCAACGCGCTGGCAGCTATCCAAATCACCGAACGTCAGGCCCGCAACATGGACGACGTGCAGAGCCTCGGCGTTATCTATATCAATCACAATATGGCCACTGAGCACGAGGCCGAACAGGCCCTTAGCCAGATGAGCGATGCGCAGGGGGCGAAATACTTTCAGCCTATCCTGATGCACGAACCCGAAACCAACGGCCCGCTTCGCGCCAGCGCGGTGATATACCGCTAACGCCTGCCCGATTCTTCGCCTCTCCTCGCGAGGGGCGAAGCGAGGTCTGCGCCCAAACGCAATTGAGAATTATTTTACAAACCGACTTACCAGCGTCATCGCAACCTGATTTAATCAGCCACTCGCCATTTGATAATCAGGAGTGATTGATGGTTCCGCGTTTCGCCACCTTAGGCCGTATCCCCAAAGGCGTTTGGGTACTCGGCGGCGTCAGCCTGCTGATGGATGTCTCCTCCGAGATGATCCACAGCCTCTTACCGCTGTTTATGGCCACTACCCTCGGCGCCAGCGTGATAATTATCGGTCTTATCGAGGGACTGGCGGAAGCCACCGCCCTGATCCTGAAGGTCTTCTCCGGCGCAATCAGCGACTATGTCGGCAAGCGTAAAGGACTGGCGCTGCTGGGCTACGGCCTGGGCGCGCTCAGTAAGCCGCTGTTTGCCTTCGCCCCTACCGCCGGGGTGGTGTTTAGCGCCCGCATGATTGACCGCGTAGGCAAAGGTATTCGCGGCGCGCCGCGCGATGCGCTGGTCGCCGACGTCACCCCGCCGGAGATCCGCGGCGCCGCCTACGGACTACGCCAGGCGCTGGATACCGTCGGCGCCTTTCTCGGCCCGCTGCTGGCGGTGCTGCTGATGTTTATCTGGGCCAACGATTTTCACGCTATTTTCTGGGTGGCGGTCATTCCCGCCGTGCTCTCCATTCTCCTGCTCGGATTCGGCCTACAGGAGCCAAAATCCGCCATCGCGCACAAACGCAGCAATCCGCTGAAGCGCGAAAACCTGAAAAAGCTCTCCGCCGCCTACTGGTGGGTGGTCGCGATCGGCAGCATTTTCACCCTCGCCCGCTTCAGCGAAGCCTTTCTGGTGCTGCGCGCCCAGCAGATGGAGATCCCGCTCTATACCATCCCGCTGGTGATGGTGGCGATGAACCTGGTCTACAGCCTCACGGCTTACCCGTTCGGTAAACTCTCAGACAGCATGAGCCACAGCAAACTGCTGCAGTGGGGGCTGCTGGTGCTGATCCTCGCCGATATCGTGCTGGCGCTCAGCGGCCACTGGAGCACGCTGCTGATCGGCGTCGCGCTGTGGGGGATTCATATGGGAATGACCCAGGGCCTGCTGGCGGCGATGGTCGCCCATACGGCGCCACCGGAGCTACGCGGCACGGCGTTCGGTATGTTTAATCTGATGAGTGGCCTGGCTCTGCTGCTGGCCAGCACCGGCGCGGGGGTACTGTGGGAAACCTTCGGCGCCGCCTCGACGTTTTACGCTGGGGCGATAATTTGCGTGGTCACGCTCATCGGCATGCGCGTGATGCCGTCGGCCTATCGTCAGGATTAAAAACGGCTCCGGGGCCAGACCAGTTGCTTCACCGTGAGGGGTGAAAGCCCCGGAGCGCGCTATCTACTTTTGCCCATAGTAGGCGTTTGGCCCATGCTTACGCTGAAAATGCTTATTCATCAGCCAGCTATCGATGGGCTGCAACTGCGGATTAATGCCGCGGGCAATCCACGCCATGCGCGCCACCTCTTCCATCACCACCGCGTTGTGTACCGCCTCGTGGGCGTCTTTGCCCCAGGCAAATGGCCCGTGCTGATAGACGACGATCCCCGGCGTATGCAGCGGATTGGCCTCACCCAGCGTTTCGATAATCACCTGCCCGGTGTTCAGCTCGTAGGCCTCGTCCACCTCCTGTGCGCTAAGCGCCCGGGTGCAGGGAATATCGCCGAAGAAGTAGTCCGCATGGGTGGTGCCGAGCGCCGGGATCGCCAGCCCCGCCTGCGCCCAGGCGGTGGCGTGCGTCGAATGGGTATGCACCACCCCACCAAGGTCGGGATAACGGCGATAGAGCGCCAGATGGGTGGCGGTATCAGAGGAGGGACGCCAGCGCCCTTCCACCACGTGCCCCTGCAGATCAACCACCGACATGTCATCGACGGTCATTGACTCGTAGGCGATGCCGCTGGGCTTAATCACCACCAGCCCACGCTGCCGATCAATGGCGCTAACGTTACCCCAGGTAAAGGTCACCAGGCCGTAGCGCGGCAGATCCATATTGGCCTCGAACACCTGCTGTTTCAGCTGTTGCATTATGCCGCCTCCATCAGGCCCGCGCGGGCCATCCGCGCCTTCACCCAGTCACGCGCCTTCGCCACCTCCGCCAGCGGGTCAGCGCTGGTTTCGCTCCACATCTCAATCAGGTACGGTCCGCAGTAGCCGGTCTGCTTGAGCGTTTCGAAGCAGCGTTCAAAATCGACCACCCCTTCGCCGAACGGCACGTTTTTAAAGACGCCGGGCTTCGTGTCTTTGACGTGTACCGCCACGATATGCCCGCTCCCCGCCTTCAGCTCCATCTGGACGTCGTTATCCCACGCCGACAGATTGCCGATATCCGGGTAAAGCTGGAACCACGGATTATTCAGGTAATGGGCATAGCCCAGCGCTTTACTGATCGAGTTCATCAGCGGGTAGTCCATGATCTCCATCGCCAGGGTTACCTGGGCTCGGCTGGCCATCTCGACGCTCTGTTTCAGGCCGTCACGAAAGCGGCGGCGCGTCTCATCGTTCGCCTGCTGGTAATAGACGTCGTAGCCTGCCAGCTGGATCACCCGAATCCCCACATCCTGCGCCAGCTGAATAGCTTTACGCATAATTTCCAGCCCCTGATGCCGCACCGCGTCGTCTTCACTACCCAGCGGAAAACGGCGATGGGCGCTAAGGCACATCGACGGCACCCGGACGCCGGTTTCAGCCACCGCCTTGACCAGCGCCAGACGCTGCTCCGGGCTCCAGTCCAGCCGCGCAAGGCGGGCGTCCGTTTCATCGAGAGACATCTCAACGAAATCAAAGCCCAGCGCTTTTGCAAGCTTTAGCCGCTCCAGCCAGCACTCCCCGGCGGGGAGCGCTTTTTCATAGATGCCGAGCGGAATGGATTTCGCCAACATAGTCGCTCCTTAACCCCACAGCTGGGCGATAGAGCGTTTAAACTGGCGCGCCGCTTCCACCGGCGAGGCAGCATCGCGGATGCTGCGTCCGGCAATAAAGACGTGAACAGGGATCCCGGCAAACAGCGGCAGGTCTTCCAGCGCCAGTCCGCCGGTGACGGTCACTTTGAAGCCCATATCAGACAGACGCTTAATCGCGCTGATATCCGCCTCACTCCACGCCACGCCTGCCGCCTGCGCGTCGCGGCTGCGGTGATAGACCACCTGCTGAATACCCGCCTCGCGCCACGCCTGCGCCTGCTCCCAGGTCCAGAAGCCGGTCAGCTCAATTTGCACATCGCCGTTGAACTCTTTGGCGACATCCAGCGCCCCTTTGGCGGTGTTGATATCGGCGCAGCAGATCACCGTGACCCAGTCGGCGTTGGCTTCGAAGCACATCCGCGACAGGATCTTGCCGGCATCGGCAATTTTGGCGTCCGCCAGCACGATTTTATGCGGATACAGCGCTTTCAGATCGCGCACCGCGCGTACACCTTCACCGACGCAGAGGATAGTGCCGACTTCAATGATATCTACCTCTTCGGCGATCAGACGGGTTGTTTCATAAGCGCTGGCCAGCGTTTGGTTGTCGAGGGCGACCTGTAACATAGGTAATGACATGATAGTGTTCCTTTTAAACAGCCGCCGCGGTGGCGTTTTTGATTAAATCCAGCACTTCCTGCTCACTGCGGCAGGCGCGTAAACGGTCGAAATTGGCTTCGTCATCAAACAGGTTAACGATCTGCATGATGCCAACTTCCTGGTGGGTGGTGGCGTCAACCGCCGCCATGGTGATCAGGATGTCGACCGGGTCGTTATCTTCGTGGTTGAAAATCAGCGGTTTCTTTAGCGTGACCAGCGCAAAGCCGGTTTTTTTGACGCCCTCTTCCGGCCGCCCGTGCGGCATGGCTAATCCCGGAGCGATCACAAAATAGGGGCCGTGCTGAGCGACGCCGTCGAGGATTGCCTGGTAGTAGCGCGGTTCCACCACGTCGGCGGCCACCAGCAGATCGACGCCGATTTTCACCGCCTCCTGCCAGGTTTCCGCTTCCGCCTGCAGGCGAATGGAGTGATTCTGCGCCAGTGATTCATGGAGTTTCATAGCCGCTCCTTATTTCACGTCCTGCGGGAAATGAGCTTTAATCACCTCCAGCAGCTTTGGCCCGAAATCCGCGGGGGAAAGCATATTACGCACCCCCACCACGTGTTTATTGCCGGAGACGGTAATCTCCCCCGCGATATGGGTTGAAGCGATGATGATATCCGCGCCGTTTAGTTCGCTTTTGTATTCACCCACCGCGCAGCTGTTCACCGTGTGGTCGATATTGGATTGCGTCAGGAACTGATCCACTTTCATTTTCATGATCATGGAACTGCCTTGCCCGTTACCACACACAGCCAGAATACGTACGGTCATAATCAGAACTCCTTATTGGGCAGAGGCCTCTGCCAGTTGTTTTTCCGCGTCTTCTTCGGCGCGCAGCGCGCGGCCAGCGAAGAACATATAAGCGAGAGCAATCAGGATGATGACGGCCATAAACGCCAGCCCGATGGAGGCGAAGCCCTGCATCATCGGCGGCGCCAGAATCGACCAGTCCGCCATTCCCATCCAGGCGCTCATACCGGTGAGCTTCACCGCCCACACGCAACCGAAAATTTCAACCATGCCCATCACCAGGCAGATTTTGAGCGCCGCGCGCCAGCCGCCGAAGTGGTTGGCAAAGACGCCAATCGTCGCGTTGGAGAAGAACATCGGGATAAAGCCCGGAATAATCAGAATTGAAGAGCCAATGCCAACCAGAATGCCGACGGCAATCAGCTGGCCGATGGTGCCCCACATAAAGCCCCACACCACCGCATTCGGCGCAAAGCTATAGATCGCGGCGCAGTCAATCGCCAGCACCGCGCCGGGGATCAGGCGTTGCGAGATACCGTTGAAGGCTTCGGACAGTTCGGCGACGAACATCCGCACGCCCTGGGTAATGATGAAAATGGCCACCGCGAAGGAGAAACCGGTCTGCAGGATATAGACCGTCCAGTGGGTTTTCCCCGCCATCGCCTGCACGACGTCAATACCAAAGGAAAGCAGGATCGCGCCAAAGAAAATGGTCATGACAATCGCGGTGGAAACGATGTTGTCGTGGAAGATATTGAGCCAGCCTGGCAGCTTGAGGTCTTCCACACTCTCCTCTTTTTTCCCCAGATACGGCGCCACTTTGTAGGCAATCCATGAGGCAAACTGCTGCTGGTGACCGATGGAGAAGCCGCAGCCGTCGGTGACCAGCTGAGTCGGCTTGAACATCATGTTGGAGGTGATACCCCAGTACAGGGAGACCAGCACGGCGGTACAGATGATGGTCGTCCACATTCCGCAACCTAAGATAAAGAACGAGACGGCGATCAGCCCCGCCTGCTGAAACATGATATGGCCAGTCAGCATGATGGTGCGGATGCCGGTTAGACGGCGCAGCAGGACGTAACAGATGTTGAGCGCCAGCGCCAGCAGCACCGCGTAGCCCACCCAGCTATAGGCCTCGCCCATCCGGTCGATGGTCGCCATCATCGAGGCATAGGTGTCAGAGATCGCGCCGTTGATGCCGTACACCTCTGACATTTTCGCCACCACCGGTTTAAAAGTGCTGGTGAGGATGCCGGAGCCGGCCTGTAACAGCATGAAGCCGATAATGGTTTTGATCGTGCCTTTAATAATCACGCTGACGCTTTTGCGCAGCAGGATATAGCCCAGACAGGTGACGATACCCAGCAGCAGCGGGGCATTGGTCATCACCTGATTAAAGAAAACGGTAAAGATGTTGTAGAGGATTGCCATAACACACTCCCGATGGTGAAGGCGCTGAACGCGCCTTACGCTCAGCATTTCTCGCTGCCTACTCTAATAATCAAAAATAATCACAACAAGATTGAATTTGATTAAATGTGACGCGCGCCGCAATAATCCTCTATTTCATTGTGGCTATTGCCGAGCAGTAGCGCCGAAACATAATTAAATATTTTCAAATCATATAGATAAAACAAATCACAACCTTTATGGATGCTGGAACCCCTGAGAGGTGATGCGCATCTCTTCGTAAAATTGATGGAAAACAAGATTGCAATCTTGAAAATCCAGTGACAACATAAATCAAAACCAATCAAAATTTGATTACTATTGAAAATACGAGGAAGAGCACGATGAGTAAAGTACAGACCATCACCCGTGAATCATGGATCCTGAACACCTTTCCGGAATGGGGCAGCTGGCTGAATGAAGAGATTGAGCAGGAGCAGGTTGCGCCCGGCACCTTCGCCATGTGGTGGCTCGGCTGTACCGGTATCTGGTTAAAATCCGAAGGCGGGGCTAACGTCTGCGTCGATTTCTGGTGCGGCACTGGCAAACAGAGCCACGGCAATCCGCTGATGAAAACCGGCCACCAGATGCAGCGGATGGCAGGTGTGAAAAAATTACAGCCGAACCTGCGCACCACGCCGTTCGTGCTGGATCCGTTCGCCATTCGCCAGATTGACGCGGTCCTCGCGACCCACGATCACAACGATCATATTGACGTCAACGTCGCCGCCGCCGTCATGCAGAACTGCCCGGCCGATGTGCCCTTTATCGGCCCGAAAACCTGCGTCGACCTGTGGATCGGTTGGGGCGTGCCGAAAGCGCGCTGTATCGTCATGAAACCTGGCGATGTCGTGAAGATCAAAGACATTGAGATCCATGCGCTCGATGCGTTCGATCGCACCGCGCTGATCACCCTCCCGGCGGACCAAAAAGCCGCTGGCGTACTGCCGGACGGCATGGACCAGCGCGCGGTCAACTACCTGTTTAAAACACCGGGCGGCAACCTGTACCACAGCGGCGATTCCCACTACTCCAACTACTACGCGAAGCATGGCAACGAGCATCGGATTGACGTCGCCCTCGGCTCGTATGGCGAGAACCCGCGCGGGATCACCGACAAAATGACCAGCGCCGATATCCTGCGCATGGCAGAGTCGCTCAACGCCAAAGTTGTGATCCCGTTCCACCATGATATCTGGTCAAACTTTCAGGCCGATCCGCAGGAGATCCGCGTTCTGTGGGAGATGAAAAAGGATCGTCTGAAGTACGGCTTCAAGCCGTTTATCTGGCAGGTCGGCGGCAAATTTACCTGGCCGCTGGATAAAGACAATTTCGAATATCACTACCCGCGCGGTTTCGACGACTGCTTTACCATTGAGCCGGATCTGCCTTTCAAATCCTTCCTGTAAGTCGCCGCCGGCAGGCCCTGCCTGCCGGAAATACCCCGCCGCAGGGTTAGTATTTTCACATGATTTCAAATATCATCTTTGCCGTTCACTTTTAATCGGATTCGCTCATGACGGAAGCGCAAAGGCACCAAATTCTGCTGGATCTGCTCGCCCAAACGGGGTTTGTTACCGTGGAGCAGGTGATGTCGCGGCTCGGGATCTCACCCGCTACCGCCCGACGTGATATCAACAAGCTGGATGAAAGCGGCAAACTGAAAAAGGTTCGTAATGGCGCGGAAGCCATTAGCGAACAGCGCCCCCGCTGGACGCCGATGAACATCCACCAGGCGCAAAATCTGGATGAAAAAGTGCGTATTGCACGCGCCGCTTCGCAACTGATCGCGCCGGGTGAGAGCATCGTCATTAACTGCGGCTCCACCGCCTTTCTGTTGGGTCGGGAACTGTGCGGCAAACCGGTGCAGATCATCACCAACTATCTGCCGCTGGCTAACTACCTGATCGACCAGGAGCATGACAGCGTGATTATCATGGGCGGCCAGTACAACCGCAGCCACGCCATCACCCTCAGCCCCCACGGTAGCGAGAACAGCCTCTATGCCGGACACTGGATGTTTACCAGCGGCAAAGGGCTCACCGCCGAAGGCCTCTACAAAACGGATATGTTGACCGCCATGGCCGAGCAAAAAATGCTTAACGTGGTCGGCAAACTGGCGGTGCTGGTCGACAGCAGCAAGATCGGCGAGCGCGCCGGGATGCTATTCAGCCAGGCCGGGCAAATTGACGTGGTGATCACCGGCAAACAGGCCGATGCCGCGATCCTCAAACAGCTTGAGGATCAGGGCGTCAGCGTAATCCGCGTTTAAAGGTGCTGCTGAAAAAAGGCGACCGTGGTAGCCAGCGCCTCTGGCGTAATGCGATGGCGGACGCCTTTCTGCCAGACGCAGGTCAGCCTGGCGGCAAGATCCGCCTGCCGGAGCGCCTGCTCTAGTCGAAAGGTTTCTTCCGGCGGCACCACGTCATCGGCATCGCCATGCCAGAGCAATAGCGGCCGCCGAGCAAGGGACGCCAGCTGATGGCTGACATCCCATTCGTTGAGGCTATCGACATCAAAATCAGGCGAGGGGAACAGGGTTTGCGACAGGGAACGAAAATAGCCCGACCCCATCAGACAGGCGACACTGTTCAGCTCGGGGTGATGCGTCATGATGCCCAACGCCGTCATTCCCCCCATCGAAGCGCCCGCCACCGCCAGCCGCTCCCCTTCCAGCCATCCTTCAGCGATTATCGCCTCGCGCAGCGCAGGAAACTCCCTGAAATTCTGCTGCAGAATCGGCCAGAAGCGCTGCATCCGCCCGGCCTCATCGCCCTGATAGCGCGCCCCATGCTCCGGCGCGTCCGGCATGATCACCCGGAATCCGGCCTCGGCCAGCGCCACCGCAAAGTAGCTGTAGACCAGCTTCGACGAGGTAAAGCCATGATAAAAGACGATACAGGGCAAGGGCTTATCCAAACTCTCCTGCGGACAGGCATGTAAAATTTCACCACCGCCGAGGTTGCGCATTTCTAGTGCAATCATTTATCGTCTTCCTTCTCTATCGTGGTTAGGCGTCATGGGAAAATTCATTCACCAGGCAACCCAGTTTGCTACGATTCATAATGTTGAGAACCCGGTTACGCTTTCACAACATTTTCATTCGAAAATCGCGTCAGAGATAACAGTTCGGGAACATTCCCCGGCAATCCTGTTAAGGCTACCACTACACTATCACTATCAGGAAACGAGATATGGTTATGCGCAGGTTTTCACCGTGGTTACTGGCTATCGTCCTCAGCGGGTGTAGCGCCCTGCAGGGAACGCCGGAAGCCCCGCCGCCCGCCACCGACCATCCGCAGGAGATCCAGCGCTACCAGACGGCTGGCCTGCAGAAAATGGCCACGGTGAGCGTACTGATGTACGGTTCGCCGATGGATGTCGAAGCGGCGCTGAAGGCCAAAGCAGAAGCGGCTAAAGCCGATTACTACGTCATCATCATGATCGATGACACCATGGTACCCGGCCAGTGGTATTCGCAGGCGATCCTCTATCGTCGATAACGAGGCGGCGTCTTTAAATCTGCTTTACACAGCTTTGCGTCCATTCACGTTCTCCTGTGCATAATAACGTTCGGCCAGCCACCTGGCAGGACGTTAGCAACGGACTGCCCTTGGGACTACGTGAAATGGAGCTGACGATGAAACGATCTTTTACCCTATCCAGCCTGCTGTTAACCGCTGCGACGGCCAATACGTCCGCGCAGTCAGCCGAATTCGCCAGCGCGGATTGCGTCACTGGCCTGAATGAAATCGGTCTGATCTCCGTCACTAATCTTTCCGGCAGCCAACAGGATGTAGAGCACGCCATTGCCCGCAAAGCAGACGAGCAAGGCGCCTCCTGGTATCGCATTATTCAGATGTACGAGGAACAACAGCCGGACAGCTGGCGCGTGCAGGCCATTCTCTACGCCTGAGGCGCCTGGCGCCCGCGCCCCATAGCCCGCAGCAGCAGGTCGTCGAGGGTCGGCGCGTCAAGACGTATGCCGCCGCGGGTGTCGAGCATCATCCGGCACCAGGCTTCGGCCAGCGGCGGCGAAGCATGGCGCAGCATCTGCGCCCCCGCGCCAAGACGATAGACCAGCCGGGCAATCTCTCTCCCCTGCTCTTCGGCGGGTCGTTTCAGCAGTTGCTGCAGCTGACGCCATGCGCGGTCGAGATGGCGGTTCTGTCCTTTCACCTCCGCACACTCCGCGGCCAGCAGCTCCATCGCCGCCGGCTGCTTGCTCAGCACCCGCATCACATCGAGGCACATAATATTGCCGGAGCCTTCCCAGATGCTGTTGACCGGCATCTCGCGATACAACCGCGGTAGTTCGCTCTCCTCGCAATAGCCGATGCCGCCCAGCACTTCCATCGCCTCGGCGACAAACGGGATACCGGCCTTACAGATGGCAAACTTGGCCGCAGGCGTAAACAGGCGCGCCCAGGCGCTTTCCCGGGCATCATCCCGACGGTCCCAGGCCCGCGCCAGGCGAAACAGAAACGCGGTCTGCCCCTCCAGACGGAGCGCCATTTGCCCCAGCAGCTGGCGCATCATCGGCTGTTCGACCAGGTTTTTGCCAAACGCCTGACGCTGTAGCGCGTGATACAGCGCCACCGAGAAGGCGCGACGCATCAGGGCATGGCTGCCCAGCGCGCAGTCAAAGCGGGTCAGGCCGCCCATCCTGAGGATCTGCCGCACGCCGTCGCCTTCGTCGCCCACCAGCCAGCCGCAGGCATCATAAAACTCCACTTCGCTACTGGCGTTGGAGCGGTTGCCGAGCTTCTCTTTTAAGCGTTCAAGACGCACGCCGTTACGCTGCCCGTCGGGCAGCAGACGCGGCACAAAGAAGCATGAGAGCCCCGCCGGAGCCTGAGCCAGCACCAGGTGAGCATCGCTCTGCGGCACCGAGAAGAACCACTTGTGTCCCACCAGTCGGTAAAACCCTTCCGCCGTTTTCTCCGCGCGACTGGTATTGCTCAGCACATCAGACCCCCCTTGCTTCTCGGTCATCCCCATGCCGATCAGCAGGCCGCGCTTCTGGCCGCCAGGCGCAAGGTGCGGATCGTAACGGTCGCTCAGCAGCGGCGACAGCCAGTCGCGAAAGGGCGCGGGCAGGGCGTGCTGCAGCAGGGGCGTCGCGGCGAAGGTCATGGTAATCGGGCACAACGTCCCGGCCTCCACCTTGGCATGGAGCAGAAAGCGGGCGGCGCGGGCGACAAACGCGCCTTCGCGGGCATCCTCCTGCCAGGCGAGGTTATGTACCCGGTTCGCGCACAGCCCCTGCATCAGCAGGTGCCAGGCGGGATGGAAGCGCACGTCGTCCAGCCGGGCGCCGGTGGCGTCATAGCGCAGCAGCTCCGGCGGATTGCTGTTGGCCAGGCGTCCCAGCTCCAGCGATTCGGCTGTCCCCAGCTGCTGGCCAATGCTGGCGAGCAGATCGCCATCCCAGCCGGCGCCTTCGCGGACCACTGCTTCACGCAGAGCGGTATCGGACAGAAACAGATTGCTGTTATTCAGCGGGGTGGGTTGATTAAAAACGGTGTGCGTTTGCCAGTGCATCGTGTCTCCCTCCATCAATGGCGATAGCCATAAGTATGGTTATCCGGAGGGATACTCGCCCGCGAGAGCGGTCACAAAAAAGCCATCCCGGAGGATGGCTTTTTTTGATTCGTCGATGGTTCAGCTTAGCTGCGCTGACGTACTGCTTCAAACAGACAGATGCCGGTAGCCACCGAGACGTTCAGCGAGGAGACGCTGCCCGCCATCGGGATGCTGATCAATTCATCACAGTGTTCGCGGGTCAGACGACGCATGCCTTCGCCTTCCGCGCCCATCACCAGCGCCATCGGGCCGGTCATTTTGCTCTGGAACAGCGTATGGTCGGCTTCCCCTGCAGTTCCGACGATCCAGACGTTCTCTTCCTGCAGCAGACGCATGGTGCGCGCCAGGTTGGTGACGCGGATCAGCGGGACGTTCTCCGCCGCGCCGCAGGCCACTTTCTTCGCCGTCGCATTCAACTGAGCGGAACGATCTTTTGGCACGATCACCGCATGCACGCCGGCGGCGTCAGCGCTACGCAGGCAGGCGCCGAGGTTGTGCGGATCGGTTACGCCGTCGAGGATCAGCAGGAACGGTTGATCGAGCTGCGCCAGCAGATCCGGCAGATCGTTCTCCTGATACTGACGCCCCGGCTTCACGCGGGCAATGATCCCCTGGTGCACAGCGCCTTCGCTCTTCTCATCAAGAAACTGACGGTTGGCCAGCTGAATCACCACGCCCTGCGCTTCCAGGGCATGGATCAGCGGCAGCAAGCGCTTATCCTCACGGCCTTTCAGAATATAAACTTCCTGAAAACGCTCAGGTGCGCGCTCCAGCAGTGCCTGCACCGCATGGATGCCGTAAATCATTTCACTCATTGATGTACTCGTTTTAGGTTCTGTTATCTGCCCCCTTCACCCCATCCTGCGTCAGCAGACTTCAGGGTGAAGGGAGGTCAATCACTCGGCGATCTTCTTCTTTGCCGCGCGCTTGGCTTTCGTCGCGGCGGCGATTTTCTGTGTTTTCGCCGACGGTTTTTTCGCTTTTTTCTCTTTCTTCGGTCGGGCGGTCTCTTTCTCTTTACGGAAAGCGCTGTCCGGCTCGAAGTTTACCTGCTTACCCACCTGGCGGCGACGGCCGCCCGGCTTGCCAGAGGTACTCTTTTTCGCTTTCTCACGGGCGGTCTTGCCGACATTACGCGGCGCACGCTCGCTGGAGATCAGGGTAAAGTCGATTTTCCGCTCGTCCATGTTGACCGCTTCCACACGGACTTCCACGCGGTCGCCCAGGCGATAGGTCTGGCCGCCGGACTCACCAATGAGACGCTGCCCCACCTGGTCGAAACGATAATAGTCGTTATCCAGGCTGGAAACATGCACCAGACCGTCGATAAACAGATCGTTCAGGCGGACGAAGAAGCCAAAGCCGGTCACGCTGGCGATCACGCCGGAGAAGATGTTGCCCACCTGATCCTGCATGAAGTCGCACTTCAGCCAGTCAGACACTTCGCGCGTCGCTTCGTCGGCGCGGCGCTCGGTCATCGAACAGTGCTGACCCAGCTGGAGCATCTCTTCCATACTGTAGTGCCAGCCGCCGGTCTCGGTGCTGTTGCCTTTATGTCCCTGCTCTTTGGCCAGCAGATACTTGATAGCGCGGTGCAGCGACAGGTCCGGGTAACGACGAATCGGCGAGGTGAAGTGGGCGTATGACTGCAGCGCCAGGCCAAAGTGACCGCGGTTTTCCGGATCGTAGACCGCCTGCTTCATGGAGCGCAGGAGCATCGTCTGCAGCATTTCGGCATCCGGGCGATCGGCGATGGAGGTTAGCAGTTCGGCGTAATCACGCGGCTCCGGCTTGTTGCCGCCAGGCAGCTCCAGTCCCAGCTCAGCCAGCACGGTACGGAAGGAGGTAATCGCTTCGGTGGTTGGCTTATCATGGATACGGAACAGCGCCGGCTCCTGCGCCTTCTCAACGAAGCGCGCGGCGGAGATGTTCGCCAGGATCATGCACTCTTCAATCAGCTTATGCGCATCGTTACGCTGAGTCTGTTCGATACGCTCAATACGGCGTTCGGCATTGAAGATGAATTTAGCTTCTTCACTTTCAAATGAGATACCACCGCGCTCTTCGCGGGCGCTCTCCAGCACTTTGTAGAGGTTATGCAGCTCTTCAATGTGCTTCACCAGCGGCGCGTAGTGTTCGCGCAGTTCCTGGTCACCCTGCAGCATATGCCACACTTTGGTGTAGGTCAGGCGAGCATGTGAACTCATCACCGCTTCATAGAATTTATAACCGGTCAGACGGCCTTTTGACGAAATCGTCATCTCGCACACCATACACAGGCGATCGACCTGCGGGTTCAGCGAGCATAGACCGTTAGACAGCACTTCCGGCAGCATCGGCACTACCTGCGACGGGAAGTAGACCGAGGTGCCACGACTGCGCGCTTCCGCATCCAGCGGCGTCCCCGGGCGCACGTAGTAGCTGACGTCGGCAATGGCGACCCACAGGCGCCAGCCGCCGCCGCGTTTCTTCTCGCAGTACACCGCGTCATCGAAGTCGCGGGCATCTTCGCCGTCAATGGTAACCAGCGGCAGCGAGCGTAAATCGACGCGTCCGACCTTCGCCTCTTCCGGCACCTGTTCTTTGAGACCGGAAACCTGTTTTTCCACCGCCGGCGGCCAGACATACGGAATTTCATGGGTACGCAGCGCCATATCGACGGCCATGCCGGTGCCCATGTTGTCGCCCAGCACTTCGACGATCTTACCCACCGCTTTGGTGCGGCGGGTTGGTCGCTGGGTCAGCTCGACCACGACCACGTAGCCCATCCGCGCGCCCATTATCTCTTCCGGCGGGATCAGGATATCAAAGCTCAGGCGGCTGTCGTCCGGGACGACAAAGCCGACGCCAGCGTCGGTGAAGTAACGGCCAACTATCTGGCTGGTTTTCGGCACGAGGACGCGGACGATGCGCGCTTCGCGGCGGCCCTTACGGTCCGCGCCCAGCGGCTGAGCCAGCACCTGGTCGCCGTGAATACAGGTTTTCATCTGTTCTGACGACAGGTACAGATCGTCTTTGCGCCCTTCAACGCGCAGGAAACCATAGCCATCGCGGTGGCCAATAACGGTTCCTTTGAGGAGATCGAGGCGTTCCGGCAGGGCATAGCACTGGCGGCGGGTGAAGACCAGCTGACCGTCGCGCTCCATCGCGCGCAGGCGGCGGCGCAGCGCTTCGGTTTGCTCTTCGCCCTCGATATTTAACTCGATGGCCAGCTCATCGCGGCTGGCAGGCTTTTCCCGTTTAGTTAAATGTTCGAGGATAAATTCCCGGCTCGGGATAGGGTTCGCGTACTTCTCAGCTTCGCGTTCCTGGAATGGATCTTGTGACATATCGGTTCCTCCGTTGTCATCTCCGGCAGAGTGGCGTCACTCCACCAGCAATAATTTATAAAGCGGTTGATTCTTCTCAACCAAATCAGCCAGCGTATAGTTATCCAGTTCCTTGAGAAAACTCTGCGCGGCTTCAGCTAGTGCCTGTTTCAGACGACAGGCTGGTGTAATGTGGCAAAACTCGCTGCTGCAGTTGACCAGCGATAAGGGTTCAAGGTCACGCACCACGTCACCGACGCGGATCTGTCCTGCTGGTTTGCCGAGGCGAATGCCCCCGTTCTTCCCCCGCACGGCAGTCACGTAGCCCATGCGACTTAACTGATTGATTATTTTAACCATATGATTACGGGAGACGCCATAGACCTCGGTCACTTCCGAGATACTGGTCATTCGTCCTTCCGGCAGCGACGCCATATAAATCAGCGCGCGTAGTCCGTAATCGGTGAAACTCGTTAACTGCACATAAACCTCAGGGAAAAGAAAACAGGGTATGTCGAGCGACATCATTATTATTGATGATAAACCAGCCAGCGCTCAGGCCGCTAATTTATTTGAAATGGGGCGGGCGAACAGCAAAAACAAGGGCGCCCGAACGGCGCCCCTTGAGAGTGATTACGCGTCGAACGGATCGCGCAGAATCATAGTCTCGGTACGGTCTGGACCGGTAGAGATGATATCCACCGGCACGCCGGTCAGCTCTTCAATACGCTGGATGTAGTTCAGGGCTGCCTGCGGCAGGCCGCTGCGCTCTTTCACGCCGAAGGTGGTTTCGGACCAGCCCGGCATGGTTTCGTAGATAGGCTCGATACCTTCCCAGTTATCGGCAGCCAGCGGAGTGGTGGTCACTTCACGGCCATCCGGCATACGGTAGCCAACGCAGATTTTCACTTCTTTCAGGCCGTCGAGGACGTCCAGTTTAGTCAGGCAGAAGCCGGACAGGGAGTTAATCTGCACCGCGCGACGGACTGCGACCGCGTCCAGCCAGCCGGTACGACGACGACGGCCGGTGGTGGCGCCGAATTCGTTACCCTGCTTGCAGAGGAACTCGCCAGTTTCATCAAACAGCTCGGTCGGGAACGGACCTGCACCGACGCGAGTTGAGTACGCTTTAATGATACCGAGAACGTAATCCACATAACGCGGGCCCAGGCCGGAGCCGGTCGCCACGCCACCTGCGGTGGTGTTAGAGGACGTAACGTACGGGTAGGTACCGTGGTCGATATCCAGCAGCGTACCCTGCGCGCCTTCGAACATCACGAAGTCGCCGCGCTGACGCGCCTGATCCAGCAGGTCGGATACGTCCACCACCATGCTGGTCAGGATGTCGGCAATCGCCATCACATCGTCCAGCACTTTCTGGTAGTCAACCGCTTCTGCTTTGTAGAAGTTCACCAGCTGGAAGTTGTGATATTCCATCACTTCTTTCAGTTTATCGGCGAAGGTTGCTTTATCGAACAGATCGCCAACGCGCAGACCGCGACGAGCGACTTTATCTTCGTAAGCCGGGCCAATGCCGCGACCGGTAGTGCCGATCGCTTTCGCGCCACGCGCTTTTTCACGCGCCACGTCCAGCGCCACGTGATAGTCAAGGATAAGCGGGCAGGCTTCAGAGAGCAGCAGACGCTCGCGAACCGGGATACCACGGTCTTCCAGGCCCTTCATCTCTTTCATCAGCGCGGCCGGAGACAGCACGACGCCGTTACCGATGATGCTGGTGACGTTTTCACGCAGAATGCCTGATGGAATAAGATGGAGAACGGTTTTTTCACCGTTGATTACGAGAGTATGGCCGGCGTTGTGACCACCCTGGTAGCGCACAACATATTTAGCCCGTTCAGTCAGGAGATCGACGATCTTCCCTTTACCTTCGTCACCCCATTGGGTGCCCAGTACGACGACGTTGTTACCCATTTTTCAAAATCACCGTTTGCTTAAAAATGGATTCTACCATCGCTTTTTCAGAGTTACAGCACTTTTTGCATCCAAAATAAGGCAAATCCGACCACTTTTTGATCAGCCAATCGATTTCCTCAACATGTAGTAGATCACAATCCCGGCAACCACAAGTCCGCCGCCAAAACGACGCAATAAATTATCCGGTAGCTGGCTCAGGCTGGCGACCATCTTGCGCCAGGCGCGCGGATAAAGCAGCGGGCCAAGCCCTTCAAGTACTAAAACCAGCGCCAGCGCCAGCCAAATGGTGGAGTTCATCGTCAACCCTAATTGAAAAGTATCATTGCCGCCCTCGCGGGCGTCTCGGCCAGCATGGTGAATTCATTCCCTCATTTCACATTGTCCCGTATTTCAGCTTCATTATGAACCGGAAAGGTGAAACAAAATTCACAACTAATTGTATTGCTGGATATTTTTTAAATTGTAACTATGCCATCGCGTACTACAACCCGGTACGTCTACTTAATCAGGAAGATTATGATGAGAGAATTAACCGCATTTGAAATCGAAAATGTGAGCGGCGCAGGCTGGTTACAGGATGGTCTGGCGGCCTTAGGCAGCAAGGTCGGCGCAGCCGCATGGACGATGGGCACCGATGCCCTGAGCATTAACCTGCCACTGCTTGGCACCCTCAATCTGGCCGACCTGGCGCCGGACCTGGGCAAAACCCTGGGCGAAAGCGTTGGGTCGACTATCGGCGGCACCATCGAAAGTGCGCTGGCAGGCCTGCCGGTGATCGGCGGCCTGCTGAACAAGCTACTCGGCAACTAATTCCCGCCCTCGCAGCATGAAAAAAGGCGCCTGTTTCAGGCGCCTTTTCGCATTATTACTTCAGGTTTACACCTTCTCCGGCTTATTTACGCGCCGAATCCGGTGAACGCATATAGCGGAAGAAATCGCTGTCCGGACTCAGGACCATCACATCCTGATTGCTCTGGAAGCTCTTCTCATAGGCACGCAGGCTACGGATAAAGGAGTAGAAGCCTGGATCCTGGCTGAACGCGTCGGCAAACAGTTTCGCTGATTCCGCATCACCTTCACCACGCAGGATACGGCCCTGGCGCTCGGCTTCCGCCAGCGTCTTGGTGACTTCATAGTCCGCAGTCGCGCGCAGTTTTTCCGCCTCTTCCTGACCCTGTGAACGATGGCGACGAGCAACCGCTTCACGCTCCGCGCGCATACGGTTATAAATCGCTTCCGACACTTCTGCCGGCAGGTTGATCTGTTTGATACGTACGTCGACAACTTCGATACCCAGCGCCGCCATACTGTTCGGGTTGATCACCTGCACTTTACCGTTGGTTTCGGCTTCCACACGCTCTGCCGCTTTAGCAATCGCGTCGTCAGCCGCCGGGGTGCTAACCTCATCTTCCGTACCGGCCGAACCCGAGTTCAGCGCATCGCGCACTTCCAGGGTCAGGCGACCACGGGAGTCGGTGACGATATCTTTCACATCCAGACGACCAATTTCAGAACGCAGACGGTCAGAGAATTTACGCTTCAGCAGCACCTCGGCCTGGGAGACGTCGCCGCCGCCGGTTGCCAGGTAGTAACGGCTGAAGTCGCTGATGCGCCACTTGATATAGGAGTCGACGATCAGGTCTTTCTTCTCTTTAGTAACGAAACGGTCAGCCTGGTTGTCCATGGTCTGAATACGCGCATCCAGCATCTTCACCGATTCGATAAACGGGATCTTGAAGTGCAGGCCTGGCGCATACACCAGCGGCTTGTTTTCGTCGTCGCGCAGAACTTTACCGAAACGCAGCGTGATACCGCGCTCGCCTTCTTTTACGACAAAGACAGACATGTAGAGCACTACCAGCACGATGACAATGATCGCGATAACAGATTTACGCATCGTTATTCCCCCTGACGCTGGTAGTCGTTACGCTGCGCGTTAGCGCGGCGTTGGTCCATAATGCTACCCCCGGTTGAGCTCGAGGTTGATGAGGTGCTGGCGCTGCTTGAGCTGGATGCTGGCGGCAGGCGCAGCAGATCGCTGGCGTCACTGCTATCGCTCTTTGCTGCCGGCGCAGCGGCGCCTTTCAGCATCTGATCCAGCGGCAGAACCATCAGATTGCCGTTTTTGCTGTCATTGACCAGCACTTTACGGGTGTGGCTCAGCACTTTTTCCATGGTTTCGATATACAGACGCTCGCGGGTAATTTCCGGCGCGGCTTTGTATTCCGGCAGGATCTTCGCAAAGCGAGCCACTTCACCCTGGGCTTCCAGAACGGTCTGGGTCTTATAGGCGCGTGCCTCTTCGAGAATACGCTGCGCCTGACCATTCGCCCGCGGCTGGACTTCGTTGGTATACGCTTCCGCTTCACGAATGTACTGCTGCTCGTTCTCACGCGCGGCAATGGCATCGTCAAACGCGGCCTTCACCTCTTCCGGCGGACGCGCCGTCTGGAAGTTGACGTCCAGCAGAGTGATACCCATGTTGTACGGGCGAATCGTCTCTTCCAGCTCACGCTGGGTATCGCTACGGATCACGGTACGACCTTCGGTCAGAATGCGATCCATGGTGTATTTGCCGATCACGCCGCGCAGCGCGCTGTCGGTGGCCTGACGCAGACTGTCGTCCGCGCTGGTCACGCTAAACAGATAGCGCTCCGGATCGGTGACGCGGTACTGCACGTTCATCTCAACGCGCACCACGTTTTCGTCAGAGGTCAGCATGACGCCGGAAGCCGCAAGTTCGCGCACCGACTCCACGTTCACCGCCTGAACGTTATCGATAAAGGTCGGTTTCCAGTTCAGGCCAGGCTCAACCAGATGGCTGAACTTGCCAAAACGGGTGACCACGCCGCGCTCGGCCTCTTTAATGGTATAGAAACCGCTGGCCGCCCAGATAATCACTGCCGCCGCAGCAACGATGCCGACAATACGCCCGCCCATCGGTCCGCGAGGCCCCTGCGCGCTATTGCCGCCGCCCAGTCCGCCCTTGCCGCCGCCGAGCCCGCCAAGTTTTTTACTTAACTTGCGGAAGATATCATCCAGATCCGGCGGCCCCTGCTCGCGACCGCCTTTATTGCCATTTCCCTCAGAGTTGCCGCCAGGTTTGCTGCTCCCCCACGGGTCGCGGTCCTGTCCGTTATTACCGGGCTGATTCCACGCCATGTATATGCTCCATATTTGTTTTTGATATCCCCACAGGGGTCAATATCTTCAGGCAAGCTGCAAGGTTAAACCACATAGTCAACAAGCGTTGGCTCTTGCTTACAGAGGCGCCGCCAGTCAACGATCGGCATGCGCACCTGCAGACTCACGCTGCCGTCATCCTCCATCCACTCTTTTTCTATCGCCTGAAGCTGATAGAAACGGCTTCTCAGTCGCCCTTCTTTCGGCGGTAAGCGCAGCGTATGCTGGGCCACTTCACCGGAAAGACGCTCCGTTAATGCCTGAAAAAGCAGTGGTACGCCAACCCCGGTCTGGGCTGAAAGCCAGACCCGAATCGGTTTATTTTCATCGTCGCGATCGATGCGCGGTTCAAAATCGTCAAGCATGTCGATTTTGTTCATCACCAGCAGCGCCGGGATCTCATCGGCCTCAATTTCAGCGAGAACCGTATTTACCGCATCAATGTTTTCCTGCACGCGGACATCCGCCGCGTCAATCACATGCAGCAGCAGCGTCGCCTGACGCGTCTCCTGCAACGTCGCTTTAAACGCGGCTACCAGATCGTGCGGCAGGTGGCGAATAAAGCCGACGGTATCGGCCAGCACCGTTTCGCCGACGTCAGGGACGTCAATGCGGCGCAGCGTCGGGTCCAGGGTGGCGAACAGCTGGTTCGCGGCATAGACCTCGGCGGCAGTGATCTGGTTAAAGAGCGTTGATTTTCCGGCGTTGGTATAGCCCACCAGCGACACGGTAGGAATATCGGCTTTCGCACGCGACCGCCGCCCCTGCTCGCGCTGTTTCTCGACTTTTTCCAGCCGCGACAGGATCTGCATGATACGGTTACGCAATAAACGGCGGTCGGTTTCGAGCTGGGTTTCACCCGGGCCACGCAAACCAATCCCGCCCTTCTGTCTTTCAAGGTGGGTCCAACCGCGGACAAGGCGAGTCGCCATATGGCGCAGCTGCGCCAGCTCGACCTGCAATTTCCCTTCATGGGTGCGCGCGCGCTGGGCGAAAATATCTAAAATAAGACCGGTGCGATCGATAACCCGGCATTCGCACAGGCGTTCCAGGTTACGTTCTTGCGCCGGACTCAGGGCATGATCGAAGAGCACGACCGAAGCGCCGGTCGCTTTAACGGCTTCCGCAATTTCGACTGCCTTACCTTCACCAACAAAATACTTCGGGTGCGGTGCTTTACGGCTACCGGTAATCACCTGCATTGCTTCGACACCGGCGGAAGAGGCCAGAGTTTCAAACTCCTGGAGATCTTCCATATCTTTGTCTTGCGAAAAATAGATGTGTACCAGTACCGCCTGCTCACCGGCGTCATAACGGTCAAACAAGCGTAAACCCCTTATAAAATACCAGCGGGGAACGCAGAAAACCTGGCTCCCCGGCGTGGAAAAACAGCACTGGCCTTATTCGGCGTCGTCGCTGTCTTGTTGCGGCGCAGAAGAACCCTGCGCGCTACCACCGTGGTGATAGTTACTGGAACCGCCGCCAGCATTGTTGCTGTGGTGAGACACCGGGCGAGACGGGACAACAGTAGAAATTGCGTGCTTATAGACCATCTGGCTGACCGTGTTCTTCAACAGGATCACGAACTGATCGAAAGACTCAATTTGCCCTTGCAGCTTGATACCATTCACCAAATAAATAGAAACCGGAACGCGTTCCCGACGCAAAGCGTTCAGGAACGGATCTTGTAAAGATTGCCCCTTAGCCATTCTCTCTTTTCCTTATATGTATGCTTGTTTTGTACTCAGAACCTTACGATTCTCAAAAAAAATTACGCACGATACCGTTTAATTGTACACGTTCAGTTCTGGCTCGCACCAACAACCTGTAATACTTTGTTGAGCGCTTGTTCAGGTTGTTCACTGTCTAACCAGTGCACACCTTCCCAACCGCGCAGCCAGGTGACCTGACGTTTGGCTAACTGTCTCGTGGCGCAAACACCTCGATAAACCATCTCATCATACGGGATCTCGCCATTGAGATATGACCACATCTGGCGGTATCCGACACAACGGATGGAAGGCATGTCCGTATGCAAATCTCCGCGGGCAAAAAGCGCCCGTACTTCTGCTTCAAAACCTGAAGCTAACATCTGATGAAAACGCTGTTCTATGCGTTGATGGAGCAGTTCACGGCTCGCCGGGGCGATGGCGAACTGATGCACCTGATATGGCAGAGCGTCTCCTGACGTTTGCGTCAGTTCCGTTAAAGTTTTACCCGAAATGAAAAAAACTTCCAGTGCCCGGGAAAGCCTTTGCGGATCATTTGGATGAATACGCGCAGCAGCCACGGGATCGATCTCCTGTAATTGCTGATGTAACGCATTCCACCCCTGCTCTGCGGCCTGCTGCTCAATCCGCGCTCTGACCTCTGGGTCAGCCGACGGTAAGGGCGACAATCCTTCCAGCAACGCTTTGAAATACAACATCGTTCCGCCGACTAACAGCGGAATTCGCCCGGCGGCGACTATATCCGCCATCGCCGCCAGCGCATCGCGGCGAAAATCCGCCGCGGAATAGGCCTCCGCAGGATCCAAAATATCCAGCAGCCGATGCGGCGCAGCGCTAAGCTCCGCAGCATCCGGTTTGGCGGTGCCAATATCCATTCCCCGATAAATGAGGGCGGAATCAACGCTAATCAACTCTACTGGCAAAACTTTACGTAAGGCTATCGCCAGCGCGGTTTTGCCGGAGGCCGTCGGGCCCATTAAAAAAATTGCCTTGGGCAGGCTCGCCTCGGTTACATCATTCATCTTTCAGGGCATTCATCGCCGAATGGAGATCTACAGGTTGTAACAGGCCACCCGGCGGCGTTCTCACCAGCTGCGGGCAAAGACGCTCAACGTCCGCCAGCAGCGCAATCGCCTGCGCCATATTCCATGACGTCTGTTCGCTCGTCAGATAACGCGCCATCCACTGGGCGATATTGCCGACGTCGAATGCGTTTTGCTGCGCCAGGTAGCCTATCAGTTCAGGAATCAAGATTTGTAAATTTTGTTGTCTTAAGGGTAAAGGGACCGCGCGCACCGTCACGTGCAGGGCATCGGTATGCACATCGATCCCTAGCTGCGCCAGCGCCGGCTGAGCGGCGGCCAGCGCCTGTTTTTCCCCTTCCGTAACTTTTAACCGCAGCGGGATCAGCAGCGGCTGAGCACATACCGCCTCCGCTCCCGGGGTCAACTGCGCCTGGCGCAGCCAGCGCTCGGCAACGGTCAACGACAGCAGCGCCAGACCGCCCTCGCGCTCCAGCAGCGCGCAGTCGCCGCCAACAATCGTCAACACTCTGCCAAAGCTCTGACTGTGACCGGCCAACTCTGCCGCCGCCGGAGGCTGCAACGCTGGCTTTGGCGCCGTTGGCGTGTCGAGCAGTTGACGATAAAGCGCTCCCTGCTGCTTCTGGTAACCCGGCTGCGCATGCGGCCAGCTCGCGCCGCCCGGTTTGCCGCTGGAGGCCGCAGGCTCACGCGATGGCGTGATGCTGAAGCGGGTCGCAGGCTCCCGCGCTTCCGCTGGCCGCGCAAACTGGTTGCCTCCCGCGGCGATGCGGTTCTCCGGCATCGGGCGCGGCGCCGGCGGGTCGTCTTTTTCCGCCAGCGGCGCGTCAAGCTGCTGCTGCAGTACGCTCAGTACGCCCTGGTAGATAAAGTCGTGCACCAGGCGCGACTGATGGAAACGCACCTCATGCTTGGCCGGGTGGACGTTTACATCCACCTGATGGGGATCGATCTCCAGATACAGCACAAACGCCGGTTGCTGATCGGCCCCTAGCTTGTCTTCACAGGCCTGGCGGATAGCATGGTTGATCAGCCGATCGCGCATCATCCGCCCGTTAACGTAGCAATACTGAATTTCCGCCAGCGCCGGGGTGGTATGCAGCGGATCGGCGACCCAGCCGCGCAGGGTCAGATCGCCATGCTGCCACTCGATCGCCAGCGCATGTTCGAGAAAAGCGGCGCCGCAAATTGTCCCCAGCCGGCGCTCGCGCTGGCCATCCTGAGCGACGGCCCGATACTGGCGCATCACCTTGCCGTTATGGCTGAGGTTGATAGTGACGTCGAAGCGCGCCAGCGCAATGCGGCGCACCACCTCGTCAATGTGGCCGAACTCGGTCTTTTCGGTGCGCATAAATTTGCGCCGCGCCGGGGTGTTATAGAACAGATCGAGGACTTCCAGAGTGGTACCGACCGGGTGCGCCGCCGGCTTCACCGTCACCGCCTGATCGCGGCCTTCAGCATACGCCTGCCAGGCTTCCTGCTGCTCCGCCGTGCGCGAAGTCAGCGTTAAGCGCGCTACCGAACTGATACTGGCCAGCGCTTCGCCGCGAAAGCCGAGGCTAATAATGGCCTCCAGATCGTCAAGCGAGGCGATCTTGCTGGTCGCATGACGAGCCAGGGCCAGCGCCAGCTCGTCTTTTTTGATGCCGCTGCCGTTATCGCGGATGCGAATGAGCTTCGCGCCGCCGCGTTCGATATCAATGTCAATCCGCGTAGCGCCCGCATCAAGACTGTTCTCAACCAGCTCTTTCACCACCGACGCGGGCCGCTCCACCACCTCGCCGGCGGCAATCTGGTTGGCGAGCTGCGGCGGCAGAACCTGAATCGGCATCCCCTGCTCCTTAGTTAATCAACATCCCGCCCGGCGCCGCGGCGCTGGCGGTCTGCGCCGCCTCGCCGCGAGGCGCCGACTGCAGCGGATGCTGCATAAAGTAGTTGCGTAAGCCGTTATAAATCGCCTCCGCAATCTGCTCCTGGTAATCATCGCTACCCAGCAGCCGCTCTTCGCCGTTGTTACTGATAAAGCCCGTTTCCACGAGGATCGACGGGATGTCCGGCGAGCGCAGCACGCCAAGGCTGGCATGCTCCGGGCGGCGTTTGTGCAGGTTGCCAATACGCTGCAGCTGGCTCAGCACGTTGGTCGCCACATCGTAGCCGACGCGCTGGGAATGACCAAACTGCAGATCCAGCACCGCCTGGCTCAGGTAGGGGTCGGCCTGGCTGTTTGCCAGCACATCGCCCGCACCGCCGAGCAGTTCAGACTGTTTCTCATGCTGCTCGAGCCAACCGGCCATTTCGCTGTTGGCGCGACGGTTCGAGAGCACCCACACCGAGGCGCCAGTGGCATCGCGGTTTGGCGCGGCGTCAGCATGGATAGAGACGAGGAAATTGGCGTTTTGCTTACGCGCCACGTCAGAGCGGCCCATCACCGAAATAAAGTAATCCCCGTCGCGGGTCAGCACCGGCTTAAACTGCGGATCGGCGTTCAGTAACGCCCGCAGCTTGCGCGCGATAGCGATAGTCACGTTTTTCTCTTTGGTGCCGTTCGGGCCAATCGCGCCAGGATCCTGGCCGCCGTGCCCGGCATCAATGGCGATAATGACTTTATCATCCGCCGACACCGTGCGGGCCGCCGGGCGAGTCACGGTCTGATTGTTGGTCATCGCCGGCTGAGAGGAGGTCATCACCGTCTGCCGTTCATGACCCGACGAGCTGAACGGGTTACGCCCTGACGTCGTCGTCCGGGAAGGCATCACCGGCGGCGGGTCGGCCCGTTTCACCACCACGGGCGGCGGAGGCGGCGGCGGCGGCGCGTCGGCGTTGATGGTAAAGACCACCGTGTAATTCGCCCCGTTCTGTTGCTTCACCGCCCGGGTTTTGCCATCTTCCGTCAGATCCACCAGCAGACGCAGCGTCTGCGTATCCTGCGGCGTGCCGGCGCGAATACTCTTTACCAGGTTGCTGCCGCTAAACTGCAGCGGTAGTCCCTGCAATACGCCGGTCTGCTTGATATCCAGCGCCACCAGACGTTTACCCTGTGGGGTAAAGGAGTACTCCGGCTCACCGACAAAGCTTAGGGTAATACGGGCCTGCTGGTCTCCGTTAGAGACCTGGATATCGGATAAACTCGCCGCAGTGGCGTGAAGACTCGACAGCATCAGCGCAGCGGCAAGCCAGGTGGTTATGCGATACTTCATCCCGTTATCCTTCAGGCTAAAAGGCTAAACGCGCCAGTAAAGATTCACCCCGTGAGGAGATCGCGGTAATACGCGCCTCACGCCCTTGTGCCTGGTAATCAAGGTGAATTTCAACATCCGGGTCAGGCAGGACACCTGCGCCTTGCTGCGGCCATTCCACCAGGCAGATGGCATCGTCGGCAAAATAATCACGGATCCCCATAAATTCGAGTTCCTCAGGATCCGCCAGACGGTAGAGATCGAAGTGATACACCATCAGGTTCTCGAGGGTATAGGGCTCCACCAGGGTATAAGTTGGGCTTTTGACATTGCCGCGGTGACCGAGCGCCTGCAAAAAGCCGCGGCTGAAGGTCGTTTTCCCCGCGCCTAAATCACCATACAGATAAATCACGGTGGCGCCGGTACAGGCCTGCGCGATGCGGTCGCCAAGGGCCAGCGTGGCCTGCTCATCGGGTAAAGGAATCACTCGGTTAATCATGGTCTACGTCAATCACATCCGGGTTAACAACACGCCTGAGCGTGGAAAAGAGATCGGTCGCCAGCATGCCGCGGGTGCCCTCGCGAGCGGCCAGTCGGTCGGCGGCATCGCCATGAGCGACGCACCCGGCACAGGCAGCATCATACGGCGTCAGGTGCTGTCCTAACAACGCGGCGATGATGCCGGTGAGCACATCGCCCATCCCGCCGCTGGCCATCCCGGCATTGCCGGCATCGATAATGCCCATCGCCCCGCTTTCACTGGCCACCACCGTGCCCGCGCCTTTCAGCACAACCACGCCGCCATACCGTTTTACCAGACGCTGCGCAGAAAGTAAGCGATCGCTTTCAATTTCTGCCACGCTGACGTTCAGCAGACGGGCCGCTTCGCCGGGGTGCGGCGTTAGCACGCGATTGTGACGTTTATCGGGATTGAATGCCAGCAGGTTCAGCGCGTCGGCGTCCCAGACCATCGGTTTGTTAAAACTTTCCACCGTCCGCAGGGCGCTGCGTCCCCATTCGCGCTGCCCCAGCCCGGGGCCAATCGCTACCACGTCCGCCCACTCCAGCGCGGCTTTCAGAGTCTGCGGCGTCAGTTCATCTACCATTAATTCCGGCCGCACGGTGACAATGGGCGCCACGCTCTCCGGGTGAGTAAGCACTCGCACCAGTCCCGCGCCGCTGCGTAGGGCCGCTTCACCGCACATACGGATAGCGCCTGCCGTGCCGCGATCGCCGCCGACAATCACCAGCTTGCCGTGATCGCCTTTATGGGAGGTGGCCCGCCGCGGCGGCAGCCAGTCGGCGAGGTGGGCGGCGCAAAACCGCGTCAGAGGAGTGCTTTGTCCGGCGAGCCAGCGTTCGAGCCCCAGCGCATGATGGTGGAGTTGCCCGACGACATCCCGCGCCCTGCCGGTCAGCAACCCCGGCTTGAGGGCGATAAAGGTCAGCGTATGGTCGGCCTGTACCACTGCACCTGGCGTCGCGCCCGTCTGCGCATTCAGGCCGGAAGGGATATCCAGCGCCACCACCGGCGCCGGGTGGTGGTTCGCCTGGTGGATGAGCGCCGCGACGGGATCGCGCGGCGCACTGCGCAGACCGGTGCCGAGCAGGCCATCAATAATCAGTGAGATATCGTCGGGCCATGGGATGGTCGCCGCATGGATCACGCCGCCGGCGTTAAGCCATGCCTCCCGCGCCGCCTGCGCCTCTTCCGGCAGCGGGCTGTCACTCTCCACCGCCAGCAGCGTCACCCGCCGCCCCGCGGCCTGTGCCAGACGCGCAACGACATATCCGTCGCCGCCGTTGTTGCCATGTCCGCAGAGGATCAGCCAGTGCGCGCTGGCAGGATAAGCGCCGCTGGCCAGCTGGAACGCCGCCTCGCCCGCGCGCTGCATGAGTTCGAACAGCGTCAGCCCCAGGCTGTCCGCCGCCTCTCGTTCGGCCAGGCGCAGCGCCTCCGCAGGCCAAATGTTGTATGGTATACTGTCAGGGTTTTTCGTCATTGTATGGTCCATCATGTCACAGCCCCTCGATCTCGTTCAGTTAGCGCAACAAATCAAACAATGGGGCACAGAGCTTGGGTTCCAGCAGGTGGGGATCGCCGATACCGACCTCAGCGCCAGTGAACCCAAACTGCAGGCATGGCTGGATAAACAATACCACGGCGAAATGGAATGGATGGCCCGTCACGGTATGATGCGCGCCCGTCCCCACGAACTGCTGCCCGGTACGTTACGCGTCATCAGCGTGCGGATGAACTATCTGCCCGCTAACGCCGCCTTTGCCCGCACCCTGAAAGATCCCACGCTGGGTTACGTCAGCCGTTATGCCCTCGGGCGTGATTATCATAAGCTGCTACGTAATCGCCTGAAAAAGCTGGGGGAGAAGATTCAGGAACAGTGTGCTTCGCTCAATTTTAGACCTTTTGTCGATTCCGCGCCTATCCTGGAACGGCCAATCGCAGAAAAAGCGGGCCTAGGCTGGACAGGTAAGCACTCACTTATCTTAAGCCGCGACGCCGGATCGTTCTTTTTCCTCGGCGAACTGCTGATTGATCTGCCCCTGCCGGTCGACAGCCCGGTCGCGGAAGAGTGTGGGCGCTGCGTCGCCTGCATGACCATCTGTCCCACCGGGGCCATCGTTGAGCCCTATACCGTCGACGCCCGGCGCTGCATCTCCTATCTCACCATTGAACTGGAAGGTGCAATCCCCGAGGAGTTCCGTCCACTTATCGGCAACCGTATTTACGGTTGTGATGATTGTCAGCTGATCTGCCCGTGGAACCGTTTCTCACAGCTCACCGATGAAGAGGATTTCAGCCCACGCAAAGCGCTGCATGCCCCGCCGCTGGTGGAGCTGTTCGCCTGGAGCGAAGCGTGGTTTCTGAAGGTGACCGAAGGGTCGGCGATTCGTCGCATTGGCCACCTGCGCTGGCTGCGTAATATCGCCGTCGCGTTGGGCAATGCGCCCTGGGATGAAGCCCATCTTCGCGCCCTGGAGAGCCGCCGGGGCGAGCACCCGCTTCTCGACGAACACATTGAGTGGGCGATTGCCCAGCAACTGAAAAAGCGGAACGCCGACGCCGTTGAAGTACAGCTGCCGAAAAAATTACGTCTGGTCAGAGTGGTAGAGAAAGGCTTGCCGCGCGACGCCTGATTCATTCACAGGCTGTGAATAAAATCTAAAACACATTGCGTTTCAAGGCGCAGACCAAGGTCAAGTGATCGGATTAACATTTTGAAATGAAATTTATTTGTTAAATTTCAATCACATACAAAGATACTATTTACAAAGCGAAGCATTTGCGCCGCCAGTGACGGAACGACAACCTGTGGATAACTCTGTTCACAGTATTTCTGCGGACCAAACGAAAATCATCCCCGGCGCTGGATTGCACTGTGGATAAATAAGAGATGGAAGAAAATTTGGAGCGGGAAACGAGACTCGAACTCGCGACCCCGACCTTGGCAAGGTCGTGCTCTACCAACTGAGCTATTCCCGCTTAATCATCGTCATTCAAGCTACCGTCTAGCAACCTGAAAACTGCGACTGGTGTGGTGTGTCTTTCAAATTTTGGAGCGGGAAACGAGACTCGAACTCGCGACCCCGACCTTGGCAAGGTCGTGCTCTACCAACTGAGCTATTCCCGCTTAATCTTCGGCTTTCGCCCCGCATCTGCGAGATGAAATCCTTTGATCAGGATGGTGCTTTCAAATTTTGGAGCGGGAAACGAGACTCGAACTCGCGACCCCGACCTTGGCAAGGTCGTGCTCTACCAACTGAGCTATTCCCGCGTTACTGCATTTTTTGCCATATTTCGATGGCGTCGTAATTTGCATTTCTGCGTCGTTACGGGAGGCGCATTATACGAGAATTCGATGCCCCTGCAACCCCCTGACGATCACTTTTTTGCGTTTTTTGTTTAAATGGACATTTTCTCGCCATCTACGCCGCTGAATTGTATAAATAAGCGTCATAACGGGCAAAATCGCTTTTTCCGCCCGGCTGAATGACGCAAAATCGCTCGCATCATACAGCGGTGGCGCGACGTATAACGAGGCCACCCCGACGCCAAACAGGGAATTAGCATGAGAAAAGTCCTCACCGTCCTGCTGCTGAGCACGCTGGCCATCGGAACCGCGTCAGCCGAGACGCTCCATTTTGGCACCACCACGGCCAATCCACCGTTTGTCACCGCCAACGGCAAAAATCAGCCCGTTGGCTTCGATATCGATCTCGCGCACGCCCTGTGCCAGCAGATGCAGGCGCAGTGCCAGTTCACGGCGCAGCGTTTCGATACCCTGATCCCGGCTTTACGCTTTAAGAAATTTGACGCGGTGATTGCCGGCATGGAAGTGATCCCGATGCGTGAGAAGCAGGTCGCCTTCAGCCGACCCTATCGCCAGGCGCTCTCCGGGGTAGTGATCGTCAACAAAGATGTCGCCCATACCTTTGCCGATCTGAAGGCTAAAAAAGTCGGCGTGGTGAAAGGCACGCTGCATCAGCGCTACCTGCGTGATAAACAGAAAGCCGTACAGGCTGTCCCTTACGACGATGTCGCCAGCGCCCTGGCCGCGCTGAAAGCCGGGCAAATAACCGGCGTCATGGGCGACTTCGCCACCCTCGACGCCTGGCAGCAGGAGAACCCTGACTACGCCATCATGGATGAACGGGCCACCGACCCGGCTTATTACGGTAAGCAGTATGCGATTGCGGTGCGCAAAGACGATCCGGAGCTGCTGAACGCCATCAACGATGCCCTGGCCGCGGTCATGGCGACACCTGACTTCCAGCAGATGCAGCAGAAGTGGTTTAAATAACGCAGAAAAGTGTACCGGGCCGCGCACAGGGCCCGGTCGCGGTTTACAGTTTAATGAAGTGTTCGCGGTAGTAAGCCAGCTCGGCGACCGACTCGCGGATATCGTCCATCGCCTGATGAGTGCCCTGCTTTTTAAAGCCGTCGAGAATTTCCGGCTTCCAGCGGCGCGCCAGCTCTTTCAGCGTGCTAACGTCCAGATAGCGATAGTGGAAATAGGCTTCCAGTTGCGGCATGTACTTAAACAGGAAGCGACGATCCTGGCCGATACTGTTGCCGCAGATCGGCGACTTGCCCGCCGGCACCCACTGCTTAAGAAACTCAATGGTCGCCAGTTCGGCATCGTGCTCGCTGACGGTGCTCGCCTTTACGCGATCCACCAGACCGCTGCCGGTATGCGTCCGCACATTCCACTCGTCCATTACTGCCAGCTGAGCGTCCGACTGATGCACCGCGATGGTCGGGCCCTCAGCCAGAATGTTCAGGTTGGCATCGGTCACCAGGGTGGCGATTTCGATAATGCGATCGCGCTCCGGATCCAGCCCTGTCATCTCAAGATCGATCCAAATGAGGTTGTTTTCATTTGCACTCATGCTATTTTCCACCCTTCTCGCGTGACTATATTCATCTAAAATAGCGTGTATCATAGAGGTTTTGCCCCATCAGGGCGACCAGGAGCCAGTTCGATTGAGTAAAAATAAACTCTCCAAAGGCCAGCAGCGCCGCGTCAAAGCCAACCACCAGCGCCGTCTGAAAACCACTGCGGAGAAGGCCGACTACGATGACAACCTGTTTGGCGAAACGTCGGAAGGCATTGTCATCAGTCGCTTTGGTATGCATGCCGACGTCGAATCCGCTGACGGCAGCGTGCATCGCTGCAATATCCGCCGGACGATCCGCTCGCTGGTCACCGGCGACCGCGTGGTCTGGCGGCCGGGCAAAGACGCCGCCGACGGCGTAAGCGTCAAAGGGATCGTCGAGGCGGTGCACGATCGCGCCTCCGTCCTGACGCGTCCGGATTTTTACGACGGCGTGAAGCCTATCGCCGCCAATATCGACCAGATCGTGGTGGTTTCCGCGATCCTGCCTGAGCTGTCGCTGAATATTATCGATCGCTATCTGGTGGCCTGCGAAGCGCAGGATATCGAGCCGCTCATTGTGCTGAATAAAATCGATCTGCTGGATGATGATGGTCTGCGCTTCGTCAATGAGCAAATGGATATCTACCGCAACATCGGTTACCGCGTGCTGCTGGTTTCCAGTCGGACTCAGGACGGCCTTAAGCCGCTGGAAGCGGCCCTGACCGACCGCATCAGTATCTTCGCCGGGCAGTCCGGGGTCGGTAAATCGAGCCTGCTGAACGCCCTGCTCGGGTTGAGCGAGGATCAGATCCTCACCAATGATGTCTCGGACGTTTCCGGCTTAGGTCAACACACCACCACCGCTGCACGCCTCTACCACTTCCCGCACGGCGGCGATGTGATTGATTCACCGGGGGTACGTGAGTTCGGCCTGTGGCATCTGGAAGCGGAACAAATCACCAACGGCTTTGTCGAATTCCATGATTATTTAGGCCGTTGCAAATATCGCGACTGTAAACACGATACCGATCCTGGCTGTGCGCTTCGCGAAGCGGTAGAGAACGGCAAGATCGCCGAAAGCCGTTTTGAGAACTATCACCGCATCCTGGAAAGCATGGCGCAGGTACAGGTAAAAACGCGTAAAAACTTTTCCTCGTCCGATGACTGATCATTAAGCTGAGCATCACGTCAGGCGCTGCCGGGCAGCAGTGATGACGCAGCTTACGCGGATGCCATTTGGCGAGTTTTACGTATAGAATCGTCCCCTTTTTTCAGGTCCCCGCCCGCAGGCGGGGTCAGGAACGACATATCATGGCCTGGAGGCTACTTTGTTAAACGATCTTAAACTTTCACTGCAATACATTCTGCCTAAACTGTGGCTCACCCGCCTCGCAGGCTGGGGTGCGAGCAAACGCGCAGGTTGGCTGACGAAGCTGGTCATCGATCTGTTCGTGAAATACTACAAGGTCGATATGAAAGAGGCGCAGAAGCCGGATACCGCGGCTTATCGCACCTTCAACGATTTCTTCGTGCGCCCGCTGCGCGACGACGTTCGCCCGCTGAATACCGATCCAAACGTGCTGGTGATGCCGGCCGATGGCGTGATCAGCCAGCTTGGCGCCATTGAGAACGATAAAATCCTGCAGGCTAAAGGTCATGACTACAGTCTGGAAGCCCTGCTGGCCGGCAACTATCAGATGGCCGACCTGTTCCGTAACGGCAGCTTCGCCACCACCTACCTGTCGCCGCGCGACTATCACCGCGTACACATGCCGTGCAACGGCATCTTGCGCGAAATGATCTACGTTCCTGGCGACCTGTTCTCTGTTAACCACTTGACGGCGCAGAACGTCCCGAACCTGTTCGCCCGTAACGAGCGCGTCATCTGCCTGTTTGATACTGAGTTTGGCCCGATGGCGCAAATTCTGGTGGGCGCAACTATCGTCGGCAGCATCGAGACCGTGTGGTCCGGCACCGTGACCCCGCCGCGCGAAGGCATTATTAAACGCTGGACCTGGCCCGCTGGCGACAACGAAGGCTCCATCGCCTTGCTGAAAGGCCAGGAGATGGGCCGCTTCAAACTGGGTTCCACCGTGATCAACCTGTTTGCCCCGGGCCAGGTGAAGCTGGTCGACACGCTGCAAAGCCTGTCCGTGACCAAGATCGGCCAACCGCTGGCGACAGCAGTGGAAGCGACCGCCGCCGCTGAACCCGCGCCGTTACCGGAAGAAGAGATCCGCGCCGAACACCGCGCCAGCCCGCTGGTTGACGATAAACAAGACCAAGGTTAATTCTTCAGCAAAAGGGTTATGCCGTGCGCCTGATATACACTTTCCTGTTGGCCTTGAGCCTCAGTTTCGGGGCGTACGCTGCGACAGCCCCGGATGCTAAACAGATAACCCAGGAACTGGAACAGGCGAAGGCGGCAAAGCCCGCCCAGCCTGAAACCGTTGAAGTTCTGCAGTCCGCGCTGAACGCGCTTGAGGAGCGAAAATCATCCCTCGAGCGCGCCCGTCAGTATCAGGACGTTATCGACAATTTCCCCAAACTGTTTCAAAGCCTGCGTGCCCAGCTCAATAATCTGAGCGAAGAGCCGCGCCAGGTGCCAACCGGCCTGACCGCCGATGCGCTGAACCAGGAGATCCTGCAGGTCAGCAGTCAGCTGCTGGAATCGAGCCGCCAGGCGCAGCAGGAGCAGGATCGCGCGCGTGAAATCGCCGACTCCCTGAACCAGCTGCCGCAGCAGCAAATCGATGCCCGTCGTCAGCTCAATGAGGTTGAGCGCCGCATCGGCACGCAAACCGGCAACAATGCTCTCGCCCAGGCGCAAAATCTTGCTCTGCAGGCGGAATCGGCGCGTCTGAAGGCGCTGGTGGATGAACTCGACCTCGCCCAGCTCTCCGCCAACAACCGCCAGGAGCTGTCGCGCGCCCGTTCCGAACTGGCGCAAAAGCAGAGCGAGCAGCTGGATGCCTATCTGCAGGCGCTGCGCAATCTGCAAAACAGCCAGCGCCAGCGGGAGGCGGAAAAGGCGCTGGAGAGTACCGAACTGCTGGCGGAGAACAGTGAAAACCTGCCGCCGGACATCACCGCCCAGTTTAAGGTCAACCGTGAGCTCTCCCAGGCGCTGAACCAGCAGGCGCAGCGCATGGATCTGGTGGCGTCCCAGCAGCGGCAGGCGACGAATCAAACGCTGCAGGTGCGCCAGGCGTTAAACACTCTGCGCGAGCAGTCGCAGTGGCTGGGCTCCTCCAATCTGCTGGGCGAAGCCCTGCGCGCCCAGGTGGCGAGGCTGCCGGAGCGCCCTCGCCCGCAGCAGCTGGATACGGAAATGGCGCAGCTGCGCGTGCAGCGTCTGCGCTTTGAAGATTTGCTGAGTAAGCAGCCGCAGCTGCGGCAGATCCGCCAGGCCGACGGCGAACCGCTGACCAGCGAGCAGAACAAGATCCTGCAGGCGCAGCTGCGCACGCAGAACGAGCTGCTGAACTCGCTGCTGCGCGGCGGCGACACCCTGATGCTGGAGCTCACCAAGCTGAAGGTCGCCAACGGCCAGCTGGAAGACGCGCTGAAAGAGATCAACGAAGCCACCCACCGCTATCTGTTCTGGACTTCGGACGTCAGCCCCATCGGCTTCTCCTGGCCGCTAGAGATCGTCCAGGATCTGCGGCGCCTGATCTCCCTGGATACCATCAGCGAACTGGGTAAAGCCAGCGCGATGATGCTTACCAGCAAAGAGACCCTGCTGCCGCTGTTTGCCGCCCTGCTGCTGGTTGGCTTTAGCATCAGCTCGCGGCGCCATTTCACCCGCTTTCTCGAGCGCTCCAGCGCCCGGGTGGGGAAAGTCACTCAGGATCACTTCTGGCTGACGCTGCGCACGGTCTTCTGGTCGATACTGGTGGCCTCGCCGCTGCCGGTGCTGTGGATGACGCTCGGCTATGGTCTGCAGTCCGCCTGGCCGTTCCCGCTGGCGGTGGCGATTGGCGATGGAGTCACCGCGACGGTGCCTCTGCTGTGGGTGGTGATGATCTGCGCCACCTTCGCCCGGCCAAACGGGCTGTTTATCGCCCACTTCGGCTGGCCGCGTAGCCGCGTGGCGAAGGCGATGCGCTACTACCTGATGAGCATCGGGCTGATTGTGCCGCTGATTATGGCGCTGATCATGTTCGATAATCTTAACGACCGCGAATTCTCCGCTTCGCTGGGCCGCCTGTGCTTCCTGCTGATCTGCGGCGCGCTAGCGGTGGTCACCCTGAGCCTTAAGCACGCCGGTATTCCGCTCTATCTGGATAAAGAGGGGAATGGCGACAATATGGTGAACCGCCTGCTGTGGAACCTGATGCTTGGCGCCCCGCTGGTGGCCATGCTGGCGGCCGCCGTCGGCTACCTCGCCACCGCCCAGGCGCTGCTTGCGCGTCTGGAAACCTCGGTCGCCATCTGGTTCCTGCTGCTGGTGGTCTATCACATCATCCGCCGCTGGATGCTGATCCAGCGCCGCCGGCTGGCCTTCGACCGGGCCCGCCATCGTCGCGCGGAAATTCTCGCTCAGCGCGCCCGCGGCGAAGATGAGCCCGTTCACGTCAGCAGCCCGGAAGGGTCGGTGGAGACGGAGGTCAGCGAGGTCGACCTCGATGCCATCAGTACCCAGTCGCTGCGGCTTGTGCGCTCCCTGCTGATGTTGATCGCGCTGCTATCGGTCATCGTGCTGTGGTCGGAAATTCACTCGGCGTTTGGCTTCCTTGAGAATATCTCGCTGTGGGACGTGACCTCGACGGTACAAGGGGTGGAAAGCCTTGAGCCTATTACGCTTGGCGCGGTGTTGATTGCCATTCTGGTGCTGATCATCACCACTCAGCTGGTACGCAACCTGCCCGCGCTGCTGGAACTGGCGATCCTCCAGCATCTCGATTTAACGCCCGGCACCGGCTACGCCATCACCACCATCACTAAGTATCTGCTGATGCTGGTCGGCGGGCTGGTGGGCTTCTCGATGATCGGTATTGAGTGGTCGAAGCTGCAGTGGCTGGTCGCCGCGCTGGGTGTGGGTCTCGGGTTTGGCCTGCAGGAGATCTTCGCCAACTTTATCTCCGGCCTGATTATCCTGTTTGAGAAGCCGATCCGCATCGGCGATACGGTCACCATTCGCGACCTGACGGGCAGCGTCACCCGCATTAATACCCGTGCGACCACCATCAGCGACTGGGACCGAAAAGAGATTATCGTGCCGAACAAGGCGTTCATTACCGAACAGTTTATCAACTGGTCGCTGTCGGACTCGGTTACCCGCGTGGTGCTGACGGTGCCGGCGCCTGTGGACGCCGATACCGAAGAGGTGACGAAAATTCTCATCGCCGCGGCGCATCGCTGCTCGCTGGTCATCGATACCCCGGCGCCGGAGGCGTTTCTCGTCGACCTGCAGCAGGGGATCCAGATTTTCGAGCTACGTATTTTTGCCGCGGAGATGGGGCACCGCATGCCGCTGCGCCATGAGATGCATCAGCTGATCCTGGCGGGCTTCCGCGAGCATGGCATTGATATGCCGTTCCCTCCGTTCCAGATGCGTCTGGAAAGTATTGACGGCAGGCAAAGCAGTAAAACCATGACCTCGGCCGGAAAAACCAGCCGCCGTACGGCTGGTAGCCTGTAAACCATCCCCTGCCCGGCGGCACCGCCGGGCAGGCTCTTTAACTCTCCATCACCAGCGCGCCGGACGCCATGCGCCGACGGTAGCTTTCGTAGATCCCCAGCGCCAGCAGTGAGAAGAAGATCGGCCCACCCACCATCCACAGGGTGCTGTTCCAGTCCCCGCTGTCGATGACGGGTTGGATAATGGTGAAGATATTGGCGAAGGTCACCACCAGCAGCACCACGCCAGTCGCCAGCAGCGTCGACGGACGGTTTTTGAAGATCACGAACGGCCGGTCAAGATGGGTTTTCGCCTTGAAGAACGGGAAGGCGATGGTCAGGAACAGATAAGGCAAGGTCATAGAGACATTGGCCATCAGCGTCAGCTTGTTATAAAACGCGGAAGCGCTATCCCCACCGAACGATACCAGTACGATAAACACCCCGACCAGCAGACACTGCAGCCACATCGCCGCGGCGGGCATTCCGTTGACGTTAAGGCGGGTAATCACCGACGGCCAGAGCGCTTTTGGCGTGCCCTGGATAATCGCTTTCAGGGGAGAATAGCTGAGGGTGAAGAACGCGCCGGTGTAAGCGAGAAACATCGACAGGCCGGTAATACGGGCGAACCAGACCCCGGTCAGGGCTGACGCCGCAGGGGTCAGGTGCAGGGCCTGGCCCAGCGTCGCCCCGAGGCTGGTCATCAGCACATAGGTGATGTTGCCGAGGTTGGTCGAACGCGCGCCAAGCACCTGCTGCCAGTTGGCGCTCACGCCCCACAGCACAATCGCCAGCGAGTAACCGATCGAGATAACGATCGCCGCGATGATAATACCTTTGGCAAAGTTCTTTTCCGGCTTATCGGTCTTATCCACTAAGCCGCCGACCGCCTCAATTCCGCCATAGGCAAAGATGGCAAATACCACAAACGACAGCATCGCCATGCCCGACTGATACCCGGGATTAGGCGAAAGGGTGAAGTTTAACGGCTGGGCGAAATGACCGCCGTTAAGCAGAAGGATCGCCCCGCTCACCAGCAGCAGCACCAGGTTAAGCCCCATCACCGCGATACCGCCGACGGCGGTAATTTTAGCGATTTTATTGATCCCTTTGACGGCAATAAAGGTCACCACGACCATCCAGCAGGCCGCCAGAATACCGACCGTCTGCGTCGGCGTCAGTCTACCCAGCGCCCAGGTCTGGGTTTTGTCCGCGCCAAACAAAAAAGTAGAGAGCGGGACCCAGATCTTAGCGGCGGTACTCACCATCCACACTACGTACGAGGCAAACCACATAAAGGTACCAATGAAGGCAAAGCGCGGCCCGACGCTGTGGTTCATCCAGGAATAGATCCCGCCCTCTTCGCGACGATAAGCTGAGCCCATCTCCGCCATCATCAGCGCGAACGGGATAAAGAAAAAGAGGGCGGAAAAAAGGTAAAACGGCATCGCGCTATAGCCCATCAGATAAAACGCCGATGGGCTGTTGGCAAAGCCAAATACCGAGGTGAAGATCATCAGAATTAGCCCGATCAGGCTCATCTTCTTGAGTTGTTGATGCATAAATCTATCCAAACGTGGGCATCGCCCGACGAGCGACGCCTGGCCTCATAAAAAGAGCGCGGATAGTAGCAAAATCACGGAGGGAAATTGTGGGTATTCGGGCTAAAGCCGGGGCGAGGGTGTCAGGTTCAGAGTCGTCTTTCACCTCCCCCACCCGGCGGCGGAGGGAGGTGAAAAAGCGATCAGGCGCGGTCTACCGTAAAGGCGATCACTTCGCCGATGCTTTCAGCGCCCAGCGCCAGCATGACCACGCGGTCAACGCCCAGCGCCACGCCGGAGCAGTCCGGCAGACCCGCCTCCAGCGCCGCCAGCAGGTTGTTATCGATGGGCTGCTGCGGAAGGCCGCGCGCGGCGCGTTTGCGGTTATCCTGCTCAAACCGCAGGCGCTGTTCATGGGCGTCGGTCAGCTCGTGGAAACCGTTCGCCAGCTCAATACCTTTGTAATAGACCTCAAAGCGCTCAGCGACCCGATGATCTTCCGGGCTGATCTGCGCTAAAGAGGCCTGAGTCGCCGGGAAATGATAAATGAACGTTGGTCGATCTTTGCCGATGTGCGGCTCCACGCCCATGGTGAACAGCAGCTGCAGCAGGGTATCGCGATCTTCTTCAGTATCGGCGATATTGCTCAGATCCAGCTTCGCTGCGACTTCACGCAGCTGTGCTTTATCGGCAGAGAGCGGGTCAATTTCCAGATGGCGCTGAAACGCCTGCTGATAGGAGAGACTTTCCGCCGGTTGGCACTCCAGCACCTGCTGCAGCAGATCGTCCACCTCATTCATCAGGCGATACATGTCATAGCATGGACGATACCACTCCAGCATGGTGAATTCCGGATTGTGATGACGCCCCATCTCTTCATTACGGAAGCTGCGGCACAGCTGGAAGACCGGGCCGCAACCTGCCGCCAGCAGGCGCTTCATGTGGTATTCCGGACTGGTCATCAGGTACAGGTTAAGCCCCTGAGAATGGCCCGGGCCGACGAAACGGGTTTCGAACGGGAACAAATGAATATCCGTTACCGTCGCCTGACTCATGCAAGGCGTCTCCACCTCCAGCACGCCGCGATCGGTAAAGAAACGGCGGATTTCCGCCATCACCGCCGCGCGCTTCAACAGATTGGGAATGGGTGCGCTCGGCTGCCAGGTTGCCGTCTCGCTCATGGTACTTTCTCCGATTGCAAATTAAGGGCACGAAGTCTACTCGCAACCGGCGAGTGAAACAAATTTTGTGCAATCTCCGGCAGACTACATGCCATTAATCTATCGTTAACCCTGACGCATAAATACCACTGATAAATAACCGCACATATCGATAAAAAAATCGAACACGTCAATTTTCCATACTGACCCTAAGGCTATACTCCTGTACCTATAAAGGAGCAGTGATACTTTTTCGCCAGCCCGGCGGCGAAATACACTAAAACTGGAGGAATGTCGTGCAAACTTTTCAAGCCGATCTCGCCGTAATTGGCGCCGGCGGGGCAGGCCTTCGTGCCGCTATCGCCGCCGCTCAGGCCAACCCCAACGCTAAAATCGCCCTGATTTCTAAAGTCTATCCGATGCGCAGCCATACGGTCGCTGCAGAAGGGGGATCCGCAGCCGTTGCCCAGGATCACGATAGCTTTGAGTACCATTTTCACGACACCGTCGCGGGAGGCGACTGGCTGTGCGAGCAGGATGTCGTCGACTATTTTGTTCATCACTGCCCGACGGAAATGACCCAGCTGGAGCAGTGGGGATGCCCATGGAGCCGCCGCCCCGACGGCAGCGTCAACGTCCGGCGCTTCGGTGGCATGAAAATCGAACGCACCTGGTTTGCCGCCGACAAAACCGGCTTCCACATGCTGCATACCCTCTTCCAGACCTCCCTTCAGTTTCCCCAAATTCAGCGCTTTGACGAACATTTCGTCCTTGACCTGCTGGTCGATGACGGGCAGGCCCGCGGCCTGGTGGCGATGAATATGATTGAAGGCACCCTGGTGCAGATCCGCGCTAACGCCGTAGTGCTGGCTACCGGCGGCGCCGGGCGCGTCTACCGCTACAACACCAACGGCGGCATCGTCACCGGTGACGGGATGGGGATGGCCCTGAGACACGGCGTGCCGCTGCGCGACATGGAATTCGTTCAGTATCACCCGACCGGCCTGCCGGGCTCCGGGATCCTGATGACCGAAGGCTGCCGCGGCGAAGGCGGGATTCTGGTCAACAAAAACGGCTACCGCTATCTGCAGGATTACGGCATGGGCCCGGAAACCCCGCTCGGCGAACCGAAGAATAAATATATGGAGCTAGGCCCACGCGACAAAGTGTCCCAGGCCTTCTGGCACGAGTGGCGGAAAGGGAACACCATCCCGACGCCGCGCGGCGACGTGGTCTACCTCGATCTCCGCCACCTCGGCGAGAAAAAACTGCTGGAGCGTCTGCCGTTTATCTGTGAACTGGCGAAAGCCTACGTCGGCGTCGATCCGGTGAAAGAGCCGATCCCGGTGCGCCCGACCGCGCACTACACCATGGGCGGTATTGAAACCGATCAGCAGTGCGAAACCCGGATCAAAGGGCTGTTTGCCGTGGGCGAATGCTCGTCCGTTGGCTTACATGGCGCCAACCGTCTGGGCTCCAACTCGCTGGCCGAGCTGGTGGTCTTCGGCCGCCTGGCCGGGGAGCAGGCCATGCAGCGCGCCGCTCAGGCGGGCGAGGCAAACGGCGCCGCCCTCGATGCGCAGGCTGCCGATGTGGAGCAGCGCCTGAAAGATCTCGTCAACCAGGAAGGTAACGAAAACTGGGCGAAAATTCGCGATGAAATGGGGCTGTCGATGGAGGAAGGCTGCGGCATCTACCGCACGCCGGAGCTGATGCAGAAAACGATCGACAAGCTGGCTGAACTGCACGAGCGCTTTAAGCGCGTGCGCATTACCGATAATTCCAGCGTGTTCAATACCGATCTGCTTTACACCATTGAGCTGGGGCACGGTTTAAACGTTGCCGAATGTATGGCGCACTCGGCCATCGCCCGTAAAGAATCGCGCGGGGCGCACCAGCGTCTGGATGAAGGCTGTACCGAACGCGACGACGTCAACTTCCTCAAGCACACCCTCGCCTTCCGCGAGGCCGATGGCACTACCCGTCTGGAATATGGCGATGTGAAGATCACCACGCTGCCGCCGGCAAAACGTGTCTATGGCGCAGAAGCGGACGCGGCTGAGAAGAAGGAGACCACCCATGGCTGAGATGAAAAACCTGAAAGTCGAAGTGGTGCGCTACAATCCGGAGGTCGACACCGCACCGCACAGCGCGTTCTATGACGTGCCTTACGATGAACAGACCTCGCTGCTGGACGCGCTGGGCTACATCAAAGACAACCTGGCGCCAGACCTGAGCTACCGCTGGTCCTGCCGAATGGCAATCTGTGGTTCCTGCGGCATGATGGTCAACAAGGTGCCGAAGCTGGCCTGCAAAACCTTCCTGCGCGATTACACCAAAGGCATCAAGGTGGAGGCATTGGCCAACTTCCCGATCGAGCGCGATCTGGTGGTGGACATGACCCACTTTATCGAAAGCCTGGAAGCCATTAAGCCGTATATCATCGGCAATAACCGCACGCCTGACCAGGGGCCAAACAAGCAGACCCCGGCCCAGATGGCGAAATACCATCAGTTTTCCGGCTGCATCAACTGCGGGCTGTGCTATGCCGCCTGTCCACAGTTCGGCCTGAACCCGGAATTTATCGGCCCGGCGGCGATCACCCTCGCCCACCGCTATAACGAAGACAGCCGCGACCACGGTAAAAAGGAACGCATGGCGCAGCTTAACGGCCAGAATGGCGTCTGGACCTGCACTTTCGTGGGCTACTGCTCGGAAGTGTGTCCGAAGCACGTCGACCCGGCGGCGGCGATCCAGCAGGGCAAGGTGGAAAGCTCGAAAGACTTTCTTATCGCCACCCTGAAACCACGCTAAGGAGTGCATTATGACGACGAAACGCAAACCCTACGTGCGGCCAATGACCTCCACCTGGTGGAAAAAGCTGCCGTTTTATCGCTTCTACATGGTACGGGAAGGCACGGCGGTACCGACGGTATGGTTTAGCATTGTGCTGATTTATGGGCTATTTGCCCTCAAGCACGGCGCCGAGAGCTGGGCGGGATATATCGGATTCCTGCAAAACCCGGTGGTGGTGATCCTCAACCTGATTACCCTGGCGGCGGCGCTGCTGCACACCAAAACCTGGTTTGAGCTGGCGCCGAAAGCCGCCAACGTCATCATCAAAGGCGAAAAAATGGGGCCAGAGCCGGTCATTAAAGGGCTCTGGGTGGTGACGGCGGCGGTCACCGTGGTGATCCTGTTTGTCGCCCTGTTCTGGTAAGGAGGCTGAGATGATTAATCCCAATCCGAAACGTTCCGATGAACCCGTATTCTGGGGGCTGTTTGGCGCAGGCGGCATGTGGGGCGCGATCGTCGCGCCGGTGATGGTGCTGCTGGTCGGCATCCTGCTGCCGCTGGGGCTCGCCCCGGCCGACGCCTTCAGCTATGAGCGTGTGCTGGCCTTTGCCCAAAGCTTTATCGGCCGCGCGTTCATCTTTCTGATGATTGTCCTGCCGCTGTGGTGTGGGTTGCATCGTATTCACCACGCCATGCACGATCTGAAAATCCATGTGCCAAACGGTAAATGGGTCTTCTACGGCCTGGCGGCAATCCTCAGCGTCATCACCCTCGTTGGCGTACTGTTTATCTGATCCTGCAAGAGCCCGGTCGCATTTCTGCTACCGGGCTCGCTTCATAGAAAAATCTTGCCGCCTTTTCCCTGCTGGACTCTACACTTAGCTTAAAAGCCAGCAAGGAGCATGCCATGCGTATCCTGCCGATAATCACCGCGATTGCCGTCTCGTTCCTGTCTGTCGCCTGCAGCACGCCCGCCCCGCCGCCGGGCGTCACCGTGGTCAGTCCCTTCGACGTTCAGCGCTATCTGGGTACCTGGTATGAAATCGCCCGCTTTGACCACCCTTTTGAAAGCGGGCTGGAAAAAGTCACGATCGCCTGGCACCCACGTGATGACGGCGGTCTGGATGTGGTGAATAAAGGTTATAACCCCGACCGCGGCATGTGGCAGAAAACGGACGGGGTAGCGTACTTTACCGGGGAGCCCAGCCGCGCCGCGCTGAAGATTTCCTTCTTCGGCCCTTTCTACGGCAGCTATAACGTCATTGCTCTGGATAAGGAGTATCGTTACGCGCTGGTCTGCGGCCCCGATCGCGACTATCTCTGGCTGCTGGCCCGGGCGCCGACCATCGCCCCGGAGGTCAGGCAGCAGATGCTGGACATTGCCACCCGACAGGGCTTTGATGTCGGCAAACTGGTCTGGGTCAATCAGCGCTATGATTAGTGCGCGCTGATCTTCAGGCCAATGATGCCAATCACGATACAGACAAGGCTGGCGATACGCATGGCGCTGGCGGATTCCCCTAACAGCACAATACCGGTCACGGCGGCGCCCACGGCGCCGATCCCGGTCCAGACGGCGTAGGCGGTACCTACCGGTAGGGTTTTCATCGCCCATGAGAGCAGCGCCATGCTGGCCACCATCGCCACGATGGTGATAACGCTGGGAACCAGGCGGCTAAAGCCATGGGTATATTTCAGGCCGACGGCCCACACCACTTCCAGCAGACCAGCGATAAACAAGACTATCCAGGACATAAGGCTCCTTTGCTGGGGCCGTCCCCGGATGAGAAACGCTTACGGGTCGTCCCGTAAGGTGGATGAAAAGTCGTGGTGAGTATATCCAACGGAATGAGAGAAGTGAAGAACGGTACGGCGCTAAACCGTACCGTTGACGGCGTTTATTGCTGAGCTTTGGTTGCCGCGCCAGAGATTGCGTTGCCGCCGTCTGAAATATCCTCACCGACACCGCGCGTGGTGTTACAAGCGGTCAGTGCTGAAGAGAGGACCAAAACCGTAAAGAACGCTGCAATCGTTTTTTTCACCATAATGTCATCCTTAGTGTCAGTTTTGTTTTCATGCCCTATAAGCATAGACAAACCGTCCAAAGATGAAGGGATCTTTGCGATTTTTAAGAGAAAAGGAGTATGCGTGGAGGAGGCTGACATACCGGGAGGCAAGCGCCATTAACGAAACGGCAGGGAAATTCAGCTCACAGCGTGAGAGATAGCGTGGCCCAGGCCCTGAATATCTTCACCCACACCGCGGGCGGTATTGCAGCCAGCCAACAGCGCGCTGCTCAGAAAGAGTAACACCAGGAGTTTAACGCTGCGCTTCATGTATCGTGCTCGTTGTGCCTGTACGAAAAGAGCGGCGCAGCACGGAGGCTACGCCGGTCATCATGACGCGAAATTACTTCACGCGGGATACATATTCGCCAGAGCGAGTATCCACTTTGATCACTTCGCCAATCTGAACGAACAGCGGAACTTTAACCACCGCGCCAGTAGACAGGGTCGCCGGTTTACCGCCGGTACCCGCGGTGTCGCCTTTCAGGCCTGGATCGGTTTCAATGATTTCCAGCTCAACGAAGTTCGGCGGGGTGACCGCGATCGGCTGGCCGTTCCACAGGGTCACGATGCACTCAGCCTGATCCAGCAGCCATTTAGCGTTGTCACCGATCGCTTTCGCGTCAGCAGACAGCTGCTCGAAGGTTTCGTTGTTCATGAAGTGCCAGAACTCACCGTCGTTGTACAGGTAAGTCAGGTTCATATCGACAACGTCCGCGCCTTCTGCGGAATCGGTAGATTTGAAGGTTTTCTCAACGCGGGTACCGGTCAGCAGACGGCGCAGCTTAACGCGCGCAAACGCCTGGCCTTTACCTGGTTTAACGAATTCGCTGGCTTCTACCGCATAAGGTTCGCCATCTAACATGATTTTAAGACCAGCACGAAAATCGTTGCTATAGTAAGTCGCCATAAGGCCCTCTGAAATTGTTTAACTGGTAGCTAAGCCACAAAATGGCGCATATTGTAACCCTAAATACCCCATCCAGAGAAGATTGGATAACGCAACTTGCCAATGTTGTGACCAGTCCTGATGAACTGCTGCGTCTTTTAAATGTAGACGCTGATGAAAAACTGCTGGCCGGACGCGAGGCCAGACGCCTGTTCCCGCTGCGCGTCCCGCGCGCGTTTATCGCCCGCATGGAGAAAGGCAACCCTAACGATCCACTGCTTCGTCAGGTACTTACCGCTGAGGAAGAATTTATCGTCGCCCCCGGCTACTCCACCGATCCGCTGGAAGAACAGCAAAGCGTGGTGCCCGGTCTGTTGCACAAATATCGCAACCGGGCCCTGCTGCTGGTGAAAGGCGGTTGTGCAATCAATTGCCGTTATTGTTTCCGCCGCCACTTCCCTTATGCCGAAAATCAGGGCACCAGGCGCAACTGGCAGACAGCGATGGACTACATCGCGGCGCATCCGCAGCTTGATGAAATCATCTTCTCCGGCGGCGACCCGCTGATGGCAAAGGACCATGAGCTTGACTGGCTAATGACCCAGCTGGAAGCTATTCCGCACGTTAAGCGCCTGCGTATTCACAGCCGCCTGCCGATTGTGATCCCGGCGCGCATCACCGAGACGCTGGCCAGTCGCTTCCAGCGTTCGTCGCTGCAGGTAATCCTGGTTAACCACGTCAATCACGCGAATGAAATTGACGGTGAGTTTCGCGCGGCGATGGCCATGCTGCGTCAGGCGGGCGTCACGTTGCTCAACCAGAGCGTGCTGCTGCGCGGGGTGAACGACAACGCGCAAACCCTGGCCGACCTCAGTAATGCGCTGTTCGACGCCGGGGTAATGCCCTACTACCTGCACGTGCTGGATCGGGTGCAGGGAGCGGCGCACTTCATGGTCAGCGATGATGAAGCCCGTGAAATCATGCGCGAACTATTGACCCTCATCTCTGGCTATATGGTGCCGAAGCTGGCGCGCGAGATTGGCGGGGAACCCAGCAAGACGCCGCTGGATTTAGGGCTGAAGCAACGTTAGTGCTTCCGAATAAGGATAAAGCAGTAACTCTGTTTTAAAGAAGAACAATATACCCAGTCTCCAGGCGTACTGGAGGCTGGGTAATAAGAAGATTTAAATGATGATAAATGATAATGAGTATTCATTTATCCAACTTAATCCAGCTATACTTCAATAGAAATCAAAAATATTTGAAGCATAAAAAAATTATATTGATTATGGCCATTATGGCTACAATAATAAAGGTCCACCATGATAGTTGTCGTGAAGTTAACCCATTGATCCTGAAAGTTTTCCTCACGCTATTTTGCACTTCTGCATCATCAATTCTGGCTATATATTTATCATTTATTATTCGCATGCTTGCGTCGGTACTTAACGGTTGAGCACTATTGAACTCGTTCTGCAGTGTAACTTGTCGAATTACGGTTCCGGTAGCAATGACGAAGCCACGTTGTCTAACCGTAACAACAACATCCTGAGTCAGTCCCGCTCTGAGCAACGATTTCCTTAGCAAGGAGATATTTTGATAAAAAGTATTTTGCGAAACAACGACACCACGCTCTTTCCACACAGCGGATAAAAATTCATCTCGGGAAATAATGTTTCCATTACTTTCTAAAAGTAGTTGTAAACATCGGGCTGTGGGGGTATTTAACGTAATGGCTTCATGGTCTTTCCCCGCTACTGGTTGAAGCTCATTCACGTCCATATTAAAAATAACCTCATCATTAATGATGTATGAATTAAATGTCATAAAGCATTTCCATATTCTTTATTTATCGGAGAAACCAATTATTCTCGTATAATTCACAGAAAAAAACAGATGCGCCAATCCATATAAAAAACTAATCTTCTTCAGAATCCCTATGTTACCCATTAAAAATATAAATCTGAAAAATATATACGTCCATGATAAGAGCTTCACAAGCTCACGTCATTTTACGATCTAATCTCATTCAATACAAAAGAAATGTAAATTTATGCATAATTCATATGCACTTCATAGTTAAAAACAGTAAATTAATACAACGTCCGCCAAGATGTAAAGTCCAGCGGGCATGTTACAAACATCATATAATTTTCCATTACTGTCAGAAAATTATCTTCGAATCAATAACAAAAGTGGAAACTCATGGCACGAAAGCTCTATCGCAAGGAAGCGATTGAATATAAGAAATTGCACTGGAAAGGAAAAGCATTATTACTGGCAGGTATGCCAGCATGGCTTATCGTTACTCTGTCAAGTTGTTTTCTCATCGCACTCATCTCGACTCTTATCCTATGTACATTCACCCAACGTATAGATGTACGGGGGGAAGTCATCACATTACCGCATTCCGTTAACGTCTTTGCACCGCAGCAAGGCTTTGTGTTAAATCAATATGTTAAGGTCGGAGATATAGTCAAAAAAGGTCAAAAATTATATGAAATAGATATTTCTCGTAATACCACTAACGGTAATGTGAGTCTTGCTCAAACTGCCGTCATAAATGAAAAGATCATTAATGCTGAGAGCATTATTACAAAACTAATTCGCAACAAAGATGAAACATTGAATGCATTAGACACACAACTAAATACGATTAAAAAATCTCTTAGCGAAACAACCTCAATGCTTGCCAACACGCAGGCAGGGTTAAATAAAATGCATCAGAATCTTTCAAGTTACGATAAGTATCTGAAAGAAGGCCTCATTACAAAAGATCAGTACAACTATCAGCACTCACTTTATTTTCAACAGCAAAGTGCGTATCAATCTCTGGTAAGCCAAAAGATGCAACTGGAATCTCAGATAACCCAGTTCACAAGTGATAAAGTCACCAAAGCGGCAGATTTTGATAATCAAATATCAAACCAACAAAATCAAATTAATGATTTTAAAAATCAACTAGTTGAGTCCGATGCAAAAGGCAATGTCATCATCAAGGCGACAACGGATGGAAGAATCGAATCGCTAGCCGTAACCAAAGGGCAAATGGTTGATAATGGGAGTAGTTTGGCACAAATAAAGCCCACCGGTAATGTTGAGTACTATCTTATTTTATGGTTACCCAATAATAGTATTCCTTACGTAAAACCGGGGGATACAATCAACATCCGATACGATGCCTTTCCGGCAGATAAATTTGGTCAATTTCCAGGAGAGGTAATATCGATATCATCTATGCCTGCTTCACGACAGGAAATGTCAGAATATACTAACGTTAATAATGGCACGAATCAGCAAGAGCTTGCACTATATAAAACGATTGTAAAAATCAAGCAAAAATCCTTTAGTTACAATGGAAAAACATTGTACTTATCTAATGGATTAAAAGCCGAAGCTGTTGTTTTTCTTGAAGAGCGTCCGTTATATATGTGGATGTTTACACCGTTTTATAAAATTTCTCAAAGTGTGAGCGGCCCAATTAATGAATAACAAACTCTTTGAAACGATTATTGCAAAGTTAAATTTTTCGCTAATTAAGAAAACACCGGTAATTTTACAATCAGAATCAGCGGAATGTGGTATCGCCAGCCTGGCAATGATCTGCGGACACTATGGATTAGATATAGACTTATTCAATTTCCGCCAACGCTTCGGCAGCCCATCGCAAGGCGCTTCACTGCTGCATTTGAGCAAAACCGCCGAGCGTGCTGGCCTTAAAAATCGCGCGCTTTCATTAGATTTAGATGAAATAAAACAGCTTAAGCTCCCTTGTATTCTCCACTGGGGAATGAATCATTATGTCGTTCTAACGAAAGTACGAAAATCTAGCTATGTTGTGCATGATCCTGCTTTGGGTAAACGTATAATTGGTTTGCAGGAGATGTCTAATAATTTCACCGGCGTGGCTCTGGAACTTTGGCCCGATCAGAACTTTCAGCAAGAAAAGGCAAAAGCACGCTTACGTTTATTAGACCTGATGCGAAACATTGTCGGATTAAAGTCTGCATTAATTAAAATCTTCGCATTCTCTGTCGTAATCGAAGCCATTGGCCTTTTACTCCCCATTGGTACCCAACTGGTCACAGACCATGTCATCATGGCCCATGACCAGAGTCTGTTATCCGTCATTTGTATAGGACTGGTCTTTTTCACTCTCTTCCGTACCTTTGTCAGTATGCTAAGGGCATGGACCTCACTGACTCTCAATACTCTGACTAATATTCAATGGAAAACGACATTGTTTGATCACTTGACAAGTTTGCCGTTATCCTTTTTTGAAAAACGGCATCTTGGTGATATCCAGTCACGTTTTACTTCATTGGATACTATCCGCTCAACGTTCACTAACAGTATTGTCAGTGGCATCATTGACTCGATCATGACAATTGGTCTGTTAATTATGTTAACCCTTTACGGCGGCTGGCTAGTATGGGTGGTCGTAGGATTTACACTTTGCTACGCCATTATGCGCTTGGCGACATACCGTTTTTACCGTCGGGTAGCAGAAGAACAAGTCATTAAAGGAGCCCGCTCGAGCTCTCATTTCATGGAGTCACTTTATGGAATATCAACGATTAAAGCTCTTAATTTAAAAGAGCGCCGTTCGCAGCATTGGCTTAATATTAACATTGATGCATGTAATGCAGGAATTAAACAAACTCGCTTTGATATGATGTTCAGTGGCATAAACACCTTCATATCATCTATAGATCAAGTTGCTATCCTATGGTTAGGCGCCATTATGGTGATTGATAACAACATGACGTTAGGTATGTTTATGGCGTTTAACTCTTATCGTGGCCAGTTTTCTCAAAGAGCATCTAATTTGATCGATCTCTTTATGCAACTGCGGATGTTATCATTACATAACGAGAGACTATCTGAGATTGTTTTCAGCGAACCCGAGAAAGAGCTCCCGGCACGTCGAGTTTTCGATGAGAATAGTGGAGTGAAGCTGGAGATTAAAAATCTCAGTTATCAATATGACCCGTTCTCGCAACCTATTTTTTCTAACTTTAACCTGCAGGTTGAGCCAGGAGAATCTATTGCGCTTGTTGGACCTTCAGGGGTCGGTAAAACGACTTTACTGAAAGTGATGTGTGGTTTGTTATCTCCAACTTCAGGTGAGGTAATTGCCGATAATCTTGACATTTATAAAATAGGGCTTAATAACTACCGCCTGGGGACAGCATGTGTCCTGCAAGAAGATCGTCTTTTTTCGGGGTCAATTAGCGATAATATCAGCGGGTTTGAAGATAATGCGGATGAAGAATTAATTGTTGAGTGTGCTCGACGCAGTAATATTCATGATGAAATTATGAAAATGCCAATGGGTTATGAAACAATGATAGGTGAGTTAGGGCTGGGTATTTCAGGTGGGCAAAAACAAAGACTCTTAATTGCCAGAGCGCTTTACCGCAAGCCGAGCATTTTGTTTATGGATGAAGCAACAAGTCATCTTGATTTGAAGAATGAGTCTGCCATAAACCAATCTATTGCCAGTTTAAGTATAACCCGAATCATTGTCGCGCATCGTCCTTCAACGATAGCGTCTGCAGACCGGATCATTGATCTTTCTCAATATGGAAAGCAAGCATCATAAACTGAATAATGGAAAAGGATAACCATATGCTAAGTACCGTGCTAGGTTTTAACACCGCAATCATAAAGCAAAATGATAATTTTCTTGCTCTGGCGCTGAAAATAAAAAGAAGTGATAACACATGTCAAATATATTATTTACAATATACAACATTAACTGATTTGTTAATTATTTTAAGAAATCAATTACACAGAGTAGCTCATCGATTGTTAGAACATGGTGAAACCTATCGGGGTCAGTTGCATGAGCAGGCAGAGCTGTGTATAAAAAATATTCCAGGTATAGATGCTAACGAAGTACAGATGCCTGAGCCTGAGAGAAGAATCGCTTCATTAACGCTCAAACCAGGAAAATCGGACTCAACGCTGATCGCCATGCTTCAATCAGAGCAAATTGAAATTATCACAATTGATGACACGCAAGCAGAGGTACTTCTACTTGCAATACGCCAGGCATTTTTACACGCTGATGCCGAAGATTTTCTCAACCTTATAGATTCCACTACAGATTTTGTGATGCTGTATGCAGTGCAAGTTATGGAAGATACTCGTTTTAACTATGAATATTTTGAACACGAATTATGGAAGCAGAATCTATTTTCTCACCATCTCGCGGTACTTTATTGTTATGAAACCGAAAATGGTAAAAAAATTCTCTCCGGAGCCGTAATTAAAACGAATGCGGTTCATCCTTCTGAAGCAGAAAATAGTATCACTATACGCATCAATGAACAGTGTCCAAAATTAAGGGTAGTAAATGAAAAGTATTCCTTGTGTGAGATATTCAGTAAAGTTATTCCGACTGTTGGCAACATGGATAGTTTGGAAGCCTGTCTGCATCCATTAAAGACATTTTTTATTGAGCAACAGGCAAAACTTGAGTTCTAAGGGAAAAGCTCTCCTTCGAAGAAGGAGAGCCAAATCGAAACGATCAGTCCGGGCACTTATAAACCTGACCATTCATCTCACTATCCGTAGGTACGAAACTGGAAAGTAGCCCTTGTGTTGGACTGCTCACCCCATAAATCACGTTCCCCCCCATCGCGGCAGCGTGATTTCGCAGGGCATTTGCAGCCCCCCGCATCGAGCCACCCTCATCACCGTTTTGCCCAGAGAGCCAGTTGCTTTGTTTACCCGTCGCGGTACCTAACAACTGGCATTCAGCTCCTGGTTTATCCTGCACGAAGCGTACCGCCTCCCCTCCTGCGGTCAAATCACTGCTCGAACTGCACCCTGCCAGCAGTAGCGAAGCCCCAATTATCACTGCAAAATATTTCACCTGCATGTTGCTCCCCATAATCATTTAGTTGGGCCCACTAGCCTCACATCTACAACTTATACTAAAAAGATGATCAAATTGAAATTATTAATCTATCGTAAAGAGCGGTGTGTGCCTTCCGGACACCTGTCGCGGTGTATGGCAGCCCCTGCGCGTAAAGATAGGCGATATCGCTTGATAACTGGCATACTTTTCGTGCTATAACCCACTGTAAAACATATTGTTTTTATAAAATTTGGCATTTTGAATTTTTCCAAAACACCAAATATTGAGAACTCACATAAGCTTTGTTATTTAATGTTCATGACTAAAATATTTTATGCTTTCTTAATCGAATAAAGATACATCAATAAAATGATGCAAACAAATTAAAATCACCTCATCAATAATAAATCAAAGCATTGTGTTCTATGAACAAATAGATTTGATAAATTTCACACTCTCACATAGTAAAAGTCACATCAAATTCATTACGTGACCTCACCCATTGTGCATTATTTTCGTTGCGCTGTGGAATTCTCGCCAACGCGAAGGTCCACTGCAGGCAAAGGGAAAATAAGTGTGTTGTGTAAGTATGCTTAAAACTCCTGCGCTTTTAGAAGTTAACTGGTTTTTTAAAACTATCATCTAGAAATGAAACAAGGAATTTTCAAATGAATAAACGTATTATCGCAGCACTGATCGCCGCAAGCGGCCTGGTAGCATTCAATGCTAGCGCTAACGATGGCACCGTTAATTTTATCGGTGACATTACTGATGGCGCATGTACTGTCGATGTACAAAATACTGGTTCTTCTACCGGTCAGGTTACTCTCGGCTCTGTACCAAAATCTGCATTCTCTGGCGTCGGTTCCACTGCGGGTAACGGTTCTGGTCTGGCTGCGATCACTATCTCCCTGTCAGGTTGCCCTACCACTAAAACCGACGCTTATGTGACTTTTGACGGCGACTATTACAATGGTCTGAATGACTACCTGAAACTGACCGGCTACGGTAACACTGGTGTTGCAAAAGGTGTTGCCATCCAGCTGATGGATTCCAACAACAATCACCTGAAACTGGGTGAGAAATCTGCTGCAATTCCACTGACAGCTGGCGCCGCAAATGTTGCATTTAAAGCAACTTATGCACAAGTTGAAAGCACCGTTGACGCTGGTACTGCAAATGGCGTTGCGACCCTGCTGGTAACTTACTAATTATCAATGCCTCTCATTTATATGAGAGGCATTTTTATATATGGTGCATTATGCGAATCTTAAATTCATTGCTATCCATTATACTCCTTTTTTCTACCTCTCTCGCCTGCTACGCAGGAGTACAGGTCGGAACGACTCGTATAATTTATGCAGAAGGTAAAAAGGAGGCGAGCGTATCCCTTGATAACCTGGACAGTACTCCTTATCTAATTAAATCATGGATTGAAAACAATAATAATGCTGGGACACACTTTTTAGTTACGCCCCCCCTCTTTCGTCTGGAAGGTAAACAAAAAAATGTTGTCAGGATCTTTAAGCTTGATGGCGTTTTGCCTGCCGATCGTGAGTCACTTTTCTTTTTTAATACGACGTCAATCCCGGCCAGTACGACAGATGCCGATCGTAATACGTTGCAAATTGCAGTTCGTACCAGACTTAAGCTCATTTTCCGCCCGAAAGGACTAAGCGATGACTTGCCAGTAAATCATGCTAAAGAATTATCATGGTCAAAAAATGGCAATCAGATTATCGTCAAAAACCCGTCAGCTTTTTACATTAATTTCATGTTTATCAAGGTGAATGGTCAATCAATAGTAATGAAAGATAAAAACTTCGTTGCACCATTCTCTTCAGCAAGTTACTCATTGCCTGCAGGCGGTGGTGGGAAAGTAGAATGGAAAATTATCAATGATATGGGTGGCCAAAGCGACCTTTATCAAAGCAGTTTATAGTTGAGCTTGATGCATAAAATATAATTATACAAAACCCAAGGACGAGGTAATGATTAAAAAATTCAAATTATCTCCATGCTGTTTAGCTCTTATAAGTATCGGTGTGTTAGCCATATCTTCTGAGCTATATGCAAGAGAATTTTTTAACCCCGCATTTCTTACCGATCTAAACGGTTCAGACGTGAGTCCGGACCTTTCGACTTTTGAAGTGGCAAATTCTCAGGCCCCTGGGAAATATCGGGTTGACATTATCATCAATGGTACCGTCGTCGATACCAAAGATGTTGATTTCTTTTCTACGGCAGAACAAAAAGCAAGCTATCTTAACGAGGCGGGAGAAGAACTTAAACTATACCCATGCTTATCAACAGAGGAATTAAGTGGTTATGGTATTAAGGTAAAAGCAATCTCTTCATTAAAAACAAACGCTAATGGTTGCGTCATTATCAGTTCCATTCCAGAAGCCTCTGTTGATTTTAACTTTAACTTACAGAAACTTGAGTTAAGTGTTCCGCAGGCCGCAGTATCCTCAACGGTTCGTGGGTATGTTTCACCTGATGAATTTGACAATGGTATTAACGCGTTCTATTTAAATTATAGATATAATGGAACCAGTAGCTACGCACGAGATAACGGATCATCAGATCAAGAGAACCATAGTGTCAACTTACTACCAGGCTTAAATATCGGACCATGGCGTATTAAAAACTACACCACGTGGAATAAAGATAGTTATGATAATGATAGCAATGGTAAATGGGATACTATTTATACCTATGCTGAACGAAATATTATTTCACTTAAAAGCCTGTTAACATTGGGTGAAAGCACTTCAGATGCTGATATTTTTGATAGTGTGCCATATCGTGGTGCGCAATTAAACTCAGACGATTACATGGATGCAGAAAGTATCCAGGGATATGCACCTGTAGTTCGCGGGATTGCGAAAAGTAACGCAAAAGTTATTATTAAACAAAGTGGATATGTTATTTATCAATCTTTCGTTCCTCCTGGAGCCTTTGAGATCACTGATCTGTATTCGACAGGTGGCAATGGGGACCTCAATGTCACTATCGAAGAAGCTGACGGCACTCAACAAAATTTTGTTGTAGCTTATGCTTCACTTCCCGTATTACGTCGTGAAGGTAGTTTAAAATATAGCATTACATCCGGCCAATACCGCTCCTCCGACGGTAGCGTTGACTATACTCCGTTTTCACAAGCAACGGCCAGCTACGGTTTACCACACAACACCACCCTATACGGGGGATTCCAGGCTGCTTCTAAATATCAATCAGTGGCCATTGGCGTCGGTAACAACCTGGGCGTACTTGGTGCTGTTTCTTTAGACGTAACACAGGCCTGGTCGACGAAGCAAGATCAAGATAAGATATCGGGCCAATCTGTGCGTATACGCTACAGCAAAAACCTGAACGATATAGGCACAAATATAGCGATTGCAGGCTATCGTTACTCAACGAGCGGCTTTAATACCCTTTCTGATGTTCTTGAAACCTATCGTGATGACTATAAATACTACTATAACGATCGCGTTAAAAATAGAACTGAAATTACCGTAAGCCAAAGCCTCGGTGATAAATTAGGCTATTTTAACATCGGCGGCGTAATGGAAGATTACTGGAATCAGCGCCGCAGGAATAACTCACTTAACGTAGGTTACAGCAATAGCTGGAGCGGTATTACGTATAATTTAAACTATTCCCATTCTCGCTCCTCAACTGACTATGAGGGTTACGGTAGAAACTATTCTACTGATAATATATTTTCATTCAACGTCAACATTCCTCTTGATATTTGGATGCCGAATACTTGGGTAACCTATGGCTTGAATACTAGCGATCCGGGCTCAACCAGTAATAGTGTGGGTTTATCTGGGCTTGCGTTGGCAGATAATAATCTGAGCTGGAACTTGCAACAACAATACGATAATCGAGACTTCAGTAGTGGTAACGCTGGCGTCGACTATAAGGGTAGCTATGGTGAAATTTACGGAAGCTACAACTATGATCATGATTGGCAGCGTCTAAATTATGGTATTAACGGTGGTGTAATTGTGCACCGCAATGGTATTACAGCTGGACAATCTTTTAGTGATACAAGTGCTCTTGTCAAAGCGCCCGGTGTGACCGGAACACGTGTTATAGGAAATACCGGTGTGAAAACAGACTACCGTGGCTATGCGATAGTTCCAAATATTACGATGTATCGGAGAAATGATGTTGTTCTTGATACAGAAACAATGCCTGAAGACGTTGATTTAGATACAACCACCGCTACAGTGGTGCCAACTCGTGGGGCGATTGTATTAGCTCAATATACAGGTAAAAAAGGGATCAGAGCTATGTTTCGTCTAGTTGATACCAATAATAAACCAGTCCCATTTGGTGCTATGGTAAACAGCGTTGCAGAGACGTCACAAGAAGTTCGTAATGGTATCGTCAGTGATAATGGTCAGGTTTATATGGCTGGTTTGCCTTTGGAAGGGGCACTATCGGTTCAGTGGGGTAAAAAGGCTTCTCAGCAGTGTCGTGCAAATTATCAATTTTCGGATGCTGAAAAAACAAGCGGTATTCAACAAAGTCAACTTGTGTGCCACTACTAACCAAAGAAGGACCTGACTATGTATAAAATTATGGTGGCTATTATCACCACCTTTATCGGTATCTATAGTTCGCAGTGCTTAGCTGATGCGTCTGGCTGTATTGTATTGGACGGCAAGACGTATACTTTAAATTTGTCTTCAATAGCTATCGATCCAGATGCCGAGGTTGGTGCAACTCTCTATACAGCTCGCCTCGATACAGAAGGACCAAAGATAACCTGTCCTTTAAACTCAGGAAGAGGTAAATATACCTCTAAAATGCTGGGTTCTTTCCAGACATTAGTGGGCTCGAATGTTTATGGTAATATCTATGCCTCAGGTATTGATGGTATCGGTATTCAAATACGAGATCTTGTACAATCTTCAAAAGCCGTCCCTTATTCAGCGTCTATGACTTCTGGCGATTTATTATATTGGTCTACCGATAAAAAAACTGTCATTAGCTTCATTAAGACAGGCACTGTTGGTAAAGGGACGACGAATTATGGCCTCGCGGCCCAGTTTAATGTTGATAACTGGGTTGTAGCAAAAATATCTATTAAAGCAAAAATTTCCTGGATTACTAAAAGCTGTGTGACAGACCCAAGTTTACGAATTCAAAATATTCAACTTGGTAATCATCTTGCTTCTTCCTTTACGTCTGTTGGAAGCACATCTACGGATACCAAGTTCTCCGTTAAGCTTAATTGTCAGAAAGATGCTAATGCTGTCTACGTTTCTTTTGACCCAACAACCGGTAGTACTGGAAAAGGTATACTTAATGTTGACACCAGTAATTCAGATGCCGCCACAGGCATAGCAGTTGAAATACTTAATGCTAAAGATCGTTCTCCTTTAGTTTTTTCTAGTGAAACCAAATATCATACCAATATGGAGAGCTCAATAGAGATCCCACTTGTTGCTCACTATAAACGTATCGGGACGGTTAAGTCAGGGACTGCTAATGCTGCAATGACCTTCACGATAAATCAATATTAATAAAACTTTAAAATGAACTGGGATGTGAACCTAACTTCACAGTTCATTAAGCAGCAATAATTCATGTAAAGATGAGTTGAAAAACAGAATTGGATATTTATCCTGTAACAGCTTCCAGTAACTGGAATGCTTCTTGGCATTCACGTTATATTATTGACCAATGTATATTGATTAATAAGGAAGAAAATATTAGTTCGATCTAATATACAATTGTAAGTTTTATTATTTCTTCAAGGAGCATTAATGAAAGAGTTATCAGTAATTGAAATGGAATCCATTGCTGGTGCATACAGCTGGGATTTTTCCTCCCTGGGTTCAGCACTGACTTCTATCGTATCAAACGGCGTTGAAGCAGTTGCATCCGCGGTCACTCTGGGATCGATTCTTGCTAGCTACGGCAGTTCTATTGGTGGAACTCATGGCAGCGATAACGGCGGGATCTTCGGCGTTGGTACCATTGGTATGGCCGTTGGTGGCTTATGGGGGCTGATCGCTGGCGGTATTATTGGTGCTATTACCGGTGCCTTACTTGGTTGGGATGATTCTATGCAGCTGACCATGGACGGTTATAAAGGTTTGATTGATGGAACAACCGGCATTTTCTAATTTCACCACTGATTAAAATAAGGACATAAAATGAAAGAATTATCTGTAATTGAAATGGAATCAATCTCTGGTGCTTATAGCTGGGACTTCTCATCCCTGGGATCGGCGATTTCATCGATTGCATCAAACGGCGTTGAAGCAGTCGCTTCTGCTTTGCTGTTAGGTGCAATCACCGCAGGTGGTGGTAGCATCGTTGGTGGCTCCCACGGCAGCGACAACGGCGGGATCTTTGGGGTTGGTACTATCGGTATGATGATCGGTGGACTCTATGGCCTTATCGTTGGCGCAATTAACGGTGCCGCAGCAGGTTTCTTCCTGGGCTGGGATCAGTCAAAACAGATCGCGATTGATAGTTTAGAAGGTATCTTTAACGGTACTCCGGGTATTTATTAATCTCGATTGATTTTTCAACATAAAAAGGTACGACGTTGTACCTTTTTATGTTTTTTAACATTCCAAAAATTTTATTTGCTAAATTTATCACTTCTTTCTTTATTAATGATTATTCTAACAAATAAAACATCATCATTATAAATTCCATCTATAGGTTTATTACAATAAAACACTTTAGTGATTAGAATTGATAGCATATCAATAGAATATAAGAAACTTATTACATGTTTTTTATACTTTTAATACTCTGCTCCAGTTACGAACCCTTTCCTACATCAGTTTCCATTTAAAATTATTAGCCAGGCTTCTGTCCCTGGAAGATGCGCAGGACAAACTCGAAAACTGGCGCAGGAATAAAATCATGAGAGAACGCATTCATTATTAAATGACATGACTCCGACTGAATTTATCCGAAGTATCCGAACAGGCGAAGATCTTTGATTTGGTACAGCACCTATTTTGAACCAGGGTCACGAAGAAGATGATTAAAAATGACAATAAAAAACCCCCAGCCATTGCTGGCCAGGGGTTTCTGCTTTTTTATGCCGTAGAGCGCACGATTACATCATGCCGCCCATACCGCCCATGCCGCCCATGCCGCCAGCAGCACCTAAGTCAGGCGCGTCGCCTTTCGGCAGGTCGGTCACCATGCACTCGGTGGTGATCATCAGGCCAGCCACGGAAGCCGCGTACTGCAGTGCAGAACGGGTGACTTTGGTTGGGTCCAGGATACCGAAGTCGATCATGTTGCCGTATTCTTCAGTTGCTGCGTTGTAACCGTAGTTACCGTCGCCTGCTTTCACGTTGTTTGCCACAACAGACGGCTCTTCACCGGCGTTGGAAACGATCTGACGCAGCGGCGCTTCCATTGCGCGCAGCGCAACTTTGATACCGACGTTCTGATCTTCGTTCTGACCGGTCAGGCCAGCGAGTTTCGCCGCAACGCGAACCAGCGCTACGCCGCCGCCAGCCACCACGCCTTCTTCAACCGCAGCACGGGTTGCGTGCAGGGCGTCGTCGACGCGTGCTTTTTTCTCTTTCATTTCAACTTCGGTAGCCGCACCGACTTTGATTACTGCTACGCCGCCAGCCAGTTTAGCGACACGTTCCTGCAGTTTTTCACGATCGTAGTCGGAGGTCGCTTCTTCGATCTGCTTACGGATCTGAGCTACGCGGCCCTGGATTGCGGATTCTTCGCCAACGCCATCGATGATGGTGGTGGTGTCTTTGTTGATAACCACGCGTTTCGCCTGGCCCAGGTCTTCCAGAGTCGCTTTTTCCAGCTCCATACCGATCTCTTCAGAGATAACGGTACCGCCAGTCAGAGTAGCGATGTCCTGCAGCATAGCTTTACGACGGTCGCCGAAGCCCGGTGCTTTCACCGCAGCCACTTTAACGATGCCGCGCATGGTGTTAACCACCAGGGTCGCCAGCGCTTCGCCTTCAACGTCTTCAGCGATGATGACCAGCGGTTTGCCAGCTTTCGCTACGGCTTCCAGAACCGGCAGCATTTCGCGGATGTTGGAGATTTTTTTGTCAGCCAGCAGGATGAACGGGCTTTCCAGCTCAACGGCACCGGTGTCCGGCTTGTTGATGAAGTACGGAGACAGGTAGCCGCGGTCGAACTGCATACCTTCAACTACGTCCAGTTCGTCTTCCAGACCGGTACCGTCTTCAACGGTGATCACGCCTTCTTTACCAACTTTATCCATCGCTTCCGCGATCAGTTTACCGACGGTTTCGTCGGAGTTAGCGGAGATGGTACCTACCTGAGCGATAGCTTTGGAGTCAGAGCACGGAACGGACAGCGCTTTCAGCTCTTCTACTGCAGCCAGTACCGCTTTGTCGATACCGCGTTTCAGATCCATCGGGTTCATGCCTGCTGCAACAGCTTTCAGGCCTTCGTTCACGATAGCCTGAGCGAGTACGGTTGCGGTGGTGGTACCGTCGCCTGCCGCGTCGTTCGCTTTAGAGGCAACTTCTTTCACCATCTGCGCGCCCATGTTTTCGAACTTGTCTTCCAGTTCGATTTCACGTGCAACGGAAACACCATCTTTGGTGATGGTCGGCGCGCCGAAGGATTTGTCCAGAACCACGTTACGGCCTTTCGGGCCCAGGGTCACTTTAACTGCATCTGCCAGTACGTTTACGCCGCGCAGCATTTTTACACGAGCGTCGTTACCGAATTTTACGTCTTTTGCTGCCATTTCTTTTATTCCTCAAATTCGTTCAGGGTCGTGCGAATTAAGCTTCAACAATTGCCAGGATGTCGCTTTCGGACATGATCAGTACTTCTTCGTTGTCGATCTTTTCAGTCTTCACGCCGTAGCCATCGTTGAAAATCACGATGTCACCAACTTTAACGTCCAGCGGCTGCACGGTCCCGTTTTCCAGGATGCGGCCTTTACCGACAGCGATGATTTCGCCACGAGTTGACTTAGCTGCTGCAGAACCGGTCAGAACGATGCCGCCCGCAGATTTGGTTTCAACTTCTTTACGTTTGACGATCACACGATCATGTAACGGACGAATACTCATTGATAGCTCTCCTTCGAGAAAGTCATTATCAGTTATGGGTGACGCCGGGCCGAACGCGGTTTACCGGCTAGTGCAGAGAGAGATGGGGATGGCCATTTACGGCTTCAAGGGCAAAATTAAAAAAATTTTTACCTTTGCGCTGGCGCACAAAAAGCGGCCATGTCAGGCAATCGGTCATAAGGAAAAGCGATTGTGATACTCTCTTTTTTTTCACTGGCGCAGGATTGAATCATGAGTGGTTTAAAACAGGAGTTAGGGCTGGGACAGGGAGTTGGGTTGCTTTCCACCTCATTGCTGGGTACCGGCGTCTTCGCCGTCCCGGCGCTGGCGGCGCTGGTCGCTGGCGATAACAGCCTGTGGGCATGGCCGCTGCTCATTCTCCTTGTTTTCCCGATTGCCATCGTCTTCGCCCTGCTCGGCCGCCATTTTCCCAGCGCGGGCGGCGTGGCCCACTTTGTCGATATGGCCTTTGGGCCACGTCTGGCCAGCGTCACCGGCTGGCTGTTTTTATCGGTTATCCCGGTCGGACTCCCCGCCGCCCTGCACATCGCCACCGGTTTTGGCCAGGCGCTGTTCGGCTGGCATGATGCGCAGCTGCTGCTGGCGGAGCTGGGCACCCTGGCCATCGTCTGGTGGGTCGGTTCGCGTGGCGCCAGCTCCAGCGCCAACCTGCAGACGTTGGTTGCCGTACTGATTGTGGCGCTGATCGTCGTAGTCTGGTGGCGCGGCGGGATAAGCCCGGCGCAGATCCCCTTCCCGGCCCCGGCGGAGATTGACCGCGGGCAGCTCTTTTTGGCGCTGTCGGTGATGTTCTGGTGCTTTGTCGGTCTGGAAGCCTTCGCGCATCTCGCCTCGGAGTTTAAACATCCCGAGCGTGATTTCCCCAGGGCGCTGATGATAGGCCTGCTGCTTGCCGGCTCGGTCTACTGGGCCTGCACCGTGCTGGTGCTGCACTTCCACGCCTTTGGCGAGGAGATGGCGGCGGCGGCGTCATTACCGAATATCGTGGTCCGTCTGTTCGGCGTCGAAGCGCTGTGGGTAGCCTGCGTCATCGGCTATCTCGCCTGTTTCGCCAGCCTCAACATCTATATTCAAAGCTTTGCCCGCCTGGTCTGGTCGCAAGCGCAGCATAAGCCACACAGCTACCTCGCAAGGCTGTCGCCACGGCAGATCCCGCGCAACGCCCTCAACGCCGTGCTGGGATCCTGCGTAGTTAGCACCCTTGGCATCTATCTGCTCGATATCAATCTGGACGCGCTGATCGTTTACGCCAATGGCATTTTCATCATGATCTATCTGCTGTGCATGCTGGCGGGTTGTCGTTTGCTTCGCGGTCGCTATCGGCTATTGGCGGTGGTGGGCAGCATTCTCTGTCTGCTGCTGCTGGCGATGGTCGGCTGGAAAAGCCTGTACGCGCTGGTGATGCTGGCGGGGCTGTGGCTGTTTTTACCCAGGCGCAAGCTGGCGACGGGAAGCGTGTAGGCCTGCAAAGAAAGCGGCCCGGTCGCATCTGCTGACCGGGCCGGGGGAATGTTAATCGCGGCGATCGTCCTTATGGTCCAGACGGTCGCGCTGCTCATCTTTGCGCTGGAATTCCCCTTCGAAGGTCTCTCCGCCGCCAGTTCCGGCGCTAAAGCCGCCGCCCGGCATCCGGCTGAAGCGCAGGTGCGGCATCAGCTTCATCGTCAAATGCTTTTGCACCGGCGGCAGCAATAGCAGCAGGCCGAGGAAGTCGGTAAAGAACCCCGGGAGCAACAGCAGCAGACCAGCGATAATCAGCGATACGCTCTTGATCATCTCCGCCGCCGGGCTCTCGCCCGCGGCCATCTTCTGCTGCATCAGCAGGAAGTTTTTGAAGCCCTGGTTACGCACCAGCGACATCCCTACCACCGAGCTAAAGATCACCAGGATCAGGGTCATAAAGACGCCCAGCACGTGCGCAACCTGGATAAAGATCGATATCTCAATGTAAACGTAAAGAAAAAAAGCAATAAACGGAATCCAACGCACCGGCGTCTCCTTCATCAACGGGCGCTGCGTTCAGCGCCCGTAATCATCAATTTGCTGATCGCATCCCACTAACATGGGGATGCTGAGCGGCTTTTCAATCAGCGGAAAGGCTTATTTTTCTCAGGAATAAGAAAGCGGTGACCCATTTCACAGATTAATAAATCTTCTCATACCCGCAATGTAATAAGTGATCAAGCTTACTGATATTCGCTATCATCAGCATATGATCTTGGGCACCGGGCCGGTTAAGGAAATAATCGTCGGCCAGAAAATATACTGAATACTGGATATTCTGTGTGTTTGGTGAATTCATTGGCAGCTTGAAAAGAAGGTTCACATGTTAAACAACATTCGTATCGAAGAAGATCTGTTGGGCACCAGGGAAGTTCCCGCGGACGCTTACTACGGCGTTCATACTCTGCGAGCGATTGAAAACTTCTACATTAGCAACAGCAAAATCAGCGATATACCAGAATTCGTGCGCGGCATGGTCATGGTGAAGAAAGCCGCCGCGCTGGCGAACAAGGAGCTGCAGACCATTCCCAAAAGCGCGGCAAATGCGATTATCGCCGCCTGTGACGAAGTCCTGAATAACGGCAAATGCATGGACCAGTTCCCGGTCGATGTCTTCCAGGGCGGGGCCGGTACCTCCGTAAACATGAACACCAACGAAGTCCTGGCGAACATTGGCCTTGAGCTGATGGGCCACCAGAAAGGCGAATACCAGTACCTGAACCCAAACGATCACGTCAACAAATGCCAGTCCACCAACGATGCTTACCCCACCGGGTTCCGCATTGCGGTGTATGCCTCCATCCTTAAGTTAATCGATGCGATTAAACAGCTGGGCGAAGGCTTCCAGGCGAAAGCCGTGGAGTTCCAGGACATCCTCAAAATGGGCCGCACCCAGCTGCAGGACGCGGTGCCGATGACCCTCGGCCAGGAGTTCCATGCCTTCAATGTGCTGCTTAATGAAGAGACCAAAAGCATTCTGCGCACTGCGGAGCTGCTGCTGGAGGTGAACCTCGGTGCCACCGCCATTGGTACTCGCCTCAACACCCCGGACGGCTATCAACAGCTGGCGGTGCAGAAGCTGGCTGAAGTAAGCAACTTACCGGTCGTCCCGGCGGAAGATCTGATTGAAGCCACCTCGGACTGCGGGGCGTACGTTATGGTTCACAGCTCGCTGAAACGCCTGGCGGTGAAACTATCCAAGATCTGTAACGACCTGCGCCTGCTCTCTTCCGGTCCGCGCGCGGGCCTCAACGAAATCAACCTGCCTGAGCTGCAGGCTGGCTCTTCAATCATGCCGGCGAAGGTTAACCCGGTGGTGCCGGAGGTGGTCAACCAGGTCTGCTTCAAAGTTATCGGCAACGATACCACTGTGACCATGGCCTCCGAAGCCGGTCAGCTGCAGTTGAACGTGATGGAGCCGGTGATCGGCCAGGCGATGTTCGAGTCGATTCATATCCTGACCAACGCCTGCTACAACCTGCTGGAGAAATGCGTTAACGGCATCACCGCCAATAAAGCGGTATGTGAAGGCTACGTCTACAACTCCATCGGCATCGTCACCTACCTCAACCCGTTTATTGGCCACCACAATGGCGATATCGTCGGCAAGATCTGTGCCGAAACCGGCAAGAGCGTACGGGAAGTGGTCCTGGAGCGCGGACTGCTGACGGCGGCGGAGTTGGATGATATTTTCTCTGCGCAAAACCTGATGCATCCCGCTTATAAAGCAAAGCGTTATACCGATGAAAGCGAACAGTAATCTTTCAGGTTAGTCATTCAAAGGCATGTCAGCGATGACATGCCTTTTTTGCTTTTTGGTTTTACTAAAATACAACAATTCAATATCAACTTGTTAAAAAACAAGGAAGGCATATATGTTTGGTGCAGAACTGGTTATTGTCCTGCTGGCGATTTATCTCGGCGCCCGGCTCGGCGGCATCGGTATCGGCTTTGCCGGTGGCCTTGGCGTCCTTGTCCTGACGCTTATTTTTCAAATTAAACCGGGTGCGATCCCCTTCGACGTTATTGAAATCATTATGGCGGTGATTGCCGCTATCGCCGCCATGCAGGTCGCCGGCGGGATGGATTACCTGGTCAGCCTCGCCGAACGGATGCTGCGCCGCCACCCGAAGTACATTACCTTCCTTGCCCCGCTGGTGACCTGGTTTATGACCGTGCTCGCTGGCACCGGCCATACCGCCTTCTCCACGCTGCCGGTGATCACCGAAGTTGCCAAAGAGCAAGGCATTCGTCCGTCTCGTCCACTGTCGATTGCGGTGGTGGCCTCCCAGATAGCGATCACCGCCTCGCCCATTTCCGCCGCAGTGGTCTTTTTCGCAGGAATCCTTGAACCGCTGGGCGTTAGCTATTTGACGCTGCTGGCCATCTGTATTCCGGTCACGCTGCTGGCGGTGATGCTCACCGCTATCGTCTGCAACTTCCTCGGCTGCGAACTGAAAGACGATCCGGTTTACCAGGAGCGGCTGGCCAAGGGGGAAGTCAGACTGCGCGGCAGCCAGGTATTTGAGCTGCAGCCGCACGCCAAACGCTCTGTCCTGCTGTTTTTGATCGGCATCGTGGCGGTGATGTTCTACGCCACGGCCATCAGCGATACCGTCGGCCTGATTAAGAACCCGGTGCTGCCGCGTAACGAGGCGATCGTGGTATTTATGCTGACCATCGCCACCCTGATTAGCATCACCTGCAAAATCGACACCGGCGAAGTGCTCAACGCCAGCACCTTTAAGTCCGGGATGAGCGCCTGCGTCTGCGTCCTCGGCGTCGCCTGGCTGGGAGATACCTTCGTTAAAGCGCATATCAGCGACATCCAGGCCGTGGCCGGCGATCTGCTGCATAATTACCCATGGCTGCTGGCGGTGGTACTGTTTTTCGCCGCCACGCTGCTCTACTCGCAGGCAGCCACCACCAAGGCGTTGATGCCTGCCGCGCTGCTGCTGGGCGTCAGCCCGCTGACGGCTATCGCCTCGTTTGCCGCGGTCTCGGCGCTGTTCGTTCTACCGACCTACCCAACCCTGCTGGCGGCGGTAGAGATGGACGACACCGGCTCAACCCGCATTGGTAAATATGTCTTTAACCACGCCTTCCTGATCCCCGGCGTTATCGCTATCACGCTGTGCGTGATCCTCGGTTTTATCTTTGGCGGGATTATGCTGTAAATACCGCTGGCGGCGGGTCCACTACGGGCCCGCCTTCCGTTGCCCTCACTTTCCCCGCTCGTTACGCTAATATCCCCGCATCTTGCGTGTTATAGTGCCTCTTTTCGCTGATACGAGGTTCATGATGACTACGCCTGATGCTGTTGTTGTGCTCTGTACCGCGCCGGACGAAGCGACCGCCCAGGATCTGGCGGCAAAAGCGCTGGCGGAAAAGGTGGCAGCCTGCGCCACGCTGCTGCCGGGGGCCACCTCTCTGTATTACTGGGAAGGGAAACTCGAGCAGGAGTATGAAGTTCAGATGCTACTCAAAACTGACCTTGCCCATCAGCAGGCGCTGCTGGACTGCCTGAAGTCACACCACCCGTATCAAACCCCAGAACTGCTGGTTCTACCCGTCACGCATGGAGATAACGATTACCTCTCATGGCTTACCGCATCATTACGCTGATCCTGCTGCTGTGCAGCACATCAGCCACCGCCGGGTTATTCGACGCGCCGGGGCGCTCGAACTTCGTGCCTGCTGATCAAGCTTTCGCCTTTGACTTTCAGCAGCAACAGCATGACGTCAACCTGAGCTGGCAAATCAAGGATGGTTATTATCTTTATCGTCAACAGTTTACCTTCAGCGCCGCCGGGGCGACGATCGACGAACCGGCGCTGCCGGCGGGAGAGTGGCATGAAGATGAGTTTTACGGCAAAAGCGAGATCTTTCGCCAACGCCTGACCGTGCCGGTGACGGTGAAGGAGGCGGACAAAGAGGCTACTCTCACCGTCACCTGGCAGGGCTGCGCCGATGCCGGATTCTGTTATCCGCCGGAGACTAAAGTGATCCCGCTGAGCGCCGTGCGGGCGGCCTCAAACGACGCTCAGCCAACCGCCGCCGCGCCCGTGTCGTCGCAGAACCATCGCCCGGCCTTCAATCCGCCGCTGCCGGTTGAACCGCGCCCGATGGAGGAGAACGCCGTGCCGCAGGCGCCTGCCATGGCGCCGCCAGCAGACGTCCCCGCTCGTCTGCCCTTCACCGCCCTGTGGGCGCTGCTGATTGGCATTGGTATCGCCTTCACCCCCTGCGTGCTGCCGATGTACCCGCTGATTTCGGGCATCGTGCTGGGCGGAAAACAGCGGCTTTCCACCGCGCGCGCCCTGCTGCTGGCCTTTATTTACGTCCAGGGGATGGCCCTGACCTATACCGCGCTGGGGCTGGTGGTAGCCGCCGCCGGGCTGCAGTTCCAGGCGGCCCTGCAGCACCCGTATGTCCTGGTCGGCCTGTCGGCGGTGTTTATACTGCTGGCGCTCTCCATGTTCGGCCTGTTCACGCTGCAGCTGCCGTCGTCGCTGCAGACCCGGCTGACGCTGCTCAGCAATAAGCGCCAGGGCGGCTCGCCCGGCGGGGTCTTTGCGATGGGCGCTATTGCCGGGCTGATCTGCTCTCCCTGCACCACCGCGCCGCTAAGCGCCATTCTGTTGTATATCGCCCAGAGCGGTAATCTGTGGCTGGGCGGCGGCACGCTGTACCTTTACGCGCTGGGCATGGGTCTGCCGTTGATCCTTGTGACCGTGTTTGGCAATCGCCTGTTGCCGAAAAGCGGCCCGTGGATGAGCCATGTGAAAACCGCCTTCGGGTTTGTGATCCTTGCCCTGCCCGTCTTCCTGCTGGAACGCATACTCGGCGACCAGTGGGGGTTACGGCTGTGGTCAATGCTCGGTGTCGCCTTCTTCAGCTGGGCGTTTATCACCTCGCTGGGCGCTACCCGGCCGTGGATGCGGCTGGTACAGATCATTCTGCTTGCCGCCGCGCTGGTCAGCGCGCGGCCTCTGCAGGACTGGGCGTTTGGCGCCCCGGCGGTCGAGCAGCAGGCGCACCTGGCTTTCACCCGCGTCAGCTCGGTGGCCGAGCTTGACCAGGCGCTGGCGCAGGCGAAAGGTCAACCGGTGATGCTCGATCTTTACGCCGACTGGTGCGTGGCCTGCAAAGAGTTTGAAAAATACACCTTTAGTTCACCTGACGTGCAGCAGGCGCTGAAAGGCACCGTGTTATTACAGGTTGATGTGACGAAGAACAGCCCGCAAGACGTCGCGCTGCTGAAACACCTGCAGGTGCTGGGTCTGCCGACGATCCTGTTCTTTAACGCTGAGGGTCAGGAACAGCCTGAGCGGCGAGTCACCGGCTTTATGGATGCCGCGGCATTCAGCGCCCATTTGCGCGATTGGCAAGCGTGAGCGACACTTTAGGAGGAAAGATGGAGGAGAACACCGTGCTACGTGAAGACGTCCTGGCAGAAGCCATTAAGATTCTTGAAATTGAAGGTATCGCCAACACGTCGCTGGAGATGGTCGCTGAGCGCGTGTCCTGCCCGACGAGCGACCTGAAACGCTTCTGGCCTGACCGCGAAGCGCTGCTGTACGACGCGCTTCGCTATCTGAGCCAGCAGGTGGATGCCTGGCGTCGTCAGCTCCTGCTGGACGAGACCTTAAGCGCAGAGCAAAAGCTGCTGGCACGCTATGCCGCACTCACCACCTGCGTAAGCAACCAGCGGTACCCGGGCTGCCTGTTTATCGCCGCCTGCACCTTCTACCCGGATCCTCAGCACCCCATTCACCAGCTGGCGGAACAGCAGAAGCAGGCTTCGCTGGCCTACACTCACGAGCTGCTGACTCAGCTGGAGGTGGATGACCCGGAAATGGTCGCCAAGCAGATGGAGCTGATTGTCGAGGGCTGTCTGAGCCGTCTGCTGGTCAAACGTAGCCAGACGGATGTGGATACCGCCCGGCGGCTGGCTGAAGATATTCTACGCTTCGCCCAGTGCCGTATGGGTGGCGCCTTGACCTGATTCTGATATCCTAACCGCCACGTCGCGCCTATAATTTCCCCCTCACTGATTGCTGACAGGGATTGATATGCGCGCGTTCTTCTGGGCTGCCTGGCTGGGCCTCTGCTCTACGCCCCTGCTGGCGGCTCCCCTGCAAGGTTTTTCCTTTGCACAAAAAGACTGGGAGCTCGCCTGCGATAATACCGGCGCCTGCCGGGCGGCGGGTTACGGCGTCCGCATGGGTGAGGTCAGCGTGCTGTTGACCCGCAACGCGGGCAGCGAACAGCACCTCACCGCCACGGTAACCTTTGCGCAAATCGAGCACGATATCCCCGCCGACTCCACCGCCAGCCTGCTGATCGACGACCGGGATTTTGGCGCGCTGGACGCTCTCGACGACAGCCACTTTCGCCTCGACAGCGATCAGACCACCGCCCTGCTACAGGCGTTAACGAATCAGCGCAAAATCGAATTCACCCTTAACGGCCAGCACCTGCCGCTTTCCAGCGCCGGCAGCCGCGAGGTGCTGGGTAAAATGGATGCGTTTCAGCGACGCACCGGCACCGCCGATGCGCTGCTGGATAAAGGCGATGCCGGCGACGATGCCATTTTGCCAGCCACTCCCGCCCCGGAAATTATCGCCGCCCCGGTTCTCCATAACGCGCAGCCAGTGCCGTTGAGTATGCTTCAGCGCCAGAAACTGCTGCCCATCCTGACGCCGCTGCTGAACCAGCGCTGCGACGACTGGCAGAATCAGGCCATTCCGGCGGCAGATCGCCAGATCACGCTGACCGCGCTGGATAAAACCCATTCTCTGGCGCAGGCGCTCTGCTGGCGAGCGCCCTATAACGACGGTTATGCCCTGTGGCTGGTCGATAACGCCCAGTTGAGCAAACCGCGACTGCTCACTACCGAGGCCTCCAGCTACGCCGACGGCGCTATCGTCTTTTTGCACAAAGAACGGGGCATGGCCGACTGCGTCACCGGCGAGACGCGCGTTTGGGATGGTAAAACCTTTCCCCCCAGCCTGAAGTACAGCACCGGTATGTGTCGGGAAATCACCCCGGGTGGCACCTGGATGCTGCCGACCTTTGTCAGCCAGGTGATCCCCAGGCAGCAGAAAGAGGCGGATAACCTGGCTCTGCGCACGTTGTATTACGCAGTGTTGAAAGCGCAAAAAAGCGATCCAGAATTGTCGCTGAATAAGGTCGCCGAGCAGTTTCCGTTAACCGGCCATATTACCGACTTCACGCTCACTTACGCCGACGATACGCTGATCACGACCAGTAAACCGTCCCCGGATATCAGCGATGATGAGTGGCAGGCGTTTCTGCGCTCCTCGATTAGCGCGGATTCAGAAAACGGCAAAGTCAGCTTTACCCTTATCGACCTCGACGGCGACGGCAAACGCGACCTGATTATCGACAGCTACGTGGGCGGCACCGGACTCTTCAGCTACACCGGGGTGCTCAAGCGAGGTGATGATGATTTTGCCGCCGTCAACGGCAGCGACAGTGATAATGGTGATGATTTCGATGCCGGGGTGCCCGGCGCCCTCTTTTCCATTAATGGCCGCGGGGCTAACCAGTGGAACCACTGGGTCAAAATCAACGGCCAGGTGTATGCCCTGTGGTACAACGGCCAGTTTGGCGAAGATAACCTCTACCTGCTACGCCCGTTCAGCACCACCAGCCAGACGCCCGCGGTGACGGTTCGCTATCGCTATACGCTGAACAGCATCCGCTCCCCGGAGAAAGACCAGCCGCTGACCCCCAGCCTGAGCGACGGCGATAAAGCGGACCTGCTGCGCTCGCTGGAGGTAATGCAGGGCAGCCTGCTGAAAGACAGACCCGCCAGCGACAACGACGCGCCGATCTGCCCCATCCCGCCGGGCACCTCCGCTGACGAGGCGGATAACTACTACAGCGGCGTCGCCGTTAACTATATCTATGAGACGGTGGCCTATATTCCGGTCTGGCTGAACGGGAAGTGTTACATCGGCACCATTTTCAGCCATCATGGCGCCTATCGCCACGGCGTGGATGCGGAAATTACCCTAAGCTCGCCGCGTGAGGACGAGGAGGTCATTGGCGATTATCTCATCTCCGGACTACGCCACGTTATCGCAATTACCAGCGGCTGGAAAACCCGCGAGGGCGATAACGGCATGCAGTGAAGTTAAGCCAAAACGCGCCTTTGAACGCAGAATTGCCGCAAAGATAAGCAATCGATAAGTAATTTAAGAAATTTGGTTGACGGGGTGGGCGGATTACGGTTTAATGCGCCCCGTTGCCCGGATAGCTCAGTCGGTAGAGCAGGGGATTGAAAATCCCCGTGTCCTTGGTTCGATTCCGAGTCCGGGCACCACTATTTAAAGAACCCGCCCAAAAGGCGGGTTTTTGCTTTTCTGCATCCGGACTCTTCATCGAACTCCGTTCGATTATTCGCCGCACAGCGGCTCACCCCTTCGGGGCCAGCGCGGCAAGCGCGCTGTTCAACGCCTGCGGCGTTAGTCCGAGTCCGGGCACCACTATTTAAAGAACCCGCCCAAAAGGCGGGTTTTTGCTTTTCTGCATCCGGACTCTTCATCGAACTCCGTTCTATCACCCGCTGCCCGGCGGCGCTGCGCTTGCGCGGGCCTACGCTGTTTGAGCCTGCGAAAGGACTCGTAGGCCGGATAAGGCATTTATGCCGCCATCCGGCACAACCGCGGGTACGGTGTCTGATGTGTATCGCCCGGCGGCGCTGCACTTGCGCGGGCCTACGCTGTTTGAACCAGCAGAGGACTCGTAGGCCGGATAAGGCATTTATGCCGCCATCCGGCACAACCGCAGGTACGGCGTCTGATGTGTATCGCCCGGCGGCGCTACGCTTGCGCGGGCCTACGCTGTTTAACCTGTGGGGGACCCGTAGGCCGGATAAGGAATTTATGCCGCCATCCGGCACAACCGCGGGTACGGTGTCTGATGTGTATCGCCCGGCGGCGCTGCGCTTGCGCGGGCCTACGCTGTTTGAACCTGTGGAGGACCCGCAGGCCG
>NZ_JH414804.1:173278-208598 GCF_000238715.1 Klebsiella sp. 4_1_44FAA
ACAACCGCAGGTACGGCGTCTGATGTGTATCGCCCGGCGGCGCTACGCTTGCGCGGGCCTACGCTGTTAACCTGTGGGGACCCGTAGGCCGGATAAGGAATTTATGCCGCCATCCGGCACAACCGCGGGTACGGTGTCTGATGTGTATCGCCCGGCGGCGCTGCGCTTGCGCGGGCCTACGCTGTTTGAACCTGTGGAGGACCCGCAGGCCGGATAAGGCATTTATGCCGCCATCCGGCACAACCGCGGGTACGGCGTCTGATGTGTATCGCCCGGCGGCGCTGCGCTTGCGCGGGCCTACGCTGTTTGAACCAGCAGAGGACTCGTAGGCCGGATAAGGCGAAGCCGTCAGGCAAACGTCGTGAAGAAAGGCATTACTCGGCGGCCGTTTTCCCTTTGCCGGGCAGTCTGAATGCTTCGCCATAGGGCTTCGCAATGCCCATACGATATTGAGTCTCTTTCGCCGCCTGGTGGAGGTCGGCAAACTCCTCTTTCGGCGCCGGCGGACGTTGCGCCTTTTTCAGACACTGATTGCGATGGTGACGGATCCACTCTCGGTCCTCATCGTCCAGACAACGCTGCATCACCTCAATCCATCTGGATGCCGCCCGACGGTAGAGCCCGCATGCCTCTAACCGCTCAGCAATACTGTCCCTTATTCTCATCCACCTCGCTCCTCTGATGCTTTCACGATATCTCATGGTATTCCGACGCGTGAGTCGGAATACCATGGTAGTGTTAATTTATGACAAAACTATTCCTGTGCGGCGCAAGGAATATATTCATTATAATAATCGCTGTGCATAGCAAACCGCATTGGCGGTAAATACTTCCAAAGAGCTCCGGAATTATATGCCGAATGCCATCATCGATACCGCCGGGTATCGACGGTTGTACCTATCAATATCTATTTAATTTATTAGATTTTCGTCAACAAATACCTTGCGATAACATCCATTCTCTGTACAGCGAAGCTTCATAACGAACGTTCGGTCTGCTCCAGCAGCTTATTTCGAAAGATAAATAAGCAAGCTTCATTAAAATTATCTAACCCCAAACGCTCATAAAGCGCAGTACGCTTGCGGTAAAGGCTTTTTAGTGACGTATTGAGATTGACGGCCACCTCCTCCATGGTCATCCCCGCCATGAGTAAACGTAACATTAACTGTTCAGACAAACTTAAGCGCAGATCGTCAAACCACTCTTTGGTCAGACGCTTGCTATTCATCTCCAGAAAAAGGCCAAATAATGTCGCCATATCCGCGGGTGATAATGACATGTTTAAAAACGATTTCAGGCTCAGTAAATGCTCTTCCCGATGGCGCATATCGAGGACGATACAACATATTCGCTTTCTGGATTTCGCCGCTGCCAGCACGAGATAATCGTAATGGCAAAGCGGCGAGCGGCTATCAACCAGCAGAGAGACTTCATCAACCTCATTATCTAAAATCGCTTTTCCGCTAGAATCTAACTGAATGATATCAGGAAAAAAATTCTTAACACCTTGAAAAAGATAGTAATCTTGGGTAACCAATATCATTAAAGTTGCCACAAATCGTCCCTTTAACATTTAATCAACAAATTCTCGTCAACCAGACGTTTTCCCTCCCCCTATGGAACGCTTCGCATGGCGGTGAAAATAACGAGACCTGTGATTTATCATTAGCGCGGCATCTGAATCTGGCTGTGAAAACCCTCCTTGCGTTCTGACAGGAAATAAACAGATTGATTATAAATAAAAAAATCCACAGAAAAGATGCTTTTTTTGCTATTGAGAATTTTTGTCAGAAATCATCTTAAATATTGCCTAAAAAACTCTAACCCCAACTAAATATAAGTCACACCGCCATTTTGAAACAAAATTCCACCTGACTTTCTTTTTTATTTATATCAGTAGGTTAAAGAAATCAACTTGAACACTTCCGTTCGAATGAAGTCGATTTTACAGAATTATCTTAAAACGCAGACCATAATTTATCCATATTTATCGGTTGCCGTATCGGGTATAAATTACCCATTCATTTATCAACAGGAGATATGTTTATTAGTTTGCAATAGGTCATTCACCTGCAGTGCCAGTCAGCTAAATGGGACCATCCTCATCCTTTAACTCACCGTCAAAGGACGGTCGTGTTGTGCAATGGATTCTTGATGAACATATGGCAAATAGAAATGGAAAGATCACCTTATTCAAATACGTTATTGTTTAATCGCAACACGAAACTCTCGCTATCAATCGGCTTGCTTTTGCTCTTCCCGGCGCTGGTTCAGGGAGCGGATTCGCTCTATGACCAGCAAATCTTGCAAGCGCGCCAAGGTCAGTACGCCCCCTTTCTCAGTTACCTTCAGCAGTACCAGCTGCGGCATGCCTTAACCCCTTCTCAGGTGGCGGACTGGCTGCAGGTGGCACTCTGGGCCGGTCAGGACGATGAAGTGGTGAAAGTCTGGCGACGCTACCAGGTCTATATGCCGCTTCCCGCACGGGGCACCGCCGCCGCGGCGCAGGCCCTGCGCAACCAGAAGCAGTGGCAAACCTCGCTCACCCTCTGGCAGCAGGCGCTCAGCCAGGCCCCTGGCAGCGACGACTATCGTATCGGCTATATCAAAACGCTCGCCGATGCCCGCAAGGACGGCGAGGCGCTCAGCGAAGCGCGTCGCCTGGTGGCGGAGCAGGCGAGCGTTGCGCACCTGCAGACGCTCTCCTATGTCTACCTGCGGCTGGGCAAAAGCTGGGACCAGCTATTGGTGGACACGCAGATCCTCGATCGTGATCCGCAAAACAAAACCGCGCTGGCCAGCCTGATGGCGACCCTGACCCGCAACCGGATTGATTCCCCTGCTCTCGGCCTGGCGAATAGCGTCGAACTGACGCCTGCGGAAAAGCGTAACTTGCAGTTGAACGCCGCCGCCGAACTGGTGCGCCTTGCCGATACCCCTTCCCGCGAAGAAAAGGCGCGTTACGCGCTGGCCCGCACGGCGCTCACGCAGTATGACGCGATGATCGCCGCCTGGCACCCCGACCCACAGGCTGCGCCCGACATCATCCGGGCGCGTATTGATCGTCTGGGCGCGCTGTACGCCAGCGCCGAGTACGCGCAGGTCATCCGCGAATACCAAAGCCTGATCGCGCAGCAGCAGACCGTTCCCGACTGGGCCATCGGCTGGGTCATCTCCTCTTTTATCGCCCTTAAGCAAATTGAGCCTGCGCTGACGCTTATCCACCAGCATCCTTCGTGGCTGACAAGCCAACAGAATGAGGAACACGAGCTTTTCTACGCTCTGCTGGACACCGGTCAGTACCCGGAGGCGCAACGGTATGTCGCCCGCCTCACCAGGAATGCGCCCTACATCCGTCGTCTCTACGGCTCGCCAACGCCGCAGCCGAACGACGACTGGCTCACCGCACAGTCGCTTAACGTGCACTATTTAGCGGCTACCAACGACCTGCCGCAGGCCGAAGCCCGAATGCAGCGCCTGGCGGCGACGGCCCCTGGAAACCAGGGCCTGCAGATAGACTATGCCGCCCTTCTGCAGGAGAGAGGATTGCCACGGGCAGCCGAACGCCAGCTAAAAGCGGCGGAATCTCTGGAACCCGCCAGCCTGCAGCTGGAGCGCCAGCAGGCCTGGGTCGCCCTCGATCTGCAGGAGTGGCGGCAAATGGATCTGCTGACTGACGACGTCGTCGCCCGCTCGCCACGGGATCTGAACACCCAGCGCCTGGCCAGAGCGCGCGAGATCCATCATCTCTCCGAGCTGCGCCTGAGCGTTGGCAAAGGGCTGCATTCCGACAACCCGGTGAGCGGCACGCACGACCTCAGTTTTGAGACGGCGATCTACAGCCCGCCGCTAGCCGACAGCTGGCGGTTGTTCGGCGGGCACCGCTTCGCTGAAGGCAATTTTGAAGAAGGGAAAGGCAGCCGTCGCCAGCTGTTTGCCGGTATTGAATGGCGTCCGCGCGACTACTGGGGCGAGCTTGAGCTCTCCAGCGTCAATTTTCACGGCGAGAACAAGCCCGGCGTCCGCCTTTCCGCCGCCCATGACGTTAGCGATCGCTGGCAGCTGGGCGGCGAACTGGAGCGGATTTCGCAGCAGACGCCGCTGCGCGCGTTACGCAACGGCGTCAGCGCCAACCGCGGCGAAGGCTGGCTGCGCTGGTCTCCAAACGAACGCCGGGAGTACCGCTTCAGCGCGGCCGCCAGCCGGTTTACCGATCGCAACCGCCGCCAGGAGTACACCCTCTCCGGTAAAGAACGCCTCTGGCAAACCCCATGGTTAACGCTGGATTTGCAGCCCGGTCTGTCGGCCAGCGCCAATAGCCGCACCGACACCGCCTACTACAGTCCGGCACGGGACCTCGCCGCCACCGCGGCGCTGGCCGTCGATCACACGCTTTACCAGCGCTATGACACCGTCTGGAGCCAGCAGTTACTGGCCGGCGGCGGCAGCTACTGGCAAAAAAATCACGCCGCCGGGGCGATCACGGTGCTGGGTTACGGGCAGCGCCTGCGCTGGAACAACGTCGTCGACTCCGGGCTGATGCTGAACTGGGATAAGCGCCCCTACGACGGCAAACGTGAAAACAACCTCGCCATCACTCTTGATGCAAATATACGGTTTTAAGGATGACCATGCTGAACACGACCCTGCGCAACGGCCTGATGCTTCTCATCTGGCTGTGCCTTATCTTCAGCGTGCGTGCTGAGGAAGTCCCCTTCCTCGCCCCGCAGCAGCGCCCCCAACTGGAGGCCAATCAACCCTGGCCGGCGGATCGCTTTTTGGTGCTGGCCTACCATGACGTCGAAGACGATGCCGCCGACCAGCGTTATCTTTCGGTGCGCACCAGCGCACTCAATGAGCAGATCGCCTGGCTGCTGCATAACGGCTACCATGCGATTAGCGTTCAGGACATTCTCGATGCACATTATGGCTTAAAGTCGCTGCCGCCCAAGGCTTTTCTCCTCAGTTTTGACGATGGTTACAGCAGCTTTTACACCCGCGTATGGCCGCTGCTTAAAGCCTGGAACGTCCCGGCGCTATGGGCGCCGGTGGGCAGCTGGGTGGACACTCCCGCTGGTCAGCCCGTTAATTTTGGCGGCCTGATGACGCCGCGCGAGCGCTTCGCTACCTGGGAGATGGTGCGCGAGCTCAGCCGCTCGCCGCTAGTGGAGATCGGCGCTCACACCTGGGCCTCGCACTACGGTCTGCCGGCCAATCCGCAGGGCAGCCGCGAGCCTGCCGCCGCCAACCGCGGCTGGGATAAAACCACCGGCCGCTATGAAAGCGACGCGCAGTTTACCCGGCGAATGACCGATGACGTGCAGAAAGTAACGGCGAAAATCCATGAGGTTGCCGGGAAAACGCCGCGCGCCTGGGTGTGGCCCTACGGCGCCGCCAGCGGCAGCACCCTGGCCATCGCCAAACAGCAAGGGTATCAGCTGGCGTTTACGCTGAACGACGGCCTGGGCAACGTGAAGGATCTGGACAATATTCCACGCCTGCTGATCGCCGGTAACCCGTCGCTCAAGGCCTTTGCCAGCGCCGTGACCCAGATTCAGGAAGCCGATCCTGTTCGGGTGATGCATGTGGATCTGGACTATGTCTATGACCTCAATCCCGTCCAGCAGGCAAAGAATATCGATAAGCTGGTGCAGCGCGTCTATGACATGAAAATCAGCCACGTCTTTCTGCAGGCCTTCTCCGACCCGCAGGGCGACGGCACGGTCAAGTCACTCTATTTCCCCAACCGCTGGCTGCCGATGCGCGCCGACCTGTTTAACTTCGTCTCCTGGCAGTTGCAGACCCGCGGCAATGTGAAGGTTTATGCCTGGATGCCGGTGCTGGCCTTCGATCTTGCCTCAGACCTGCCGCGCGTTCAGCGCTGGGATCCGCAAACCGGGAAGGCGTTACTTGCCCGCCAGCCGTACGTCCGTCTGTCGCCCTGGGATCCCCGGGTTCGCCAGCAGATCACCGACATCTACGAAGATCTGGCCCGACACGCCAGCTTCAGCGGGATTCTGTTTCACGACGACGCCGTGCTGACCGATTTTGAAGACGTGAGTCCGGAGGCGGTCGCCGCCTGGCGGCAGACGGGTATGGCGCACGATGCCGACCCGGTGCCTCAACGTCCGCAAGAGCGCCAGGCATGGATGCGTTTCAAAAGCCAAACCCTGACCCGCTTCACTCTGGATCTACGCCAGGCAGTGCAGGCCATCCGCGGCCCGCAGGTGAAAACGGCGCGTAATCTCTTCGCCCTGCCGATCCTGGAGCCGCAAAGCGAAGCCTGGTTTGCGCAGAATCTGGATGACTTCCTTGCCGCCTATGACTGGACGGTCCCCATGGCGATGCCGCTGATGGAGTCCGTGCCGATCGACGCCAGCCAGGCCTGGCTGACGCGGCTGGTGCAGGCCGTCGCCCGCCACCCGGGCGCGCTGAAGAAAACCATCTTTGAACTGCAGGCCAGAGACTGGAATCGACGCCAGCAAAACGCCATTCCCGACCAGCAGCTGGCGGACTGGATGCGTTTGCTGCGGCTGAACGGCGTCAAAAACTACGGCTACTACCCTGACGATTTTATTAACAACCAGCCTGATATCTCTCGTATCAGGCCGCAATTTTCTTCCTGGTGGTACCCTGACCATGACTGATCGCATTATCGCATTGTGCATTTTATGCCTCGTATTCGGGCTGCCGTTAGGTGTCGCAGCGGTATTTACCGGCGAGCTTATCCTCGACTTTGTCTTTTTCTGGCCGCTGTTTATGTCAGTGTTGTGGATCACCGGGGGTCTCTACTTCTGGTTTCAGCTGGAACGTCACTGGCCGTGGGGGGAGGATACCCCGCCGCCGACGCTGCCGGGCAATCCACTGATCTCGATCCTGATCCCCTGCTTTAACGAGGAGAAAAACGCCCGGGAAACCATCAGCGCAGCGCTGGCCCAGCGTTACGCCAATCTTGAAGTGATCGCGATTAACGACGGCTCTTCGGACAACACCGCCCAGGTGCTCCAGCAGCTGGCGCAGGAGGAGCCGAGGCTGCGGGTGATCCATCTGGCCGCCAATCAGGGAAAAGCGGTGGCGCTCAAAGCGGGCGCCGCCGCCGCCCGCGGCGATCTGCTGGTCTGCATCGATGGCGACGCCCTGCTGGACCGGGATACCGCGGCCTGGCTGGTCGCGCCGTTGATCCATTATCCGCACGTCGGGGCGGTCACCGGCAATCCGCGGATCCGCACCCGATCCACGCTGATCGGCCGCATTCAGGTTGGGGAGTTCTCGTCGATCATTGGGCTTATCAAACGGACGCAGCGGATCTATGGCCGGGTCTTTACCGTCTCCGGCGTAATCGCCGCCTTCCGGCGCCAGGCGCTGGCGGACGTCGGCTACTGGAGCCCGGATATGATCACTGAAGATATTGATATCAGCTGGAAGCTTCAGCTCCGCCACTGGGACATCTTTTTCGAGCCGCGAGCGCTGTGCTGGATCCTGATGCCGGAGACCCTCAAAGGGTTATGGAAGCAGCGTCTGCGCTGGGCCCAGGGCGGCGCCGAAGTCTTTCTGGTCAATCTGCGCCGCCTGTTTCACTGGCAGCATCACCGGATGTGGCCGCTGTTTCTGGAGTATGCCTGCTCCACGCTGTGGGCCTTTGCCTACGCGATCACCATTCTGCTGTTTATCCTCAGCCGCCTGATACCGCTGCCTGACAATCTGGCGGTGCATAGCCTGTTTCCACCGGAATTCACCGGCATGCTGCTCGGCCTGATGTGCCTGCTGCAGTTCGTCGCCAGCCTGTATATCGAGCGGCGCTATGAGAAAAAGGTCGCCAAATCGCTGTTCTGGGTGATCTGGTTCCCGATGGTCTACTGGATGATCGGCCTGCTGACCACGCTGGTCGCTTTTCCGAAAGTGATGGTGAAACGTCAACGTTCCCGCGCGCGCTGGGTGAGTCCGGACCGGGGAAAAGGAAGCCTGTGATGAATGAAAATACGCTCATCTTAACCGAACATCGGGTGCTGCCCCGGCTGGTCGACGCCGGCTTAACGCTGCTGGCCTGGCTCGGTTTTCTGTTCTTTCTGTACGCCAATTTGCTGATGCAGTTCATCGCGCCGCCCTCTCCGCACTGGGAAACGCTGATGGACTCCCTGAATACGGCGCTGATGTATCTGCTGATTGCCGCGCTGAACGGCTGGCTGTTGATCCTCTGGTATCACTACAACCGGCGCCGCGCCCATACCCGGCGTCATACCGCGGTGCTCGCTCTGCGCGACGATGAGCTGGCGAGCAGCTTTAACGTCGCGCCGCAGATTATCTCGGAGATGAGCCGCTATAATTTGCTCACCGTTTACCACGATCAAATCGGGCAGATTATTGATTTAAAAAGCCACGCGTTACCACCGCCGCAGGAAGAGAGCGATGACGCATGAGAGCAAGGCCGCCGTCGGCGGCCTGGACAGGTAATACGCCGGGGATTAGCCGCCGGCTTTTTTGATGGCGGCTTCCAGCGAGGCTTTGTCTGCCAGCCCCGGGAAGACGGTGATGCTGGCTTCCGTGGCGCCGGTGGTCGGCATCACGATCACGCCCGGCGTGCCGCTCAGACCAATCTCCTGCGCCAGATCGTTAATGCTCTGCAGCACCGGTTCGACGTCGGCGGCCTTCTTCGCATCAAAGCCGGCTTTCTTCGCCTGCTGCTGGATATCCGCCGTCGTCAGCTTGCCTTCGTTATGGCCGGTAGCGTAAATCCCGTTATGGTAGGCCAGATAGGCATCCGCCCCTTTCTGTTGATAGATCTGCAGGCCGGTTTTTGCCGCCTCCAGCGAGCTTTCCCAGCGGCCGCCGAAAATCGGCCACTCTTTGAAGGCGAAGCGGGTCTGCGGGTGCGCTTTAATCACCTGCTCCATCACCGGCGCCAGACGGCTGCAGTAGACGCACTGGTAGTCGAAGAATTCGATCACCGTGACTTTGCCGTTGGCCGGGCCGTAGGTCGGGGTATTTTTATCCTGGGTCAACACGGCGGCGTTCTTCAGCACCGCCTGAGTGGCCGCGCTGGCCTGCTGCTCAGCCTGAATTTGCTGCAGTTTCTGGCTCGCCTGCAGCAGGACTTCCGGGTGGGCAACCAGATAGTCGGCGGCGATTTTGCCGATTTTCGCCTCCTGTTCCGGGGTGAAAGTCGCCGGCGCGTCAGCGGCAGAGGCCATCGCCGGCAGTAAGACAGCGCTCAGCAGGGCGACAGAGAGGTATTTCTTGTGGCCAGACATAGTGGGGATCCTTGCGATAAGTGAACGGCAGGTGAGTCTGGGTGACAAAATATCACCCTTTTTCGCCGAAGCCTTGCCCAACGGCGCCTTGATTCGTAACTTTATTTTTCAGGCTCTCTCTTTCCCGCGCGATAGCGCAGGTCTGCGCCAGTGGTCAACGCGGCCCAGGCGGAGTACCCTGCGCAGCGGTTTTTCTTGCTCTTTTTTCAGGTGGTTTCTCTCGATATGTATGCATTTCTTCAACAATGGGACATGGCAGTGATTATGCTGCAGATTGTCGCCATCGACTTACTGCTGGGTGGCGACAATGCCGTGGTGATCGCCATGGCCTGCCGCAAACTGCCGCCGCAGAAACGCACCAAAGCGATCATCATCGGTACCGTGGGCGCCATCCTGGCGCGCGTTCTGCTGCTGGCGATCGCTTTGTATCTCCTGTCGCTGCCGTGGCTGAAAATAGTCGGCGCCCTGCTCCTTCTGTGGATTGGCATCAAGCTGGTCAGGAATGAGGAAGAAGAGAGCGAGGTTAGCAGCTCTGGCAGCCTGTGGCGCACCGCGATCACCATCACCGTTGCCGATGTGATTATGTCGCTGGATAACGTACTGGCGGTAGCTGCTGCGGGGAAAGGGCACATTGCGCTGGTCGCCCTCGGCGTGGCGATCAGCATTCCGGTTATTGTCGCCGGCAGCAAGCTGGTGCTGGTCCTGCTCACCCGCTTTCCCGCGGTGGTGCTGCTGGGCGGGATGCTCATCGGCTGGATTGCCGGGTCAATGCTGGTCAGCGACCCTACCATTCGCCAGCTGTTTCCCAGCGCCGGCGAGAGCACCGCGCGCCTGGCTGGCGCCGTCGGCGCGCTGCTGGTGCTATTCACCGGATGGCGCCGCCGCCCACGGCCGCAGGCGAAAGACTAATCTTATCCACGGCGCCGTCTACCCCGACGGCGTCAAGTTTCCGCCACTTTTCTTCCCCGTCAGGGCGCATTTGCCCTACGCTTTATACTGACGCCTGTTCCAGGGAATATGTAACCACCGCACTGAGCATAGATGAGATAAGATCATGGAAATGAAGGATTATTATGCCATTCTCGGGGTGCAACCAACCGACGATCTGAAAACCATCAAGACCGCCTACCGCCGCCTGGCGCGCAAATATCACCCCGACGTCAGTAAAGAAAACGATGCCGAAGCCAAATTTAAGGATCTCGCCGAAGCCTGGGAAGTCCTGAAAGATGAGCAACGGCGCGCCGAATACGATCAGCTCTGGCAGCATCGCAACGATCCCGGCTTCGGTCGCCAGCGACAGACCCACGAGCAGAGCTACAGTCAGCAAGATTTCGACGACATCTTCTCCTCCATGTTTGGCCAGCAGGCGCATCAGCGTCGTCGTCAACACGCGGCGCGCGGCCACGATCTGGAGATCGAAGTGGCGGTGTTCCTTGAAGAGACGCTGGCCGAGCAGACGCGCACTATCAGCTATAACCTACCGGTGTACAACGTGTTTGGCATGATCGAAAGCGAAACGCCGAAAACGCTGAATGTGAAGATCCCCGCCGGGGTAGTCGATGGTCAGCGTATCCGCCTGAAAGGCCAGGGGACGCCGGGGGAGAATGGCGGCCCGAACGGCGATCTGTGGCTGGTTATCCACATCGCCCCGCATCCGCTATTCGATATTGTCGGTCATAACCTGGAGATCGTCCTGCCGCTGGCGCCATGGGAGGCCGCGCTGGGCGCGAAAGTGACGGTGCCCACCCTGAAAGAGAGCATTCTGCTGACGGTGCCGCCGGGCAGTCAGGCAGGGCAGCGACTGCGTATCAAAGGGAAAGGACTCGTGAGCAAAACCCACACCGGCGATTTGTTCGCCGTTATTAAAATAGTGATGCCGCCAAAACCAGATGAAAAAGCGCGTGAGCTCTGGCAACAATTGGCCGCCGCCGAAGCCAGCTTCGATCCGCGTAAGACATGGGGGAAAGCCTGATGGCTACAGTAACAGTGACGTTTACCATTACCGAATTGTGCCTGCGTACCGGGGTGTCGGAAGAGGAGCTGACGGAGATCGTCGGCTTAGGGATGATTGAGCCACACCAGCCGCAGGCGGACACCTGGCTGTTCGACGACAGCGCGGTGACGATCGTGCATCGCGCGGTACGCCTGCGTAACGAGCTGGAGCTGGACTGGCCGGGAATTGCGGTGGCGCTGACCCTGCTGGATGAGAACGCGCGGCTGACCCGCGAAAATCGCCTGCTGCAGCAGCGCCTGGCGCGCTTCCTCGCCCACGGATAGGGGTGCCATCCCGGGTCGTGGCGTTCCGTCTTCGCGCCGGGTGGCGGCTACGCCTTACCCGGCCTACAAATGACATCGAGCCCACCCATTGCACTGGATCCGTAGGCCCGCGCAAGCGTAGCGCCGCCGGGCATGGCCCCAGCCAGGGAGCCGCCTGTATGCCGGGTGGCGGCTACGCCTTACCCGGCCTACAAATGGTACTGGACCCACCATTACACTGGATCCGTAGGCCCGCGCAAGCGTAGCGCCGCCGGGCATGACCCCAGCCAGGGAGCCGCCTGTTTGCCGAATGGCGGCTACGCCATACCCGGCCTACAAACTAAGCACAGCGCAAGCCGGGGAGTTTCCCGGGTCGCGCAAACCGGGAATAGCGCTTAATCCGGTAACGAACCGGCGAGATTACGCGCGGAGACGCTCTCGCTCACCGGCGCGGGCGGCTCCGGCGCCTTAGCCGGGGCGGCTGCTGGCGCGGCTGCCGGGGCGGGAGAGGCCGGCTGGATCTCAAGGAACGAGGCCAGCATCTTACGCAGCGTTTCCGGTTTAGTATCTTCCGCCAGCAGCGCCGCCAGCATCGACGGTAAGCGGCTATCGACTTCCCCTAACGCTAGCCCCGCCAGCAGCGCGGTACGCGACATATCGCCGCGGTCGCCACGGTGATGGGCCTCAATTTTTGCGTCCGCAAAGCGCTCGCTGGCGCTGATATCCGGGCGCAGGTAAATCAGCACTTTTCTGCGATCCAGAGTCATAGACGCTCCTTAACCAATAATTTTCAGACCACGCACCAGGGCAAACTGCGGCTCTTCAGCCACCACGAAACGATCCTCGCGCAGACCCATCCGTTCACGAATGGCGTCGGCAACCAGCGGCGCGCCGCCGCCAATGACGATCGCGTGCGAATAGCCTTTAAAGCTATCGATGGCCGTCAGGACACGCGTGGTCAGACGTTCGATACTGTTATTGATCACCTTCTTCACCTCAGAAACCGCATCCGGATCGTTGATGTTGTCGGTCAGGTATTCTTCGTCGTGGCGGTTGATGATTATCTGGTCGACGTTATAGCTGGAGGTGTCGGTATTCGCCCGGGCCAGCGCCAGCTTAACGGCGTCGGTCACCAGCGATACGCCCAGCTTCGGGTCGCCGTAAATGCGCGAAACCGAGGTCATCTGCCCGGCGACCATTGAAATATCCAGCGTGGTGCCGCCAAGGTCGATAATCAACACCGAATGCGACGGTTTCAGCTCATCACACAGGCTGATACCCGCCGGAATCGATTCCGGGCGCACGGTAACTTTAGTGATATTGAACACCACGCCTTTATTCAGTTTAACGTCGCGCAGCAGGCTCTTTTTCTTGCGCTCAATATTGTCGAGGCGATATTGCGCATCTTCATCATAAAATTCGGTCAGCGGCAGGGTGACCACAATTTCAACATCCTGCGGCTCAAGACCGCTGGTCAGCAGCGCATGATGGACAGCGATGGAGTTCAACGGGCTGTATTGCCAGTCAATGTTATTGGTTGGGAGCGCATCGGGAGTGATCAGGTCGAATGAGTACTTTTCATCATCCACCGTGTAGTTAAAAGGCTTCCCCGAACCGAAGGTGGCAGACCAGCCGCGTTTAAAACTGTTGGGGCTGATATGGGTGAAAGTTTCGCCATCTTGCTCCCACAGCATTTTGATATTGGTTGAACCATCATCGATAAAAATGCGCATTGCATTGCTCCATCACTGAGACAAATAAGAGAAAAATGTAAGACCCAAAAAGAGTAGCAAGAGTTAAAAAGCAGCGCAAGAGCACGAAAAAGAGACGATCCTGAGTTTTATTTGAGAACAATCGGAGAAATAAACAGTCCAGAACACTCAAAAAGAGAAATATTTGAGATAAAATAGAGAACTACAGTTTTCTCTTTCTGTCTTTTTAAGACACTGTTTCTTGCTCAAAAAGAGAGCATCCCTCCCCTCTTTCGTCAGCGGTTTTCGCACGCTTTTTACACCTGATTGGGTACCACAATCGGCCGTTCCGGCTCGACGTCATTTTCCGGTACCCGGCGATATTTATCCAGCAGGTGAATCTGAATCCGTCGCAGCATATCGCCATTCAGTTTGTAATAACGGAAATAGAGAAACAGCGTCAGAGCAAAAAAGAGCGTCGGCAGCGCAATCATAATCGCCTGCATCCCCAGCAGCGTGTGGGGCGACTGCACAACATTCGGCACGTAACCGATGATACCGAGCACGATAGCGATAAACCAGGCCGCAAACGCCGAACCGGCTTTGACTACCAGCGTTTGAACGGAATAGGCGATGCTTTCGCAGCGGATATTCATCGTATATTCGCCATAGTCGACGGTATCGGCCACCATAATAACCTGCAGCACCCAGAACAGCGCGGTGCCGATATTCAACAGCACCCCGGCCAGCGAAATCAGCGCGATGTTGTAAACGCCGCCCAGCGCCATCAGCAACAGCACGCCGCAGCCCAGCACCGGCATGATCGAAGCACCCGCCCACAGAATGCGCCGCGATAGCCCTTTTACCAGTCGTGGGAACAGGATCAGCGTCAGCAAATTCGCCGCCCCGGCGTAGGACATGTAATACGGGAACATCTCCGCGCTGCCAATCACGTAGGTAAAGTAGTAAATCGCAAAGCCAGCGATAATGTTCGCCGCCGTGTTATAGGCCAGCGCCATGCCTAACAGGCAGGCCAGCTGATCGTTTTTATAGATCAGCGCCACCATCTGGCGCAGTGAGAGGTGGCTGGAGTCTTCGCTCACACCACTGTCGGAGGAGTAAACCTCATGCACGTTGCGCAGGGTGACGAGGGTGGAAACGACGAAGAAGGCGATCAGCACCAGAGTGAACATCTGAAAACCGAAACCGCGATCGGCGCCGCCGACGGCGTTGACGAACGGCAGCGTGACGCCGGCCGTGACAAATCCCGCCAGACTGGCGAAAAAGCGCGGGTAAGGCACCAGCTGCTCGCGTTCGCGTTTATCGAGGGTAATGGTCGGCACCAACGACCAGAACGGCACATCCATGATGGTGTAAGTGAAGCCCCACAGCAGGTAGGTTAGCCACACCCACGCCAGCAGCGCCCCGCCGCTGAAATGGTGGGCGCTGAACAGCATATACAGCACCACCGAGTTGGTTATTGTGCCGATCAGGATCCACGGTTTGAACTTTCCCCATCGCGACCGCGTACAGTTAACGATCCATCCCATAATCGGATCGGCTATCGCATCGAGGATCCTTGCCACCAGGAACAAGGTGCCAACCACCCCGACCGATAAGCCAACAATATCGGTGTAGTAATACATCAGGTACATGTAGACGATACCGATAGCGAAATCTTTACCAAAGGCACCAAATCCGTAGCTGAGCTTTGTTGTCATTGAAATACTCATAGGGTCCAGGTCGCTGTCGCCAGCGCCTCCTTCAGCGTTTGATAGAGCGTGACAGGCACCGCCGGGTTCGTTGCCCCCGGCGGCATAAGAGGATTAACGGTGCAGCCAGGCCGGCAGCCAGTCGCCGTGGCTGGCGATCAGATCGTCCACCAGCGCGTAGATCTCTTCGATCCCCAACACCGCGGCGGTGTGCGGATCCATCATCGTGGCGTAATAGACGTAATCGCGATTTTCGGTGAGGATCGCCTGCGTGAGCAGCGTCTGCACGTTGATATTGGTCTGCATGAGCGCCGCCAGATGCGCCGGCAGCGCGCCCACTTTGGTCGGCTGGATGCCGTTGGCGTCCACCAGGCAGGCCACTTCCACACAGCAGCCCTGAGGCAGGTTGTCGATGAGATTATCGTTGCGCACGTTGCCGTACACCACGCTTGGCTCGCCGGTCCAGATGGCGTTCATGATGGTGCTGGCATATTCGCGGGAGGGTTTCACCTCAATGCGCTCCCCGCGCTTATAGCTCTCCAGCTCCTGATGCCAGTTGGCCAGTTGCTCGACGCAGCGTTTAGGGTATTCATCCAGCGGCACTTTATAGCGAGCGAGAAGGTCATCGCGGCCCGGCTTGATAAACCATGGCGTGTATTCCGCGAAATGCTCCGAGGACTCGGTGACAAAGTAGCCCAGCTTTTTGAGCATTTCATAGCGGACGATGTTTTCGCAGCGCGGGTTGCCGTGCAGGTTCGGTTTCGGCGCCCGCCCGTCGGCGTAGGCCTGTAGCAGGTCGGGGTAGATACTGACGTAGCTGCCGTCCGCGAGCTTTTTCTCCAGCGACAGATAGAACGCCATATGGTTAATCCCCGCGCAGCGGTAGCGTAAATCCGCCGGATCGAGATCGAGGTCGCGCGCCAGCTCTTCCGCTGTGCCTTGCACCGAGTGGCACAGACCCACCTGCTTGATATGCGGGTAGCGGGCGTACATCGCCCAGGTGTTCATCGCCATCGGGTTGACGTAGTTAAGCATGGTGGCGTCCGGGCAGACCTCGCTCATGTCGTCGCAGATAGCCCACAGGTGCGGGATGGTGCGCAGCGCGCGCATAATGCCTCCCGGCCCCAGCGTATCGGCAATGGTCTGCTCCAGGCCGTGGCGCTTGCAGACTGCAAAATCGGTGACGGTACAGGGCTCATAGCCGCCAATCTGGAAGGCAACGACGACAAAATCGGCGCCCTGCAGGGCGGTTTTCCGGTCGCGGTGGCAACTGATTTCGCCGTTCGCGCCCACGGAATCCATCAGCTTGCGCACCACGATATGCGACTCTTCCAGCCGGGTTTCATCGATATCCATCAGCGCGATATGCGCCGATTTCAGCGCCGGGCGCTGGAAAACATCACCGAGAATATTTTTGACGAACACCGTCGAACCGGCGCCGATAAAAGTAATTTTTGGGGCAGACATCACGCACTCTCCATCAGGTCATTGAACACTTGCAGAGTGGCACGCCGCTCCCCGCTGCGCTGCCCTGTTCCCGCCGGAGCATTCCCGAAAGCTCAGATCGGCCATTAAGCGCCACAAAATCTGAGATTTCGGGAACAGATTGAGCAAAAAGGAGAGAAAATGGGCCGATTCTTCCGCTAAGCTGTCGTCAGTTCTGGCGAAAAATGCAGCCACTCTGACAATTCAGGAATACGCTAACGATGGAACACCGCTTCACCTCTCTGCCCCCCGATCCCTTTATGTGCAGCAGCGACGAAAAGCAGAGCCGCAGCCCGCTGGCGCTCTACTCCGAGTATCAGCGTATGGATATCGAACTGCGCCCGCCGCACGCCATGCCCACCAGCCACTGGCACGGCCAGGTGGAGGTCAACGTGCCGTTCGATGGCGACGTGGAGTATTTGATTAATAACGAAGTGGTGCGCATTGAGAAAGGCTATATCACTCTGTTCTGGGCCTGTACGCCGCATCAGCTGACCCGCCCCGGCGATTGCCAGCAGATGGCGATATTCAACCTGCCGATGCATCTGTTTCTCTCATGGCCGCTGGACCGGGAGCTTATCAACCACGTCACCCATGGGATGGTGATTAAATCCCTCGCCGCGCAGCAGTTGAGCGCCTTCGAAGTACGCCGCTGGCAGCAGGAACTGAGCCACGAGAATGAACAGATACGCCAGCTGGCGATCGATGAAATCGCCCTGATGCTGAAGCGGCTGAGCCTCGCCGGCTGGCAGCCGATTCTGGTCAATAAAACCTCACGCACCCACAAGAACAGCGTCTCGCGCCACGCGCAGTTTTATGTCAGCCAGATGCTGGAGTTTATCGCTGCCCACTACGACCAGGCGCTGACCGTCAATGCCGTTGCCGAGCACGTGAAGCTCAACCCGAACTACGCGATGGGGGTCTTTCAGCGGGTGATGCAGCAGACCATGAAGCAGTACATTACCGCCATGCGTATCAATCATGTGCGGGCGCTGCTGAGCGATACCGACAAGACCATCCTGGATATTGCCCTTACCGCCGGTTTTCGCTCCAGCAGTCGCTTCTACAGCACTTTTACCCGCTACGTGGGCATGCCGCCGCAGCAGTACCGTAAACTCAGCCAGCAGCGGCGTCACGGCCTGGCCTTGCCGGAGGCATAAAAAATGCCGCCGGGGTTTCCCCAGGCGGCATGATTAACAGTGAAAACGGTTAGTCGTTGATACGCGGATGCTGCTGCACCAGACGCGACCGTTTTGCCTGCAGATCGGCGATCTCCTGATCGATATCTTCGATTTTTTGCTCGATGTTATCGTAGTGCTCGCCAAGGATTTCTTTCGCTTCCTGGATATCCGACGCCGCCGGGGTCGCCCCTTTCAGCGGACGGTTAGCCGTCTCTTTCATCGACAGGCCCGTCGCCATACCCACCACCGCGATAACCATCAGGTAGTACGCCGGCATCATCAGGTTTTGGGTGGTCTCCACCAGCCACGCCGCCAGGGTTGGCGTCAGACCGGCAATCAGCACCGAGATGTTAAAGGCGCTGGCCAGGGCGCTGAAGCGGATGTGCGTCGGGAACATCGCCGGCAGCGAGGAGGCCATCACCCCGATAAAGCAGTTCAGCACCACCGCCAGCAGCAGCAGGCCGGCGAAGATCAGGCCAGTCACGTTGCTGTTGATCATAATGAAGGCCGGGATCGACAGGGCAAACAGCGCCACGCTACCAATCAGGATAAACGGGCGACGGCCGAAACGGTCGCTGAGCATACCGATAACCGGCTGTACAAACAGCATCCCGACCATGATAGCGATGATGATCAGCACTCCATGATCTTCCGAGTAGTGCAGGTTATGCGACAGATAGCTCGGCATGTAGGTCAGCAGCATGTAGTAAGTCACGTTGGTGGAAATCACCAGACCGATACAGGTCAGCAGGCTACGCCAGTGCTTGGTGGCAATCTCTTTAAAAGAGACCTTCGGCCCGTCCTGCAGTCCTTCACGGTCGCCCTGCTCCATGGTGTCAACATGCTGCTGGAACGCCGGCGTCTCTTCCAGCGCATGGCGCAGGTAGAGACCAATGATACCTAACGGTAGCGCCAGGAAGAACGGGATACGCCAACCCCAGTCGAGAAAGTTCTGTTCACCCACCACGCTGGAGATGAGAACCACCACGCCGGCCCCCATCACAAACCCGGCGATGGAGCCAAAGTCCAGCCAGCTGCCCATAAAGCCGCGCTTGCGGTCAGGAGAGTATTCCGCGACGAAGATCGACGCCCCGGTATATTCACCGCCAACCGAGAAGCCTTGCGCCATTTTACACAGCAGCAGCAGGATCGGCGCCCAGATACCTATCGTGGCATACGACGGAATAAGGCCGATACAGAAAGTACTTATCGACATGATCACGATAGTTATCGCGAGAATTTTTTGCCGACCATATTTATCGCCCAGCATCCCGAAGAACAGGCCGCCTAACGGACGAATTAAAAATGGTACGGAGAAGGTACCCAGCGCGGCAATCATCTGCACGCTTGGGTTGGCATCGGGGAAGAAGACTTTACCTAAGGCGTAGGCCACAAAGCCGTAGACGCCGAAATCGAACCACTCCATCGCGTTGCCCAGGGAGGCCGCGGTGATCGCCTTTTTCAGTTTACCATCATCGATGATGGTCACATCCTTAAGGGTGATGGGCTTTATTTTTTTCCTTTTAAGCATATTTTTCCTCTGCTACTCCGCCTTGAGTGCACGCCTCTTCGCCGAATGGCAAGGCCATTCGCATCGTGCGTCAGGAGCGGTGAATTGCTGTGCTCCTCATTTCAAGCGTAGCAGGTTTGCCTGCACTGTCTGCTGACAGAATGTACAACCGAACCTGTTGACGCCTGCTCTGGCTACTGGTGAATAAATGGAGCGGCTCATCGTGATGCTTGATGAAATTGACCTGCTCCCCTTTTTTACCCTAACAGTGTTTATATCTGCGATCAACTTCACAGAAATTTACCGCCTCATTACAGAGTGTCGGAAAATAAATAAGTTCATTTCCTGCCGATCGCGCGGAAATTATTTCGTCGATTTTGCTCCACCTCGGGCGGTTAATTTCAGCGTTTATTCGCTTCTTTCCGGAATAACACCACGGCTATTTTTTAGCAAAAAAACACCCGACAAAAGTGGGTGATTGCGCTATAATCATACCCACTTTCGGCTCTCAGCCGCTGTTTAAAGGACCAACGTCCTGTTTTTCGACGACATCATGAGGAGCGTCATGCAACTGCCACACTGCCCAAAATGCGATTCGACTTACACTTATGAAGATAGCGGCATGTACATCTGCCCGGAATGTGCCCATGAGTGGAACCCTGCCGAGGCGACGGAAGAGAGCGACATTCTGATCGTTAAAGATGCCAATGGCAATTTACTGGCCGATGGCGACAGCGTTACCGTCGTGAAAGATCTGAAGGTTAAAGGCAGCTCTTCGATGCTGAAAATCGGCACCAAAGTGAAAAATATCCGTCTGGTCGAAGGCGATCACAATATTGACTGCAAAATTGACGGTTTTGGTCCGATGAAGCTCAAATCGGAATTTGTGAAAAAGAACTGATTTAATTTCGGGTAGGCGGCGCGATTATTTTTTCACATAACCGTCGCCGCTCCCGATATCCTGGTGGCCGTTTGTCCCCCGGCGCATCCTGTTATTTCCCTCGCCGGCAACCGCTATTTACGCTGTCGCCTGCCGTCATATTTCAGCGCCCCTTTTCGCCCTGCCGTCTGGCTCAATCGCCTGCCGGGCGACTACGCTTTACGGGTTACGGTCACTGAGGTATTCACCATGTCCTTAAGTCCCTACCTTGCCTTTGCGGGCAACTGCGCCGAGGCGATCGCCTTCTACCAGCAGACGCTGGGCGCGGAGCTGATGTTTAAAATGACCTTTGGCGAAATGCCGCCCCCGGCGCAGGAAGCGTCAGACGGCTGCCCGTCTGGCCAGAAGATGGCGGATGATGCTATCGCCCACGCCAGCCTGCGCATCAATAATGGCGAGCTGATGCTGAGCGACAGCGCCTTCGGGCCCGATGTGCATTACGCCGGCTTCACCCTCGTCCTCGATCCCAGCGATGTCGCTGAAGGCCAGCGCTGGTTCGACGCGCTGGCTGTCGGCGGGCGCATTGAGATGGCCTGGCAGGAAACCTTCTGGGCCCACGGCTTCGGCAAAGTCGTCGACCGCTTTGGCGTCCCCTGGATGATCAACGTGGTCAAACAAGGCTGACGCCCCCAGGGCGGCCCGGCCGCCCTGTCATCCGCCTGGCATCAACTCTTCATCCTTTAGTCATCGTCACTTAACCGAAATGCAACATAAACCGGTCAGGATCGGCCCACAACGCGAGGAAGCTCCTCGCCTATGCTGTGTGAGGCTTGATGACTATGCACCTGTCCAGACATCCGACCAGTTACCCCACGCGCTATCAGGAAATCGCCGCCCGACTTGAGCAGGAGCTGCGCCACCACTATCGCTGCGGCGACTATCTGCCCGCCGAGCAGCAGCTGGCGACGCGCTTCGACGTTAACCGCCACACCCTGCGCCGGGCTATCGACCAGCTGGTTGAGCGCGGCTGGGTTCAGCGCCGTCAGGGCGTGGGTGTGCTGGTGCTGATGCGCCCCATCGACTACCCGCTTAACGCCCAGGCGCGCTTCAGCCAAAACCTGCTGGAACAAGGCAGCGATCCCACCAGCGAAAAGCTGCTGTCGGTGCTGCGCCCTGCCAGCGCCCATGTCGCCGAAGCCTTTGGCATCAATGAGGGCGAGAACGTGATCCACCTGCGTACCCTGCGCCGGGTCAATGGCGTCGCCCTGTGCCTGATTGACCACTACTTCGCCGACCTGCGCTTCTGGCCGGTGCTACAGACCTTCAGCCACGGCTCGCTGCACGATCTGCTACGCGATCGGCTCGACGTCGAACTGACCCGCGTACGCACCAAAATTAGCGCCCGCCGCGCGCAGGCAAAAGAGAGCAAGCTGCTGGAAATCCCCAATATGGCGCCGCTGCTCTGCGTCCGCACGCTCAATAGCCGCGAGGGCGAGTCGCTCACGGCGGAGTACTCCGTCAGCCTGACCCGCGCCGACATGATTGAATTTACCATGGAGCACTGAATGCACTTCGATACCGCCACCCGCCAGCGCTGGATGTCCGTGCTGGCCCACAGTGAACCGCAGGACCTTCTGGCGCGCATGCAGTCCCTGCAGCTGGCGCCGGAATATGAATTGATTCGCACCCCGGAAACCGGGCTGGTACAGCTCCAGGCCCGCATGGGCGGTATCGGCGACCGCTTCTTTGCCGGCGACGCCACCCTTACCCGCGCAGCGGTACGCCTGGCTGACGGTACCCTCGGTTACAGCTGGATCTTAGGCCGCGACCGCCCGCACGCTGAACGCTGCGCGGCGATCGACGCCCTGCTGCAGTCGCCCCGCCATTTTCACACCTTAATGGAAACTCTGATAACCCCGCTGGAAGCGCTACGTAGCGCGCGCATTGAAGCCCGACGCGCCGAAGTCAACGCCAGCCGGGTCGACTTCTTTACCCTGGTTCGCGGAGATAACGTATGACCTTACAACCCGCTTTTACCCTGGCTGTGCAGGATGCCCAACACAGTTTTCGTCGCCTGCTGAAAGCGATGAGCGAGCCGGGGGTGATTGTCTCCCTGCAGCAGCTTCAGCACGGCTGGCAGCCATTGAACGTGGCCTCCACCAGCCTGCTGTTGACCCTTGCCGATCATGAAACACCGGTCTGGCTCGCCAGCGCTCTGCGTAACGATCTGGTGGGACAGAATCTGCGCTTTCATACCGGCGCGCCGCTGGTGGACCAGCCGCAGCAGGCGGTCTTTGCCGTCGCCAATGACGGCATCAGCGCCGAGCAGCTCAACGTCCTTTCCGCTGGCACCGTCACCGCGCCGGAAACCGGCGTCACACTGATCGTTCAGCTTGCCAGCCTCAGCGGCGGACGCATGCTGCGCCTGACAGGGGCAGGCATTGCCGAAGAGCGAATGATTGCGCCGCAGCTGCCGGACTGCATCATCGACGAATTAACCGAACGCCCGCATCCGTTCCCGCTGGGCATCGACCTGATCCTCACCTGCGGCGAGCGCCTGCTGGCGATCCCGCGCACCACCCACGTGGAGGTGTGCTAAATGTACGTTGCCGTCAAGGGCGGCGAGAAGGCGATCCGCGCCGCTCACGCCTTACAGGAACAGAAACGACGGGGCGATGGACGGCTTCCCGAACTGAGCGTCGAACAGATAGGCGACCAGCTCAGCCTGGCGGTGGACCGGGTGATGACCGAGGGCGGGATCGCCGACCGCGAACTGGCGGCGCTGGCGCTGAAGCAGGCCAGCGGCGATAACGTCGAAGCAATATTTCTGCTGCGCGCCTACCGCACCACCCTGCCGCGGCTGGCGGTCAGCGAACCGATTAATACCGCGGAGATGCGCCTCGAACGCCGCATCTCCGCAGTGTATAAAGATATCCCCGGCGGCCAGCTGCTGGGCCCCACTTACGACTACACCCACCGCCTGCTAGATTTTACCCTGCTGGCCAATGGCGAAGCGCCGTCTGTGCAGCAAGCCGATGGCGAAGCAGAGCCGACGCCGCACGTCTTTAGCCTGCTCACGCAGCAGGGGCTGGCGAAGACCGAGGAAGATCGCGGCACGCCGCCCGACGATATCACCCGCACCCCGCCGGTCTACCCCTGCTCGCGTTCCTCGCGCCTGCAGCAGCTGATGCGCGGCGATGAAGGCTACTTGCTGGCGCTGGCCTATTCGACCCAGCGCGGCTATGGCCGCAACCATCCGTTTGCCGGCGAGATCCGCAGCGGCTACGTGCAGGTGGAAATCGTCCCGGAAGAGCTGGGCTTTAGCGTCAATATTGGCGAGCTGCTGCTGACCGAGTGCGAGATGGTTAATGGCTTCGTCGCCCCGCAGGAGGAGCCGCCGCACTTCACCCGCGGCTACGGCCTGACCTTCGGCATGAGCGAGCGCAAAGCGATGGCCATGGCGCTGGTCGATCGTGCGCTGCAGGCGCCGGACTATGACGAAGAGATTGCCGGCCCGGCGCAGGATGAAGAGTTTGTGCTGGCCCACGCCGATAACGTCGAAGCGGCCGGCTTCGTCTCGCATCTGAAGCTACCGCACTATGTCGATTTCCAGGCCGAACTGGCGCTGCTGAAACGCCTGCAACGGGAGAACGAACGTGGCTAACCCACTGACTGGCTATAACTTTGCTTACCTCGACGAGCAAACCAAGCGCATGATCCGCCGGGCTATTCTCAAAGCGGTAGCGATTCCCGGCTACCAGGTGCCGTTCGGCGGGCGCGAAATGCCAATGCCCTACGGCTGGGGCACCGGCGGCATCCAGCTGACCGCCAGCGTCATCGGTGAGAACGACGTGCTGAAGGTGATTGACCAGGGCGCGGATGACACCACCAACGCGGTGTCGATTCGTCAGTTCTTTAAGCGCGTCACCGGCGTCGCCACCACCGAGCGTACCGAAGACGCCACCCTGATCCAGACCCGCCACCGGATCCCGGAGACGCCGCTGGTGGAGGATCAGATCCTGATCTACCAGGTGCCGATCCCGGAGCCATTGCGCTTTATCGAGCCGCGTGAAACCGAAACCCGCACCATGCACGCCCTGGAAGAGTACGGCGTCATGCAGGTGAAACTGTATGAAGATATCGCCCGCTTCGGCCATATCGCCACCACCTACGCCTATCCGGTGAAGGTCAATGGCCGCTACGTGATGGACCCTTCGCCGATCCCGAAATTCGATAACCCGAAAATGCACATGATGCCGGCGCTGCAGCTGTTCGGCGCCGGGCGCGAAAAGCGGATCTACGCCGTGCCGCCCTATACCCCGGTGGAGAGTCTCGATTTCGACGACCATCCCTTTACCGTGCAGGAGTGGGATGAGCCCTGCGCCATCTGCGGCTCGCGCCACAGCTACCTCGACGAAGTGGTGCTGGATGACAGCGGCCAGCGGATGTTTGTCTGCTCCGATACCGACTATTGCCGCCAGCAGAGCGAGGGGCAGAAAAAATGAACCAGCCATTACTTGCTGTGAATAACCTGACCCATCTCTACGCCCCGGATAAAGGTTTTCGCAATGTCTCCTTCGAGCTGTGGCCGGGAGAAGTGCTCGGCATCGTCGGCGAGTCCGGCTCCGGTAAAACCACCCTGCTGAAGGCAATCTCCGCCCGCCTGACGCCGCAGCAGGGCGAGGTGCTGTACCAGCAGCGCTCGCTGTACGCCATGAGCGAAGCCGAACGCCGACGCCTGTTGCGCACCGAATGGGGCGTAGTGCATCAGCACCCGATGGACGGTCTGCGTCGCCAGGTCTCCGCCGGGGGCAACATCGGCGAACGGCTAATGGCCACCGGCGCCCGCCACTACGGCAACATTCGCGCCACCGCCGAAAAGTGGCTGCAGGAGGTGGAGATCCCGCCCTCGCGCATCGACGACCTGCCCACCACCTTCTCCGGCGGCATGCAGCAGCGTCTGCAGATCGCCCGCAATCTGGTCACCCAGCCGAAGCTGGTGTTTATGGATGAACCCACCGGCGGGCTGGATGTGTCCGTGCAGGCGCGGCTGCTAGACCTGCTGCGCGGCCTGGCGGTGGAGCTGAATCTGGCGGTGGTGATTGTTACCCACGATCTCGGCGTCGCTCGCCTGCTGGCGAACCGTCTGCTGGTGATGAAGCAGGGCCAGGTGGTGGAGAGTGGCTTAACCGACCGGGTGCTCGACGATCCGCACCATCCTTACACCCAGCTGCTGGTGTCGTCGATGTTGCAGAATTAATGCTGTTTTGCCGGGTGGCGGCTGCGCCTTACCCGGCCCACAGGTGCGTTATTCGTAGGCCGGGTAAGCGAAGCGCCACCCGGCAACTCAACCTCGTGAGAGCTAACATGATCCGCGTTGAAAACGTCCATAAAACCTTTGTTCTGCACCAGCAGCACGGCGTGCGTCTGCCGGTGCTGGCCGACGCCTCGCTGACCGTTAACGCCGGGGAGTGCGTGGTGCTCCACGGTCACTCCGGCAGCGGCAAATCGACCCTGCTGCGTTCGCTGTACGCCAATTATCTGCCGGACAGCGGCCATATCCATATCCGCCACGGCGACGAATGGGTGGACCTGGTCACCGCCACCCCACGCAAGGTGCTGGAAGTGCGCAAAACCACCATCGGCTGGGTCAGCCAGTTTCTACGGGTGATCCCGCGCATTTCGGCGCTGGAGGTGGTGATGCAGCCGCTGCTCGATCTTGGGACGCCGCGCGAAGCGAGCGCCGCGAAAGCCGCCCAGCTCCTGACCCGCCTCAACGTTCCGGAACGCCTGTGGCACCTTGCGCCGTCCACCTTTTCCGGCGGCGAGCAGCAGCGGGTCAACATCGCCCGCGGTTTTGCGGTCGACTATCCGATCCTGCTCCTTGATGAACCCACCGCCTCGCTGGATGCCAAAAACAGTGCTGCCGTGGTCAACCTGATCCACGATGCCAAAGCGCGCGGCGCGGCCATCGTGGGGATTTTCCATGACGAAGGGATACGCCGTCAGGTCGCCGACCGACTGCACTCCATGGGAATGACAGCATGATTATCAATAACGTAAAACTGGTTCTCGACGACGACGTGGTCCACGGTTCACTGGAAGTCCAGCACGGTCGCATCCTCGCCTTCGCGGAAAGCCAGAGCCGGCTGCCGCAGGCGCTGGATGGGGAAGGCGGCTGGCTGCTGCCAGGCCTTATCGAACTGCATACCGATAACCTCGACAAGTTCTTTACCCCGCGGCCGAAGGTAGACTGGCCGGCCCACTCGGCGATGAGCAGCCATGACGCCATGATGGTCGCCAGCGGCATCACCACCGTGCTGGACGCCGTGGCGATTGGCGACGTGCGCGATGGCGGCGATCGTCTTGAGAATCTGGAGAAGATGGTCAATGCCGTGGAGGAGACGCAAAAGCGCGGTCTCAACCGCGCCGAACACCGCCTGCACCTGCGCTGCGAGCTGCCGCATCACACCACGCTGCCGCTGTTTGAAAAGCTGATCGATCGCGAGTCGGTGAGCATGGTCTCTCTGATGGACCACTCGCCGGGCCAGCGTCAGTACGCCGATCGCAGCAAGTACCGCGATTATTATCAGGGCAAATATCATCTGACGCATGACGAAATGGACCGTTTTGAAGCCGAGCAGATGGCTCTGGCCGCCACCTGGTCGCAGCCCAATCGCCAGACCATCGCCGCCATGTGCCGCGCCCGCCGTATCGCCCTCGCCAGCCACGACGACGCCACCGAAGCGCATGTGGCCGAATCTCACCAGCTAGGGAGCGTGATCGCCGAGTTTCCCACCACGCTGGCCGCGGCGCAGGCTTCACGTCAGCACGGGATGCACGTCCTGATGGGGGCGCCGAATATCGTGCGCGGCGGTTCCCACTCCGGCAACGTCGCCGCCCACCAGCTGGCGAGCCACGGTTTGCTGGACATCCTCTCATCTGACTATTACCCCGCCAGCCTGCTGGATGCCGCTTTCCGCATCGCCGACGCCGAGGACAATGCCTTCACCCTGCCACAGGCGATCCGTCTGGTCAGTCAGCATCCGGCGCAGGCGCTGGGCCTTGACGATCGCGGCGTCATCGCCGAGGGGAAACGCGCCGACCTGGTGCTGGCGCACCGTCGCGGCGAACATATCCAGATCGACCATGTCTGGCGCCAGGGAAAGAGGGTCTTTTAATGCCAGGAAAACTGATTTGGCTGGTGGGCCCCTCCGGCTCCGGTAAAGATAGCCTGCTGGCGGCGCTGCGCCAGCGCGAGCACCCGCAGCTGCTGGTGGCCCATCGTTACATAACCCGCCCGTTTAACGCGGGCAGCGAGAATCATATCGCCCTCAGCGAACATGAGTTTTTTACCCGCGCCGAGCAGCATCTTTTTGCTCTCAGCTGGCACGCCAACAATACTTACTATGGCATTGGCGTGGAGATCGACCTCTGGCTGCACGCCGGCTTTGACGTGGTGGCCAACGGCTCCCGCGCCCATCTGGCGCTGGCCCGGGAACGCTACGGCGAGGTGCTGGTGCCGATCTGTCTCGCCGTCTCGCCGCCGGTGCTGCGCCAGCGGCTGGAGCAGCGCGGCCGGGAAAACGCGCTGGAAATCGCCCAGCGTCTGGAACGCGCCGCGCGCTATAAGCCGGACAACTGCCTGACATTGAATAACGACGGCAGTCTCCGACAATCGGTCGATGAATTTTTCCGCCTGCTGCGCAGCCACGCGGCGCGCGAAGCGGATCAACTGGTATAAACAAAAGGTGACACGATGAGCCTGACCCTCCGCTTAACCGGCACCGGCGGCGCTCAGCTGGTGCCGGTCTTCGGCTGCGACTGCGCGGCCTGCCGCCGCGCACGCCGCGAGGAGAGCCACCGACGCCGCCCCTGTAGCGGAGTGGTCACGTTCAACAGCGCCGTGACGCTGCTCGATGCCGGACGACCGGATCTGATGGAGCATCATCCCGCCGGCAGCTTTCAACAGGTGCTGCTGACCCACTACCATCTGGATCATGTGCAGGGGCTGTTTCCGCTGCGCTGGGGAGTCGGCGCGTCGATTCCGGTCTATGGCCCGCCGGATGACGCAGGCTGCGACGATCTGCTCAAACACCCCGGTCTGCTTGACTTTAGCCATACCGTCACGCCGTTTGTGATGTTTAACCTGCAGGGGCTGCGGGTGACGCCCCTACCCCTTAATCACTCGAAGCTGACCTTTGGTTATCTGCTGGAGTCGGCCCACAGCCGGCTGGCCTGGCTCTCGGATACCGCCGGGCTGCCGGACAAGACGCTGAAGTTTTTGCTCAATAACCGCCCGCAGGCGATGATCATCGACTGCAGTCATGAGCCGCGCGCGCAGACCCCGCGTAACCATAACGATCTAAACACCGTCCGCAGCCTTAACCAGATCATTGGCTGTCCGCGGGTGATCCTCACCCATATCAGCCACCAGTTTGACGTCTGGATGATGGATAACCCGCTGCCGACAGGTTTCGAAGCGGGCTATGACGGGATGGAAATAGCGCTGGATTAAGCGCTGGCCTGCGGGGGGCGATCAGTAGCTATCATCCAGCCGACGCTGGTCGCTTTCTAACTGACGACGATCGCGGTCGAGCTGACGCTGGCGTTCATCCAGCTGGCGGCGGCGCTCGTCCAGCTGGCGTTGCCGCTCGTCATACTGGCGCTGACTGTCACGGCTCTGCTGACGGCTCCCCTGATAGCGCCCGTCATCATACCGGCCATCGTCATCGTATCTGTCGTCGTCATCGGAGCGACTGCTGCCCGGGTTATAAGCGTCGTTAATGGCTTGCTGAATATTGCCGATCGCGTCATCGATAATATCGGCGCGAGCGGCCAGGCTGGTCAGCGACAGAGTGCAAAAGAGCAGTGCGGTTGCGTAACGTTTCATCGGGGCCAATCTCATCAGAGTCCTGCCGCTACCTTAATCATCCGCATGAAACCCGGGTAGCGGAGGAATCTCAAATCCTCGCGTACGCCGCGCTCAGCGCCTGCGCCAGCTGGGCGCGGGTAAACGGCTTACGCAGCCACTCAACCTCCGGCAGGGCCGGGTTCTGCGCCGGACGCAAATCCTGGCCGCTGATCAGTAGCACCGGCAGCGCCGGAAAGCGGCGTCGGGCGGTATGGATCACATCGGCGCCGCTCAGGGCCCCGGGCAGCATCAGATCGCTAATCAGCAGGGCAATATCCGGCGAGGCCTCCAGCAGCTGCAGCGCCTCTTCACCGCTGGCGGTTTCCAGCGTCAGCCAGCCCAGCTGATGCAGCTGTTCACATAGCGTCTGGCGGACATCCTCTTCATCTTCCAGCACCAGCGCCAGCCGCTCGCCCGCCGGGGGCGGCTCGTCCACCGCTGGCGCCACCTCCTTCTCAACCTCGGTCAACGCTCGCGGCAGCTGCAGCCGCACCGTCGTCCCCTGCCCCCGGCGCGCTCTCCAGCGCCACCCGGCCGCCAGACTGGCGCACAAAGCCATACACCATCGACAGCCCCAGGCCGCTGCCGCTGCCGGTGGCTTTGGTGGTGAAGAAAGGTTCAAACACCCGGGCTTTCACCGCCTGCGACATCCCGCTGCCATGATCGATCACCTCCAGGGCCACCATATCCTGCCGCTGGCCGCTGCTGCGGGTGACCCGCTGATTCCAGGTGCGTATTTTGATGACCCCGCCGCGCCCCGCCATGGCGTCGCGGGCGTTCATCACCAGATTGATCAAGGCGTTTTCCAGCTGGCCAACGTCTATCCATGCCGGCCACGCCGGCGACTGCGCCTCAATCTCCAGGCTTAAGGTCGCCGGCAGGGAGTGACGCATCAGCTCGCTGAGGTTCTCCAGTAGCGGCGCCATCACCACCGCCTGGGGATGCAGCGCCTGCTTGCGCGAAAAGGCCAGCAGCCGCTGGGTCAGAAGCGCCCCACGCTCCGCCGCCTTCAGCGCCCTGGAGAGGCGCGGCGCATCGCGCGCATCCGGCTCCACCAGCTCAAGGCTGCCGATAATCACCGCCAGCAGGTTGTTAAAGTCATGCGCCAGTCCTCCGGTCAGCTGGCCGACGGCCTTCATCTTCTGACTATGCAGCAGCGCCTCCTCCAGCTCCTGGCGCTTAATCCGATCGATCTCCATCTGGTTGGTCTTCTCTTTCAGCAGCCGGGTGGTGTGCTCCAGCGACGCCATATTGCGGGCGAAAACGTTAAAGGCCCGCGCCAGCTCCCCCAGCTCGTCGCGCCGCTGCAGGGCCGGCACCGAGACGTTCGGCTCTCCCTGAGCCAGCCGCGACATCGCCCGCGAGATGGCGGTCAGGTTCGAGCCGAGATTACGGTAGATGTACCACCCGGCGCAGCCGGTGATCGCCAGCGCCAGCAGCGCGGAAAGCAGAATAAACATACTGATGGAGCGCAGCTCCCGATGGCTCTGCGCCGCCCGCTGCTCTGAGGCTTCCGCCACCCGGGTCACGTACTGATTGATATCTTCGTTAAGCAACGCGACCAGCGCTTTGATGTGATACATGTACCAGCTGATCGTCAGGTCGCTCTCCTCCAGCTGGGCCGACAGCGGGGCCAGCGTCGCCAGCTCGCGGGTCACATCAGGGAGGACAAACGCCAGCGCGGGATCGGCGCTGCGTGTCGGCAGGGCGCCGCGCAGCTGGTCGAGTTGCAGGACGATCGACCGCGGCGTGACGGTATGGATCGCAGCCACGATCAGCCGGTCCATCTCGGCCAGCCGGCGCGGATCGATCGCCTTATCCCCGCCGCGATCGTTAAGATCGGCGAGATGGCGCAGGTTACTCTGATTCTGGTAAAGCGAACTCAGCAGCGCATTGCGCTGCAGATGGCGGCGCTGGCCGCGCTCCAGCATCTCCGCCACGCTCTGCTGCAGCGCGTTGCTGCGGCGAATAATATTGGCCACCCGCGCCTGCTCCTGCTGCGCCAGCGGGGCCGCCGCCAGCTGGGCCAGCGAGTGCTTCAGCGCCTGCTGCGTCGCCAGCAGCCGTTCCGCTTCGCTTTTGTACTCCAGCGCCCCCACCACCTGCGACAGGCGCACCGCCGCCGTGGCGACATTCGCCGTGTCCCGCGCCAGATCCATACTGCCGCGCATGTCGTTGAGAGTCTGGCGCTGCACCTGCTCCTGCAGCTGGCTGGCGTGGTGAAAGCCGAACACCGCCACGCCGCTGACCAACAGGGTGACCACGCCCATCAGCAGATTAAAGGAGAGCAGGCGGCCACGGGCGCTGGTGAAAAACGGGTGTCGGCGAGCGGTCATAACAACTCCGGTGAAGGATCGGTCGGCAGATAAGCGTGACGGTGCAGAAAATGACGCCGCGTAACTGTGATCGCGGTTAACTATTTATCACTATGACAAATATGAATGGATTCTGACATTCTGCATTTATTTTCCGGTGGTGGACTGCAGCTATTGTTCTTACAGACAGGAGCGCCGCGATGACCGCCACCCCGGTACTGGAAATGCGCCATATCGCCAAAGCTTTTGGCAAATTCTACGCGCTGAAGGGCGTCGACCTGACGGTCTGGCCCGGCGAGATCCATGCCCTGATGGGGGAGAACGGCGCCGGAAAAAGCACGCTGATGAAGATCCTCGCCGGCGCCTATACCGCCACCAGCGGCGAGATCCTGATCGACGGAAAACCGCAAACGATCCGCGGCCCCAAGGACGCGCTGGCCGCCGGGATCACGTTGATCTACCAGGAGATGCAGCTGGCGCCGAACCTGACCGTCGCGGAAAACATTTTCCTCGGCAGCGAGCTGGCGCGCGGTGGTCTGGTGCAGCGCAAAGCCATGCTCAGCCAGGCGCAGGCGGTGATCGACCGTCTCGGCGCCCAGTTCAAAGCCAGCGACCGGGTGATGACCCTGACCATCGCCGAACAACAGCAGGTGGAGATCGCCCGCGCCCTGCACCGTCAAAGCCGCATTCTGGTGATGGATGAACCCACCGCCGCCCTCTCCTCGCGGGAAACCCAGCGCCTGTTCGAGCTCATCCTGCGCCTGCGCGATGAGGGGATGGCGATCATCTATATCAGCCACCGCATGGCGGAAGTGTATGAGCTCTCCGACCGGGTCAGCGTCCTGCGCGATGGGCAGTATGTCGGCAGCCTGGTGCGCGACAAGCTCAACGCGCCGGAGCTGGTGCGCATGATGGTCGGTCGGCCGCTCAGCGATCTCTTCAATAAAGAACGGGACATTCCCCGCGGCCAGCCGCGCCTGCGGGTCGAGGATCTGACCGATGGCGGCAAGATTAAGCCCAGCAGCCTGGTGGTGCATGCCGGCGAAATCGTCGGCCTCGCCGGGCTGGTCGGCGCCGGGCGTTCCGAACTGGCGCAGCTGATCTTCGGGGTGCGCAAAGCCACCGCCGGGGTGATTGAGATTGACGGCGAGCCGGTGGTGATCCACTCGCCGCGGGAAGCCATCGACCTCGGGATCGGCTTTCTGACCGAAAACCGCAAAGAACAGGGGTTGTTTCTCGAACTGGCAGCCCAGGAAAACATCACCATGGCGACGCTGGAGCGCGACGCGACCTGGGGGATGCTCAACCGCCGGAAGGCGCAAACCATCTCCGATGACGCCATCCAGTTGCTTAACATCCGCGTGCCGCACGCCCAGGTGCGCGCCGGCGGACTGTCCGGCGGCAACCAGCAGAAGCTGTTAATTTCGCGCTGGGTGGCGATTGGCCCGCGCATTCTAATCCTCGATGAACCCACCCGCGGCGTCGACGTCGGCGCGAAAAGCGAAATTTACCGCATCATGAACGACATGGCGCGCCAGGGCGTCGCCATTCTGATGATCTCCAGCGAGCTGCCCGAAGTGGTGGGCATGAGCGACCGGGTCTATGTGATGCGCGAGGGCGTTATCGCCGGCGAGCTACAGGCCGGTGATATTAGCCAGGAAAGTATCATGACGCTGGCCACCGGCGTGACCGATTCTCACCTTAAGGCAGGGCAACTATGAGCATACCGAAAGAGACCTCCGCGCCGGTCGCGAAATCCGCTTCGGCGAAAAAAATGTTGATGGGCGACCTGATGCAGACCGTCGGCATTCTGCCGATCCTCATCCTGATCGTCGCCGTTTTCGGCTTTATCGCCCCCAACTTTTTCACGGAAAGCAATCTGCTGAATATCACCCGCCACGCCTCGATCAACATTGTGCTGGCGGCGGGAATGACCTTCATCATCCTCACCGGCGGCATTGACCTTTCCGTCGGCTCCATCCTTGGCACCACCGCAGTGGCCGCGATGGTGGTGTCGCTGATCCCGGCGTTTGCGTTGCTGTCGATTCCGGCGGCGCTGATGCTCGGCCTGCTGCTCGGCCTGTTCAACGGCGCGCTGGTCGCCTTCGCCGGGCTACCGCCGTTTATCGTCACCCTCGGCACCTACACGGCGCTGCGCGGCGCCGCCTATCTGCTGGCCGACGGCACCACGGTGATCAACTCCGATATCAGCTTCGAGTGGATCGGCAATGACTACCTCGGCCCGGTGCCCTGGCTGGTAGTCATCGCCCTGGCGGTGATCGCGGTGTGCTGGTTTATCCTGCGCCGCACCACCCTTGGGGTGCATATCTACGCGGTGGGCGGCAACATGCAGGCGGCGCGGCTGACCGGCATCAAAGTCTGGCTGGTGCTGCTGTTTGTCTATGGCATGAGCGGCCTGCTCTCCGGCCTTGGCGGGGTGATGAGCGCTTCGCGGCTGTACAGCGCCAACGGCAACCTCGGCGTCGGCTACGAGCTGGACGCCATCGCCGCGGTCATTCTCGGCGGCACCAGCTTCGTCGGCGGTATCGGCACCATCACCGGTACGCTGGTGGGGGCGCTAATTATCGCCACCCTCAATAACGGCATGACCCTGATGGGGGTCTCCTACTTCTGGCAACTGGTGATCAAAGGGGCGGTGATCATCATTGCGGTGCTGATCGACAAATACCGTACCCGACATCATCAAAGTGCATAACAACAACATCTTACCTGCGAGGAAAAGCGAATGCGTTTAAAACCGATAGTCACCGCGCTGTGTGCTGGCGCGCTGCTGGCCGCCTCCCCTTTTGCGTCGGCCAAAGAGCTGAAAGCGATTGGCGTGACGGTGGGCGACCTTGCCAACCCGTTCTTTGTACAGATCACCAAAGGGGCGGAGCTGGAGGCCCGCAAGCTGGCGGGGGATAACGTCAAAGTGACGCTGGTCTCCAGCGGCTACGATCTGGGCCAGCAGGTGGCGCAGATCGATAACTTTATCGCCGCCAAAGTCGATATGATCATCCTCAACGCCGCAGATTCGAAAGGCATTGGCCCGGCGGTGAAGCGGGCCAAAGAGGCCGGGATCGTGGTGGTGGCGGTTGACGTCGCCGCCGAAGGGGCCGACGCCACCATCACCTCCGATAACACCCAGGCGGGCGAGCTGGCCTGTAAATACATTAGCGACCGCCTGAACAACAAAGGCAACGTGGTGATCATCAACGGGCCGCCGGTCTCCGCCGTACAAAACCGCGTCGAAGGCTGCGAAACGGAGTTCAAAAAACACCCGGACATTAAAATCCTCTCCGCCAACCAGAACGCCAAAGGCAGCCGGGAAGGCGGCCTGGAGGTAATGACCTCCCTGCTGGCGGCCAATCCGAAGATTGACGGCGTGTTCGCGATCAACGATCCGACGGCGATTGGTGCCGATCTGGCAGCGAAACAGGCGCAGCGCAGCGAGTTCTTCATCGTCGGCGTCGACGGCAGCCCGGACGGCGAAGAGGCGCTGAAGCGTAAGAACTCGCTGTTCGTTGCCACCCCAGCGCAGGACCCACAGGTGATGGCGGCGAAGGCGGTGGAGATTGGCTACGACATCCTGCAGGGCAAACCAGCGCCGACCGCGCCGGTACTGATCCCGGTGACGATGATCGACAAAAATAACGTCAGCTCTTACAAAGGCTGGACCGTGAAATAAGCGCAACCAGGCGCACAATCGTTCCGCCGATTGTGCGCTACGCTTAACGAATATGACGGCGCGGAGTAGCAATCATGGAACGGAAAGGCATTATTGCCGCAGGCAACATGCTGGTCGATCATGTCCACCAGATCGGGCAGTGGCCGGAGCGCGGCTGGCTGGTGGAAATTGTCCATAGCGAACACGCCACCGGCGGCGCGCCGCTGAATGTCCTGCTGACCCTGGCCAAAATGCACGCCGGGCTGCCGCTGCAGGCGATCGGCCTGATTGGCGAGGATAACGATGGCGACTACATCACCGCCATGCTCGATCAGTACCATATCAATCGCCAGCTCGTACAGCGCACCAGCTCCGCCCCCACCTCGATGACCCAGGTGATGACCGACGCCGAAGGCCAGCGCACTTTCTTTCATTCTCCCGGCGCCAACCGCCTGCTTGAT
>NZ_JH414804.1:208996-315137 GCF_000238715.1 Klebsiella sp. 4_1_44FAA
CCATCTCGGCTATCTGCTGCTGCTCGAAAGCCTCGATCGCCCCGATGAAGTGTACGGCACCCGCAGCGCGCGACTGCTGGCGCAGATGCGCGAGCGAGGCTATGAGGTGTCCCTCGATCTGGTGTCGCGCAAGGGCGACCCGCGCTACCGGCCGCTGGTCCTGCCGGCGCTGAAGCATCTTGACTACCTGACCATCAATGAACTGGAAGCCAGCGAGTTTAGCGGGCTGGAGATTCGTCTACCCAACGGCGAGCCGCACGTCGCCAATATCGCCCGCGCCGCCAGCGCATTGCTTGACGCCGGCGTACGCCAGCGGGTAGTGATCCATTGTCCGGAGGGGGCATGGGGCGTCTCCCGTACCGAAGCCGGGCGCTGGGTACCGTCATGGCGGCTACCGCCGGAGGAGATTATCGGCAGCGTCGGCGCGGGGGACGCCTTCTGCGCCGGCCTGCTGTACGGCAGCCACGAACGCTGGCCGTTAACCGCCAGTCTGCAGCTGGCTCACGCCTGCGCCCGCGCCAGCCTGCAGGCCGCCAATGCGATCGACGGCGCCAAAACGCTCCCTGAGCTGCAGGCGTTTATTCAGTTGCAGAATGTTTAGATCGAGTAGATCCCGCTATCAGGGCGATGCCACAGGAGAACGGCGTGTCATGGCGAGAAAAGGGATACGGTTTATTCAAATCACGCCTGTTTTACGCTGAGTTCAACAAGGGCGGGCCAGGTAACTAACTGCGCCACTCGGCCAGCACCTTTTCCAGTTTATCTAATGACTCAGCGCGTTTTATCGCTGGCATCTGATGAATATTGCGCAATTTCCACTGCACGGCAGGCAAATCCTGAATACGCATTTCCGGCGCTAAACGCCAGTCTGGTTCGCCTCGTTTAAATGACAGTAAAAAATAGACATCCTGTTGTGTGAAACAGGATTTTAACGCAGCAATCATCCTGTTGGGGACTGCTGTCAGTTCCTCCAGGGCTATCGTCTCAAATGTCATCCCGCTGAATTCACGGTAAAAAGGTTCAGCAATATCTTTCCAGCGAGGACTCAGCACTTCAGCCAGAGGCCGATTATGGCTCAGTAAATACGCGATAAACCCATTGAAAATGGGACGGTCAAGCTCCTGCGCATCAAGAAGTAATTTCACGTCATAAAAATCTCTGGGATGCTGGCGATCCAGCGCCGCGCATAATTTTCCACCGTAGAGGTCAGGCAACGAAACCACTGGAAGGCTGGCATAGCCAAAAACGTCCTCTACCTCCCCCACCACTTCTCGCTCCTGTGGTGGATATAATGTTCCCCGGGCGACCGGTGAAACCTCTATCTTTATTTGTGCGCTATCGGTAGTAACAATGACACGCATCTCATCTGAACGATTAGCTTGTAATACAGCGCTCATACCTGCCTGTTGTTGCAGATTGGCGGCAATACGTGCAAGCGCATCCCGTATATGAGGTAAAGCGATGGCTCTGCTTTCCAGGGGCACCCAGGCGAGGTCGATATCCACCGATAATCGAGGGAAATCGCGGATAAAGAGATTGATTGCAGTGCCACCTTTCAGCGCAAATTCCCGTTCGACAGCAACATAGGGTAAAACCTGCATTAGCAGAGCAACCTGCCGATAATAAGGCGCCTGTATATCCATATTTTTTATTCCTTTTGAAAGCGTTCAGGCACTGTGATTTGGTATTGAGCATTGAACTTTCCATTTTCCACGATTTGCCGCTTGCCCGCTCCCAGATCGATTTTTTGGCTATCGATTCGTTTGAGCCAGCCATGCTCGTAAAAACTGGCGAAGAAGAGATACAAACGCTTGGCCTGCACGGACTGGCTGACGGAAAGAAGATACTCTACTTTACGAGGATTAAGATTAACCAGCCCCTGGAAAAGCTCTGCAGCGTGGTTAAATGAGAGGGTCCCCGGCACCGCGCTCAGCAACTCGTAAGCAGCCAGTTCTGGCGCACTGCCGATGAGTTTTTTCCCTTTTATATCAAGCGTTACACGGTATCTATCATCCAGCACCGGCAGTTTTTTCCCCGATATGACTATCCACTCCACACCCGGGAATTCCCTGAACCATTTCGGCAGCAGCGCTTTATTTTCCACACTAAGCCAGCACTGGTTTTGTTTTAGCTGTAGATAGTGTGAACGGCCCTGCCAGACTAAGCTACTGAGCCCCGCAACATACACCGGAGCGGCAAGCTGATTTTGCAAACATGCTAATGCATCGTTCCACTCCGGCTCACGTCCCGCACGCGCATATACGCCGTTGCCTCTTTTTTTTAACCAGCCACTTTGCGCGTATTTAAAGGCCAGAGAGGGAGAGATGGCATGCTGGCTTAACCAGGACTGAAGGATCACATCTCCGGGAGCGCTGTTTTGCAGCAGCCAGTTTAATTTTGTTGCCATAGATTAACCCAGAGTGTCACTTTAATAAAAAAAGTAAACTCCCTGCGCCAAATAAAGTCAACAGCGGGTTGGCAGCAAACCCGCCCTACGCCGCCTTCTCGCTGTGGGTCACGTCGGCGGAAAAGACATAGCCCAGACCGCGCAGGGTTTTAATCAACGTCGGCTGATGCGGGTTGAGCTCAATTTTGCGCCGCAGGCGCATGATCAGCACATCGATGGTCCGGTCGAATACCTCGGTGCTTTCGTTATGAGTCAGCGCCAGCAGCTGTTCGCGATTCAATACCCGGCGCGCGTTCTGCGCCAGCGCCAGCAGCAGGCCATATTCTCCCTGGGTCAGCGGGATCGCCTGCTGCTGCGGGTTATACAGTTCACAGCGCGTGGTATCCAGCCGCCAGCCGTTAAACGTCAGGCCAGCACCGGCGCCCGACGCCTCGCCGGCCAGCGCCCCGCTGCGTCGCAGTACCGCTTTCACCCGGGCGACCACCACCCGCGAGCTGAACGGTTTGGCGATGTAATCATCGGCGCCCATCTCCAGGCCCACCACCACATCAGACTCACTGCCCAGACCGGAGAGCATCACCACCGGCAGCTCAGGCCGCGTGCGCTGCAGCTGCTGGAGCACCTGCAGGCCATGGGTATCCGGCAGGATCATATCCAGTAAGACCAGCGCGATATCCGCCCGCTGCGCCACCGTCGTCAGCGCGTCGTTGCCGGTCTGGCTGACAAGCACTTCAAACGCGTGCGCGCCGAGCACATCGCTGAGCAGCTCGCCCATCGCCCTGTCATCATCCACCACTAAAATGACTGGTTTCATTTTTGCCTCTGCCCGCCGGGAATTAGTGTCAGTCTGATCGATTCTGCAAGCCTGCGCCGACAAATTCCTCTCCCGGTGACATTTTTTCAAGCGCCGTCACATCTCCAGGGTATCGACACGTCAAATCTGTCGACAGGCTGTTTTTCGTCAGCATTCCGCCCAAAAAACCCGCGTATCATCAAGGAATACCCACAATGAAAATATGGCATAGAAGATGCATAGTGACGGCGCGATAGCGCAAACGCGCCCATTGAATAACTGGAGCAAGACCGATGAAAAAAGTCGTCACGGTTTGCCCGTATTGCGCATCAGGTTGCAAAATCAACCTGGTGGTCGATAACGGCAAAATCGTTCGGGCTGAAGCGGCGCAGGGGAAAACCAACCAGGGAACCCTGTGCCTGAAGGGCTATTATGGCTGGGACTTCATTAACGATACCCAGATCCTAACGCCGCGCCTGAAAACCCCCATGATCCGCCGTCAACGCGGCGGCAAGCTGGAAGCCGTCTCCTGGGACGAGGCGCTGGATTACGTCGCCACCCGCCTCAGCGCCATTAAAGCCAAATATGGCCCGGATGCGATCCAAACCACCGGCTCCTCCCGCGGCACCGGTAATGAAACCAACTATGTGATGCAAAAATTCGCGCGCGCCGTTATTGGTACCAATAACGTCGACTGCTGCGCTCGCGTCTGACACGGCCCTTCGGTTGCAGGTCTGCACCAGTCGGTCGGTAACGGCGCCATGAGTAATGCCATCACGGAGATTGATAACACCGATCTGGTGTTTATCTTCGGTTACAACCCGGCGGATTCCCACCCTATCGTGGCGAATCACGTCATTAACGCTAAACGCAACGGGGCGAAAATTATCGTCTGCGACCCGCGCAAAATTGAAACCGCGCGCATCGCCGATATGCACATTGCGCTGAAGAACGGCTCGAACATCGCGCTGCTCAACGCCATTGGCCACGTGATTATTGAAGAGGATCTGTACGATAAATCCTTCGTCGCCAGCCGTTCCGAAGGCTTCGAGGAGTATCGCAAAATCGTTGAAGGCTATACGCCGGAGTCGGTGGAGGAGATCACCGGGGTCAGCGCCCAGGAGATCCGCGCCTGCGCCCGGATGTATGCCAGCGCCAAATCCGCCGCCATCCTGTGGGGCATGGGCGTCACCCAGTTCTACCAGGGCGTGGAGACGGTGCGGTCGCTGACCAGCCTCGCGATCCTCACCGGCAACCTCGGCAAGCCGAGCGTCGGCGTCAACCCGGTACGCGGCCAGAACAACGTTCAGGGCGCCTGCGATATGGGTGCGCTACCGGATACCTATCCGGGCTATCAGTACGTCAAGTTCCCGGAGAACCGCGAAAAATTCGCCAAAGCCTGGGGCGTGGAAAGCCTGCCTGCGCACACCGGCTATCGCATCAGCGAATTGCCGCACCGCGCGGCGCACGGTGAAGTGCGGGCGGCGTACATTATGGGTGAGGATCCGCTGCAGACCGACGCCGAACTCTCGGCGGTCCGCAAAGCGTTCGACGATCTGGAACTGGTTATCGTCCAGGACATTTTCATGACCAAAACCGCCTCCGCGGCTGACGTCATCCTGCCGTCCACCTCGTGGGGCGAGCACGAAGGCGTGTATACCGCAGCGGACCGCGGCTTCCAGCGCTTCTTTAAAGCGGTGGAGCCGAAGTGGGACCTGAAAACCGACTGGCAGATCATCAGCGAAATCGCCACCCGGATGGGCTATCCGATGCATTACAACAACACCCAGGAGATCTGGGACGAGTTGCGGCATCTGTGCCCGGACTTCTACGGCGCCACCTACGAGAAAATGGGTGAGCTCGGCTATGTCATGTGGCCGTGCCGCGATGAGTCCGACGCCGATCAGGGAACGTCGTATCTGTTTAAAGAGAAGTTCGATACCCCGAACGGACTGGCGCAGTTCTTCACCTGCGACTGGGTCGCGCCGATCGATAAGCTTACCGATGAGTACCCGATGGTATTGTCGACGGTGCGCGAGGTCGGCCACTACTCGTGCCGTTCAATGACCGGTAACTGCGCGGCGCTGGCGGCGCTGGCGGATGAACCAGGCTATGCGCAAATCAACACCGCCGACGCCGAACGGCTAGGCATCGAAGATGAAGAGCTGGTATGGGTCAATTCGCGTAAGGGGCGCATCATCACCCGCGCGCAGGTCAGCGATCGGCCGAATAAAGGCGCGGTGTACATGACCTACCAGTGGTGGATCGGCGCCTGTAACGAGCTGGTCTCAGAGAACCTGAGTCCGATAACCAAAACGCCGGAGTACAAGTACTGCGCGGTCAACGTTGAGCGGATTGCCGATCAGCGTGCCGCGGAACAGTACGTGATCGACGAGTACAACAAGCTGAAATCCCGCCTGCGCGAAAGCGCGATGGGTTAAGGTTCGGCGGTCTGACCCGGCTCGCGCGATGCGTAGGCCGGGTCAGGCGCAGCCGCCACCCGACACATAAACGGCTCCGTGTCCACAGTCTGCCGCCCGGCGGCGCTGCGCTTGCGCGGGCCTACGGTCAGGTAGCGCAAATCGGCCCTACCTACCGATACCCGCCATTTTCTTCTTTTTCGCCTCCCTTTATACTGCGCGCTATGTTCCTTACTGATAATAAATACAAATGAAATACCTCTTTTTATTTCTACTGGTTTTCACCAGCGGCGCAGCGGTGGCCACCGAACCTGGCAGTCAGTATCAACAGCAGGCCGAAGCCGGCGATCGACGCGCGCAATATTACCTTGCCGATACCTGGGTCAGCTCCGGCGATTATCAAAAAGCCGAATACTGGGCGCAGAAGGCGGCCGCCCAGGGCGATGGCGATGCGCTGGCGCTGCTGGCGCAGCTCAAAATCCGTAACCCCCAACAGGCGGACTATCCGCAGGCCCGCCAGCTGGCGGAAAAAGCCGTCGAGGCCGGCAGTAAATCCGGAGAGATCGTCCTCGCGCGGGTGCTGGTCAACCGTCAGGCTGGCGCCACCGACGTAGCGCACGCCATCACGCTGCTGCAGGATGCTGCCCGGGATAGCGAAAGCGATGCGGCGGTAGATGCCCAGATGCTGCTGGGGCTGATCTACGCCAGCGGCGTACACGGCCCGGAGGATGATGTGAAAGCAAGTGAATACTTTAAAGGCAGTTCATCACTTTCCCGCACCGGCTATGCCGAATACTGGGCCGGGATGATGTTCCAGCAGGGAGAGAAAGGCTTTATCGAACCGAATAAGCAGAAGGCGCTGCACTGGCTCAACGTCAGTTGCCTGGAGGGGTTTGATACCGGCTGCGAAGAGTTTGACCGGATTAGTAAAGGATAAGAAAAAGCCCGGCGCTATCGCGCCGGGCTTTGTGTTTTATTGGGCGGTTTTATCAAACTTGCCCAGCACTTCGCGTTCATAGGCCAGCGCTTTTTTGCGATCGAACTTATGCTCCCACTTGGCGATAACCAGCACCGCCAGCGCATTACCCACCACGTTCAGCGCGGTACGCGCCATATCGAGGATACGGTCGACGCCGGCAATAAAGGCAAGCCCTTCTAGCGGGATCCCGACGCTACCCAGGGTGGCCAGCAGCACCACGAAGGAGACGCCCGGCACGCCGGCGATCCCTTTCGAGGTCACCATCAGGGTCAGCACCAGGGTAATCTCCTGCCAGATAGAGAGGTCAATACCGTACAGCTGGGCGATAAAGATCGCCGCGATGCTCTGATACAGCGTTGAACCATCGAGGTTGAAGGAGTAACCGGTCGGCACCACAAAGCTGGTGATCGACGCCGGCGCGCCGTAGGCTTCCATCTTCTCAATAATGCGCGGCAGTACGCTCTCCGAACTGGCGGTAGAATAAGCCAGAATCAGCTCATCTTTCAGGATGCGGATCAGGATCCAGATGCTCAGACCACAAAGGCGCGCGACAATCCCCAGCACCACCAGCGCGAAGAACAGGATCGCAAAGTAAACCAGCAACACTAGCTTGGCCAGCGGCCACAGCGAGGCGAAACCGAAGGTGGCGACGGTTACCGAAATCAGGGCGAATACCCCGACCGGCGCATAGCGCATCACCATATGGGTGACTTTAAACATGGTCTCGGAGATAGAGCGGAAGACCGTCACCAGCGGCTCACGGTGGGTCGCCGGCAGCGAGGAGAGCCCCAGGCCAAACAGCACCGAGAAGAAGATAATCGGCAGCATATCGCCTTTCGCCATCGATGCCACGATATTGGTCGGCACCAGCGACAAGATGGTGCCCATCAGGCCGTGCGCATGGCTCTGCACTTCGGCGGTGGTGTTCTGATATTTCGAAATATCAACTGCCGCCAGCTGCGACATATCAATGCCCGTCCCCGGCTGGAAGACGTTGGCCAGGGTGATACCCAGCACAATCGCCACCGTGGTGATCACTTCGAAATAGATAATGGTTTTGGCACCGATCCGCCCTAACTGTTTGGCGTCACCCACGCCGGCAATCCCGACCACCAGGGTCGAAATGACAATCGGGACCACGATCATTTTAATCAGATGGATAAAGATATCGCCCGCCGGCGTCAGCAAATTGCTAATTAACCAATCGCGACTTTCAGCGTGGTAATGCAGATAACTGCCCAGAAGGATACCCAGCACCAGGGCTAGCAAAATTTGCCAGGCCAGACTGACTTTTTTTGTTTTCTTCACTACTGACTTCCTCAATGAAAGGCACCATTCCTTTTCGTCATGGTACCCACTGCAGGGGGTATGAATTGTGTTGCGTTGCTTTGTGGGGTTATTTAACGCGCAATATCAGTATCATTTGCACGGCATGCTGCGCAAGCCTTTAAGAACAGGGCTTTCCTCTGCTTTTATGCATAAAGCAGCGAATTTCCCCCAGTTATATTGCATAAGTATTTGTAATAAAAAAATTTTCACAGCTTCCGTTTCTATAAATTCATTTGCGTAATTATTTCGCTTCAAAGTTTCATTTGATGAAATTTCACCCAGTTTAATCATTGCGTGATCTGCCCCCCAATTAACAAACAAAGCTGTCAAAACCCCTACTCTTAACGTTTGTTTGACATATATTTAACAAGTTCAAAGGAGAAAAAAAGCCATGAGCCAAATTCACAAACACCCTATTCCCGCTAATATTGCGGAACGTTGCCTGATTAACCCGGATCAGTACAAGGCGCAGTACCAACAATCCATAACCGACCCTGATACATTTTGGGGCGAGCAGGGCAAGATCCTTGACTGGATGCGGCCCTATACCCGTGTAAAGAACACCTCCTTCGCACCGGGTAATATTTCCATCAAATGGTATGAAGATGGCACCCTGAACCTCGCCGCTAACTGTCTCGACCGCCACCTCGCCGAACGCGGCGATCAAACCGCCATCATCTGGGAAGGCGACGACGCCAGCCAAAGCAAGCACATCACCTACCGTGAACTGCATGCCGACGTGTGCCGTTTCGCCAATGTGCTGCTCGACCTCGGGATTAAAAAAGGCGACGTGGTTGCTATCTATATGCCGATGGTGCCGGAAGCCGCGGTGGCGATGCTGGCCTGCGCCCGCATCGGGGCAATCCACTCGGTCATTTTCGGCGGCTTCTCGCCGGAGGCGGTGGCCGGACGCATTATCGACTCCAGCTCACGCCTGGTGATCACCGCTGACGAAGGGCTGCGCGCCGGTCGCGCCATCCCGCTGAAGAAAAACGTCGATGACGCGCTGAAAAACCCGAACGTGAAAAGCATTGAGCACGTGGTGGTCCTGAAACGCACCGGCGGCAATATCGACTGGCAGGAAGGCCGCGATCTGTGGTGGAGCGACCTGATTGCGAACGCCAGCGCCGAACACCGGCCCGTCGAAATGAACGCCGAAGATCCGCTGTTCATCCTCTATACCTCCGGCTCCACCGGTAAACCGAAAGGGGTGCTGCACACCACCGGCGGCTATCTGGTCTATGCGGCCACCACCTTTAAATACGTTTTCGACTACCATCCGGGCGATATTTATTGGTGCACCGCCGACGTGGGCTGGGTCACCGGCCATAGCTATCTGCTGTACGGCCCACTGGCCTGCGGCGCCACCACCCTGATGTTCGAAGGGGTGCCGAACTGGCCTACGCCGGCGCGCATGTGCCAGGTCGTCGATAAGCATAAGGTCAGCATTCTCTATACCGCCCCGACGGCTATTCGCGCCCTGATGGCGGAAGGCGACAAAGCTATCGAAGGCACAGACCGCTCCTCGCTGCGCATTCTTGGCTCGGTCGGCGAACCGATTAACCCGGAAGCCTGGGAGTGGTACTGGAAGAAGATCGGTAACGAGAAGTGCCCGGTGATGGACACCTGGTGGCAGACCGAAACCGGCGGCTTTATGATCACCCCGCTGCCGGGCGCGATTGAGCTGAAGGCCGGCTCCGCGACGCGTCCGTTCTTCGGCGTCCAGCCGGTGCTGGTGGATAACGAAGGCCTGCCGCTGGATGGCGCCACCGAGGGCAACCTCGCCATCGCCGACTCCTGGCCCGGCCAGGCGCGTACCCTGTTCGGCGACCATGAGCGCTTTGAGCAAACCTACTTCTCCACCTTCAAAAATATGTACTTTAGCGGCGACGGCGCGCGTCGTGATGAAGATGGCTATTACTGGATCACCGGCCGGGTGGATGACGTCCTGAACGTCTCCGGACACCGTCTGGGGACCGCCGAGATCGAATCGGCGCTGGTGTCGCACCCAAAAATCGCCGAAGCGGCGGTGGTGGGGATCCCGCATAACATCAAAGGCCAGGCCATCTATGCCTACGTGACGCTCAATCACGGCGAAGAACCGACGCCGGAGTTGTATGCCGAAGTGCGTAACTGGGTACGCAAAGAGATCGGTCCGCTGGCGACGCCGGATGTGCTGCACTGGACCGATTCGCTGCCGAAAACCCGCTCGGGCAAAATCATGCGCCGCATTCTGCGTAAGATTGCCGCAGGCGACACCAGCAACCTCGGCGATACCTCGACCCTCGCCGATCCTGGCGTCGTGGAAAAACTGCTCGAAGAGAAGCAGGCCATTACCATGCCATCGTAAGTAAGGACCGATTCCCTACACCCTCTCCCCTTCCGGGGAGAGGATAAAAATAAGTCCCTCCCCCAGGATTTCACTCGCAGGAACGCCGTCAGCAACACCTGTCCCGGCTCCGTCGCCGGAGGGGTTGCTGTCGCCAGCGTCCGCCGAGTGGATGACGAAAGGGAGACCTCTGGAGACGCTAAGATGAATGAACAACTTTGTCAGCGGATAGAAAATAGTGCGCATTTCAGGGAGTTAGTTGCATCACGGCAACGGTTTGCCGCCATTCTGTCAGTGATTATGTTAGTGATCTATGTGGGCTTTATTTTGCTTATCGCCTTTGCACCCGGCTGGCTCGGCACCCCGCTGCACGCCGGAACCAGCGTCACCCGCGGGATCCCGCTCGGCATTGGCGTGATCGTCATTTCGTTTATCCTGACCGGTATTTATGTCTGGCGAGCTAACGGTGAATTCGACCGTTTGACCAAAAGCGTTCTCAACGAGGTAAAAGCATGATCAAGAGAGTCCTGACGGCGCTCGCCGCCACGCTGCTGCCCCTCGGCGCTCACGCCGCAGACGCTATTACCGGCGCGGTACAGCGCCAGCCGACCAACTGGCAGGCGATTGTCATGTTCCTGATTTTCGTCGCCCTAACGCTGTACATCACCTACTGGGCCTCAAAACGGGTGCGTTCGCGCAGCGATTACTACACCGCCGGCGGCAATATTACCGGCTTCCAGAACGGGCTGGCGATTGCCGGCGACTTTATGTCAGCGGCGTCGTTCCTCGGTATCTCCGCGCTGGTGTATACCTCCGGCTACGATGGGCTGATCTACTCGCTGGGCTTTCTCGTCGGCTGGCCGATTATCCTGTTTCTAATTGCTGAACGTCTGCGCAATCTTGGCCGCTATACTTTTGCCGATGTCGCCTCTTACCGCCTGAAGCAGGGGCCGATCCGCACCCTCTCCGCCTGCGGTTCGCTGGTGGTGGTGGCCCTGTATCTGATTGCCCAGATGGTGGGCGCCGGCAAGCTAATCCAGCTGCTGTTCGGCCTTAATTACCATGTCGCCGTAGTGCTGGTTGGCGTGCTGATGGTGCTCTATGTCCTGTTCGGCGGCATGCTGGCGACTACCTGGGTGCAGATTATTAAAGCGGTTCTGTTGCTGTGCGGCGCCAGCTTTATGGCCTTTATGGTCATGAAGCACGTCGGCTTCAGCTTCAATAACCTGTTTACCGAGGCGATGGCGGTCCACCCGAAAGGGGCGGCGATTATGAGTCCCGGCGGACTGGTGAAAGATCCGATATCCGCGCTCTCTCTGGGTCTGGGTCTGATGTTCGGTACCGCTGGCCTGCCGCATATTCTGATGCGCTTCTTTACCGTGAGCGACGCCAAAGAAGCGCGTAAAAGCGTCTTCTACGCCACCGGTTTTATGGGCTATTTCTATATCCTGACCTTTATCATCGGCTTCGGCGCCATCATGCTGGTCGGCGCGAACCCAGCGTTTAAAGACGCGGCCGGACAGCTTATCGGCGGCAATAACATGGCGGCGGTGCACCTGGCGGATGCGGTTGGCGGCAACCTGTTCCTCGGGTTTATCTCTGCGGTAGCCTTCGCCACTATCCTGGCGGTGGTGGCGGGCCTGACCCTCGCCGGCGCGTCAGCGGTGTCGCACGACCTGTACGCCAACGTCTTCCGCAAGGGCGCGACCGAGCGTCAGGAGCTGAAGGTCTCCAAGATCACCGTGCTGATCCTTGGGGTGGTGGCCATTCTGCTGGGTATTCTGTTTGAAAATCAGAATATTGCTTTCATGGTCGGCCTGGCCTTCTCCATCGCCGCCAGCTGTAACTTCCCGATTATTCTGCTGTCGATGTACTGGTCGAAGCTGACCACCCGCGGCGCGATGGTCGGCGGCTGGCTGGGCCTGCTGACTGCGGTCATTCTGATGATCCTCGGCCCTACCATTTGGGTGCAGATCCTCGGCCATGAGAAAGCGCTGTTCCCGTATGAATATCCGGCGCTGTTCTCCATTGCCATCGCGTTCATTGGCATCTGGGTCTTCTCCGCCACCGATAACTCACCGGAAGGGATGCGCGAGCGCGAGCAGTTCCGCGCCCAGTTTATCCGTTCACAAACCGGGATCGGTATCGAACGCGGCCAGGCGCATTAATTGTCCTCTACCTTCCCCGGCATCGTTCGGGGAAGGGATTCTCCCCCTCAGTTATAAGTAAAGGTGATCACCCCGGTGGCGTTAGCTGTCCCCGCGGTCACCGCGCTCCCCGTCCTGTAATAGTTAGTGGATAAGGCGAGCGTCTGCATGGCCGCTGCGCCTCCGGGGCTGTCGGGGTTGGTGAAATAGCTGTAGCTGGCATCCGCGCCGCTGTTGGTCACCGTCGCGCGGCTCGAAGTATAGAGGCTGATATCGGTATTTAACGGCAGTGCTTTGCCATTCAAATTTAACTGCACTCCCACGCCAGTGGCGGCATTCTGTTCCGCCGTGAGGGCCATCACCGTATTGTCAGGGTTATCCCCGCTTGCAGAAGCAGCCGCCACACGCATCGAAACGTTAGTTCCCGGCTCGCAGGAGAGGCTCAGAGACTGCCGCGCGCTACCCACCTTCGTCGCGGTATTAAACTCACTGGCATTGATGCTGCCCATGGAAAAACTGAGATTATTGCTACCGACAATACACCCCATCGGGATTAGCTGGATGCTGGTGGTGCCGCTGATGTGCAGTTGTGAAATAGCGATGGTCCCCTTTTTATCCTTGGCCGATACCGTGGCCACCGGGTCGCTGAACGATAATTGACTCTTGCTGGCGATGGCGCCGCCGGTGGCCACCAGCTGCAGCTGATACGCTGGGGTATAATGAGTCGACGCGAAAGAGTCGAAAAGACCTGTCGGCTTTCCGAGGTAATAATTCACATCACCAATATAATGCACCTGCGAGTCGGGGCTGAAATCATCGGTGTCATCGCCATATTCACCGCTGATATTGAGCCACACCTTGACGCGGATACCGATCCCCTGCACCGAGGTGGCATAGATATTATCCCCTATCAGTGCCCCGGCATTGTTCGAGGACCAGGCAAAAACCGCGTAGGTGCTCCCCTCACAGTTAAGCAATTCCGTTTGCGAGCGCGTAATCTTCCCCGAGTCATACAGTACCGTCCCTGCGGTATAGCTCCCGGCATTGACCAGGATCTTTTCCGGCAGGTTGGTCATCGAGACATCGCCATAGTTGGTTCCCGTGCAGGCCGCCCAGCTATAGACGGGACACAGTGCCAATATGAGCAATAAGATCAGTTTTTTCATACCCATCCCTGTCGAAACGTTATTTGTAGGCCACATCGAACGTGGCGGTAAACCCGACCATCCCGGACCTTACCTGGCCATAAGGCGAAAACATACGTGCCACCATATTAAAGGTATGGATATCCGCATCGTCCCCAAAGGTATAGAGATACTGGTCGCCGGGGCCAAGGGGCTGCTGGTCGGCCATGCTCTGCAGCTGCAAACCGACGCCGCTGGCACCGTTGCTGCCAGTCTGGAAGTTTTTATAGATTGAAGCGTGGGTGCTATCGAAGCTGGTGCCGCTAAACGCGATGGTCACCGCCGACGCATCGGCGGAACAGCTGGAAAAGACCAGCTTAACCGGCACGCTGGCGCCGCTCGCCCCGGCATGTCCGGAGAACGTCTGCGAGGAGACGGTGCCTAAATCGATACTGTTCGACGGCTCCACGGCCACCTCACAGGAAGGCGCTTCGATGGTGCCCGTGACGTTAAAATTGACCGTGCTGCTGCCCTCATAAGCCAGCGCCGGAAGGGAGAGCAGCAAAAGGCTGGCCGCCAGGAGGCCCCTTGTGCTGCCGTCTCGCATATTCATATCAGCCCCTCTTCCATGTTGAAAACCTGCATCCATTACCGACATTCGGCCTGATAGAACAGAATATCGTCGCCAAGGGCCATGCCGGAGAAGTCATAATGAACGGTGCACTGCTCACTGCTTTTCTCCCCCCAGCGCGCTAACAGCTGGCCTTTTTTCTGCAGCCCCGTTAGATACACCTGCCCCTCATCGCCAACGATATTGCTGCGCGACGCGCTACCGTGATCATTATCGAGGGTCACCAGCGCGCCGAAAGGCACCACGCCATTGCGGGTACGCAGGGTGAGCATCGCCTTATAGCCAATTCGCGTGTCGTACTTCACTTTGACGATCGCATTGCGCGTCGGAACCACCGTTCTGGCGACGTTATCCACTTCAGCGCCAGGTATTTCCTGTTCATCCAGCGCCAGGCTGTTACGATGGTACGGACGGACGTAAGGCACCACCGCATATCCGGCGGCATCCGTCGTCACGTTTGTCTGACCGCGCACTGTCACATCGCTGACGCCAGGCGTTTCGACCAGCGCAGAACTCTCGCCAAGAAAGCGTGATAGCGTGAGTCCGCCCGCATGGGCGACCATGCCCCCGCGCAGCGAATAGTTGTAGTGATTGCTGTAGCGGTCGTAGCCATAGCCGCCAGCCACATCCCCTTTCGAGCCCTGGTAGTTGACGCTGAGGTTGCCGGAGGTGCTTTTATCCTGCGTGTTGTACCCTTCCAGTACGCTCCAGTTCAGGGAACGATCCTCGAACGCCGAGCCGTTGAGCCCCACGCTGTGCGTGGTATCGTTATGCCGACCATGGTTCATGGTGTAATTTGCCGAGAGCGTCTCGCCAAGCGGAATACTTAACGTCAGGGAGACGACCGTATCGCTGGCCGGCCGGTTATTGCTGCTGTCATCGGTACGTTGCACATTGCGGTTATAGGAATAGTTAATAAAGTAAGACGCTTTACCGATCGACCCGCTATAACCCACGCCCACCGATTCCATACGCGAACTGTCCCAGTAGGTCTCATTGACCAACGAAAGCGAGAGCGAACCATAGCCAAACAGCGTCTGCGACAGCGATGCGTCAAACCGGCCTTTCGTTCTGCCGCTCTGCGTACAGCAGTCGCGCTGTGTGGAAGAGTTATCGACAAAGTCCTGAAACGAATAATATCCCGAGGTGGAGTAGCGATAACCGGCCACGGAAAAGCTGGTGCCCGTCTGCAGAAAGCTTTTACTGAAGCGGACGCGATACGATTGCCCTTGCTCTTTACTGGTTGACGAGGCCGTATCGCTGGTTTTCACGTCGGCCCACGACTGAGAGCCATCAAACGACAGCGCACCGATAGTACCGAGGTTAAAGCCAGCGCCTAACAACAGGTTGGTGTATTTATCTTCCGCCTGCTGGAAACCAGTATAAAAAGTGATGTTGCTGGTGGCGCCATAGGCCAGGGAAGACTGAATAAAGTTATATTCTTTATCGTCGGAGCTGCCCGATCGCGTCCTGCCGCTGCTCAGCGCATAGTCCAGCTGGCCCTCACGTTGCAGGATCGCCAGCGACGCGAAAGGCACCACAAAGTTTTGCTCGCTGCCGTCAGACTCTTTAATGTTGACGTACAGGTCGCCGGCGCTGCCGGTGGCGTACAGATCGTTAATTTCAAAGGCGCCGGGAGCGACGGTGGTTTTATAAATGCTGTAACCATTCTGATAAACCGAGACCTCCGCGGTGGTGCGCGCGATCCCTCGAATCGTCGGCGCAAAGCCATGCAGGCTATCCGGCAGCATCTCTTTGTCCGAACTGAGCTGCAGACCGGTAAAACTCAAACTGTCGAAAATGCCGGAAGAGGTATACGTATTACCGACCACCAGCTGGCTGCGTAGGGTGTGAATATCGCGGGCAAGATAGGAGTAAACCGACTCCCAGCGGCTGTTGTTATCGCTGTGGCTATAGGTGCTGTAGTTGCGCAGGCGCCATGGTCCCAGATTCAGCCCAGGCTGCAGGCTGACGAACTGACTGTCGATAGTGGCGCCGTTATGCCGCGGCGCATTACGCTGCCCGGTGACGCTATAGTTAAGAAGACCGGCATTGATCCCCTGTTGCCACTGGCTCTCGGGAATATAGTCTCTGGGGCGATTCAGCATGGCGGCCTGCGGCACGGTAAAATCAATCCGCTGCTGGGCAAGAGATACCGAGAACGTCATCCCGGGGATCGCCGACAGCCGGGCGCAGGTTTCCCCTGCCTCGAACAACTGCGGATAGGCGGTGGTATTAATCAACCATGAATTCAGATACTCCGCGGACAGGCAGGGAGAAGCAGTCGCGCCTGCGTCATGGCTAATTTCCTGAAAAGTCAGCGAGTCTGAACTGACGTACTTATCATTGATGTAAACATCCAGGTGATAGGTGCCCGGCGGTATGCCATCTTGCGAAAAATAGGATAGATCAACCGAAGCCGCAGGACTCTCGGCGACTTCGAGTAAATTTGGGTTGAAATATTCGCCGGCCTCCGCGCGAGAGGGCAGAGTACTTAGGCACAGAATAATAGCGACGCAGATACTTTTAGTTGAAAATAGCAGCTCAACGCTACTGAATGATAGCGGTATATTTCTTCCCTGACATACCATAATCATTAATCACGCTCCATGTGATCTCTTTTTTTCCTGTCGCCGACAGGCTACTCTGCACGGGTATTTTTAAGGTGGAAAACGGGGCAGCAAACCATGCGCCAGAAATATTTTTACCGTTAAGGCTAACCTGTGAGAAATTCATATACAGCGGTGAGTTATTTTTTACCGTCACCGACGTCCTCTCTTTCCCCCACTGTAATTTTTCAGCGTACGATTCCGGTGTATTACCTTTTAACGCAGCGGGTCGATAAATCAATTTTATTTTCGAATTAATCGCAAACTGTACGACATTTTTATCAGGTACATACTCTGTTGCCGGGATCCCTTTAATATTGAGCCAAAACATCGACTCGCGATCGTCGGGTAATTTCTTTCCTGATCGAACTACGCGGACAAATCCTTTCTCCCCGGCTTTGAGACGAAACAGCGGCGGCGTAATAATAAATGCGTCTTTGGCGGGTGAGGCTGCATCAACCACCGAGAGCCAGGACTGAACGATATTGCTGTTCTGATCTTTATTCTCAACCGTTATTACAGCGTTATTTTTCGTACCATCAAAAACCAGACGCGTACCGCCAACGACCACGCTGGCCTGCGCGAAGGAAGAAGACAGCAATAAACCGATCGCAAAAAAAGGATATCTCATATGTTTAATTTAAGGGGAATAGCAGGCGATTCCCCTTTCTCCATTCAACAAGAAGCCGAATTAATGATAGGTCACGTTATAAGTCACGGTTGTCTGAACGGTACCTTTCGTCGGATCAGCATCACCCGATTTCACCATTTTTACGGTGAACGGAATGGTTGCTGCACCCGAAGAGATATCAACATCAGAACCCTCTTCGTTATTCTTCATCACATTGCCCGCTTCGTCGAAAAGGGCCACAGCGACGCCGGTTGCCGGCTCATCAGTTGCCTGGTTTTTAAAATAATCGCTGTTCGCGGTATCGGAAACACCGCCAAAAGTGACGCGGGCGATACTGTTGCCACCTTCTTCCGCGGTCGGGCAATCAGCTAAGCTAAAGGAGAAGTTCTTGGCAGCGCCGAAGGTATACGCTTTCAGATCCGCCACTGAGGTGGTGCCCATATCAATAGCCGTTACACCGCCATCAATGGTCGCCGTACAGGTGGTATCGGAAACAATACCATTAAAGGTAATGGTGTTATCAGCCTGCGCAACGGTAGACAGCGCGCTGCAGGCAGAGAAAATCAGGGCACCCGCCAGAAATTTTTTACTCATCTTCATATTTATTCCCATATCCATTATAAACGACAATCAGTCCGTCAATTGTTTTATGCAGCGATATTAGAGAATGAAATTCAAGCAGCGCGGCGTCATGCATGTATTTACATGACATATGGTTTATGACAATTAATATTATTCATAAATAAACGACCAGCATTTGAATCCATTCAATAATACAAGCTCGCGTAAAAATAATAACTAGCATGAGGTAAGAACTCAATTATTAATGTAAAAATTGATTTTTTGCGACATAACATCGCAACGCATGAGTGGCCATACTCAAAACCATAAAAATCAAATAGTTATAAAGTTATAAAATTCGCAAAGATAATTGGATATTTATATAATATTTACCCCATAATTAAATACGGGCATGCAGAGAAACATTTAGTTACAAAGTCAGTGCTGATATAAGAATTGGCTTAATCTTTTATGATGAACCGTTAAATGCATCAATAACAAAAACAGGGAATAGCCGATAGCTATTCCTCTCCTCAATATTTATTAACATTCACTCTGGCGATAATGTTAAAACAGCAGCCAGCGGACGACCGGCGCAGCCAGCACCACTACTACGCCTGACAGCATCATCACCAGGCTGGCCACCACGCCCTCCTGCTGGCCCAGCTCATACGAGCGCGCCGTTCCCGCACCATGGGAAGCCGCGCCGAACCCGGCTCCTTTCGCCATCCCCTCCCGGATAGCAAGACGTAAGAACAGCATATCTCCCACCGCCATGCCAAACACGCCGGTGATCACCACAAACAGCGCCACCAGATCGGGTTGTCCGCCGAGCGGTTTCGCCGCCGCCAGCGCAAAGGGCGTGGTCACCGAGCGCACCGCCAGGCTACGCTGAATTTCATCAGACAACATAAACCCGCGCGCCAGCCATACGGAACTGGTGACAGCCACCACTACCGCCGTCACCACCCCGGCGCTGAGCGACATCCAGTGGCGTTTAATCACCGCGACATTTTCATACACCGGAACGGCAAAGGCGATGGTCGCCGGGCCCAGCAGCCACAGCAGCCAGTGGGTCTCTCCCATATAGCTCTGATAAGAGATGTGGCCTACCACCAGAATCAGCACCAGCAGGATCGGCGTGAACACCAGCGGCATCAGAGGGAGTTTATGAAAACGGCGATACAGTTTTTTGTTGGCGTAATAGAGGACCAGCGTCGCCACCAGGCACAGGATACTCAGTACGGCATCGCTCATTTTTTTAACCTGCCCACTTCGTAACGATAGACCTTGTCAACGACCCAGGCGGTGGCGCCTAGCACCATCAGCGTGCTTAAGGCAATCACCAGAAAAATCCGCCAACCATCGACCATCAACAGCTGGGCGTAGTTCACCACCGCGACCACTGCCGGGACGAAAAACAGCAGCATCTCCGCCAGCAGCCAGCGGGCGCCGGCGCGCACCCAGCTTACCGGTATCACCCGGCAGACGATCAGCAGCAGGAGCATCACCATGCCGACCAGGTTAGCCGGCAGCGGTACCTGCCACCTGTTCACCAAATATTGTGCGAAGATGAATAACCCGACGTAGAGAAGTACCTGTACCGGGATCTGAAGTCGTTGCGCCACGGCGGGGGCAACGCGAGCTGGCGCGAAGGCCATGTGCGATAGTCCTGAAAAAAAGAAGTCAGGCGAGCAGTATAGAGAGCCGCCGAAGCGGACAGAAATGAATTAAAATCATCGCAGGTATAGTCTCAGGGAATAATTATGGATATCCGAACGCTGCGCTATTTCGTTGAAGTGGTTCGTCAGCAGAGTTTTACTCGCGCGGCGGAAAAGCTGTTTGTCACACAGCCCACCATCAGCAAGATGCTCAAGAATCTCGAAGATGAGCTGAACTGCACGCTGTTGATCCGCGACGGCCGCAAACTACTGCTCACCGATACCGGGCGCGTCGTTTTTGAACGCGGCCAGGCGATCTTGGGCGAGTTCAGCCAGCTGGAGTCAGAGCTGAGCGATATCAACCACCTGCATAAAGGGGTGCTGCGGCTTGGCATTCCGCCGATGGTCGGGATGCTGATGGCTGAGCCGATCAGTCGCTTCCGCCAGCGCTATCCGGGCGTCGAGCTGAAGATCGCCGAGTTTGGCGGCCTGACGGTCCAGCAGGCGGTCAGCAATGGCGAACTTGATATGGCGATGACCGCCCTGCCTGTCGAGGAGGATAGCAGCCTCACCATTCTGCCGTTGTTCAATCACCCGCTGTGCGTCCTGACGCCAAGGACCGCGGAGTGGGAAGGTAAAACCTCGCTCTCGCCGGCCGAGCTGGCGTCGCATCCGCTGGTTATCTACAACGAGGAATTTGCCCTTAGCCAGCAGCTGATGCGGCTGTTTGCCGAGCATGACGTGAAGCCACGTATCGCGGTGCGCAGCGGCCAGTGGGATTTTCTCGCCGCCATGGTGCAGGCGGGCATTGGCGTAGCGATCCTGCCGGAACCGATTTGCCAGCGTCTCGACCGGCAGAATTTTTGCTGGATCCCGTTGCAAAGCGAGCTGCGCTGGGAGCTGGGGATGATTTGGCGGGAAGGCGTATATATGTCGCGTAGCGCTGAGGCCTGGCTGGCGTGCAGCAAAGCGTTCTGGCTGGAATAATTCCCTGGTGACAACGCGTTCCGCAAGGGAAGGGGTAGCCCGGGTCAGGCGCTTGCGCCGCTGCCCGGGTTTCCCCCGGTCGCGCTAACGCTTACCGGGGCTACACATTTACTGCAGTCTCGCCAGTAGTCCGAATAAGCGTCGCGCTATCCGGATTACAGGTTATTGATCTTCGATTAACAGCGCTTCCAGCAGGTCGAGATCGTGGAGCAGCTTCTGCAGCGTCTCGTTACTGATCTGCCGGGTGGCGCGCAGATGATACAGCTCGCCGCGCTCAGAGCGCAGCGCCGCCAGGCGGAAGCGGCGTTCCAGACTCTCTTCGAGCATAGAGGTTTCCACGTCGTTACGCCCATCGGCGCGCCGGCGCAGGTTACCGATCACCCGCGAACTAACTTCGGTCAGCAGCTGGGTATCGATATTCTCTTTGGTATCCGCCGCCAGACGCTCTTCCATCTTCTGGATCGCCACAATCGCCACGTCAGCCGTTGCCGCGCGCGCCAGACGCTCCTCTTTCCGCTGCTGCACATTATCGCTCGATTCAATGTGACGTAGCAGGATCGGCAGCGCAATCACCCCGACGAACAGCGAGAACAGGATCACCCCGGCGGCGAGGAAAATCAGCTCATAGCGCGCCGGAAAGACATTCCCGTCAGGCAGCAGCAGAGGAATGGAGAGCACACCGGCGAGGGTAATCGCCCCGCGCACCCCGGCAACGGAGGAGATCAGCAGCTCGCGCGTAGTCCAGGAGCCAAACTCCATCGGCTTCTTCTTCAGGAAGCGCTGACTGAGCTTACGCATCGACCACAGCCAGCCAAAACGCACCAGCATCAGCGCGGCATAGATCAGGATAATGTCGGTAAACAGCATCCAGGTCTCAACGTTGGGGTCGGCCTCCGCCGCCACCAGCGAACTGGAGAGGATATCCGGCAGCTGCAGGCCCAACAACAGGAAGACCATGCCGTTGAAGACAAACTCCAACATTGCCCAGGTGCTGTTGGCGCGCAGGCGCATGGCCAAGGGCGCGGTGCGCATCACGCCGGAACGGGTGATGGTCATCCCCGCCGCCACCGCCGCCAGGATGCCGGAGACACCGATATGTTCGGCAATCAGATAGGAGGCAAACGGCAGCAGGAACAGCAGGACAATCTGCGTGGCGGGTTCATCCCCGCCCCAGCGGCTGAGGAAGCGCATCGAGCGGCCATACGACCAGCTCACCACAAACCCGGCCAGCACGCCGCCAATCGCCACCTTCAGAAATTCTACGGTGGCGCCGCCAACGGTAAAGACCATGGTGCCCATCGCCACCGCGACGGCAAACTTGAGCGAGACCAGGCCGGAGGCGTCGTTCATTAGCGCCTCCCCCTGCAGAATGCCCATGATTTTCTTCGGTATCCGCCCTTCCCCAACGATGCCCGAAAGCGCCACGGCGTCGGTCGGGGACAGCACGGCCGCCAGCGCGAACGCCGGGATCAGCGGAATGCCCGGTACAATCCAGTAGATCAGAAAGCCGATGCCGACCACCGTCACGACCACCAGCGCTAGCGCCAGGCCGAGGATCTCGCGCCCGTGTTCAATAAATTCGCGGGTTGGCGTTTTCCAGCCGTCGGCGAATAGCAGCGGCGGGATAAACAGTACCAGAAACAGCTCTGGATCAAATTCAACGTGCAAACCAAAGGTCGGCCACGCCAGAAGCGCGCCAATGGCGATTTGCATCAGTGGAAGTGGAACCTGAAAGGGCAGTACGCGCGTCACTACCCCGGAGAGTGAGACCACAAGGGTCATGATGAGGATGGTAAAGAATATTTCCATGTGTTCCCTGTTTGCTGCGTTTTCTTTTATACCTGTAAGGCGTCGTGCCTGTGAATCATACGCTACCCAGATTAACGCAAATGGAAACAGGATGTGGCTTAAAAATAAAACGGGCGGCCTGAGCCGCCCGTGAGGAGCACGAAGGGTTTAAATCGCCCAGCCGCCGGCGTAGAACACCACCAGCGCCACAGCGATAATCACCGTGCCGAGGTTCAGTTTGCGCCACTCGCCGGAGACCAGACGGCCAATAACCAGGGTCGCGAAACCGATCATGATGCCCGTCACGATGTTACAGGTCAGCACGATAAACACCGCGGTGATCAGGCCAGCCATCGCGTCAACAAAGTCATTGAAATCGATTTTCGCCACGTTGCTCAGCATCAGCAGGCCAACGTACATCAGCGCCGGCGCGGTCGCGTAGGCCGGCACCAGATAAGAGAGCGGGGAGAGGAACAGGATCAGCAGGAACAGGACACCGACCGTCACCGCGGTCAGACCGGTTTTACCACCGGCCGCGGTACCCGCCGCCGATTCGATATAAACCGCCGCCGGCGCCGCCCCGACTAAACCGGAGAAGACGCTGCTCAGGGAGTCGGTGGTCAGCGCTTTACCGCCGTTGATGATCTGTCCGTCCTTATCCAGCAGGTTCGCCTGGCCAGCCACCGCGCGGATGGTACCGGTGGCGTCAAAGACCGCCGTCATCACCAGCGCCAGCACGCTTGGCAGCACGACCGGGTTGAGCGCGCCGACGATATCCAGGCTGCCGATCAGGGAATTACCCTGGCCATCGCTCAGGGATGGCATAGCGAAAATGCCGGAGAAATGGACGTTGGGATCGAAAATCAGGCCGACAATCGACACGCCGATAATGGTCAGCAGAATGCCGCCCGGCACCTTCATTTTTTCCAGACCAATGATCACCGCGAGGCCAATCAGCGACATCACCACCGGGAAACTGTCAAAGTTGCCCAACGCCACCGGCAAACCGTCCAGCGGGTTTTTGATCACCAGACCAACGCCGTTGGCGGCGATCAGCAGCAGGAACAGGCCAATGCCGATCCCGGTACCGTGCGCCACGCCCTGCGGCAGGTTACGCAAGATCCAGCTGCGGATGCCGGTTGCCGAGATCACCGTAAACAGGACCCCCATCAGGAATACTGCGCCGAGGGCTACCGGAATACTGATCTGCTGCCCCAGCACCAGGCTGAAGGCGGTGAAGGCGGTCAACGAGATAGCGCAACCGATCGCCATCGGCAGATTCGCCCATAATCCCATCGCCAGCGAGCCAACGCCCGCTACCAGACAGGTCGAGACAAACACCGCGGCCGGCGGGAAGCCCGCTTTACCGAGCATGCCCGGCACCACGATGACGGAGTACACCATCGCCAGAAAGGTAGTAAGACCTGCAACAATCTCCTGACGCACGGTGCTGCCGCGCGCCGAAATTTTAAACCAGGCGTCCAATGAACCGCCGGTACGCGCTGAAGGCGTAGACATAGAAAACTTCCCCTGAAAATTTTTATCGTTCGTTGATATGCGTGGTGGACCGTCCACTGCCAGTTAAACGCGATCTCCATGTACCGAATCGCAGCGCCAGGGGGGCCGCAAAAAAGCAAACGTTTAACTCCGCGCATACACTACGGTGGTCAACCTTATCGCCTCCCCCGGACAGCAGAAAAAAGGGGGAGCGAAACAGAAAGGCAAACGATTATCCGGCCTTTAGATAACCCTTTTCAACCGATGTTTATCGTATTTCGCTAAATTTCGCTTATGACGAACAGAAAATAACCAGACGATGCGCAAACGTTATCGTCCATGCGCAATCCGCTAACAATTTTTTAGTGAGTTGCTTTCATTTATCGACGTCATCGGATCCGCTGATATCTCAGGCGCCGGGTAAGGTGAAGGGGCCGCCGCGCTCGATGGCGCGTTGCCAGGCCGGTCGCTGTTCCACTCGCTGACGCCAGGCCTCGATATGGACGAGGTCATGCATGCCGCCGCGCGCCAACAATGCCATCACCGGGAAGCTCATCTGGATATCGGCCATGCTCAGCCGCTCGCCAGCGAACCATGGCCGCGCGGCAAGATGGTCGTCAATGAACCGCGCATGGGTGGCCAGCTGCGGATCGAGCCACGTTTTCTGTATCCCCTTGCCCAGCAGCGAACCCAGCGAGCGAACGCCAAAGGGCACAGGGGGTTTGCCAAGGCTGGCGAACACCAGCTTCATTAACAACAGCGGCATCAGCGAGCCTTCGGCATAGTGCAGCCAGAAGCGGTACTGCAGTTTGTCGTCAATTCCCTGCGGCTTCAACAACCCGCCGCTGTCCCAGGTTTCCTGCAAATACTCGAGGATCGCCCCGGACTCCGCCAGCACATAGCCGTTGTCTTCCAGTACCGGTGATTTGCCCAACGGATGGATTTTTTTCAGCGCCGCCGGCGCCAGCATCGTTTTCTCCCGCTGATAGCGGACTATCTGATAAGGCAGCTGCAGCTCTTCCAGTGCCCACAGTACGCGTTGCGATCGTGATTGATTAAGATGATGTACCGTCAGCATGAGCCTCTCCCGTAGTTTGTTCAAATTAACTATAGGAACAGGCGCTCATTGCCGGGAAAATTTCAGCAAAATAGTGAGGAAAAAGCGACGGCAGATGCCATAGTTAAAGTGTCGACGCAAACCGGAACCTCCATCAACAGATTGCGCAATACTGAGGGACGTCGACGTCGGGGGAAACCCTCTCGCGAACCAGCGAGATAATGCGAAAGACCAAGACCGGAAAACAACTAAAGCGCCCAGTTGTGGCGCTTTAGTTTTATCACTCGTCTTCCAGCAGCCGGGCGCCGGTTCCCTCTTCCCCCAGTTTATCGCCCGGGTTGCGCAGCGGGCAGTCGCGTCGCGATAAACAGCCGCAGCCGATACAGCCGTCGAGCTGGTCGCGTAGCGCCGTCAGGGTATGAATGCGCCGATCCAGCTCCTCACGCCACTGCGATGACAGCATCTTCCACTCTTTTGCGCTGAGATTGTGCCCTTCCGGCAGCACGCCAAACGCGTCGCCGATAGTGGCCAGCGGGATGCCAATACGTTGCGCAATTTTGATAATCGCCACCGCGCGCAGAACGTCACGCCGGTAGCGCCGCTGATTGCCGGCATTCCGCTGACTGTGGATCAATCCTTTACTCTCATAAAAATGGAGGGCCGAGACCGCCACGCCGGTTCGTTTTGCCACTTCTCCAGGCGTCAACAGCATTTTGATGCGGGGTGATTTCTTTTCCATAAAGCGCTTTACCTCAAGTTAACTTGAGGAATTATACTCGCCTGCAGACAAAACGACGAATCGAGAATTGAGAGAGGCCGCTTTATGTCCCATCAGGATATTATTCAAACTTTGATTGAATGGATTGATGAACATATCGATCAACCACTTAACATTGATATAGTCGCCAGAAAGTCAGGATACTCGAAGTGGTACCTGCAGCGGATGTTCCGTACCGTGATGCATCAGACGCTGGGGGACTATATTCGCCAGCGCCGCCTGCTGCTGGCGGCGGAAGCGTTGCGAACCACCCAGCGGCCGATCTTTGATATCGCCATGGATCTGGGCTACGTCTCGCAGCAAACCTTCTCCCGGGTGTTCCGCCGCGAGTTTGACCGCACTCCCAGCGACTATCGCCATCAGATCTCCGCGTGACGCGGCGGCTGAGGCACGTTCGCGGGCGCGGGAGCATTGGCTAACCACTGCATAAACTCCCGCGCCGGCATCGCTTTCGCAAACAGCCAGCCCTGGCAATACTGTACGCCGCGCTTGTAGAGCCAGCTTACCTGCTCCGGCGTCTCCACGCCTTCTGCAATCGTCTTTAACCGCAACCCGCGCGCCATCTCGATGATATGTTCAGCAATCAGGTGGCTGGTGTTGTTGGTGGTGAGCGTATCGACGAAGGTTTTATCGATTTTGAGGATATCGACGTTCAGCGCGTGCAGATTATGCAGATTCGAGTAGCCGGTGCCGAAATCGTCGATGGCAATTTCATAGCCTGCTTCGCGGAACGCCTGGATCACCGGCGTGGTCTTCGGTACGTCGATAAACCCGCGCTCGGTCACTTCGATTTTGATTTGTCCGATACAGACCGCGTAGCTGTGCGCTTTCTCACTGATCTGTGAAATCAGCCGCGCCGAATGGAAATCCGACGCAGAGAGATTGATGGCTATATACAACTGTGGATGGCTGGCCAGAAACTCACCCATTTCATAAAACAGTTCATCCACCACGTAGTCCGTGACCTGGGCAATCATGCCTTCATTTTCCGCCAGCGGAATAAACTCCGCCGGGTTCATCACCGGACCGTCAAACCCAGGCCAGCGCAGCAGCGCTTCCGCCCCAACGCAGCGGTTATTTTTAATATCGATAATCGGCTGGTAGTGCAGGCGCAGCTGGCGGCAGCTCAGAGCCCGCTGCAGCATATTGCGCGGCGAGTGATACTGTCGGCGGGTGCGCGACCACACCAGCACCAGTAAAATACTGCAAATTATCCCCAGCGGCAGCGTCAGACTGGCCTGGTCACAAAAGTTGTGATAGTAGCTGGCCCGCGAGGTGGACATAATGACGGCGATGGGGCGAATAGCGGAGCGGGCGATCGTATACACCCGGCCATTCTGATTAAAAAAGGTATCGCCTTCGCGAATTAACGCATGGAGTTCCGCGGGCTCGACATTGTTACTTACCGAGAAAAAGAGGTTGGTTTTGGTATCGAAAACGCCATAGGCTAAATCGCGGTCGCTGGCGATCACCGAGCTGTACGAGAAGGGATTAACCACCACAACATAGGGCCCCTTCTGCATATAATTCATGGCAAAGCCCGGATAAAACGGCGTGTCCCGGTAATAGTAAATCGCGACATCCGGCTTTTTGGTGTAATTAGCCGCCGGCATCCGCCAGCCGGTTTGCTGATGAACGGACGTTGAACAGATAAAGCGCTGGCCGTTAGCGTAGATCAGATCTTCCACATACAGCAGGCCGCGCACAATATGCAGTAAATAACGCTGGTGATCCGCTGAACACAACTCACCGCGATACTGGCTGGCTTTAGCCCGAGCCTGATCCGCTTCCCGGATGACCATTTCCGTTTTTTGCAGCGCCAACTGCGAAAATGAGTGTAATTGATCAATGGTTTCGGCTTTAGCCCGCAGCTGGGCAAACCACAATGCCAGCACCACTGGCAATAAAATAACCAAACCTGTTCCGATGAGTCTTAGCGCCTTATGCGGCGCACTGTCACCCATTTACGCTTACATCCATGCGATATGCCTTAATTAAGGTAGCCCGAACACGTTAGCAATCGCGATTGCGATAGACATCAGCTGACATCCGACAGCCCTCACGAGCGTCAGTTTTACCTCTGATGGTGATGAATAATACTTATTTATCAGGTATTCGGAAGATATTCCGGCAAGTTTAAGAATAGACGCGCATCTGACTCGGTTTCTCCGTGTAATAAACAAGAACAGGTAATAAAACCCGCAGAATAATAATCATTAGGCAGTGAATGAAAATATGCTTCCCGGGGTTGCTCACCAATATCCACACAAACCTCATAGTTATTAAACGCAGCAAAAGCTCATTTTTTGACTGGTGAATAAAGCGCCAAGTGTGATATAGTTCACACAAGTTGATGAAACAGAAATGGCGTTTCATCACTCTCTAGTACGCCAGTTGAGACCAGAGCGCTATGCCATCGTCAGTCGCGTCAGGTCGTCCATGGCTCCCGACTTTCTTTGAGGATAGGTTAATGGCTTCCATTACTACCAGTGTCGTATTATTGCGCTGGCCCCTGGTGAGCGCGGTACTGATGTTTCTCGCCAGCTCACTGAATATTCAGCTTCGCAAAAGCGATTACGCCGGTCTGGCGGTGATCTGCAGCTGCCTCGGCCTGGCCGCCGCCTGCTGGTTCGCCACCGGTTTGCTCGGTATCACCCTGCTTGATATGGCCAAAATCTGGGACAATATCAAAGATGTGATGATTGAAGTCATGAGTCAGACACCGCCAGAATGGCCAATGATGATGACCTGAGGTTAAAAAGCTTCCCGACGGGAAGCTTTTTCGTTTTCTGCAGCCCTTATTTCCCTAATTTGGCCATCATCTCCGGACGCATAAATTTATGGATCACCACCATAAAGAGCAGCGATGGGGCCAGCAAAATCAGCGCGGTAATCGACGAGACCTGATAGTTACCCGACATGCTGGCGTTATAGAGCAGCAGCGGCAGCGTGGTGATATCCGGCGCCCCGACGAAGAAAGTGCCGGTAAACTCATCCAGCGACTCCAGAAAAACAAAGATGCTGGCGGCAACGATCCCCGGCGCCGCCTGCGGCAGCACAATGTGCCAGAAGGTATACACTGGCCCGGCGCCAAGGTTACGCGATGCCCGCGCCAGCAGCGGGTCGATGGCTGAAAACGCGGCCACACAGATCCACACCGAGTACATCAGACCGTGGACGCTATGCACCAGCACCACCCCTGCGATACTGCCGTTCAATCCCCACTGATAAAACAATCGGGCAACATTCATGTATACCGTCAGGTTAGGAAAGGCCTGCGGGATAAGAAATAGCAGCATGAACAGCATCCGTAATGGCATTTTCCGCCGGGAAAGCGCATAGCCGGCGGGTACGGAAATCAGCAAACAGACCCCCACCGATAACAGAGCGATCAGCACGCTGGTTAATAGCGAGCTGGAGACATCGCTGTATGGATTGAAAACCTGATACCAGTACTTCAGCCCCCACCGGCTGGGCAGCGAATGGGGAAAATACCAGCTTTCCGCTACGGTCCAGATCAACAGGTTCAGCAGCGGACCAAACATCGCCAGCAGCATAAACAGCAGCAGCAGGGTCTGCAGCACCGGACTGGCGCGCACTTTACGGCGCCCTTTCACCCACCATGCCGGGGTTGATACGAGGGCCAGCGCTTTCATGATTCACCGCCTTTTTGCTGCAGGCTGTGGCGCAGGTAAAACCACGACAGCGCGCCGCAGATCGCCAGCGACACCACGCCAAGCGCATTCGCCACCGCGTAATCACCATAGGAATTGACGCGAAACGCCATATCCACGGTTAGCATCGTCGGGGTTCCCACGCCGATCATCAACGGTACCGACAGCACCGACATCATGGTCACCGTCGACAGCACCAGCGCCACGCCGATAGTCGGCAGGACCTGCGGCAGCATGATATCGAACAGGATCCGCGGCCGGGAGGCGCCAAGATTACGTGCAGCAAGGATCTGCGACGACTCCAGCGCCGCCATCGCCCCGCAGATCAGCAGCGTGGCAAAGGCCAGTTGCTTCCAGACAAAGGTGATCACTATCCCTTTCCATCCCAGCCAGGAGAGCGTCTCCAGCGGCGTGACCAGGTCGGCCGCCACCAGCGCATTGTTCATCAGGCCATTTTTGGCGAGAAAAGTGCGCATCATCTGGGCAACAACGATAAAAGGAATAAACAGCGGCAGGCGATACAAAAAACCCAGCAGACGCACAACGGGTCGGCAGGGTGACAGCGCAATCACTGCCGACAGGGTAATGGCGAGCAGCGCTAACAGCGCCACCGAGATCAGCACAATAAGCAGCGAAAAGAGCACATCGCTGGCGTAGAGCGCATAGACCTTGCGGAAGTGATCGAGGGTGAACGGCTGTCCCGGCGCGGTAAACGCCGAGACCAGCGAAAACCCCAGCGGATACAAAAACAGGATCGCGATCATCAGCGCTGCCGGGGCAACCAGCAGCAGATATTTTAATGAACTGGACATAATAAACCTGGCGTCAGCACAAGCAAGCGCCCGGGACGGCGGCCCGGGCTGGAAAAAGGTTTAATTAGCCACCTGGCTTTCGTAACCCTCTTTGATATCGTCAAAGTAGGGGGCGATCGGGAAGCTTTTGCCATACTTCGCCAGCGCTTCCGGCGAGATTTCGGCAAACAGCTTTTGCCAGGTCGCCGCATCCAGCTTCGGCTTCACCTGCCCGGCGTCGATGCCCGGATACCAGTTGAACTGCTTGACGATCCCCTGCGCCTGCACTTCCGGGCTGGTGGCCAGCGCGATAAAGTCGCGCGCCAGCTGCGGATTCGCCGCCTTCGCCGGGATGACGTAATACATCGGCTGGCCCGGCATGCCCGGCGCCAGTAAAGCAAGCTTGATCGACGGCGGCAGCTTGCCCTGATCTTTCCAGCTATAGAACATATCGACCCACACCGGGCCCATGGCAATTTCCCCCCGGCTCAGCATATCGAGCGTCCCGGCGTTGCCCGGGGTGAAAGTTACGTTTTTATTGAACGCCTTTAGCTTCTCATAGGCCTGCTGCCAGCCTTTTTCGACGCTTTTATCATAAGGCCCGGCGGAGAGACGCTGGGCGTCGGTCCCGTAGGCGTAGATCCAGCCCACCACAAAGCTGACGCCGGACATGCCGTTCTTGATGCCGTTATAGCCAAAAGCCTGCGGGTGTTTCTGCGTCCAGGCCACCAGCTCGTCATACGACGCCGGCGGGGTAGTGACCAGATCGCTGTTCCAGGCGATAGCGGTCTGGCTTAAGAACATCGGCATCACGTATCCGTCAACGTTAACGCCCAGCGCCTGGGTGGCGCTCGGCGAACTCACCATGCCGCCGGTCTGAATATCCTGACGGTATTTTTGCAGCAATCCCTTTGCCACCTGCTCACCGCCCGCCTTCTGGTGCACTACCGCGACGTCGATATCCCACTGCTGCGCGCCGCTCTCCTGCTGGGCCGTTAGCTTCTCGCTAATTTTATTCGACCCGGCGTCGCCGGGGCCGGTACCGATCACCCGCACCTTGACGCCGGGATGAGCGGCTTCAAATTTTGGCCCCAGCCAGGTTTTTACATAATCCACCATATTCTGATCGCCCGCGGTGGCGACGTTGAGAATGGTGTCGGCCTGTGCGCCAAGGCTCAGGAAGAGGGTCGTTACGATCGCTGCTTTCGTCTTAGTCAACATGGATTGTCCCCAGAATGAACACGCTGATATCACTGTGATAGTGGTAAAGGAAAAATATGCAGGGCCGGCGTTGGCACATGGAGCCGAACGCGGCTTTTTGTCGGCCAGCACTGCGCGGCATCCGCCAGCAGCAGGCGGTCATGGCAGCGCACGCTGTGACGATACAGATTGCCCAGAAACGCGCTTTGCTCCACCACGCCTTCCAGAGCCAGCCCCTCCTGCGGCGCAGGCTGCGTTAATTCAGCGAGCGCGGCATCGGCGCTGCGAAAATAAATAACGTTGTCACCCTGCTGAGCGGCAGATAAACCGGATATTGCGGCAGCGGATAATTCACCGGAAATTATTTTATTATCGGCCCCCATAAAATCAGCGACGAAGGGCGTCGCGGGGCGTTGATATATTTCTTCCGGCGTGCCGGTTTGTTCAATACGCCCCTGATTTAATACCGCAATGCGGTCCGCCATCACTAAGGCTTCCTGCTGATCGTGGGTGACAATTAATGACGTGAACCCCAGTCTCTTTTGCAGAGATTTAATTTCATGGCGCACATTCAGGCGCACTTTGGCATCCAGATTAGATAACGGCTCATCCAACACCAGCACCTGGGGCTCTATGGCCAGGGCTCTCGCCAGCGCCACCCGCTGCCGCTGGCCGCCCGACAGTTCGGTCACTTTCACCTCGCCAAGCCCTTCGAGATTGACTATTCGCAGCAGCTCCGCCACCCGCCGCGCGATATCCGCCCCGCGCCATTTGCGCAGCTTCAGGCCATAGCCGATATTGCGCGCTACCGTCAGGTGCGGCCACAGGGCGTAGCTTTGAAATACCATGGTGATATTGCGCTGCTCCGGCGCAAGATGAGTGATCGTTCGGCTGGCAATAGCCACCTCGCCGCTTTGCACCGGAATAAAGCCGCAGAGGGCGTTCAGCAGCGTGGTTTTTCCGCATCCCGACGGGCCCAGTAGAGCAATCATCTCTCCCTGCTCTACCGCCAGATCGATATTATGTAAAACCACCTTATCGCCATAACTAATTTTAAGGCCGGAGATCTGTAAATAACTCATATTCGCTACCTGAAAGCGCTGCTGCGGCATTTTTTTTAGCAAGGTGAACACGTGTTCATTTGGCTGTAAAAAAAATGCAACGTTGACTCGACATGATGTGAGCCTACTTTGTCGGGTATTTATGACAATTTAATTAAGCGGCAAAAAATTTTGGCGAGGGTAAATGAAAATAGATGTGCTTGGCTGCGGGAGCGCCTTTTCCTGCACGCAAAATACCTCCGCGCTGCGGGTGATCGATGCGGACAACAAACAGTGGTTAATCGACTGCGGCCCCACCGTTCCCCGCGCGCTCTGGCAGCGCGGCGGCGAGGTCAACGATATCGACGCGATCTACTTCACCCACGTTCACCCGGACCACTGCACCGGCCTGACGGCGCTACTGAACCACTGGAAAAGTTATTCCCGTCAGAAGCCAGTCATTATCTACTGCCAGCCGGCGCAGCAGCCGGTGCTCATGCAGCTGGCCGCGCTGGCGAACTGGCCGCAGGCGGACCTTGGTTTCACCATCGACTGGCAGGAATGCCGCGAAGCCTGGACGTGGCAGGACTGGCAGATCCGCACTGCCCCCACCCAGCATGAGCTGAGTAATCGTGCCATCCGCATCACCATTGCCGGGCAGACGCTGTTTTACAGCGGCGATGGCCGACCGACCGCCGACTCGATAGCCCTGATGGCCGGCGCCGGGCTGGCGTTTCAGGAGTGCGCCTCGGTAGCAGCCCTGGACGATGACGCCTCGCATGGCGATTTCCCCTCCTGCCTGATGCTGTTCAGAACGCTGCAGCTCCCGGCGATGGGGCTCTATCACTGCGAGGATGCTTCTCTGTCGGCGCTAAAGCAGGCCTGTCAGCCGTGGCCGGGCTTATTCGTTTCCCGGGATGGACTCACCTTAACGCTGCCGCGTCCCACGCCCACTGACGAGACGTACCTCCTATGAACCCACGCAAACCCAGCGTCACCGCCCAGGATGTTGCCCGGCGAGCGGGCGTCTCCCGGGCAGTGGTGTCCCGGGCGTTGAGCAACAACGGCAGCATCTCTCCCGACGCCCGGGCGCGGGTACTGCGCGCCGCCGAAGAGCTGGGGTATCAGGTTAACTTCCTCGCCCAGGGGCTGAACCGCCAGCGCAGCCACTTAATCGGCGTGATCGTCTCGCGCATCAGCGATCCTTTTCGCAGTACCCTGCTTGATGCGCTGCTTAACGAGATCCAGCGCCAAGGCTTTCAGGCGCTGGTGAGCGAGATCCACAGCGAGCAGGATCTGGCGCAGACCTTGCGCCGTTTCGCTCAGTTTCGCGTCTCCGGCGTTATCGTCACCTCCGGCCAGCCGCCGGAGGCGCTGGTGAACGATTGCGTCCAGCAGCATATTCCGGTCGTGGGCATTAATCGACAGCCGACGATCCCCGGCGTGGATTACGTTTGTTCTGACAACGCCGCCGGCGCCAAACTGGCCGCCGACCAACTGCTGCGCAGCGGCTGTCAGCGCTTTGGCTGGCTCAACCACCATCCTTCCACCTGGGCCGGCCGCATGCGCGGGGAAGCGTTCGGCCGGGCGCTGCAAACGCGCGGAGTGGACGTTGAACGCCACCTGGCGATCCTCGCCTGTCAGCAAGAAGGTTACGCGGGCGGGTTACAGGCTGCGGCGCTCGCCGACGAGGCGCTGGAGGGGATCTTCTGCGCCAACGCCCAGCTTGCCTGTGGCTTTCTCGATGGAATGCGCCAGCGCGGCAGAGAGGCTCCGGCGGATTTTCAGCTGATTGGTTTTGATAACACGCCGACGACCGCGCAATATAGCTATCAGCTCACCACGCTACATCAGGATGTGGCGGCGATCGCCCGCCAGGCGCTCGCCCGGCTTCTGGAGCGCGCCGCCGACCCTTCGCAACCTTCACGCACCACCTGGGTGGAGGTAACCTTAATTCACCGGCGCACGTCGCCCTTTGTTATCTGAGAGCAGGACTATGACGGAAGCACAACGAGAGTCATTATGCGCCTTGATTCGCCAGGCAGGCGCCCACGCCCAGGCGCTGCGCGATGCGGGATTACAGGTCGATAAAAAAGCGCGCCAGGACTTTGTGTCGCAGGCGGATCTCACGGTAGAACAAGAGATTAAAGGCTGGCTGCAGGCCCACTTTCCCGAGGAGGGTTTCCTCGGCGAGGAGAGCGGTTTTGAAGGCAACGACCAGACCGTCTGGGTGCTGGATCCTGTCGATGGCACCACCAACTTTATCCTCGGCATGGATTACTGGTGCATCTCACTGGCGCGAGTGTGCCAGGGCGAGCTGTCGCTCGGCATCATTTACGCCCCCGATCGCGATGAATTTTTCTTCGCCGCCCGCGGCGAAGGCGCGTATCTCAACGGTCGGCGCCTGACGCTACGCGAGCCGGAGCCCGATGCGGTGGTGATCGGCATGGGGCGCTCCAGCCGGGCCCCGGCCAGCGACTACGCCCGGGCCATCGACACGCTGCTCGACGCCGGTCTGGAGTATCGCCGTTTTGGCGCGGGCGCCCTGATGCTGGCGCATGTCGCCGCCGGTCAGCTCCACGCCTATTATGAAGCGCATATGAACAGCTGGGATGCGCTGGCAGGCATGCTATTGATTGAGGAGGCGGGCGGAACGTGCAATGCGTTTCTCGCCAATGCGGGCCTGCGGCGAGGCAACCTCGTGCTGGCCGGCTGCGCAAGCGTCCAGCCTCGACTGGCCGCCCTGCTGGCGAAATGACGTCACGCCGCCGGTGTCTGACCGGCGGCGTGGACTGGCTAACGCCAGGGTTCACTGCGGGGAATATTATTCGGGCAACGCTTAATCGTGCAAAAGGACTGGTAAAAACAGGAGTCAGACCGCTCGCCACCGGCATGGTAAGGGCACGATGGTCGCTCACGTAATTTTTCCCACTGCGCCTCGTCGTACACCGTAATATTATAGATTTTTAATGAATGATACTGGTCATTAATTAAAACTCTCGAGGAATAGAGTCTTATCGACTCACCGGGCAACAGGATTACATCAGCCTCGTACCACATGATAAATTTCAAGAAACGCAGACTGGATATAGCCGAGAAGGCGATACCAGATTGCGGGCAGATCAGGGTATTAAGAATAGTCCATTTCATATTCCTTCCTTATAAAGATGCTACAAATTATTACAATATATAGTGATAGCATTCATTGTTATAAATCGCAAGCGCCCCTGGTAATTATGTGATTTAAGACAATTCCTAACAACATACTCCATTATTAGTAACGTTTCATCTCCCTCTCTAAATTTATGGTTAGGCCTGATGAAAAACAGCCAGATTAACCTTAAAAAGAAAATACAATAAAAAATAAGATAATATAAACTTAATTGACAATACGTCTTAGTCCCTCTGGATGAGGCCTCAGTCATTGGTATTAGATGATGCAGCACTGAGTATTACCCGCGGTTTGGCAAGAAGAGAGGATAGTAGCAGGCAGCTATTTATTGCGCGGTTACCTCGTCGTACGCCACCAGGTCCGCGAGGCCCGCAGACCGCGCTCGGGTAAATGTCGCGGGTGTCCCGCCAGATCGTATTCCTTAGCGATAATATCGACATAGCGGTTGAGTATATTCTGCTCAATCGCTATGTCGGAGGACAGTCCACAGAATATAGCCACGCCGGTCTATCAGGCCCCGTTGGAGCCCTACCAGGTTTTGCCGATATTAAACTGAAACTGTTCTGCTTTATCACCATCGTACTTTTTAAACGGCTCTGCCCAGGAGAAGACCAGTGGACCGAGGGGAGACATCCACTGCACGGCAATCCCCGCGGAGAGACGAATATGACTCGGATCGCCGTAGTCAGGGATCCCTGCCGCCAGCGTCTGCGCGGTGTTGTGCCAGGATGTACTCCAGACCGTCCCCGCGTCAACAAACAGCGAGGTTCGCAGACTATCGGCGTACTTATCATTCACAAAGGGGGTTGGAATGATAAATTCGCTGTTCAGCACCGCCATGGCATTCCCGCCGACCGCATCAGACGAGGCGTCCAGCGGGCAGGCGCTATAGCTGCTTTCGCTACCGTTACAGCGGTAATAGGCCGCTTTAGGCCCAATGGTGTTAGAAGAAAATCCGCGCACTGACGACGAACCGCCAGCGTAAAAGTTATCGTAGAACGGCACACTTTTGCCGTCTAACCCGCCGGCATAGCCTGCGCGCAGGCGTTCCATCCAGACCCAGCGCTTGTTCTCGCTCAGCGGCAGATACTGGGCGGTGTCAAAAGAGAGTTTGTAGTAGCTATTATCCGAACCGGGGAGCGTCACTTTACCGCTCAGGCTGCTCTTGTTTCCCGCACGCGGGAAGAAGCCGCGATCGAGATCGTTGTAGCCCCATCCAAGACTCACAAAATAATCGTTGGCGCTATATTTTGCGCCGCTGTCGCCATCTTTCGTCACCACGCTGGGCTCGATTCCCCGAGAGCTGAGGTAGCGCCAGGTCGTCAGCTCCGGATCCATATTGGTCAGGCGATTATGGACATAATCCAGTCCCAGGTTCAGGGAGTTATTTTCGCTAATGGGAAACCCTAGCGTACTACCTAAACCATAGCTCTGCTGGTTATAGCTCCCGGCATCCGCATCAGAAGCATCATAGCTGTTATAAAAAATCTTTCCGCCCAGGCTGATGCCATCTACGGTAAACCACGGGTTCGTCGCCCCCAGTTCAAGATAAGACTGGTAGCTGTTGCGCGTCCCGTTGAAGCTCACGCTATTACCCGTACCCAGCCAGTTATCCTGCGTCACGCCAAGCTGATAGCTCACGCCGCTGTCCGTACCAAATCCCAGGCCCACGTTGAATGAGCCGGTGTTGCGCTCCTTCACTTTGTAGACCACATCGACCTGATCTGCCGTCCCACTGACCGGAACGATCTGCTGTTCAACGTTCTCAAAAAAACCCGTTCGGTCAAGACGTACTTTCCCTTGATCGACTTTTTCGTTGTTGAGCCACGCCCCTTCCATTTGGCGCATTTCTCGACGCAGCACCGCGTCCCGGGAGGTGTCGTTACCGGAAAAGCGGATCTGGCGTACCGAGTAGCGGCGGCCCGCGTTGACCTGAATATGCAGCACCACGCGGTGATGCGCATCATCGATTTCCGGTGTGGTCGTCACCTGTGGCCAGGCATAACCATACTTACCAAAATGCTTTTTGATCTCATTTTCAACCGTGGTGACTTGCGCCCCGCTATACCATGCCCCCGCCAGCGGCTGGGCAAGCGCCTCGATCTCCGGCCCATGCTGAGCCAGATCGCCTGTCACCTGAGTTCGGTCGACCCGATAACGTTCGCCTTCATTGAGGGCGATAGTGATATACAGGGATTTTTTATCTGGCGTCATACTGACCTGCGTGGACTCGATAGCAAAGCGCGCATAGCCGCGATCGAGATAAAAACTGCGCAGCGTTTCCAGATCGGCTTCCAGCTTCTGCTTCTGGTATTTTTTATCGGCTACCACGTTCCACCACGGCACATTATCACGTAGCTGAAGCTGGTCCAGGAGCGTCTCTTCCCGAAACGCCTGATTACCGATAATGTTTATTTGTGCGATTTTCGCCGAGATGCCTTCCTGAAAAACGAACGTTAAGTCAACGCGATTACGCGGTAACGGGGTCACCACCGCGTGAACCTGCGCACTGTATTTCCCCGCGCTGTAATAGAAATCCTGCAACCCCTTTTCTATTTCGCTAAGCGAATTTCGATCCAGTGCACTACCTGCAGAAATACCGGACGCGGTGAGATTTTCCTTTAGCGCATCATCCTTCACTGCCTTATTCCCGGAAAAACTGACGCTGGCAATAGTGGGCCGTTCCTTAACCTGCACCACCAGCGTTTTCCCATCGCGCAGGATCTGCACATTTTCGAAATTGCCGCTCGCATACAGCGCGCGCACTGCCTCGCTGACATCTTCTGGCGTCACCGCATCTCCCGCGTGCAATGGCATACTTAATAGCGCCGCCCCGACGGTCACGCGCTGTAGCCCTTCAAAACGGATATCATCAACTTGATATGATGTTGCGGCATATAACGTTAAAGGGGCGATCAATAATCCGCTGATGATATGAGTCTTTTTTAACATGAATGTGTCGTCTACGAGATAATGAGCAATAGCAGTGTTCTGCTGGCGTTGAGCTTATTTGTTCAGGATGCATCTCTAAAATATGCGACAGAAAATAACCTGAGCGAGGCGCAGAATTACATGCAATTATGGCGACAAAATGGAGAAAAAATGGATATTAAAGCATCTTTAAAAATATATTTAATGATGGAACTTTTTCTGAAGCGCATGGTTCTAATGGCCAACACCAGTACTATATTTAGATTTGCCTGAACGTTTTATTAATAAAAAGCCCCCTTTCTTATTAATGGAAAGGGGGAAGGATCTCGTTAGGAATGATGCTCTCTGGGATCACCAGGAACAGGGAGAAAAATAACCTGCAACCCAGCAGATTTAATGAAGAGAAATTGAATAAATTATGCAACTGATATCACAACATTCTACCCCGAATTCACCGCCAGACGCCGTTGGCAAACATCTCCATATTTTCCTCAAAATAGCAGAATACAGTAGGGTCGCCTTATCAAGGCATCAAGGAAAGTCTATCGTTATCTACAATAGCCAAGCAGTGGCGCCTCGCCAGGGAAGGTGAGGCATAGGTTTCGCCATCCTGCCGCCTCCCATCATCAGCCACAGGGAACTGCGTATGACACGCTTACTCAAGACAATCTTGCCCATCATCCTCTGCGCCCTCTTCGGGTTATCGTTCGCTTCACCCACGCAGGCTGTCGCCAGTCTGCCGATCGTTCTTCCCGCGCTGACATGCGATGCGCTAAGCGCTACCGACTTCAGCGCGGCCGTTGGCGCAAAGGTCACTATCAATCACACTGAAATGCAGACCTCCGCGCAGGGAAGCTGGTGCAAGGTGAGCGCCACTATCGCCCCTGAGATTGGCGTGCAGATTGCCCTGCCGACTCAACGCTGGAGTCAACGTTTTTTGCAGGTCGGCTGTGGCGGACTGTGCGGGAGTATTAACCTGAGTCTGTCGAATGCCAGCGGCTGCCTGCCGGCAATGAACGGCGAGTTTGTGGTGGCAGCAACCGATATGGGGCACCATGGCAGTATGATGGATGCGTCATGGGCCGAAGATCCGCAAAAGCGCATCGATTTTGCCTGGCGCGCCAACCACCTGACCGCCGTGCTGGCCAAAGCGGTGATGCAGACGCTTTACCGCCAGCCGCCAAAGTATGCCTACTTTATGGGCTGCTCAGACGGCGGTCGCGAAGCATTGATGGAAGCGCAGCGCTTTCCGCAGGATTTTGACGGTATCAGCGCTGGCGCGCCAGCGGCCTTTTTCCAGTTTCAGAACTCCTTCTTCCACGGCTGGAATGTGGCCGCCAATCAGCGCCCGGACGGTACCGCTATCCTGCTGAAAAATCGCCTTCCTCTGATTCACCAGGCCGTGCTGGCTCACTGCCCGACGCTTTCCGGCGTGCAGGATGGTATCCTGCAAAATCCGTATGCCTGTCAGTTCTCTGAGTCATGGCTCCCCCGCTGTCCTGCCGATGCTCGGGACCGTTCTACCTGCCTGACGCAGGAAGAGATCGAGGTGGTGAAAAAGCTCTACCGCGGCGCTTACGACAGCCACGGCGCCCAGTTCGTCGCGGGCGGTCTGCCGCTGGGTTCCGAGCTACGCTGGCCGGTGCCCGAGACGCCGACCGGCCACTCAATGTCGGAAATGATGGTACTACCGGCTCTGCAATCCGTGCTCCTGCCAGGAGAAAAACAGAAGATCCAATCGATGCGGGATTTCCCGCTTAACCAGCAGAATTTTGACGCCGTCGCCCAACTGGCGCCGCTCTATAACGCGGCAAATACCAATCTTCATGCCTATCAACAGCGCGGCGGCAAGCTTATCCTCTGGCACGGTCTGGCCGATGACTCCGTCAGTCCGGCCTTTTCTATCGCCTATTATCGCGGCGTAGAAGCAGAGATGGGCCATGCCGCAACGGATACCTTCCTGCGGTTATTCCTGCTGCCTGGGGTAGCCCATTGCGGTAATGGCGAAGGTTACGATCAAATTGATCTCCTTACCCCGCTGATGCGCTGGACCGAGGAAGGCATCGCGCCGCAGGAGATCATGGCCGGCAAACGGGCAACAGCCGCTGCCGACCTGCCGCCGATGACAGAAAAACCAGATGCGCAAACGCAGTTTCACGGCGTGCAGAAAGTCAGTCAGCCTTACGCTGACGCCGCTCCAGCTGTTATCGCGACTCGTCCGGTGTATCCCTTCCCGGCCATTGCCCGTTATAACGGGCGCGGCGACGTGAATGACGGCGAAAATTATCATGCAGAGCAAACATCCGCCTTTGGTCATCTGCAGCTGGCAAAACCCGCCAGCGACTATATTGGCCCTGATAATCAAAAAAATTATCAGGTTCGCCACGGCACACTCACTGTTCAATAAACCCCAGGGCTCCTCATTGAGGAGCCCTGCGTTATGGGATTGGCCGCAATTATGCGTAGCAAAACGCTCCAGCAATCGGTATTAAGCGACCTGCTCTTGTGGATCGATAATAATCTGGATAAGAAACTGACCGTCGACGATCTGAGCGATATCTCTGGTTATTCCCCCTGGCATTTGTTTCGGCTCTTCCGTCATTATTTTGATCGTTCGCCAATGGAATATATCCGCCAGCAGCGCATGTCGCTGTGTCGCCGTTTATTGCTGACGACGCCTGGTTACCGAATCGTCGATATTTGTATGATGGTCGGTTATGACGATCTCAGTGCGTTTAATCGTACCTTCAAAAAATATCATGCGCTCACGCCCACTCAGTATCGCTATCAGATCACGCGGCAAAAATAAGGAGGTCCCCCTCCTCCGCATCGCTGCGGTTGGGAATGGAAGGGGGACAGGGGATATTACAGAAGGGAAATAGCAGGATGCTATTATCGAACCCGGTCGGGATCAACGACCTTGCGCGACGGAAATCAGTATAAAAGGATATGTTGAGCTAATAATGTAGAGGGCGTGAAGATTTTGTCACGATTTATAACCGCCTCCTCCGCTCTCATCTGAAATAAAAAAACCGGGTCGCGTTGCACCCGGTTTACTCCTCATCAGGATCATCAGAAATGAGTATTAACGCTCATAAAGAAGGTCCGCCCCGATTCGTTATAGGTCTCGGCACCCGCGCCATACAGATAAGCTCCCGTCGTCGCGTTGCCGGTCGTTTGCGCATTCCCTGCCCGGTAGTGGCGGATATCAAACAGGTTATCTATCCCGCTGGTGAAGCTCAGATTTTTGTTCACTTCCCAGGTCGCACTGAGGCCGACAATGCTGTATGGGCTGACTTCGTTTAGTTCGCTGCCGCTGACCGCCTCGCCCTTATAATTAAAGCGTTTTGGTTTCTGTCGACCATACCAGGTAAAGGTGCTCTGCAGGGAGAGATCTTCACGAACCTGCCAGCTCAAAGTCGAGTTCAGGGTAAACTGCGGGATCACTGACAGCCGGTCGCCGGTCGTCTTATTCTTGCTCTGCAGCATCCAGGTCAGGTTATTGCTCCAGTTAACCGCCTCCCCCACCGGCAGATTCAGCGTTCCTTCCAGGCCTTCCACTAACGCCTTTGGTACGTTTTCCCACTGATAGATATTGGTGGTGCCGTTGCTGGCGGTACCCACCGCCGCATACCCTGACTCAATCTTATTGTGATAGTCGTTACGGAACCAGGTGATCCCCGCCTGATAGCCATCATGCTTGTACTCAAGACCAATCTCTTTATTAACGCTGGTCTCCGCTTTCAGATCGCTATTCCCCATCAGATAGCAGGCGGAACTACTGGCGTAACAGCCTTGACCGTTGCTGTAGAGAATATAGTTCGGGTTCAACTGGTAGAGGTTAGGCGCCTTGTAAGCGCGGGCAATGCCCAGCTTCAGCGTCCAGTCGTCCGTCAGCTCCTGAGACAGGTTCAGTGAGGGGCTCCAGTTATTGCCGACGATGCTGTGGTGATCGAAGCGCAGAGCGGGTGTCAGCATGGTGCTGTCCGTTAGCGCCATATTATCTTCGGTAAACAGCGAGAAGATCTCGGCGCTGGAGTACGGGCTACGACCGGTAGCCGATACGCCATCGATAGTGCCGTAAGAGAGCGCCTGGGTTGTCGATACGCCATCTTTCATCCGCTGCTGATTCCATTCTGTCCCCAGCGTCAGATTCTGATCGACCCCCAGCGTAAACGGAATATTCACTTCACTATGTAGCAGGACATCGGCCAGATCGATATCTGAAAACTCGCTACTGGAGAAGATCCCTTCCGTACCGCCCGCCAGCCCTTCATCCATTCGCGAGTTACGGGTGTGTTCGTACTGGGCATAGCTATTGCTGGTCACGCCATTATCCCAGCCGCCGGTCCATGTTACGCCGTAAGTTTGCCGGTAGAGACGGTTGGTCTCTTTCCCGTACATACTCTTCACCAGCGTACTGGTATTGGTGTTTTGTGTGTCGCCGGCATAGAGATTACCCTGGCGGCTGTAACCGGCCTCAAACTCCAGGGCCTGCATCGGGGCAAACTCCCAGCGCAGCTTACTGTGAATATCTTTGTTCACCACCCCTTCACGTCCGGCGGGATAAGAACCGGCGTAGGAACCGGTACGTTCCGCTTCATGCCCGGCGTTAATATCCTGTGCATCGGCCTGGGTTTTACTCAGATTACCCCAGAGATTGAAGCTGACACTGTCCGACAGCGGACCATTGAGGCTAAAGTTAGTACGTTTCGTCGCCCCTTCTTTACGGTGCTGCGGAGCATTCATATAGGTATTCCACGACCCGTGCCATTCTCGCGTGGTCGGTTTGGTCACGATGTTCACGACCCCGCCCATCGCGCCATTACCATAGCGCGCCGCCGCCGGGCCGCGGATCACATCGATATGATCGATCATCTCCGCTGGCACCCAACTGGTATCGCCGCGGGAGTCACGATCGCCGCGCCAGCCATACCGCACCGAGTTACGGCTGGTCACCGGTTTACCATCGACCAGCACCAGCGTATTCTCGGGCCCCATGCCACGGATATCAATTTGCCGGTTGTTGCCGCGCTGCCCGCTGGTGGAGTTGCCGGTCAGGTTTACCCCGGGCTGCGTACGAATTAACTCCGACACATCGCGGGCGGGGGGATGTTTGCGGATCTCTTCTGCGGTGATGGTCGACACGCCCGGCGCCTGCAGGTTCTGCCTGGCGGCGGTTATGACCATCGTCTCCTCGTGATTTTCGGCAGTGGCGGCGCTCTCGTCAGGCGTCGATTGTTCGGTCATGTTCTCTGCCGCCTGCAGCGGCACGCTACAGGCGAGCAAAGGAATGACGATCCCCAGCGGGAAGTGAGACGTGTATTTCATAGAATATGCCCTGTTTTCTGTTGCTGTCGGGCATAACGCCTTCCCCAATTGAAAAAACAATGGGATAAAATACTTGCCTCAGCGCCTCGCCAGATTTTGGCGCAGGTCAGCACCTTCCCGGCATTAATGGGAATAAAAAAACAGCGTGAGACATAATAAAATTAAGTGCCCTGTTTCATCATTAGAGAAAAAGCGCTGCGCGCTATTCTTTGATAGCGTAATCCAGACAGCGTGTCATTAGAGTAATGTGCCGTGTTACGGTAATAAAAATGAGATTCATTATCAAGATGATAATAATCAATATCGGAGAAAAATAAAATAAACACTAACAATCAAAAGGTTACAACAAAACAGATGGGGAGAAATAAAATAAAAACATCATCATTATTTTCTATTTATCATTAAAAACACACATTTTCGCCATATTATCTCCATAGTTAAATTAAAGATAAAAACACATTAATAGTAAGCGATAAAATGGGAGAAAACTATTTGTCGGCATTGTTATGTTTTTTACGCCCTTGTCGTTCCCAGCTAACGGCGGCCGTTCTGCTAAAATAATCACATCCCCTGCGGAGTATTCCTCCATGAACGCCTACTCGCTATCACGTCTGTTTATCGCCTGGCTCACCTGCCTCGCGACACTGTTATTCGCTCCTCTGCTGCCGGCAGTAGAGGCGGAAAAAGCGCCGCCGGCAGCAGCCGAAGACAACACGCTATCGATTCATATCGACGATATGCTACGGCCATGGAGAGGCGATTTGCCTGGCATGATCGACCGTCGTACCATTCGGGTATTAACCACCTACAGCAAGACCTTCTTTTTATTGATAAAGGCACCCAGCGCGGGGCGACGCACGACATTTTTATCGCGCTGGAAAACGAGCTGAATAAACAGCTAGCGAAGGATAAAAAGCTCAAACAGCGCCACCTGAAGCTGCATATCGTTTTTGTGCCGGTCAGTCGGGATAATCTCTTTATCGCGCTTAATGAAGGTAAAGGCGATATTGCGGCTGCCAATCTGACTATCACGCCCTCGCGGGAAGCACAGGTCGATTTCGCCCAGCCGCTCTACAGCAACGTGAAAGAATTACTGATCTCCGGCCCGGCTTCACCGAAGGTCGACAGCCTGGAGCAACTCTCTGGTCAAACCGTCTTTGTTCGCCGCTCCTCCAGCTATTACGACAGCCTGCAAGCGCTGAACGCCCGATTTGCCGGTGAGTCGCGCCCACCGGTGATACTGGAGGCGGCGCCGGAAGCGCTGGAGGATGAAGATCTGCTGGAAATGCTCAACGCCGGGCTGATTCCGCTGATCGTCGTCGATCAGCATAAAGCGTTGTTCTGGAAACAGGTGTTTCCAAAAATTCAGGTCCATGACAATGTGGTGCTGCGCGACGGCGGCGACATTGCCTGGGCGGTACGCAAAGACAGCTCGCAGCTGCTGACGGTACTGAACAACTTCGTCAAAAAGAATCGTCAGGGCACCACGCTGGGCAATACTCTCCTGCTGCGTTACCTGAAAAATGCTAAATATGTCAAAAATGCCGCGGCGAGTAAGGAACGACGCAAATTCCTCGCGATGGTAGATGTCTTCCGCAAGTACGGCGATCGTTACGACGTCGACTGGCTGCTGATGGCGGCCCAGGGATACCAGGAGTCGCGGCTGAATCAGTCGGTACGGAGCCACGTCGGCGCCATCGGCGTTATGCAGGTGATGCCCAGCACTGGAAAAGAGCTGAAGGTGGGCGATATTAAACAGCTGGATCCCAATATCCATGCCGGCGTGAAATACATGCGCTGGATGATGGATCGGTACTATGCCGATGAGCCCATGACCCGGCTCGATAAAGCGCTGTTTACCTTTGCCTCCTATAACGCGGGTCCGGCGCGTATCGCCCGCCTGCGCACCATGACTAAACAGCGAGGATTTGACCCGAACGTCTGGTTCGGTAACGTCGAAAATATGGCGGCAGAAAAAATTGGCGCCGAGACGGTAACCTACGTCAGCAATATCTATAAGTATTACATCGCCTATCGGCTGATCGTCGATGACATGGCCCGCAAACAGAAAGCGACGGCCGTACCGCGGCAGGAGCCGGTGGCGCAGCCAGCCAAACCGCAGCCCAGCGTGGCGACAGCCGCCACCGCTCAGGTGCCCGTCATCTGAATCGCTCGTTACCGTAGGTCAAATTCCATCCTGAAATGACGGTGCAGGAATAACAAAGAAAAAGCCCCGGCGAAACCGGGGCTTTCTGTTTTCGACTGCGCAGACAGTGCGCCTAAGGCAAGCCTTAGAACGGGATGTCGTCGTCGAAGTCCATCGGCGGTTCGTTGGAAGGCGCTGCCGGGGCCTGCTGCTGCGGACGGGACTGCGCGCCGCCGCTGAACTGGTTGCCGCCCTGCGGCTGCTGCGGCTGACCCCAACCGCCCTGCTGCTGGCCGCCGCCTGCCGGTGCGCCGCCGCCCTGACGGCCGCCCAGCATCTGCATGGTGCCGCCCACGTTCACCACCACTTCGGTGGTGTATTTGTCCTGACCGGATTGATCGGTCCACTTGCGGGTACGCAGCTGGCCTTCAATGTACACCTGAGAGCCTTTACGCAGATACTCACCAGCGACTTCCGCCAGTTTGCCGAACAGCACAACGCGGTGCCACTCGGTCTGCTCTTTCATTTCGCCGGTCTGCTTGTCACGCCAGGATTCGGAAGTTGCCAGCGTGAAGTTGGCGACAGCGCCGCCACTTGGCATGTAGCGTACTTCCGGGTCCTGCCCCAGATTACCGACGAGAATCACCTTGTTTACGCCTCTGCTGGCCATGTTCGTGTCTCCTGAATACGTTTCTTAATAGTGTAAACGCGCGAGTGTACCATTTCCACGTAGCATTTTAATAGCTGCGAGGCTGATTCCAGAGATAGTACCCGGCTACGGCATTGTTGCACACTCGACCCGAATTTGCATTCCGATACTGTATATTCATTCAGGTTAAATTGTGTCATAATTAGCCGTTTCTGCCGTTTGTCCTTCAAGCAAACCAGGCAATCCGTGTATCTACCTACCGGGAAAGGTGAATGGATAAGATCGAAGTTCGGGGCGCCCGCACCCATAATCTCAAAAACATCAACCTCGTTATCCCGCGCGACAAACTCATTGTCGTCACCGGGCTTTCCGGGTCTGGCAAATCTTCACTCGCTTTCGACACCCTGTATGCCGAAGGCCAGCGTCGCTACGTCGAATCGCTCTCCGCCTATGCGCGACAGTTCCTGTCGCTGATGGAGAAGCCGGACGTCGACCATATCGAAGGGCTGTCGCCGGCGATTTCCATCGAACAGAAATCAACCTCTCACAACCCCCGCTCGACGGTGGGTACTATTACCGAAATTCACGACTATCTGCGTCTGCTGTACGCCCGCGTCGGCGAACCGCGCTGTCCGGATCACGACGTGCCGCTGGCGGCGCAAACCGTCAGTCAGATGGTCGATAATGTCCTCGCCCAGCCGGAAGGCCTGCGCCTGATGCTGCTGGCGCCCATTATTAAAGAGCGCAAAGGCGAGCACACTAAAACCCTGGAAAACCTCGCCAGTCAGGGCTACATCCGCGCGCGGATCGACGGCGAGGTCTGCGATCTGTCGGATCCGCCGAAGCTGGAGCTGCAGAAGAAGCACACCATTGAGGTAGTCATCGACCGCTTCAAGGTGCGCGACGATCTGGCGCAGCGCCTGGCCGAGTCGTTCGAAACCGCGCTGGAGCTCTCCGGCGGGACCGCCATTGTGGCTAATATGGATGATGAGAAAGCGGAAGAACTGCTGTTTTCCGCCAACTTCGCCTGCCCGATCTGCGGCTACAGCATGCGCGAGCTGGAGCCGCGTCTGTTCTCCTTTAACAACCCGGCGGGCGCCTGCCCGACCTGCGACGGCCTCGGCGTGCAGCAATATTTCGATCCCGATCGCGTGGTGCAAAATCCCGAGCTGTCGCTGGCGGGCGGCGCCATCCGCGGCTGGGATCGGCGTAACTTCTACTACTTCCAGATGCTGAAGTCGCTGGCGGAGCACTATAAATTCGACGTCGAAGCGCCATGGGGCACCCTCAGCGCCAACGTGCAGAAAGTGGTGCTGTACGGTTCAGGTAAAGAAAGTATTGAATTCAAATACATGAATGACCGCGGGGATACCTCGGTGCGCCGCCATCCGTTCGAAGGCGTGCTGCATAACATGGAGCGCCGTTACAAAGAGACGGAATCCAGCGCGGTGCGCGAAGAGCTGGCGAAGTTCATCAGCAACCGTCCGTGCGCCAGCTGCGACGGCACGCGTCTGCGTCGCGAGGCGCGCCACGTGTTTGTGGAAAACACCCCGCTGCCGACCATTTCCGATATGAGCATCGGCCATGCGATGGATTTCTTCAACAATCTGAAGCTTTCCGGACAGCGGGCGAAAATCGCCGAAAAAGTGCTGAAAGAGATTGGCGATCGTCTGAAATTCCTCGTCAACGTCGGCCTCAACTACCTGACGCTCTCCCGCTCGGCGGAAACGCTCTCCGGCGGCGAAGCCCAGCGTATCCGTCTGGCAAGCCAGATTGGCGCCGGGCTGGTTGGCGTGATGTACGTGCTGGATGAACCCTCTATCGGCCTGCACCAGCGCGATAACGAACGCCTGCTCGGCACCCTGATCCACCTGCGTAATTTAGGCAACACGGTGATCGTCGTTGAGCACGACGAAGACGCCATTCGCGCCGCCGACCATGTGATCGATATCGGTCCCGGCGCTGGCGTTCACGGCGGCCAGGTAGTAGCGGAAGGGCCGCTGGAGGCCATTATGGCGGTCCCGGAATCCCTGACCGGCCAGTTCATGAGCGGTAAACGCAAAATTGAAGTGCCGAAACAGCGCGTGCCCGCCAACCCGGAGAAAGTCCTCAAGCTGACCGGCGCGCGCGGCAACAACCTGAAGGATGTAACGCTGACCCTGCCAGTGGGCCTGTTTACCTGCATCACCGGCGTCTCCGGCTCGGGTAAATCCACGCTGATCAACGATACCCTGTTCCCGATTGCCCAGCGCCAGCTCAACGGCGCGACCATCGCTGAACCAGCGCCGTATCGCGATATCCAGGGGCTGGAACATTTCGATAAAGTGATCGATATCGACCAGAGCCCGATCGGCCGGACGCCGCGCTCCAACCCGGCAACCTATACCGGGGTGTTTACCCCGGTGCGCGAGCTGTTCGCCGGCGTACCGGAGTCTCGCTCACGCGGCTATACGCCGGGGCGCTTTAGCTTTAACGTTCGCGGTGGGCGCTGCGAAGCCTGCCAGGGTGACGGCGTCATTAAGGTTGAGATGCACTTCCTGCCGGATATCTACGTGCCGTGCGACCAGTGCAAAGGCAAACGCTATAACCGCGAAACGCTGGAGATTAAGTACAAGGGTAAGACCATCCACGAAGTGCTGGATATGACCATTGAAGAGGCGCGTGAATTCTTTGATGCCGTACCGGCGCTGGCGCGTAAGCTGCAAACCCTGATGGACGTCGGCCTGACCTATATCCGCCTTGGCCAGTCGGCGACGACCCTGTCCGGCGGCGAGGCGCAGCGCGTGAAGCTGGCGCGCGAGCTGTCCAAGCGCGGTACCGGCCAGACGCTGTATATCCTCGATGAGCCGACCACCGGTCTGCACTTCGCCGATATCCAGCAGTTGCTGGAAGTCCTGCACCAGCTGCGCGATCAGGGCAATACCATCGTGGTGATTGAGCACAACCTCGATGTGATTAAAACTGCCGACTGGATTGTCGATCTCGGCCCGGAAGGCGGCAGCGGCGGCGGCGAAATCCTGGTCTCCGGTACGCCGGAAACCGTTGCCGAGTGCGAAGCCTCGCACACCGCGCGCTTCCTCAAGCCCATGCTGAAATAATTAGCGGGTAAGCTGCTGCCGGACCGGCTCCGGCAGCATTTTCACCGCCTGCTGATAAGACGCATCGACCAGGTAGTAGATTTGCGAATCCGGCAGCGAGCCATCCAGATAGACGGTGCTCCAGTGCGCTTTATTGAGATGCTGGCTGGGCCGGACATCGCGATGCTGCTGACGCAGCAGCTCAGCCAGCTCCGGACTCGCCTTCAGCGCGACCGCCGGCCGCTGGTCCTCAACCTCCTTCACCATGGCAAACAGCACGTCTGAGACCTTAATCTGCGTGGCTTTCCAGTCGCTGTGGACGCTCTGCTCTGCTCCCGGTTTCGCCATGCAGTACTGTAATAACTCCGAAATTGTCATCTTTTATTCCCCCATGAGCGTCGCAACGATGCGCCGCGAACCGCCGTGTATCCGATGCTCCCCCAGCCAGATGCCCTGCCAGGTTCCCAGCCTGACGCGCCCGTCCTCGACCGGCAGCATTAGCGACACGCCAAGCATCGATGATTTGATGTGCGACGGCATATCGTCAGGGCCTTCATAGTCATGTTCATACGGCGCATTGTCCGGTACGGCGTTGAGAAAATACTGCTCCATGTCATAGCGGACGGTGGGATCGCAGTTTTCGTTGAGCGTCAGGGAAGCGGAAGTATGCTGGAGCAGGAGGTGCAGCAGGCCAACCTTCACCCCGGACAGCCCGCGGATCTGGCCAAGGATTTCGTCGGTGACCAGATGAAAACCGCGGGATTTTGGCCCAAGCGTCAGGGTTTGCTGATACCACATCATTGACTCCTTTTGCGAATGAATCCTTCTAAGTGTGCAGCAATACGTGAAAAGGTAAAACCTTCCACCCCTGATTTTGCATAAAAAAACGGCAGCGCCGTCGCTGCCGTTTATCGCGTTCAGGCGGTCATCAATATTCGGAATTGACGATTACTTCCTCGCCCAGCGCGCCAGCCATCGGCAACGGCTTATAGGAGGAGTTGGCGGCCCGCAGCACGCGGATGCCACGGGCGCCCGCTTCGCGGGCGGCGGTGATATCATTATCCGAATCGCCGTAGAAAACCTTTATCTGCTTCGCCTGCAGCCACTGGGTCTTGGTGTTCTGGCCAGGCTTATCGCCAGCGAAAATCACCGGATTCATATTGGCGGCCGGGATGAGAAAATCATCCTGCAGGGTTTTAGAAACGGTTTCGGTTTTGGTCTGGCTGCGGCCGGTGACGAACCAGATGCTGTCCCCGCGCTTCACATGCATCGCAATCAGCTGGCGCGCCACCTCTTTCGGCATGCTGAATTCATCCCAGCCATTGTTCATTTTTTCCCAGAACTGTGGGTTTTTCAGGTAATCCTCGCTGCCGGGAGAGAAGGTTTTTTGCCCGCGCCAGAAACCCGGACTGGAGAAGAGGACGGTGTCATCGATATCAAAGCCGACGGCCATCGGCGGCCGCCCCAGCAGGCTGTTCTCAATTTGCGCCACCGAAACCCAGTGGATCGGCGCCTGCTCGGCCAGCTGGGCCACGTTGGTGCCAACCCACAGCGGCTGCGGCGTGGAGGCGCGCGCCACAACGGCGCTGTTCAGCGTGAACAGGAGAGAAGCCGCCGCAAGGGCGAGAGTAAGTTTGCGCATATTTATCCCTAAATCTATCAATCATTATTGTTTTCAATAATGTGCATGCTTATCAACGTCCCGACCTTACCCGCCGGCGGCATGGATGAAAAGCCTTTTTCGCGCAGATGTCATAGAAAAAGAGGATGATCACATCCGAGGGGGTTGCCCCTGCCCGTTGACCGGCAGAGACAACCTGCTGGAGAGCGGCTTACATTACCGCGGCAAAAGCTTTCGCTACCTGCTGAACATTACGTGAGTTTAACCCCGCCACGCACATGCGTCCGCTGGCAATCAGGTAGACGCCAAACTCGTCGCGCAGACGATCCACCTGCGCCGCGCTAAATCCGGTATAGCTGAACATCCCGCGCTGCTTGAGCAGGTAATCCACTTTGCTACCCGGGGCAACCTGCTGCAGCGCGTCGACCAGCGCCTGGCGCATGGTCAGGATGTGCGCGCGCATGGCGTCCACTTCCGCCTGCCAGGTGGCTTTCAGAGCTGCATCGTTCAGCACCGTCGCCACCACCTGCGCGCCAAAGCTTGGCGGGCTGGAGTAGTTGCGGCGCACGGTGGCCTTCAGCTGACCCAGCACGCGGCCCGCGGTTTCGCTGTCTTCACAGACCACGGACAGACCGCCGACGCGCTCCCCGTACAGCGAGAAAATTTTGGAGAACGAGTTGCTGACCAGCATCGGCATCCCGGCGCTGGCGATGGCGCGAATAGCGTAGGCATCCTCTTCCAGCCCCCCGCCAAAGCCCTGGTAGGCGATGTCGAGGAAGGGGATCAGCTGACGCGCTTTCAATACCTCAACCACGCGGTCCCACTGGGCTGGCGTCAGGTCGGCGCCGGTCGGGTTGTGGCAGCAAGGGTGCAGCAGCACAATATCGCGGGCCGGCAGCGTTTGCAGCGTCGCCAGCAGGTCCTCAAAGCGCACGCCGTTGGTGGCTTTATCAAACCAGGGGTAAGTACTTACTTCGAAGCCAGCCCCTTCAAAAATGGCGATGTGGTTTTCCCAGGTCGGATCGCTGACCCAGACATGAGACTCAGGAAAGTAACGTTTGAGGAAGTCGGCCCCGACCTTCAGCGCGCCCGAACCGCCGACCGTCTGAATAGAGGCAATGCGATTTTGCTTAAGCGCGGTATGCTCTGCGCCAAACAGCAGCGGCGCAATCGCCTGACGGTAGCCGCTCAACCCTTCCATTGGCAGATACAGCGAGGCGCCATGCGGCTCGGCGTTCAGGCGTGCTTCCGCTTCCGCCACCGCCTGCAGCTGCGGGATAATGCCGTCATCGTTGTAGTACAGCCCGATACTCAGGTTGACTTTGTCGCTTCGCGGGTCTTCTTTGAAGCGTTCCATCAGAGAAAGAATAGGGTCGCCGGCGTAGGCGTCAACTTTTTGAAACACGCGATGTATCTCCAGGTTTACATGGGGCAGGTTCTTACACAATAAACCGGATATGACGGCAGGTCGAGAGGATGTTGAGGGGAAAGTGACCGCGCAGCGGTATAAACCGCTTTTTTGAGCGCCGCAGGCCTGGTGCGTACCGGATCAGCCTCTGTGCTATCCGGTACGCCAGAGGCTTAGTCGAGGTATTTCATGGCGACGCGGGAGGTCAGTCGCGTAATAAGTTCGTAAGCACTCACTTTCGTTATCTCGGCGATGCGCTCTACCGGGAGCCCCTCTCCCCACAGCACTACCGCGTCGCCGGCCTTATCCTGGGCCTGCGGTCCGAGGTCAACGCAGATCATATCCATCGCCACCCGGCCGACAATCGGCACTTCCCGGCCATTGACCAGTACCGGCGTGCCCGACGGTGCCGCACGCGGATAACCGTCGCCATAGCCCATCGCCACCACGCCGAGACGGGTATCGCGTTCGCTGATCCAGGTGCCGCCGTACCCGACGGGCTCCCCTGCTTTATGCTCGCGCACCGCAATCAGGCTGGACGTCAGGGTCATCACCGGCTGGCAGCCGAAATCTTTCCCGGTGGAGCGATCGTCCAGCGGCGACACGCCATACAGGATAATTCCGGGGCGCACCCAGTCGTAATGCGATTGCGGCCACAGCAGAATGCCGCCCGAGGCGGCGATAGAGCGCAAGCCCGGCTTGCCTTCGGTAAAGGTGGTGAAGATGTCCAGCTGGCGTTCGGTGGCGCCGCAGGTCGGCTCATCGGCGCGCGCGAAGTGGCTCACCACGTTCACCGGCTGGCGGACGTTTTTACACTGGCTCAGACGCTGATAAAACGCCTCGGCTTCCTCCGGGCGCACCCCTAAGCGATGCATGCCGGTATCCAGCTTCATCCACACGGTCACCGGCTCGGGGAGATCGGCTTGCTCCAGCGCCGCCAGCTGTTCGGGGCTATGCACCGCCGTATGCAGGCGCTGGGCGGCGATCACCGCCAGGTCTTCCGCAGCAAAAAAGCCTTCCAGCAGGAGGATCGGCTGGGCGATGCCCCCCGCTCGCAGGCGCAGCGCCTCTTCCAGGCGGGCGACGCCAAAGGCGTCGGCGTCGGTCAGCGTTCGCGCGGTCTCGAGAAGACCGTGTCCGTAGGCGTTCGCTTTCACTACCGCAACCAGTTTGCTGGCGGGCGCCAGTTCACGCAGACGTTGCAGGTTGTGTCGCAGAGCGCGGCGGTTGATAACTACAGTTGCCGCTTGCATTTGAATTCCTTAATAAAAGAAGGCGGAAGGATTACTCATCATCATACTGAGGACCGGCATAATTATCGAAACGCGACCACTGGCCGTTAAAGGTCAGTCGCACGGTGCCGATCGGGCCGTTACGTTGTTTACCAATGATAATTTCCGCGATGCCTTTAAGATCGCTGTTCTCGTGATAGACCTCATCACGGTAAATGAACATGATTAAGTCGGCATCCTGTTCGATAGAGCCGGACTCACGCAGGTCGGAGTTGACCGGGCGCTTATCGGCGCGCTGCTCCAGCGAGCGGTTAAGCTGCGACAGCGCCACCACCGGCACCTGCAGCTCTTTCGCCAGCGCCTTCAGCGAGCGGGAGATTTCGGCAATCTCAAGGGTACGGTTGTCGGAGAGCGACGGCACGCGCATCAGCTGCAGGTAGTCGATCATAATCAGTCCGATGCCGCCGTGCTCGCGGGCGATACGCCGCGCGCGGGAGCGCACCTCCGTCGGCGTCAGGCCGGAGGAGTCATCGATATAGATATTGCGCTTTTCCAGCAGGATGCCCATGGTGCCGGAGATCCGCGCCCAGTCTTCGTCGTCCAGTTGACCGGTACGAATGCGGGTCTGATCGACGCGCGACAGCGAGGCCAGAGAACGCATCATGATCTGTTCCGAGGGCATCTCGAGACTGAAGATTAATACCGGTTTGTCCTGCAGCATCGCCGCGTTTTCCACGAGGTTCATCGCGAAGGTCGTTTTACCCATCGATGGACGGGCGGCGACGATAATCAGATCCGACGGCTGCAGGCCGGCGGTCTTTTTGTTGAGGTCGTCGTAGCCGGTATTGACCCCGGTGACGCCGTCATGGGGCTGCTGGAACAGCTGTTCGATACGGGCGACAGTGGCATCGAGGACATCGGCGATGTTCTTCGGCCCTTCGTCTTTGTTGGCCCGGCTTTCGGCGATTTTGAAAACCCGGGATTCGGCGAGGTCGAGCAGATCTTCGCTGGTTCGCCCCTGCGGGTCGAAGCCGGCTTCGGCGATCTCGTTGGCCACCGAAATCATTTCGCGCACCACCGCGCGTTCGCGCACGATGTCGGCATAGGCGCTGATGTTAGCCGCGCTGGGCGTGTTTTTGGACAGTTCGGCCAGATAGGCGAAGCCGCCCACGCTGTCCAGCTGCCCCTGACGCTCCAGCGACTCGGCGAGCGTAATCAGGTCAATCGGGCTGCCGGACTCCTGCAGGCGCGCCATCTCGGTAAAAATATGACGGTGCGGACGGGTATAAAAGTCGTCGGCAACGACGCGTTCGGCGACGTCGTCCCAGCGCTCGTTATCCAGCATTAAACCGCCCAACACCGACTGCTCCGCTTCAATCGAGTGCGGCGGGACTTTCAGCCCGGCGAGCTGCGGATCGCGTTCGCGGGTTTCTGTCTGTGGTTTGTTGAAGGGTTTATTTCCTGCCATAGCCTAACATTTCACCGATCCGGAAAAGAGCGTGACAGTATAGCGAGAAAGCCATTGCCGCTAAAGAACCCATTAAGCGTGGCAGGCCTGAGGCGGGTAAGAAAATCCGTCGCCGCCGGCGCAGGCTGTTAAGCTTACTGAATAATCTCGGAACAACACAGGAGCGAACATGGCAACACGCATCGAATTTTCGAAACACGGGGGACCGGAGGTGCTTCAGGCGGTTGAGTTCACGCCACGCGATCCCGCAGAACATGAGATTCAGGTCGAAAACAAAGCCATCGGCATCAACTATATCGACACCTATGTTCGCAGCGGCCTCTATCCGCCGCCGTCGCTGCCGAGCGGCCTGGGCACCGAGGCGGCCGGCATCGTCAGTAAAGTTGGCCATGGGGTCACGCATATTAAGGTAGGCGATCGGGTGGTGTACGCCCAGTCGGCGCTCGGCGCCTACAGCACGGTACACAATGTGCTGGCCGACAAAGCGGCGGTCCTGCCGGACGCTATCTCTTTCGAACAGGCCGCCGCGTCGTTCCTCAAAGGATTAACGGTCTGGTATCTGCTGCGCAAAACCTATGAAATTAAGCCTGATGAGATGTTCCTGTTTCACGCGGCCGCTGGCGGCGTGGGGCTGATAGCCTGTCAGTGGGCGAAAGCGCTGGGGGCGAAACTTATCGGTACCGTCGGCAGCGCGCAGAAAGCGCAGCGCGCCAAAGAGGCGGGCGCCTGGCAGGTGATTAACTATCGCGAGGAGTCTATCGTGGAGCGGCTCAAGGCGCTCACCGACGGTAAGAAAGTGGCCGTCGTCTACGACTCGGTGGGGAAAGATACCTGGGAGGCCTCTCTGGACTGTCTGCAGCGCCGCGGCCTGATGGTCAGCTTTGGTAACTCCTCCGGTCCGGTGACCGGCGTTAATCTGGGGATCCTGAATCAAAAAGGCTCCCTGTACGTCACTCGCCCATCGCTGCAGGGCTATATCACCAACCGGGAAGAACTGGAGGAAGCCTGCAGTGAATTGTTTTCGCTGATCGCCAGCGGGGTGATTAAAGTGGACGTGGCTGAAAGTCAGATCTATCCGCTGAGCGAAGCGCGGCGGGCGCATGAAGTTCTGGAGAGCCGGGTGACGCAGGGTTCGAGTTTGCTGCTGCCATAAGTTGGCAGAAGGGGCAAAAGTTTAGGGCTTCCACCTGGGAAGCCCTTACTTTTTTTAGTTCGGCTGTATGTAGGGTACAGCGCGATGAATTCGTTAACGCGCTAATAGTGACAGATTTGCGCAGCAATGCCTACGCGGTTGTCTGCAAAATTGTTCAGGTTGTGACGCACCCCTCAATACCTTAGTAACGCCAACGGTTATTGTCGCGAAAAGCGTTTCCGTTCGGGGATTTCAGCGCCCGAATAATCCACACCGCCGCCACCGCCAGCAGCAGCCACGGCAGTAATTTGATCATCAAGGCGAACAACCCGCCGACGAACATCAGCGCCGTCGCCACCACGATTGCCGCGATAATCCCCAGCAGCGATACGCCGGTGACCAGCAGCATGACAAAAAATCCAATGACAAATAGCAGTTCCAGCATGGTTCTCTCCCCAAAGAATGAATACTTCACTCTGCAGGTATTACAAAAAGCATGCCAACCATAAGCTTTTGACTTTAAAACAAAACGCCCCGCGACGGTGCGCGAGGCGTGGTCAATTTCACCAGGTTTTGGTCAGAAATTAACGTTTATCTGCCACCAGCTTCAGGGCATGCTCCAGCACTGCAATATCGGCGCCGGCTTTATGCGCATTTTCGCTCAGGTAGCGACGCCACTGGCGAGCGCCGGGGATCCCCTGAAACAGCCCCAGCATATGGCGGGTAATATGGCCCAGATAGGTGCCCTTGCTGAGCTCGCGCTCAATATAGGGGTACATGGCTCGCACCACCGCTACCGGATCGGCATCCGCGCCGGCGACGCCGAAAATTTCACGGTCGACCGAGGCCAGAATGCCCGGGTTCTGATAGGCCTCACGCCCGACCATCACCCCATCCATATGCTCAAGCTGTGCTCTGGCTTCGTCCAGCGATTTGATGCCGCCGTTGATCGCCATCGTAAGGTGGGGGAAATCGCGCTTCAGCTGCCAGACGCGGGGGTAATCCAGCGGCGGGATCTCGCGGTTCTCTTTTGGACTCAGGCCGGAGAGCCAGGCTTTGCGGGCGTGAATAATAAACATCTCACACTCGCCCTTGCCGGAGACTGTCTCAATGAAATCGCACAGAAACTCATAGCTATCCTGGTCGTCAATGCCGATACGGGTTTTCACCGTGACCGGAATCGACACCACATCGCGCATCGCCTTGATGCAGTCGGCCACCAGTGGCGCATTGCCCATCAGGCAAGCGCCAAACATCCCGTTCTGCACGCGGTCGGAGGGGCAGCCGACGTTGAGGTTGATCTCATCATAGCCGCGCGCCTCGGCCAGCTTCGCGCACTGCGCCAGGGCCTGGGGATCGCTGCCGCCGAGCTGCAGAGCAACCGGGTGCTCTTCTTCGCTATAGGCCAGATAGTCCCCTTTGCCGTGAATAATCGCCCCGGTGGTCACCATTTCGGTATACAGCAGCGTATGCCGCGACAGCAGCCGCAGGAAGTAGCGGCAGTGTCGGTCGGTCCAGTCGAGCATCGGCGCGATGGAGAAGCGGTGAGCAGGGAAAACAGGTGACGTTGATTCAGGCATCATGGCGAATAAATAAGCATCCGGGTAAAAAGGGGCGCTACTATAGCATAAAGATACACCACAGGCGCATAGTGCGCCGCGCTTCGCCCCTCACCTGAAATGATTACTTTTTCCGCGGCTTACCGTCGTGTGGACCGAAGAACTGCGGCGGATGGTCAACCCAACGATCCTGGCGCGTCGCGGCATAGCCGGGATTGAGCGGGTAATAAATGCGGTTGTACTTCTTGTTGGCCTCGCCCACCACCAGCAGACGAACTTCCTGCTCGGTGTTATTGAGAAAGGTGTGGCAGATGCCGGTACCAGCGGGAAAACCCACGCTGTCGCCGGGCTCCAGCTTCCAGAGATAGCCGTTTATCCACACTTCCGGATAGCCCTCCAGCACGTAGATGAACTCTTCCTCATCGCTCTCCGCGTGTGGATAAGAGGTGCGCCGCCCGGGCGGCAGCCGCTCGTGGTGGATCCCCAGCCGGTTGAGACGTAAACCTCGCCCCAGCGGCGCGCCGATTGAAAAACGCTCCGGGCTGTCGGGATAAGTAGCATCGTCGGGCCCTTCCAGTTCGCGCCAGTGGCGAATGCAATCAGGTCGTTTCATCGTTTTCTCCCGAAAATGAGACACTTCAGATATAGCATACCCAGGGTCGGGCGTGTTGTGATTAAATCGGACATGGTGGTTTTAGCGAGCGGCTAAGGCGTAGTCTGCTCGAGAATAAGCGGCCAGCGCTCGGGACGGGCGCCGGTGCCGACAACCTGAAGTATGACCCGTATCACCTGCCGGCTCTCGGTGTTTTCTGAGGAACGTGATAAAGTAACAGATTCAAATTCACGCAACCCGAGGATGCTCATGGATAAGACCCCTTCGCAAGAGATGTTAGCGCATGCTGAAAAGCTTTGCGCACAGCGCGGCGTACGCCTGACTCCACAGCGTCTGGAAGTGTTGCGCCTGATGAGCCTGCAGCAAGGGGCAATCAGCGCCTACGATCTGCTGGACTTGCTACGTGAGAAAGAGCCGCAGGCGAAGCCGCCGACGGTTTACCGTGCGCTGGAGTTTTTACTCGAGCAGGGTTTTGTCCATAAGGTAGAGTCAACCAATAGCTATGTGCTGTGCCATCTGTTCGACCAGCCGACCCATAGCTCGGCTATGTTTATCTGCGACCGCTGCGGCGTGGTAAAAGAAGAGGCTGCGGAAGGGGTGGAAGATATCATGCATACGCTGGCGGCCCGCATGGGGTTTGCCCTGCGCCACAATGTGATAGAAGCTCACGGGCTTTGCGCGGGCTGCGTGGAAGTCGAAGCCTGCAGCACCCCGGGACACTGCCAGCACGATCATACTATTCAGCTCAAAAAGAAAGCCCGCTGAGCGGCTGCCGCAGCGGGAAAAAGGGTTAACGGCGCGTCCGTGCGCCATTCAGACAGGCACTAACACAAATGCTTCATTCTTCGGATCAAGGAACGCTACCAGCGATAGTCGTTCTTATGCTCCCAGTCTGAGACTTCTTTCTCAGCCTGATCTTTCTCATAGCCGTAACGCTCCTGAATTTTGCCGACCAGCTGGTCGCGCTTCCCTTCGATTACGGTCATATCATCATCGGTAAGTTTGCCCCACTGTTCCTTGGCTTTACCTTTAAACTGTTTCCAGTTACCGCCGATTTCGTCTTTATTCATAATAACGTCCTCATCATTCGGTGGGTTTACAGCCCGTTTTGTGCCGGACATGGTATTAACTATAGATGAGAATGCTGGCGTCGATTCGTTATTCGGAATTTTTAACCATCGCACCGCGGGATAACGCGAAGAGGATGTTCCCGGCTTGCGCCACGCTGAGCCGGGCTATTGAATCGCCCTGTAAGCGTAGCGCGACCGGGGAAGGTCACGGCCAGCGGCAATGACGGGAGATGACTAACTAAACCATGTGCCGCGTCGCCAGTGTCGACGCCAGATCAGCGCCAGCGACAGGCCGCGCAGGGCGAGGAACACCGCCAGCGCCAGCCACAGACCATGGTTGCCAAGCACCGGTAGCGTAAGCAGCGTCACGGCAAACCCCGCCGCGGCGACCGCCATACTGTTCCTCATCTCAGCGCCGCGCGTCGCGCCGATAAACATGCCGTCCAGCAGATAGCACCAGACGCCGACCACCGGCAGGATCGTCTGCCAGATCAGATAGCGATCGGCCAGCTGCTGCAGGGAAGGCAGTGAGGTTAACAACGCGATAATGTACTGCCCCGCCAGGCTGTAAATCAGGGCAAACGCCAGCGCCACCATGCCGGACTGCCGGCAGGCCGCCCGCCACACCTCCAGCAACTGGCTACCGTCTCGCGCGCCGTAAGCCTGGCCGGAGTGAGCCTCCACGGCATAGGCAAAGCCATCCAGCGCATAGGCGGTAAAGGTCAGCATGGTCATCAGTACCGCGTTAACCGCCACGATGTCGCTGCCCAGACGGGCGCCGAACACGGTCAGTGCGCCAAAGCACAGCTGCAGCAGCAGAGAGCGCAGCATGATGTCCCGATTCAACGCCAATAAACGGCGCAGATCCCCGCGCCAGGCGTTTTTCAGCATCGCCAGCGACACGCCGCGCAGCGTCAACACTCGCTTCGCCATCAGCAGGCCAATAATGAGGGTGGCGTACTCCGCGGTGACCGTGGCCAGCGCCGCACCCTGGACGTTCATCCGCAGGCCCATCACCAGCCACAGATCGAGCACAATATTCAACAGATTACCCACCACCAGCAGAATAACCGGCGCCCGGGCGTACTGGACGCCCAGCAGCCAGCCGAGCAGCACCAGGTTGGCCAGCGAGGCGGGGGCGCTGAGCCAGCGAATTTCGAGAAACCGTCTCGCCTGCTCAAGCACCGCCTCGCTGCCGCCGACAATATGCAGAGCGAGGTCAATTAGCGGCAGGCGAAGCAGGATAATCAGCACCCCGGCGCCCAGCGCCAGGGCCAGCGGCTGCACCAGCGCCCGCGCCAGGCGCTGCGGATCTTTGGCGCCCCAGGCCTGAGCGGTGAGCCCGGTGGTGCTCATGCGCAGGAACAGCAGCAGCATGAAGAGGAAACTGGTGGCCGTCGCCCCGACCGCTACGCCGCCGAGGTATACCGGGCTGTCCAGGTGGCCGATCACCGCCGTATCCACCAGCCCCAGCAGCGGGACGGTGATGTTGGAGAAAATCATAGGGAGGGCAAGACGCCACAGCGCTTTATCGGCAGCGTTGAGCAGCATGTTTGAGGACCTGATTGAGGAAAAACGTCGCAGCGTCACGCAACAGATGACGCTGCGCAGAGGCAGGCGCTACAGCCATTCTCCATTACGGATCACGCCAACGGCCAGACCCTCAATGGTAAAACTCTGCTGGCGCAGATCGACGACGATCGGGGAAAACTCGCTGTTTTCCGGCAACAGTTCAACGACATTGCCCTGCTTTTTCAGGCGCTTCACCGTCACTTCTTCATCGATACGCGCGACAACCACCTGGCCGTTACGCACATCCTGGGTTTTGTGGACCGCCAGCAAATCGCCATCCAGAATACCGATGTCTTTCATCGACATCCCACTGACGCGCAGCAGGAAATCGGCGTTGGGCTTAAACATCGACGGGTCGACCTGATAGTGGCCTTCAATATGCTGCTGCGCCAGCAGCGGCTCACCGGCGGCGACGCGGCCGATCAGCGGCAGGCCTTGCTCTTCTTCCGTCAGCAGGCGAATACCGCGAGAAGCGCCGGAGACGATCTCGATCGCGCCTTTACGCGCCAGCGCTTTCAGGTGTTCTTCCGCCGCGTTTGGGGAACGGAACCCCAAGCGCTGAGCAATTTCCGCACGCGTCGGCGGCATGCCCGTCTGGCTGATATGATCCCTAATGAGATCAAACACCTCTTGCTGCCTGGTCGTTAACGCTTTCATTCCGCCCCCTGGGTGTATATACAGTTATGCTGTGAGTATATACAGCTAACGGTGATTTTGGAACCACATGGCACACAAAAATCGGCGGATTGTTCATATTTTGCGAGGGTTAGCGAAGAACGTTAGTGATAATGGCTCCACAGCAGCGTTCCCCAGGTGATCAGCGCGATGATAATCGCCAGCAGAACCGCCGCCGACCCCATATCTTTGGCGCGCCCTGAAAGCTCGTGAAAATCCGAGCCGATACGGTCCACAACCGCTTCAATCGCGCTGTTGAGAATTTCGACTATCATCACTAGCAGGACCGAGCCAATCAGCAATACGCGGGTGATGGCGTCGACGTCCAGCCAGCAGGCTACCGCGACGGCCACGATAGCGGCGACGCCTTCCTGACGAAACGCAGCCTCGTTGATCCACGCCGCGCGAAATCCTTTCCAGGAGTAACCTGCCGCCTTAATGATCCGGGTTAACCCGGTGGTATTATTGGCCATCACAAAACCTTTTTACGTAAATGACGTCGATGAGTGTGCGCGTTTGCCGCGTGGTAACGGAAATTTTGCCCACTTTCTGTTATTCTTGCCGCGCATTTGCATGATTAACCAGAGGCTTCACATCGTTTATGTCCGGCTGGCAACGAATTTACTATAAATTACTGAATTTACCATTACAGGTGCTGGTAAAAAGCAAGTCTATTCCGGCAGAGCCTGCCCAGGAATTAGGACTCGATACCTCGCGTCCGGTCATGTACGTCCTGCCCTATAATTCGAAGGCGGACCTGCTGACGCTGCGCGCCCAATGCCTGGCGCATGATTTACCTGACCCGCTTGAACCGCTGGAAATCGACGGCGCCCTGCTGCCGCGTTACGTATTCATCCACGGTGGGCCGCGCGTATTTACTTATTACACGCCAAAAGAAGAGTCCATCAAGCTGTTCCACGATTACCTCGATCTGCACCGCAACCATCCGGACCTCGATGTGCAAATGGTGCCGGTTTCGGTCATGTTCGGCCGTTCGCCGGGTCGCGAGAAAGGAGAAGTCAATCCGCCGCTGCGGATGCTGAACGGCATTCAGAAATTTTTCGCCGTCTCCTGGCTCGGCCGCGACAGTTTCGTGCGCTTCTCGCCGTCCGTTTCGCTGCGCCGCATGGCGGATGAGCACGGTACCGATAAGATCATCGCCCAGAAGCTGGCTCGCGTCGCTCGCATGCATTTTGCCCGCCAGCGGCTGGCCGCCGTTGGCCCGCGTCTGCCGGCCCGCCAGGATCTGTTTAATAAACTGCTGGCCTCGAAAGCGATTGCCCGCGCGGTGGAAGACGAAGCGCGCAGCAAGAAAATTTCGCACGAGAAGGCACAGCAGAACGCTATCGCGCTGATGGAAGAGATTGCGGCGAACTTCTCATACGAGATGATCCGCCTGACCGACCGCATTCTCGGCTTCACCTGGAACCGCCTGTACCAGGGCATCAACGTGCATAACGCCGAGCGCGTACGCCAGCTGGCGCACGACGGCCATGAAATTGTCTATGTCCCCTGCCACCGCAGCCACATGGACTATCTGCTGCTCTCCTACGTCCTGTACCATCAGGGGCTGGTCCCTCCGCATATCGCGGCGGGCATCAACCTCAACTTCTGGCCGGCCGGACCGATCTTCCGCCGCCTCGGCGCCTTCTTTATTCGCCGCACCTTTAAGGGTAACAAGCTCTATTCCACCGTGTTCCGCGAATACCTTGGCGAACTGTTCAGCCGCGGCTATTCCGTGGAGTATTTCGTCGAAGGCGGCCGCTCCCGTACCGGCCGTCTGCTCGATCCGAAGACCGGTACGCTGTCGATGACCATCCAGGCGATGCTGCGCGGCGGAACCCGACCGATCACCCTGGTGCCGATTTACATCGGCTATGAGCACGTGATGGAGGTAGGAACCTACGCCAAAGAGCTGCGCGGCGCCACTAAAGAGAAAGAGAGTCTGCCGCAGATGGTGCGCGGTTTAAGCAAGCTGCGCAACCTGGGCCAGGGTTACGTTAACTTCGGCGAACCGCTGCCGCTGATGACCTATCTTAACCAGCATGTGCCGGATTGGCGGGAAGCGATCGACCCGATCGAAGCGGTTCGCCCCTCCTGGCTGACGCCGACGGTGAATAGCATCGCCGCTGACCTGATGGTGCGCATCAATAACGCCGGCGCGGCCAACGCCATGAACCTGTGCTGTACGGCGCTACTGGCCTCCCGCCAGCGTTCGCTGACCCGTGAGCAGCTCACCCAGCAGTTAGAGTGCTACCTCGCGCTGCTGCGCAATGTGCCCTATTCTCCGGATGCGACCGCCCCATCCGCTTCAGCCAGCGAGCTCATCGATCATGCGCTGCAGATGAACAAGTTCGAAGTGGAGAAGGACACCATTGGCGACATCATCATCCTGCCGCGCGAGCAGGCGGTGCTGATGACCTACTATCGCAACAATATCGCCCATATGCTGGTGATGCCGTCGCTGTTAGCCGCTCTGGTGACTCAGCATCGTCATCTCAGCCGCGCCGAAGTGCTGCGTCATGTGGAAACACTCTATCCGTTCCTCAAGGCCGAGCTGTTCCTGCGCTGGGAAAAAGCGGAGCTGGCCGGAGTGGTGGATGCGCTGATTGCCGAGATGCTGCGTCAGGAGCTGATCGTCGTCGATGGCGATGTCATGAGCCTCAACCCGTCGCACTCTCGCTCCCTGCAGCTGCTGGCCGCTGGCGCCCGCGAGACGCTGCAGCGCTATGCCATCACCTTCTGGCTGCTGAGCGCTAACCCGGCGATCAACCGCAGCTCGCTGGAAAAAGAGAGTCGCACCGTGGCCCAGCGTCTGTCGGTGCTACACGGCATCAATGCGCCGGAGTTCTTCGACAAAGCGGTGTTCAGCACCCTGGTGTTGACCCTGCGCGATGAAGGCTATATCAGCGACACCGGCGACGCCGAGCCGGAAGAGACCCTGAAGGTTTATCGGATGCTGGCGGATTTGATTACGTCGGATGTCCGACTGACCATTGAGAGCGTCACGCAGGACGACGCGTAACGCGGCGTTTGCTGCCCCCCGGAATGCCGGGGGGCAGCGGACAGGAGGTTACAGATAGCTCATCGCCAGGCCGAGGAACAGCACCAGCCCGACGTAGTTATTGTTCATAAACGCTTTGAAGCAGTTATCGCGGTCGCGATTGAAGATAAGCTTCTGCTGCCAGCCAAACAGACCCGCCGCCACGAACAGCGACCAGTAATATTCCCAGCCCAGCCCATTCAGCCAACCCACCGCGCCCATCAGCGCCAGTACGGCCACCTGCAGGATACCGATAATCAGACGATCGTTTTCGCCAAACAGGATCGCCGTCGACTTGATGCCGATCTTAACGTCGTCATCGCGATCCACCATCGCATACTGGGTATCGTAGGCCACCGCCCACAGAATATTGGCGAGGAACATCAGCCAGCAGCTCAGCGGTAGCGATTCGCTGACGGCCGAGAAGGCCATCGGGATCGACCAGCCAAAGGCCGCGCCCAGCACCACCTGCGGCAGATGAGTGTAGCGCTTCATAAACGGATAGACCCACGCCAGCGCCAGCGCCGCCACCGACAGCAGAATGGTCATGGTGTTGAGGGTGAGCACCAACAGGAAAGAGAGCAGCACCAGCACGATAAACAGCGTTCGCGCCTCTTTCTCGGTAACATCGCCGCTCGGCAGCGGACGGCGGGCGGTACGCTTTACGTAACCATCAAATTTTCGGTCGGCATAGTCATTCACCACGCAGCCGGCGGCGCGCATCAGCCAGACGCCGGCGACGAATACCGCCAGGATCCACAGCGGCGGGACGCCCGGCGAGGCCACCCATAGCGCCCACAGCGTCGGCCACAGCAGCAGCAAAGCGCCGATCGGTTTGTCAGTGCGCATCAGGCGATGAAACGCCAACAGCTTATTCTGCGACAGACTCCACTCCATTTTTTCTTCCTCTTAGTACAACGGCGACGCAGGCAAAAAAAGCTCGGTCAGCAGCAGGGGTTTGCCGCTCAGCCGCAGGCGGGAACGACGCCCCCACAGCGCTGCATCGCGACCAATTTCAATAAAATCGCGGGTTAATGTCGACGACGTAAACAGGTATCGGCCCAGCGGAGTTTGCCCGAGCTGCTGTAGCGCCAGCTCCGGACCACACAGCGTCGACTCCGGCGCCACCGTGCGCCCGGCCAGCCAGGGCTCGCCATCGGCATTGAGTATAATCTCCCGCAGCCAGTAGCGCGGCTCGTCGGGCAGCAGCGCCGCTTCGTCAGTCAGCGCGTCACGGCCGATATACCCTTCGTTAACCAGGGTCACGGTGACCTGCTTTCCTTGTTGTTCAAAGCGCTGGGTCATTGAGTCCTCCAGCAGCAGCCAGTCACTTAGCGGCGGCGGCAGGGATGGCATAACGGCAAAATAGCGCAGCGCACGCAGTCGCGTAAGCGCAGGATGGGACATGCCTGATTCTCCGGTACATAACATGAAAGCATTGTATCGCAGAATAGGCGGTTGGTGGCGGGCAAACGTCAATATACGATCATTCACGCAACAGCCATGCAACAGGCTGCCGCGCGTGCAAAAAAAGGTGCATCCCGGAGGATGCACCTAAAGGCTGTGCCTAAACATCAGCATTGTGGGGAGACGATTACCCCTTGCCTTTTACACTGCTGATAAAGGTGGAACGAGCGGATTTCGAGCCGAGGCGCTCAGCTTCGTTCATCAATTTCAGGGCTTTGTCGATGTCACCTTGTTTCACCGCCTGCTTAATACCATTGTTGAAGTAGGTTTCGGTATCGCTGAGCATCGGTTCGCTTTTGGCGGCCGGCGCCGCGGCGGCGGCTGGCGCGGCTACCGGCGCCGCGGTGTTGCCGACGGTTACCGGACCCGGGCCGGAGGAGCCGAACAGCGGCCCCACCAGCACGCTGGAAGTGCTATTAGTTTTCACTTTCAGCTTCAGCACGCCATCGGTGGTATGTTTAGCGATCGGATCCGGGATATCCGGGGCCGCATTGCCGGCGCCTTTGGCATAGGCTTTCGCCGGATCCAGCAGGGTCGTGGTCTGCTGGAGATCTTTTTCAGTGGTAAACACCAGCACATAGAGCTTTTGCTGGCCCAGCGCCGGGGTCAGGCGCATCACGCCGCCCAGGCGGTCAGCGGTCATCACGCCCGGCTGCTGATAGGTAAAGTAATTGCTGGGGAAGAACGCCGCGGGCGTCATGTTCTGGTCGAGAATCAGCACGTTCGGCGCAAAAATCTGCTTATGTTTGTTCAGTTCGCTGTCGAGCGTCAGGGTCAGCTCACCGATATTGGCCGGCACGCTCCAGGCGGCGACCGGTCCGACGATCCCCGGGACATCCAGGCGTTGACCGCCGGTAGTTAAATCAACGCTCTGCGTCTTTGATTGATCGGCAGGCGTCCAGATCAGCTGCTGCAGCGCGCTGGCTGGAATAGCCGGCGCGGCGCTGGTGTTCTGCGGTACAAAGTTAACATCGGCAAGGCTCATCCCCGGCACGCATGCCAACATCCCTGCGGATAAACACAGAGCGACGAGAGTTTTCTTCATTTTCATTCTTCTCACCTTGGATAGCATCGGTTTAGCGGTAGCCAGGCAATAGCGCGCTAACCCTGAATAATCAGGAGGGGCTGACGCCCCTCCCAGGTTACACCCGTCCTGCGGACGGTATTACCACCACACTTCCATCTGGGCACCGAAGGTAACTTCGCTGTCGTCACCGCGGCTGGAGGTGAAAGCGCCGCTTCCGCTGCTGTCTTTCGTCTGCAGACCGGAGGTGTTGCTGTAGCCCCAGTTTTCATCCCACTTCGCGTAGGTTGCGAAGATACGGATAGCCGGACGAGACCAGACGCTGTTGCCTGCCTGCCACTGTTGAGCCAGAGTAATTTTGTACTGGTTGTTGTTTTCGCTGGTACGCTGGGATTTCACGTTGTCGTAACCGATTTCCAGCTGGGTGCTCATGATCGGCGTCCATTTGTACATCGGACGGACACCCACGGTGTACCAGGTAGAACCGTTCTTGCTGTCCAGATCCACGTCCTGGTACATTGCCACGTACATCAGGCCCCAGTCATCGTTGAAGTCCATCGCGCCGTGATCCAGAACGCGGATCATGCTGCCGTTGTTATCGATGCTGGTCCCCTGAGAGTGGCCGCTGTTCCAGGAGGTCATTGCGTCAGTGGCGTACTGAACCACAAACTTGTTGAAGCCGCCCCAGATAGACTGAGTATGTTCACCGGTCCACATCCAGCCGTCTTTCGACGCGCCGTCTTCCAGGCGATAGTCATCCTGCGGGTTAGCACGGCCGTAATCGACCCCTAACTCCAGCACGCCGCCCGGGTTGGTTTCCAGACCCGCCAGACGGATATCAAAGACGTCGTTGGCAGTTTTCGCAGCATATTTTTTGGTGTCATCGCTGGAGAAAGTATAAGAGCCGCCGCTTTCTGAGTTACGGGTAGCGGCCAGAGAGAGCTTACCGAAGCCAAGGTCAACGTTTTCCAGACCTGCACCCGGGCCGGAGATATCCCAGTAGTAGAAGTCGATCATGTGAACGTCATGACGCTGATAGAAGCGTTTACCCGCCCACAGCGTGGAGCCCGGCAGCCAGTCGATCAGGTTTTTACCCTGGATGTTGGCTTCACGGAACGCCGGAGAGGTGCTTTCCCAGTCATCTTCCTGATTCACGGAATAGGCAACGTTAGTATCGAAATAAAAACTCTTATCCCCTTCCTTCCACAGCTCCTGGCCCAGCTTCAGTTCCGCATAGGTTTCACATTCGTTACCAAGACGGTATTTACTTTGAGCGCCGGTCGCTTTGAAGCACTGTTGCTCGCCGCCGCTGCCGGTCCAGCCAATGCCGGAACGCGCGTAGCCATGGAAATCGACAGCCAGCGCCTGAGCAGACATCACGCCTGCTGCGACGGCGACCGCCAGAGGAAGTTTGCGCAGAGTAATCATCATTCTATCTCCTGAGATCATTGCTTTTCTTTGCACGCTTCGCCGGTATATCGCCAGCCGGGTTCGCGCTTTTTTAATGGGAAGCCTTACACGCCCGGCTCTTTATGCAGCCGACGACAAGCGGTGCCATCCTCACGGAATAAATGGCAACGTTCTGGCGGCAAACCGATAGCGAATGTGGCTCCCTCTTCTACCAACACCACGTCGTTCTGGCGGTAAACCAGGTTCTGACGGATGGCGGGGATCTGGATATGAATTTGCGTTTCGTGACCGAGCTGTTCGACGACCTGGACCTCGCCTTCAAGGGTTACATCGGCGATATCGCTGGGCAATAAATGCTCCGGTCGAATACCTAAGGACATATTGGCGCCCGCCTGCACGTTGGCGCTGTCCACCGGTAGCCAGATTTGCTGACGGTTCGGCAGTTCAACCTGCACCTGATCGATAGCCGTCGCGGTGACTTTGACCGGCAGGAAGTTCATCTTCGGTGAACCAATGAAGCCGGCAACGAAGCGGTCAGCCGGATAGTGATAGAGCTCCAGCGGTTTCCCAACCTGCGCCACACGGCCGGCGTCGAGGACCACGATCTTGTCGGCGAGGGTCATCGCTTCCACCTGATCGTGGGTGACATAGATCATGGTGCGGCCCAGTCGCTTATGCAGACGGGAGATTTCGATACGCATCTGGACGCGCAGGGCGGCATCGAGGTTGGAAAGCGGCTCATCCAGCAGGAAAACGCTTGGCTCTGCCACCAGCGTACGACCAATCGCCACGCGCTGGCGCTGACCGCCGGAGAGGGCTTTCGGTTTACGCTCCAGCAGATGGGCCAGCTGCAGCACTTCCGCAACCTGAGTCACCCGCTGGTTAATCAGATCTTTTTTCGCGCCGGCCAGCTTCAGGCCAAACGACATATTTTCCGCAACGGAAAGGTGGGGATAGAGTGCATAAGACTGGAATACCATCCCAACGCCGCGTTCTGCCGGTGGGATCTCGTTCATGCGGGTGTCACCGATAAACAGGTCCCCGCTGGTAATAGTTTCTAACCCGGCAATCATACGCAGCAGGGTAGATTTGCCGCAGCCCGATGGCCCGACAAACACGACGAATTCCCCTTCGTGGATATCGAGATTGATATCTTTCGATACCACCACGTCACCCCAGGCTTTCGTTACATTTCGCAGCTGTACGCTCGCCATGCCCTTCTCCCTTCGTTACAACCTGTCACTAACAGTCACATTCAAGATGGGTCGACTATGCGGCATTCATTACGCAGGCAAATCCTCCACCCCCCGGCTTTTTTATGGGGGAGGAGATGGGAGGATGAGAGATTGGCTCTCGCCGCGGGGGATGGCGGGCGGAGCGTGATTTCGTGATGGAGGCGACAAAATTGGGCGCTTTTTTCTGTGCTCCAGGACGCAATACGGCCGTTTTTGCAATGGAGATCACACAACCAGCGGGTGGGGCGTAGACCAGGGGAGGATGGAAAGGGGTTGTTAAAAAAGGAAACTCATCATCGTTAAGCCACCGAAGTGTATCCACGAGTACAACACCAAAAAGGACGGGTATATGAAAATCAAAACTGGCGCTCGCATCCTCGCGCTGTCGGCACTGACCACGATGATGTTTTCCGCCTCTGCCCTCGCAAAAATTGAAGAAGGTAAGCTGGTTATCTGGATTAACGGCGACAAAGGCTACAACGGCCTCGCTGAAGTGGGTAAAAAGTTTGAAAAAGACACCGGCATTAAAGTTTCCGTAGAACACCCGGACAAGCTGGAAGAGAAATTCCCGCAGGTTGCGGCGACCGGCGACGGCCCGGACATCATTTTCTGGGCCCATGACCGTTTCGGCGGCTACGCGCAGTCGGGCCTGCTGGCGGAAATCACCCCGGACAAAACGTTCCAGGACAAACTCTATCCGTTCACCTGGGATGCGGTTCGCTATAACGGCAAACTGATCGCCTACCCGATCGCAGTCGAAGCCCTGTCCCTGATTTACAACAAAGACCTGGTGCCGAACCCGCCGAAGACCTGGGAAGAGATCCCGGCGCTGGATAAAGAACTGAAAGCGAAAGGTAAGAGCGCGCTAATGTTCAACCTGCAGGAACCGTACTTCACCTGGCCGCTGATCGCTGCCGACGGCGGATACGCGTTCAAGTTTGAAAACGGCAAGTACGATGTGAAAGACGTCGGCGTGGACAGCGCAGGCGCGAAAGCGGGCCTGACCTTCCTGGTTGACCTGATCAAGAACAAGCACATGAATGCCGATACCGATTACTCCATCGCGGAAGCGGCCTTCAACAAAGGCGAAACCGCGATGACCATCAACGGTCCGTGGGCGTGGTCTAACATCGATAAGAGCAAGGTTAACTACGGCGTGACCCTGCTGCCAACCTTTAAAGGCAAACCATCGAAACCGTTCGTTGGCGTGCTGAGCGCGGGGATCAACGCCGCCAGCCCGAACAAAGAGCTGGCCAAAGAGTTCCTCGAAAACTACCTGATGACCGATCAGGGTCTGGAAGCCGTTAACAACGACAAACCGCTGGGTGCCGTGGCGCTGAAATCCTTCCAGGAAAAACTGGAAAAAGATCCGCGCATCGCTGCCACCATGGCGAACGCCCAGAAAGGCGAAATCATGCCTAACATCCCGCAGATGTCTGCCTTCTGGTATGCCGTTCGTACCGCGGTTATCAACGCCGCCAGCGGTCGCCAGACTGTCGATGCTGCGCTGAAAGATGCACAGAGCCGTATCACTAAGTAAGAAAACGGCGGGTGGCGCGTGCGCCTACCCGCCCTACCACTACGGCTCGGACCGTAGGTCAGGTAAGCGAAGCGCCACCTGACAAATCAGTTTTCACCGCTGTAGAGGATGATCCCCATGGATGCCGTTAAAAAGAGACACTGGTGGCAAAGCCCGCAACTCACATGGTCTGTGATTGGCTTACTGTGCCTGCTGGTGGGTTACCTTGTTGTTTTGATGTACGCCCAGGGGGAGTACCTGTTCGCCATCATGACGCTGATTTTAAGCTCAGTTGGCCTGTATATTTTCGCTAATCGCAAGGCTTATGCCTGGCGCTATGTTTATCCCGGCCTCGCCGGCATGGGCCTGTTTGTCCTGTTTCCGCTGATCTGCACTATCGCTATCGCGTTTACCAACTACAGCAGCACCAACCAGCTGACCTTTGAGCGTGCGCAGCAGGTGCTGATGGATCGTTCCTTCCAGGCCGGCAAAGCCTACAATTTCACGTTGATCCCGGCGGGTGACGAGTGGAAGCTGGCGCTGACTGACGGCGAAAGCGGTAAAAACTACCTTTCTGACGCCTTTAAATTTGGCGGCGAGCAGAAGCTGGCGTTAAAAGAAACCGACGCCCTGCCGGAAGGCGAGCGCGCCAACCTGCGCGTGATTACCCAGAATCGCACCGCGCTGAACCAGCTGACCGCTGTGCTGCCGGATGACAGCAAAGTCATCATGAGCTCCCTGCGCCAGTTCTCCGGTACCCAGCCTCTGTATACCCTCGGCGAAGACGGGGTACTGACCAACAATCAGACCCACGTTAAATACCGCCCGAACAACGACGTCGGCTTCTACCAGTCAATTAACGCCGACGGCAGCTGGGGCAATGAGAAGCTGAGCCCGGGCTACACTGTGACTATCGGCTGGGACAACTTTACCCGCGTCTTCCACGATGAAGGCATTCAGAAACCGTTCTTCGCGATCTTCGTCTGGACGGTGGTGTTCTCGGTACTGACCGTGGTGCTGACCGTCGCGGTGGGGATGATCCTCGCCTGCCTGGTGCAGTGGGAAGCGCTGAAAGGCAAAGCGATTTATCGCGTCCTGCTGATTCTGCCGTACGCCGTACCGTCGTTTATTTCGATTCTGATTTTCAAAGGGCTGTTCAACCAGAGCTTTGGTGAAATCAACATGATGCTCAGCACGCTGTTCGGCATTAAGCCGGCCTGGTTTAGCGACCCGACCACCGCGCGCACCATGATCATCATCGTCAACACCTGGCTAGGCTACCCGTACATGATGATCCTGTGCATGGGGCTGCTGAAGGCGATTCCGGACGATCTGTACGAAGCGTCGGCAATGGATGGCGCCGGCCCGTTCCAGAACTTCTTTAAAATTACCTTCCCGCTGCTGATTAAGCCGCTAACGCCGCTGATGATCGCCAGCTTCGCCTTTAACTTTAACAACTTCGTCCTGATTCAATTGTTGACCAACGGCGGTCCGGACCGTCTCGGCACCACCACCCCGGCCGGTTATACCGACCTGCTGGTGAGCTACACCTATCGCATCGCCTTTGAAGGCGGCGGCGGTCAGGACTTCGGCCTGGCGGCGGCTATCGCAACGCTTATCTTCCTGCTGGTTGGCGCGTTAGCGATTGTGAATCTGAAAGCCACGCGCATGAAGTTTGATTAAGGGAGATAACGATAATGGCTATGGTCCAACCCAAATCGCAGAAGCTACGTTTATTTACCACGCATCTCCTGCTACTTATTTTTATCGCCGCGATTATGTTTCCGCTGCTGATGGTTATCGCCATCTCGCTGCGCGAGGGTAACTTCGCCACCGGCAGCCTGATCCCGGATACCATCTCCTGGGAGCACTGGCGTCTGGCGTTAGGCTTCAGCGTCGAACACGCCGATGGCCGCGTCACGCCGCCGCCGTTCCCGGTCCTGCTGTGGCTGTGGAACTCGATTAAGGTCGCCGGGATCACCGCGATCGGTATCGTCGCTCTCTCCACCACCTGCGCTTACGCTTTCGCCCGTATGCGCTTCCCGGGGAAAGCGACCCTGCTGAAAGGGATGCTGATTTTCCAGATGTTCCCGGCGGTGCTATCGCTGGTTGCCCTGTACGCGTTGTTTGACCGCCTGGGCCAGTACATCCCGTTCGTCGGCCTCAACACCCACGGCGGCGTCATCTTTGCCTACATGGGCGGTATCGCGCTGCACGTCTGGACGATTAAAGGCTACTTCGAAACCATCGATGGCTCGCTGGAAGAAGCGGCGGCGCTGGATGGCGCGACCCCATGGCAGGCTTTCCGCCTCGTGCTGCTGCCGCTGTCGGTGCCGATTCTGGCAGTCGTGTTTATTCTGTCGTTCATCGCGGCCATCACCGAAGTGCCGGTCGCCTCGCTGCTGCTGCGCGATGTGAACAGCTATACCCTGGCGGTAGGTATGCAACAGTATCTCAACCCGCAGAACTATCTGTGGGGCGACTTTGCCGCCGCGGCGGTGCTCTCCGCCATTCCGATCACGGTTGTCTTCCTGCTGGCGCAGCGCTGGCTGGTTAATGGCCTGACGGCGGGTGGAGTGAAAGGTTAATTTTTTTGTAACACCGGCCCCAAATTTCAGAGGAGGGCCGACGGTCTAGCCGCAATACACGACCCCAACCGGGTATTGTCGCCGTCGCCCTCAGCTGAAAAAGTAAGGTCAATGCCACTGCTATCCTCAACTGGACCCTACATAAATTCTATTTGTGACTGTTGGTCAGCGGCCCTGGAGGCCGCTTTTTTTTATTCGCGTTTCAGGCGATTGGAGTTACACAGCCAGAGCGTAATCACCAGGATCAGGATCGCCGCGGAGTAAATGAGAACCGCCAGCGGCGACTCATGATCGACGATAATAAGCCGCACAATTGCGGTAATACCGATATAGACGAAATAGCGCAGTGGAAAGTGAAAACCGGATTCAAAATATTTAACAATCAGCGCGATAAACTCAAAGTAGAGAAAATAGACCACCAGCCCTTCGACCAGCTTGTACTTACTCACCGGCTCCGGCGTAAACAGTACGTGCGCCAGATGCAGGGTCTCCTTTCCCAGGAACACCACCAGAATAATTCCCAGGCACAGCAGTGCCAGATTCAGCACGGCCTGCATGGCCTTCGCAACGAAATTAACCAGCGGACGATATACCGACGGCATAGTGACACCTCAAATGCATGAACGTTGTCGATCTGTATAGCGCAAAAGTGTGATCCAGATCTACCTATGATTCCTTCGTCTTACGCTATCTCTGGGCTATTGATTCGAAAAGTACGAACAAGAGAAAATTGTCCTTCCAGCAACGCTGTGAGCAGATTAACAAAATCATCCGTTACGCTTAGAACGAATCAACCCAACTAACTGAGATATAAAAAGTTTACTTTTTGAAACAGGTGTATCTTAAAACCTCCCGTAAGATAAAATTTTTCTCCAAACCACAGTCTTTTTATGGTTATTAGGGTAAGTTTTTTCTTATCTTTTGTCTTAGCATTATCGCAGCTGAATAAAATTTAATTTTGGACATTAAATCATTATGAACACCGATAACGCTTCCCTGTACGTAAAATGGCTCAAACAAGAGGTCGCCCCGGCTTTAGGTTGTACTGAACCCGTCGCTATTTCCTTCGCGGCCGCCTACGCCGCACAATATCTGGATCAGCCTTGCACTAAAATTAGCGGTTTTATTTCCGCCAATCTTTATAAAAACGCGATGGGCGTCACCATACCCGGCACCACCGTTTGCGGTGTACCGCTGGCAGCCGCAATTGGCGCATTTGGCGGCGACCCGCAAAAGGGATTAAAAACGCTGGAAGATATCACTCCGCGACACGTTGAAATGGCGCAGAAGCTGATCGCCAATAACGCCGTTGATATTGCCGTCGAAGAGACCCCGGATTTTATCCATCTCGATTTAACCCTCTCTGCTGGCGAGAATTGCTGTCGTGTCGTGGTCAAAGGAACCCACACCAACGTGGTCGAACTTTATATTAATGGCCAGCCGCAGCCATTAAGCGAAAAACAGAATACGCGCACCCAGCGCGAAACGCTGCCCACTTTCTCGCTACAACAGGCTTACGAATTTATTAATAGCGTCGACTTTAATGATATTCGCTTTATTCTCGACGCCGCGCGCTTAAACTCCGCGCTGGCGGCAGAAGGCAAAACAAAAAAATATGGCCTGAACATTAACGGTACCTTTTCTGACGCAGTGAAAAACGGCCTGATGAGCAACGATCTGTTAAGCAAGGTGATCATCAACACCGTCGCCGCTTCAGATGCCCGCATGGGCGGCGCGCCGGTGGTAGCGATGTCTAACTTCGGTTCAGGCAATCAGGGCATTACAGCAACCATGCCGGTAGTGGTGGTTGCAGAGCATCTCGGCGCCGATGAAGAGACCCTGGCTCGCGCTTTGTCTCTCTCTCATCTCACCGCCATCTCAATTCATTCTCGTTATACGCGCTTATCTGCGCTATGCGCAGCCTCAACCGCCGCTATGGGCGCCGCCGCCGGTATGGCCTGGCTGTTTACCCGCGACATCAACACCATTAATACCGCGATTATTAATATGGTCAGCGATATTACCGGCATGATTTGTGATGGCGCTTCCAACAGCTGCGCGATGAAAGTCTCGTCAGTGGTCTCCAGCGCCTTTAAGGCGGTACTAATGGCCATGCAAAATAGCTGCGCTGGCGCCAATGACGGTATTGTCTGCGCCGATGTCGAGCAGACTATTAATAACCTGTGCCGTCTGGTGATTAAACCAATGACTCTCACCGATAAAGAAATTATCAGCATTATGGTCGCTAAATAATACCATTTCACGGGCCTGAAAGAGCAGGTCCCGATTAACGTACTCTACCCACACTATTATTTATAAATTAGCAGGTATAGCAGATGAATAAAAAAGTCATCTTCCGCGGCGCCAGCGCTATTATGCCCCTATGCATCGGCGACTTTCCATTTTCATTTATTGTCGGCGCATTAAGCGTTAGCGCGGGCATGAGCGTCTGGCAGAGTACGGCGTGGTCGGCGATCGTCATTGCCGGCTCGGCGCAAATGCTGGCACTGAATATGTTAAAAACCGGCGCCACGCTCGGCGTGATTATTTTCACCACATTAATTATCAATCTTCGCCACGTGCTGTATAGCGCCTCTATTTCCGGCAGCGTGCGCGAAGCTTCATTCTTTAAAAAATGCTTTATGTCCTATGCGCTCACCGACGAGGTGTATGCCACCACCGTCAAAGAGATGGAAGGAAATAAAAAGGAAAAATATCTGTTTTATGGTTCGGCGATGATTACCTTCTGGGCGATTTGGGTGCTGGCTGATTTTCTTGGCGCGCTGGTCGGCGCCTCGTTTCCCCACATTGAGAAATACGGTCTCGATTTCGCCATGGTCGCCGCCTTTATCGCCATCGTGGTGCCGCAAATTAAAAGCCAGGCCTGCACCGTCGCCGCGGTTGTAGCCGCCGTTTCCGGCGTGCTGTTAGTGGTCCTACCCTATTCGCTGGGTATCGTCGTCGCCTCAGTGCTTGGCGTCCTCGCCGGCCTGTGCGTCGACCTGGCGGAAGAGCGCAAGCAGATGGCAAAAACCGAATCCGATATGCCGTTAGTGGAGGCGATGGAAAATGAGTAATAGCTATTTTATCGCCCTGACGCTGGGCATGGCCGCGGTGACTTTTCTCATCCGTTTCTCGTTTATCGGCCTGGCCGGCAAGATCCAGATGTCCGAGCGGGTGACCAAAACGCTACGCTTCGTGCCGGTCACTGTTCTGCCGGCCATCATCACCATTCAGATCCTGAGCGTGAATTCCAGCATGGAGTTCGACTTAAAAAATCCGAAGGTGATCGCCGCCATCATCTGCACGCTCGCCAGCTTCCGTTTAGGTCTGGTGTGGGTGGTAGTGAGCGGCGTCGGCTCGCTGGTGTTGTTAAATTATTTTATGTAACCGTTTGAAGGATAAACCGTATGATTATTACCACCGCTGACGCGCCTGCTGCTATCGGCCCGTACGTGCAGGGCGTCAATCTCGGCGCGATGACCATCACCTCCGGTCAGCTGCCGATTAATCCGCTGGACGGCACCATGCCCGAGGACATTGCCGAACAGGCGCGGCAATCACTGGAAAATGTGAAAGCCATCGTTGAAGCTGCCGGACTCACGGTCGGGCAGATCGTTAAAACTACGGTGTTTGTCAAAGACCTGGCGGATTTTGCCGCCATCAATGCCGCCTACGAGGCCTTCTTTATCGAACACCAGGCGGCCTTTCCGGCGCGCTCCTGTGTGGAGGTAGCAAGGTTACCGAAAGATGCCGGCATCGAAATCGAAGCGATCGCTTTCGCCCGCTAACCCCCAGGCTGGAGGGAGCGCCTCCAGCCTTCTCCCACCGATTTTTGTCGTTCCACATTGTTCACTTTACAGGCAATATAGCCGCAGAACGACGCGAGGAACGCAGCATGTTAACTATTCGACAGGCATGTCCCGAGGACGCGCCCCAGCTTAGCGCGATGGGCTATGCCAGCTATCATCACCACTTTGCTCATCTCTGGCGCGATGCCGATGAACTGGCGTTATTTCTTAAGCAAGAATATGCCGAAGATGCGCTACGTCGGAGTCTTGCGGATGCGACCCAACACTGGCTCATCGCCGAAGCCCCCTCTCCTGTTGGTTTCGCTAAATATAGCTATCAGCAGCGAATGGCTGACGACGGCAAGATTGGTACGCTGCTGCATAAGCTCTACCTGATGCCGGGGAAGACTGGCCACCGCTACGGCGAGCATATTTTTCACGCCGTCGAGACGCGAGCAAAAACGGCCGGTGAAAGCTGGCTGTGGCTGGAAGTACTCGCCGCGAATCCCGCCGCGCGCCGTTTTTACGAACGCCAGGGGATGCAGCACATCAGAGACACGACTTTCCACTCCGCCAGCCAGCAAAGCACCTTACATATTCTGGCCAAACCTATTTGAGAGGAACTATGCCTGAGCTTCGTGATACCGGCGTACGTAACGTCGTTTGTGGGGAAAATGTCGTTATTTACCAGCCCGCCAACCTCTATGATTGCCAGCTCGGCGATAACGTCTTCGTCGGGCCGTTCGTTGAGATCCAGGGGAATACCCGCATCGGCGCGAACAGTAAAATTCAATCCCATACCTTTATCTGCGAGTACGTCACCATCGGCCAGCGCTGCTTTATCGGTCACGGCGTGATGTTTGCCAACGACCTGTTTCGCGAGGGTAAACCAAACGCCGACCGCGCCAGCTGGGGGCGGATCGAGATTGGCGATGACGTGTCGATCGGCAGCGGCGCCACGATTCTGGCCGTCAGCATCTGCGATGGGGTGGTGATAGGCGCGGGCAGCGTGGTAACGAAGTCCATTACCGAGAAAGGCGTGTGGGCGGGGAATCCGGCGAGGCTGCTGCGGCGGCTATAAATAAAAATGCCGACCAAAGGGTCGGCATTCCGTCTTAGCTGCGCAAGCGTTATGCGCGCCAGGCTTTATAACGGTTAATCAGGCCGTTAGTAGAGCTGTCGTGGCTGCTAACTTCGCTGCCGTCTTTCAGCTCCGGCAGGATGCGGTTAGCCAGCTGTTTGCCCAGCTCAACGCCCCACTGGTCAAAGGTGAAGATGTTGAGGATCGCGCCCTGGGTGAAGATTTTGTGCTCGTACAGGGCAATCAGCGCCCCGAGGCTGAACGGGGTGATCTCACGCAGCAGGATGGAGTTAGTCGGGCGGTTACCTTCGAACACTTTGAACGGCACCACGTGCTCCAGGGTCGCCGGGTCTTTACCCTGATCGCGATATTCCTGCTCAACCACTTCGCGGGATTTACCAAAGGCCAGGGCCTCGGTCTGGGCGAAGAAGTTAGACAGCAGTTTCTGATGGTGGTCAGACAGCGGGTTGTGGGTGATAGCCGGAGCGATGAAATCGCACGGTACCATTTTGGTGCCCTGGTGGATCAGCTGGTAGAACGCGTGCTGACCGTTGGTGCCCGGCTCACCCCAGATGATTGGGCCAGTCTGGTAGTCTACCGCGTGGCCGTTACGGTCAACATACTTACCGTTGGACTCCATGTTGCCCTGCTGGAAGTAAGCGGCAAAGCGGTGCATGTACTGGTCGTACGGCAGAATCGCTTCGGTTTCCGCACCGAAGAAGTTGTTGTACCAGATGCCGATCAGCGCCAGCAGCACCGGCAGGTTTTTCTCCGCCGGAGTGGTGGAGAAGTGCTTATCCATCGCATGCGCGCCGGACAGCAGCTCAACGAAGTTGTCGAAGCCCACGGAGAGAATGATGGACAGACCAATCGCCGACCACAGGGAGTAACGGCCGCCAACCCAGTCCCAGAATTCGAACATGTTGGCGGTGTCGATGCCGAACTCGCCAACCGCTTTCGCGTTGGTGGAAAGCGCGGCGAAGTGTTTCGCCACGTGCTTGTCGTCGCCCGCGGTTGCCAGGAACCAGTCGCGCGCGCTGTGGGCGTTGGTCATGGTTTCCTGGGTAGTGAAAGTCTTGGACGCCACCAGGAACAGAGTCGTTTCCGGATTCACGTTCTTCAGCACTTCGGCGATATGGGTGCCATCGACGTTAGAGACAAAGTGCATGTTGAGGTGGTTTTTATACGGACGCAGCGCCTCGGTCACCATGAAAGGACCGAGGTCGGAGCCGCCGATACCGATGTTAACCACGTCGGTGATCGGTTTGCCGGTGTAGCCTTTCCAGCTACCGGAGATAATCGCTTCGGAGAAGGTTTTCATCTTCTCCAGCACAGCGTTCACTTCCGGCATCACATCTTTGCCATCAACCACAATCGGCGTATTGCTGCGGTTACGCAGCGCGACGTGCAGTACCGCGCGGTCTTCGGTGCGGTTGATCTTCTCACCTGAGAACATCGACTTGATAGCGCCCGCCAGGTCAGTCTCTTTCGCCAGATCCTGCAGTTTAGCCAGCGTCTCTTCAGTGATGCGGTTTTTGGAGAAGTCCACCAGCATCAGATCGTCGAACGTCGCGGAAAATTTAGAAAAACGGTCGCTATCTTTGGCGAAAAGCTCGCTGATAGTGACATCTTTCATTTCGTCGAAGTGTTTCTGTAATGCCTGCCAGGCAGAGGTCTGCGTTGGGTTGATGTTTTTCATTAGCAATACTCTTCTGATTTGAGATTGTGACTTCGGTCGATTGTAGCGCCGGTGACGGAAAATTGTGATGATTTTTGTGACTTGACCCTGACGCCGGTCAGGAATCGGGTCAAAACGGAGTAAAAAGCCCCATTAGTATAGCTATCATAAGGCTTTTTTCTGTTAGCCGCAGAGGCATGAAAAATCCGCATAACCGCAGCGTTGACATAGCTGGCGTTAAGCCTTTATATATCCGCAGTGCTTACGTATTGGTAGGTATCTATTGCTCGCGCATTTCACGCTACAGCGAAAGGGTATTCGCGGGGGATATAATGTCCCTGTTCCCCCGGCCAGGTGAAAGACGTCAGTAATTGCCAGAAGAGGTGCGTTGCCCAGGTAACCGTATTGGAGGAACCAGTCCGGGGAAGATACGTGAGGGGGAGCAACGCCGAGGTGAAAGAGCGTCTGGTCACGCTCCTCGCCGGCCACAGGGGCTGAATCCCCTGGGTTGTCACCAGAAACGTTCGCAGTCGGGCGTTTCATACCCGAACACCTCAGCGCCCAAAGCGGTGAGTCGGGTCTACAAGGTGGAGCACTTCTGGGTGACATCGTAGTTGTTTATCACTCTGCGCCACCCTGTTTATCGCTCTTCCCTTGTGCCATGGCTGAATAATTTGGCCTGGCTTATTAAGACATTTTGTTGCGATCCGGCGGCGTCCAGCCCCTGCCAGGATCGGTGCTCAGGAATCGTTTTAATAAGTCAGGCCCCCTGACACGAGGTTGTTATGACAGATCTAGTCGTCGCCAAATTTGGCGGCACCAGCGTTGCTGATTTTGACGCAATGAACCGCAGCATCGATGTGGCGCTGCTCGATGCCAATACCCGTATTGTTGTGCTCTCCGCCTCTGCCGGCGTGACCAACATTCTGGTGGCCTTAGCGGGAGGGCTGGAACCCACCGAACGTTTTTCCCAGCTGGACGCTCTGCGTCAGATCCAGTTCAATATTCTGGAGCGTTTGCGTTATCCCAACGTGATCCGCGAAGAGATTGAGCGCTTGCTGGAAAATATCACGACGCTGGCGGAAGCCGCCGCGCTCGCCTCCTCAACCGCCCTGACTGACGAACTGGTCAGCCATGGCGAACTGATGTCTACCCTGCTGTTTGTGGAAATTCTGCGTGAACGCGGTATTCAGGCGCAGTGGTTTGACGCCCGTAAAGTGCTGCGCACTAACGATCGCTTTGGCCGCGCCGAACCGGACATTGCCGCCGTCGCCGAACTGACCCAGCAGCAGCTGGCGCCGCGCCTGGCGGAAGGCCTGGTGGTGACCCAGGGCTTTATCGGCAGCGAAGCGAAAGGCCGCACCACCACCCTCGGCCGCGGCGGCAGCGATTATACCGCCGCTCTGCTCGGCGAAGCGCTGAATGCCACCCGCGTCGATATCTGGACCGATGTCCCGGGGATCTATACTACCGACCCGCGCGTCGCGCCGGCGGCGAAACGCATCGACGTCATCGCCTTTGAAGAGGCAGCGGAAATGGCCACCTTTGGCGCCAAAGTGCTGCATCCGGCGACCCTGCTGCCTGCCGTGCGCAGCGATATCCCGGTGTTTGTCGGCTCCAGTAAAGAGCCTAAAGCGGGCGGTACGCTGGTGTGTAAAACCACCGAGAACCCGCCGCTGTTCCGCGCGCTGGCGCTGCGTCGCCGGCAAACGCTGCTGACGCTGCACAGCCTGAATATGCTGCACTCCCGCGGCTTCCTCGCCGAAGTGTTCGGTATTCTGGCGCGCCATAACATCTCAGTTGATTTGATCACCACCTCCGAAGTGAGCGTGGCCCTGACCATGGACACCACCGGCTCGACCTCTGCGGGCGATACCCTGCTGACCCAGGCGCTGCTGACCGAGCTCTCTTCGCTGTGCCGCGTGGAAGTGGAAGAAAATCTGGCGCTGGTCGCCCTGATTGGCAATGAGCTGTCGAAAGCCTGCGGCGTCGGCAAAGAGGTCTTTGGCGTCCTCGAGCCGTTTAACATCCGCATGATCTGCTATGGCGCCTCCAGCCACAACCTGTGCTTCCTGGTGCCGGGCGACGATGCGGAGAAGGTTGTGCAGAAGCTGCATCATAATTTGTTTGAATAAAATTCCTTAGCACGATAAACAATACCTATAGCCGGGCTCGAACCCGGCTTTTTTATAACAATATCAACACAACCAGCTGACCTGCTCGCCGCCCATCGGGATGGCGCGGCCCGGTTCGCGTATCGCAAGGAACACAACATGCTCGCAACTCTGACGCGGCTGTTCCCGTTATGGGCACTGCTGCTCTCCGTTCTGGCCTATTACACTCCCACCACCTTCACCCCAATTGGCCCATGGGTCACCACCCTGCTGATGCTGATCATGTTCGGTATGGGCGTGCATCTGAAGCTGGAGGATTTCAAACGCGTCCTGTCGCGCCCGGCGCCGGTCGCTGCGGGGATCTTTCTCCATTATCTGGTGATGCCGCTCGCCGCCTGGCTGCTGGCGCTGCTGTTTCATATGCCGCCGGAGCTTTCCGCCGGGATGGTGCTGGTCGGCAGCGTCGCCAGCGGGACCGCCTCCAACGTGATGATCTTTCTTGCCAAAGGGGATGTGGCGCTGTCGGTGACCATCTCCTCGGTCTCCACCCTCGTCGGCGTCGTGGCGACACCGCTGCTCACCCGTCTGTACGTCGACGCGCATATTCAGGTCGACGTCATGGGCATGTTGCTCAGCATTCTGCAGATTGTGGTCATTCCCATCGCGCTGGGACTGATTGTCCATCATCTGCTGCCGAAGGTGGTGAAAGCGGTAGAGCCGTTCCTGCCCGCCTTCTCGATGGTGTGCATTCTGGCGATCATCAGCGCGGTGGTGGCGGGTTCCGCCGCCCATATCGCCTCCGTCGGCCTGGTGGTGATTATCGCGGTGATCCTGCATAACACTATTGGTCTGCTTGGCGGGTACTGGGGCGGACGTCTGTTTGGTTTTGATGAATCCACCTGCCGTACGCTGGCGATCGAGGTGGGGATGCAGAACTCCGGCCTGGCGGCCGCGCTGGGTAAAATTTACTTCGGCCCGCTGGCGGCGCTGCCGGGCGCGCTGTTCTCCGTCTGGCATAACCTGTCCGGTTCGCTGCTGGCCGGGTACTGGTCAGGAAAGCCCATCGCCAAAAAAGCCGACAAGCGCTGAGCGTGATACGTCCGGGCGCAGGCCCGGGCGTGTGCCTGCTTTAGTTGCCATACAGTCTATCAGTAAAATATTCATTGCCGTACACTGGGTGCTCTGGTCTGACTGAGGGCACCACCATGGCACTCCCCCGTATTACACAAAAAGAGATGACCGAGCGCGAACAGCGCGAATTGAAAACGCTGCTTGACCGCGCGCGTATTGCGCATGGCCGCCCGCTGAGCAATGCGGAAACGAACAGCGTGAAAAAGGAATATATCGATAAGCTGATGGCGCAGCGTGAAGCGGAAGCGAAGAAAGCCCGCCAGGTGAAAAAACAGCAGGCTTATAAAACGGATAAGGAAGCGACCTTTTCCTGGTCGGCGAATACGCCAACCCGCGGCAGGCGTTAACGACCTTTCTTTTTACGTCCCGGCTGGGTGAAACGTTTCCCGTTGCCAGCCGGGCGGCCCTTATCGTTGCTATTTTCCATTTTCACTACCGGGCGCTTGATCCCGGGGGTCGCCGCTTTAGGCTTCGGCCTGGCTTTCGGCTTCGCTTCGGAAGAGGAGTTTTCAATCAGCTTGAACAGGTCGATCAGCTCGTCATCGGTCAGATCGCGCCACTCTCCCAGCGGGATCCCCGTCAGGCTGACGTTCATGATCCGCGTACGCTCAAGCTTCGTCACTTCATAGCCAAAGTGCTCGCACATGCGACGGATCTGGCGATTCAGTCCCTGCACCAGAGTGATGCGGAAAACGAACGGCGCCTCTTTCTTCACTTTACATTTTTTCGTCACGGTCCCGAGAATCGGCACCCCCGCGCCCATGCCGCGAATGAACTCATCGGTCACCGGCTTATCGACCGTCACCAGATACTCTTTTTCATGGTCGTTGCCGGCGCGCAGGATCTTGTTCACCAGATCGCCGTGGTTGGTGAGGAAGATCAGCCCCTGAGAATCTTTATCCAGACGGCCAATAGGGAAGATACGCTTGCTGTGGTTGACGAAATCGACAATGTTGTCGCGCTCGCCGTCTTCCGTGGTGCTCACAATGCCGACCGGCTTATTCAGCGCAATCAGCACCAGATCATCCGCTTCACGCGGCTCAATCAACCGTCCGTTAACTTTGACTAAATCGCCAGGCTTCACCTGATCGCCAATGGTGGCGCGCTTGCCATTGATAAAGACGTTGCCTTGTTCAATAAAGCGGTCCGCTTCGCGACGCGAGCAGATGCCGCTTTCGCTGATGTATTTATTTAATCGGGTTGATGAGTCGGGCAGCATAGATTCTCCTGTAAAAGCGAAATATACCCTACCTTGTGGGCGAGAAAAAAGATGTGCCTTTGCGCCCTCCGGCGCAAGGTGTGATCGACTACGCCTTTTTTCACAAAAGTGTCCCGCTCAACGCCTGGCAACTTTGCATGATGAAATATCACAGAATCAGCGATTTAGCGTGCAATGCACAAAGGTGCCAACAACCCGCTATTGATAACGCAAATGTGCAAGATTATTCGCCAGATTAGGGTGATGAAATAAAAGAAAATCGCTTCAAACGGCGGCTCTAATAGGGTTATATCAGATCAACAGCACAAACCCGCGATTTGCACAAATGTGCAGGAGCCAGCAGATGACTATGGAAAACAGTGACGATATCCGGTTGATTGTCAAAATCGCCCAGCTCTATTACGAGCAGGATATGACCCAGGCGCAAATCGCTCGCGAGCTGGGGATCTATCGCACCACCATTAGTCGCCTGCTGAAGCGCGGCCGTGAGCAGGGCATTGTCACCATCGCCATCAACTATGACTACAACGAGAACCTGTGGCTCGAACAACAGCTCAAGCAAAAATTTGGTCTGAAAGAGGCGGTGGTTGCCAGTAGCGATGGGCTGCTGGAAGAAGAACAGCTGAGCGCGATGGGCCAGCATGGCGCCCTGCTTGTCGATCGGTTGCTGGAACCCGGCGATATTATCGGTTTTTCATGGGGCCGCGCCGTGCGTTCGCTGGTGGAGAACCTGCCGCAGGCCAGCCACTCACGCCAGGTGATCTGCGTCCCCATCATCGGCGGGCCTTCCGGTAAACTGGAGAGCCGCTACCATGTGAACACGTTAACCTACGGTGCGGCAGCCAGGCTGAAAGCGGAATCCCACCTTGCCGATTTTCCAGCCCTGCTGGATAACCCGCTGATCCGCAACGGCATCATGCAGTCCCAGCACTTTAAAACCATCTCATCCTACTGGGACAGCCTGGATGTCGCGCTGGTGGGTATTGGTTCACCGGCCATTCGCGACGGCGCAAACTGGCACGCCTTCTACGGCAGCGAAGAGAGCGACGATCTCAACGCCCGCCACGTCGCCGGGGATATCTGTTCGCGTTTCTACGATATTAACGGCGGGTTAGTCGATACCAATATGAGCGAAAAAACCCTGTCGATCGAAATGGCGAAGCTGCGCCAGGCTCGCTATTCCATCGGCATCGCCATGGGGGAAGAGAAATACTCTGGCATTCTTGGCGCATTGCACGGACGCTATATTAATTGTCTGGTGACTAACAGAGAAACGGCTGAGTTATTACTGAAATAACACACAGGATATGATTTCACGCAGCACCCGCTGCGGGGGATCCCTTTATCTAAAGAAATGGGAGTGAATAATGAATACCTGGTTAAATTTAAAAGATAACGTCATTATCGTGACCGGCGGCGCCTCGGGAATTGGGCTGGCCATTGTCGATGAATTATTATCACAAGGTGCTCATGTCCAGATGATTGATATTCATGGCGGCGATCGTCATCACAATGGCGATAATTATCACTTCTGGCCGACGGATATTTCCAGCGCGACAGAGGTGCAACAGACTATCGATGCCATTATTCAGCGCTGGTCGCGTATTGATGGTTTGGTCAATAACGCTGGCGTGAATTTCCCGCGTTTATTAGTCGACGAAAAAGCACCGGCCGGCCGCTATGAATTAAACGAAGCCGCTTTTGAAAAAATGGTCAATATCAACCAGAAAGGGGTGTTTTTCATGTCGCAGGCGGTGGCGCGTCAAATGGTCAAACAGCGCGCCGGTGTGATTGTCAATGTCTCTTCGGAGAGCGGCCTGGAAGGCTCTGAAGGTCAAAGCTGCTACGCCGCGACCAAGGCCGCGCTCAACAGCTTTACCCGCTCCTGGTCCAAAGAATTGGGTAAATATGGGATCCGCGTGGTCGGCGTTGCGCCGGGGATCCTCGAAAAAACCGGTCTGCGGACACCGGAATATGAAGAGGCGCTGGCCTGGACGCGCAATATCACCGTCGAGCAACTTCGCGAGGGATATACCAAAAACGCCATTCCCATCGGGCGGGCAGGAAAACTCTCAGAAGTCGCTGATTTTGTTTGCTATCTCTTGTCAGCGCGCGCCAGCTACATCACCGGAGTCACCACTAACATTGCCGGCGGAAAAACGCGCGGTTAAGGAGGCAGTATGGTTCACGCTATCTTCTGCGCCCACGGCCAGCTGGCCGGGGCCATGCTTGATTCGGTATGCATGGTCTACGGCGAGGTTAACGTCAGCGCCGTCGCGTTTGTCCCCGGCGAAAACGCGGCGGATATCGCCATTAACCTGGAAAAGTTAGTAAGCGCCCACACCGATGAGGAGTGGGTAATCGCGGTAGATTTGCAGTGCGGAAGCCCATGGAATGCCGCAGCCGGGCTGGCAATGCGTCACCCGCAGATCCGGGTGATTAGCGGCCTGTCGCTGCCGCTGGCGCTCGAGCTGGTGGATAACCAGTATACCCTGAGCGCCGATGACTTATGCCAGCATCTGCAGGCCATCGCCAGTCAGTGCTGTGTGGTCTGGCAGCAGCCAGAAACCGTTGAGGAGGAGTTCTGATGCAAATTACCCTCGCCCGTATTGATGACCGACTGATTCATGGCCAGGTCACCACCGTGTGGTCAAAAGTCGCCAACGCCCAGCGGATAATTATCTGCAATGACGATGTATTTAACGATGAGGTTCGCCGGACCCTGTTGCGCCAGGCGGCTCCGCCAGGCATGAAGGTAAACGTTGTCAGTCTGGAAAAAGCGGTTGCGGTCTATCATAACCCGCAATATCAGGACGAGACCGTCTTTTATTTATTTGCCAATCCACACGATGTTTTAACGATGGTGCGCCAGGGCGTGCAGATCGCCACGTTAAATATTGGTGGCATGGCCTGGCGACCCGGTAAAAAACAGCTAACCAAAGCCGTTTCTTTGGATCCGCAGGATATTCAGGCATTCCGTGAACTCGATAAACTGGGCGTAAAACTCGATTTACGCGTGGTCGCATCAGATCCGTCAGTCAATATTCTCGACAAAATTAACGAAACAGCTTTCTGCGAATAAAAAATAGCGCCTGTTGTGATATGCCGTAGCAGGCAGGATGACTCACACCTTAAAGGTCATAAATTATGGAAATTAGTACCCTACAGATAATAGCCATATTTATTTTTTCCTGTATTGCCGGAATGGGCAGCGTGCTGGATGAATTTCAGACCCATCGGCCCCTTATCGCCTGTACCGTGATTGGCCTCATCCTGGGCGATTTAAAAACCGGGGTTATGCTCGGCGGTACGCTGGAGCTGATCGCCCTCGGCTGGATGAACGTGGGGGCAGCGCAGTCGCCAGATTCGGCGCTGGCCAGCATTATCTCCGCCATTCTGGTGATTGTGGGCCACCAGAGCATTGCCACCGGTATCGCCATTGCTCTGCCGGTGGCCGCCGCCGGGCAGGTGCTGACCGTTTTCGCCCGTACCATTACCGTGGTGTTCCAGCACGCCGCGGACAAAGCGGCCGAGGAGGCGCGCTTTCGCACCATCGACCTGCTGCATGTCTCCGCACTGGGGGTGCAGGCACTGCGCGTGGCAATCCCGGCGCTGGTGGTCTCGCTGTTCGTTAGCGCGGATATGGTCAGCAGTATGCTCAGCGCGATCCCGGAATTCGTCACCCGCGGCCTGCAGATTGCCGGTGGTTTCATTGTCGTCGTGGGCTACGCGATGGTGCTGCGAATGATGGGCGTGAAATACCTGATGCCCTTCTTTTTCCTCGGTTTTCTCGCCGGGGGTTATCTCGACTTCAGCCTGCTGGCCTTCGGCGGCGTGGGCGTCATCATCGCGCTGATCTACATCCAACTCAATCCACAGTGGCGTAAGGCTGAACCCGCCGCCTCCACAGCCCCCTCTGCCCCCGCCCTTGACCAGCTTGACGACTAATGGAGCCGAAAATGGAACAGAAAAAAATCACGCAAGGCGACCTGGTGAGCATGTTTCTCCGCTCCAACCTCCAGCAGGCCTCCTTTAACTTCGAACGTATTCATGGTCTGGGGTTTTGCTACGACACGATCCCGGCGATCAAACGCCTGTATCCGCTCAAAGCCGATCAGGTCGCGGCGCTGAAGCGTCATCTGGTGTTCTTTAATACCACGCCGGCGGTGTGTGGCCCGGTGATCGGCGTCACCGCCGCCATGGAGGAGGCCCGGGCTAACGGCGCGGCCATTGACGATGGCGCTATCAACGGCATCAAAGTGGGTCTGATGGGCCCGCTGGCCGGCGTCGGCGACCCGCTGGTCTGGGGCACGCTGCGGCCGATTACCGCGGCCCTGGGCGCCTCGCTGGCCCTCTCCGGCAACATTCTGGGACCTTTGTTATTTTTCTTTATTTTCAATGCAGTGCGGCTGGCAATGAAGTGGTACGGCCTGCAACTGGGCTTCCGTAAAGGGGTCAATATCGTCAGCGATATGGGCGGTAACCTGCTGCAGAAGCTGACCGAAGGCGCCTCCATTCTCGGCCTGTTTGTCATGGGGGTGCTGGTGACCAAATGGACCACCATCAATGTGCCGCTGGTGGTTTCCCAAACGCCCGGTGCAGACGGCGCCACCGTCACGATGACCGTCCAGAACATCCTCGATCAGCTCTGCCCCGGCCTGCTGGCGCTGGGCCTGACGCTACTGATGGTGCGTCTGCTGAACAAGAAAGTGAATCCGGTCTGGCTGATTTTCGCCCTTTTCGGCTTAGGCATTATCGGCAACGCCCTCGGCTTTCTGTCCTGATTATTCCGCCCCGGCGATGCCGGGGTGACGTCAACAACATAGCCCCGAAAGATGAAGGGGATGAGGTGGTTTATGCAAACAACAACGGCCCTGCGCCTGTATGGCAAACGAGACCTGCGCCTGGAAACCTTTACCCTCCCGGCGATGCAGGACGATGAGATCCTCGCCCGGGTGGTCACGGACAGCCTGTGTCTTTCCTCATGGAAAGAGGCCAATCAGGGTGCCGATCATAAAAAGGTGCCAGATGATGTGGCCACCAGGCCCATTATTATCGGTCATGAATTCTGTGGCGAAATCCTTGCCGTCGGTAAAAAGTGGCAGCATAAGTTTCAGCCAGGGCAGCGCTACGTGATCCAGGCCAACCTGCAGTTGCCCGACCGACCCGACTGCCCCGGCTACTCATTCCCATGGATCGGTGGCGAAGCCACCCATGTGGTGATCCCCAATGAGGTGATGGCGCAGGATTGCCTGCTCACCTGGGAGGGGGATACCTGGTTTGAAGGATCGCTGGTGGAGCCGCTCTCCTGCGTCATTGGCGCTTTCAACGCCAATTATCATCTGCAGGAGGGGAGTTACAACCACGTGATGGGGATCCGTCCTCAGGGACACACTCTGATCCTGGGCGGGACGGGGCCGATGGGGCTGCTGGCTATCGACTATGCGCTGCACGGCCCCATCAATCCTTCACTACTGGTAGTGACCGATACCAATAAGCCGAAGCTCAGCTACGCCCGCCGTCATTACCCCTCTGAGCCGCAGACGCTGATCCACTACCTCGACGGCCATGAGGCCAGTCGCGATACGCTGCTAGCGCTCAGCGGCGGCCATGGCTTCGACGATATCTTCGTGTTTGTGCCAAACGAACAGCTGATCACCCTGGCCTCCTCGTTGCTGGCTCCGGACGGCTGCCTGAATTTCTTTGCTGGCCCCCAGGATAAGCAATTCAGCGCCCCGATCAACTTCTACGACGTGCACTACGCCTTTACCCACTACGTCGGCACCTCCGGCGGTAATACTGACGATATGCGCGCCGCGGTGGCGCTGATGCAGGCGAAAAAGGTCCAGACGGCGAAAGTGGTCACCCATATTCTCGGCCTGAACGCCGCGGGCGAAACCACCCTCGATCTGCCTGCCGTCGGCGGGGGAAAAAAGCTGGTGTATACCGGAAAAGCCTTCCCGCTCACGCCGCTGGGCGAGATCGCCGATCCCGAACTGGCAGCGATTGTGGCACGTCACCATGGGATCTGGTCCCAGGAGGCTGAAGCGTATCTGCTGGCCCACGCGGAGGATATTACGCATGATTAACCGCGATACGCTGCTGTGCATCTCCCTGGCGGGTCGCCCCGGCAACTTCGGCACCCGCTTTCATAACTATCTGTATGACAAGCTGGGATTGAACTACCTCTACAAAGCCTTTACGACTAAGGATATTGAGGCGGCGGTAAAAGGGGTTCGCGCATTGGGTATCCGCGGCTGTGCGGTCTCCATGCCGTTTAAAGAGAGCTGCATACCGTTTCTTGACGCGATCGATCCGTCAGCAAAAGTCATCGACTCCGTCAACACCATCGTCAACGACGACGGGAAGTTAACCGGGCTAAACACCGATTACATCGCGGTCAAAAGCCTGATCGCCAGCCATCGGCTCGATACCAACGCCAGAGTGATGATTCAGGGTAGCGGCGGCATGGGGAAAGCCGTCATTGCCGCCTTCCGTGATGCCGGTTTCCGCGACGTGATCATTGCGGCCCGCAATCGCCAGCGCGGCCTGGCGCTGGCAAAACAGTATGGCTTTCAGTGGCAGCCCCTGCCCGAAGGGATCGCAGCCGAGATTCTGGTCAATGTCACACCGCTGGGCATGGCGGGGGGAGCGGAAAGCAACACGCTGGCGTTCAGCGAGGCCATGGTGGCCCAGGCCAGCGTCGTGTTTGACGTGGTCGCGTTGCCGGCGGAAACTCCGCTGATCCGCCTGGCGCAACAACGGGGTAAGCAAACCATCAGCGGTGCGGAAGTTATTGCCCTGCAAGCCGTCGAGCAGTTTACCCTTTATACCGGCGTACGGCCGGATAGCGCGCTGGTGGCAGAGGCCTCGGCGTTTGCCAGAAGCTAGGATGTCCCTCCCGGGAAGGCGTCAGCCACGTCCCGGGAGGGCTACCTCGCCAGAAAAGAAGCGACATAAACGGAAAAATAATCCGTCTCAGTAGTCATCCCGTTCGTCGTCTTCATCCGGCTGCTCCATCACGCTGTAAGCCACCGAGCAGAACAGGCTGTTCAGACGCTTCATATCCCCCAGCAGCGCCAGGTGCAACGTACTGGTTTCGATGCTCTGCACGTTCTGCTGATGCAGACGGTCAACGTGCGCATGCGAGTAGCGGCGGTTAAGAATGCGGAACCGGTGTTTGCTGCGCCGCAGGCGGCGGGCGCTGGGCACATCGCTGGAGAAGAAGACCGACATCGCCAGCTGCAGGTTGCTGAGCAGCAGATCGTACAGGGCGTCCAGCTCCTTTAACCCTTCTACCGAGAAGGCGCGCCGCGCCGCCAGCGATTTATCGGTGATCTCGCTGCCCATTCGCTCGACGATATCGGACGCCTGTTCGAGGTTTAACGACATCTCAATAATTTCCGCCCAGCGCCGGGATTCCTCTTCCGCCAGCTCATCCTTTGGCATTCGCGCCAGATAGAGCTTAATAGCGGTGTAAAGTACGTTGATATCATCCGCCATACGGCGCAGCTCTTTCTCCTGACGCGGTTCGCCATGCATCACCTTGTGCAGGCTCTCCAGCATCTGCTCCATCGCGTCACCAATGCGCAGCGTCTCACGCGCGGCATTGGCCAGCGCCAGCGCCGGGGTGTCCAGCGCCGACGGGTCGAGATGCTTGGGTTTGAGATGGTTATCCAGCTCGGGCTCATCGCGGATCAGACGCTGGCACAGCTTCGCCATCGGTCCGGCAAAGGGCACCATCGCGATGCAGCGCAGCAGGTTGTAAAATACGTGGAAGTAGATAACCAGCTCGGACTCGGCCAACGGCAGCTTGTGCATCGCCGCGGCCAGCGGATGGACGAACGGCAGAATAATCAGGCTCCCCACCAGCTTAAACAGCAGGCTGCCCAGCGCCACCCGGCGCGCCGCCGCGTTCGCCGCGCTGTTGTTAAGCATCGCCAGCAGCCCCGATCCCAGGTTGGCGCCAATCACCAGACACAGCGCCACCGGGAAAGAGATCGCTCCCGCCGCGGTCAGCGTCGCCGTTAACAGCACCGCCGCCAGGCTGGAGTAGCTAATGATTGCAAATACGGCGCCAATCAAAGCATCCAGCATGATATCGCCGGTCAGCGAGGCGAAAATCACCTGCACGCCGTTCGCCTGGGTTATGGGGTGTACGGCCTGGACAATCAGCTCGAGGGCCAACAGGATCAGCCCCAGACCAATCCCCACCCGTCCAAGCTGCCCGGCGCGGGTCTGCTTGCGGCCGAGGAAGAAAATCACCCCGATAAATATCAACAACGGCGACAGCCACGACAGGTCGAAGGTCAACACCCTCGCCATCAGCGCCGTCCCGACGTCGGCCCCCAGCACCATCACCAGCGCTGGCATCAGACCCACTAAATCCTGGGCGACAAATGAGGTCACCAGCATGGTGGTGGCGTTACTGCTTTGCACCAGCGCAGTCACGCCAAGACCCGCGCAGAAGGCGAGCGGCTTTTTCTCTACGCTGCTACTGAGAACGGTACGCAGGCGAGCGCCATAGACGCGCATCACCCCGGTACGCACGATATGCGTGCCCCACACCAGCAGAGCAACCGCGGACAACAGGTGTAGCAGAGTTAACACGGAATCAGCTTCTCCTTATCGTTATAGGTTTTCCGAAGTTCAGGAACCTATCTCAGTATAAGGGGTTAACCTCAATAAAGAGACAAGGCGCTCACAGAGCGCCTTGTTTGTTGTAAGGAAAGATGACGACTAGTCCGCATCATAGCCCAGATTAGGCGCTAACCAGCGCTCGACCTCCGCCGGCGTCATTCCTTTACGCAGCGCGTAATCTTCGACCTGATCGCGCTGGATCTGCGCCACGGCGAAGTACTTGCTATCCGGATGGCTGAAGTACCAGCCGGAAACCGATGCGCCCGGCCACATGGCGAACGATTCGGTGAGCTTCATGCCGGTATGGGCTTCGACGTCCAGTAGCTGCCAGATGGTCCCCTTTTCGGTATGCTCCGGACAGGCCGGATATCCCGGCGCCGGTCGGATCCCCTGGTAGTTCTCGCGAATAAGCTCCTCATTGCTGAGGTTCTCATTGGCCGCATATCCCCAGTAAACCTTGCGCACTTTCTCATGCAGATACTCGGCAAAGGCCTCCGCCAGGCGATCGGCGATGGCCTTGATCATGATCTTGTTATAGTCATCATGCTGCGCTTCATAGGCGTCCGCCAGCGCGTCCTCTTCCAGGCCGCCGGTCACGGCGAAGGCGCCGATGTAGTCCGCCTTGCCGCTCAGCTTCGGCGCGACAAAATCGGCGAGGCAGTAGTTGGCGAAGCCAACCTTCTCAGTCTGCTGGCGCAGATGATGGCTCACCGTCAGCACGTGGGTGCGGGTTTCATCGCGATAGATTTCAATATCGTCGCCCACGCGGTTGGCCGGGAACAGACCCACCACGCCGCGCGGGTTCAGGGTTTTCTCTGCGCTCAGCTTATCCAGCAGCTCGTTAGCATCTTTGAACAGGCGCTGCGCCTCTTCCCCTACCACTTCATCTTCCAGAATACGCGGATATTTACCCGCCAGCGACCAGGTCATGAAGAACGGCGTCCAGTCGATGTAGTTGCGCAGAGTCTCGATACTGGCTTCCACCGTCTGTACTCCCAGACGATGAGCCACCGGCGGCGTGTAGCTCTCCCAGTCAAAGGCCAGATCGTTTTCCCGCGCGGCGGCAAGGGTCACCGGCGGCGTACGCGGTTTTTTACGCCCATGCTGGATACGCACCGTTTCATACTCTTTGCGCGTGCGGGCGACAAACTCGTCGCGCTGCGTGTCCGAGAGCAGCGCAGACACCACGCCGACGGTGCGCGAGGCGTTCTGTACGTAAACGGTCGGGCCGCTGTAGTTCTGCTCGATTTTCACCGCCGTATGCGCTTTCGAGGTGGTCGCGCCGCCTATCAGCAGCGGGATGGTAAAGCCCTGGCGCTCCATCTCTTTCGCCACGTTAACCATCTCGTCCAGCGATGGGGTAATCAGCCCGGAAAGACCAATTAGATCCGCGTTTACCTCTTTGGCCGTTTTGAGAATTTTATCCGCCGGGACCATCACGCCAAGATCGATGATTTCGTAGTTATTGCACTGCAGCACCACGCCGACGATGTTTTTGCCAATGTCATGAACGTCGCCTTTTACCGTGGCAATCACCATTTTGCCGTTACTGGAGCCCTGCTCTTTACTGGCTTCAATAAACGGCTCAAGGTAGGCCACCGCCTGTTTCATTACACGGGCGGATTTCACCACCTGCGGCAGGAACATTTTGCCTTCGCCGAACAGATCGCCGACCACGTTCATGCCGTCCATCAGCGGCCCTTCAATGACCTCAATCGGGCGGGCGGCCTGCTGACGCGCTTCTTCGGTGTCCTGTTCGATAAATTCGGTAATGCCCTTAACCAGCGAATATTCGAGGCGTTTTTTCACTTCCCAGGTGCGCCACTCCGCCTGCTGGGCATTCGCGCCGTCGTCCGCTTTGCTGCCGCGATATTTTTCCGCCAGCTCAAGTAACCGTTCGGTACTGTCATCGCGGCGGTTGAGGATCACGTCTTCGACCGCGTCGCGCAGCTCGCCCGGGAGGTCATCATAGATGGCCAGCTGACCGGCGTTGACGATCCCCATGTCCATGCCGTTGCGGATCGCGTAGTAGAGGAATACGGCGTGGATCGCCTCACGTACCGGGTCATTACCGCGGAAGGAGAAGGAGACGTTGGAGACCCCGCCGGAGATTAGCGCATGCGGCAGCTCGCGTTTGATGTCTTCGCAGGCGCCGATAAAGTCCTGTGCGTAGTTGTTATGCTCTTCGATACCGGTGGCGACGGCAAAGATATTGGGGTCGAAGATAATATCTTCCGGCGGGAAGCCGACCTCTTCGGTGAGGATTTTGTAGGCGCGACGGCAAATCTCAATTTTACGTTCGCGGGTGTCGGCCTGACCAACCTCGTCGAAGGCCATCACCACCACCGCGGCGCCGTAGCGGCGAACCAGTTTCGCATGGTGGATAAAGGATTCGACGCCCTCTTTCATCGAAATCGAGTTAACGATGCCTTTGCCCTGAATACATTTCAGGCCCTTTTCAATGACTTCCCACTTGGAGGAGTCAATCATGATCGGCACGCGGGCAATGTCCGGCTCGCCGGCAATCAGGTTAAGGAAACGCACCATCGCCGCTTCCGCGTCGAGCATCCCCTCGTCCATGTTGATATCTATAATCTGCGCGCCGCTTTCCACCTGCTGACGCGCAACGTCCAGCGCTTCGCTGTACTTCTCTTCTTTAATCAGCCGCTTAAATTTCGCCGAGCCGGTGACGTTAGTTCGTTCACCGACGTTAACGAACAGGCTATCGTCGCCGATATTCAACGGCTCCAGGCCGGCGAGGCGGCAGGCCACCGCAATTTCCGGCAACTGACGCGGCGGCAGGCCCGCTACCGCCCGGCTCATGGCGGCGATATGCTCCGGGGTGGTACCGCAGCAGCCGCCAACGATATTGAGGAAACCGGCTTCCGCCCATTCGCGAATTTGCGTCGCCATGGTGTCGGCGTCCAGATCGTATTCGCCGAAGGCGTTGGGCAGGCCGGCGTTCGGGTGCGCGGTGACGTAGCATTCGGCAATGCGCGACAGCTCCTGGACGTACTGCCGCAGCTCGTCCGGCCCGAGGGCGCAGTTCAGACCAAACGATAAGGCTTCGGCGTGACGCAGCGAGTTATAAAAGGCTTCGGTGGTCTGTCCGGAAAGCGTGCGGCCAGAGGCATCGGTAATGGTCCCGGAGATCATCAGCGGCAGGTCAACGCCTAACGCCTCCAGCTCCTCTTTCACCGCATAGATGGCCGCTTTAGCATTCAGGGTGTCAAACACCGTTTCAATCAGGATCAGATCCACGCCGCCTTCCACCAGCGCCCGGGTGGATTCGCGATAGGCGGCCACCAGCTGGTCAAAGGTAATATTACGGAACGCCGGATCGTTCACATCAGGCGAGATAGAGGCGGTGCGGTTGGTCGGGCCAAGCACGCCCGCGACATAGCGCGGTTTTTCCGGCGTGCGGGCCGTCCAGGCGTCGGCGCTGGCGCGGGCCAGCTTCGCCGCGGCAAAGTTGATCTCGGCCGACAGGGATTCCATCTGGTAATCCGCCATCGCGATGGTCGTCGAGTTAAAGGTGTTGGTCTCAATGATATCCGCGCCGGCCTCGAAATAGGCGTCGTGGATCTCGCGGATCACTTCGGGTTTGCTGAGCACCAACAGGTCGTTGTTGCCTTTCAGGTCGCACGGCCAGTCAGCAAAGCGCTCACCGCGAAAGTCCTGCTCACTCAGACGATAGCCCTGGATCATGGTGCCCATGCCCCCATCCAGAACCAGAATACGTTCTTTTAACTGCTGATGCAGTTGCTCAACTTTGCTGCTCACACTTGCTCCCGACAACGCTCGACTCAGGCCAAATAGCCAACAAACCATACTGGCATAAACCACCGGAGCGGAAAAGACAACAACGGGCAATATGAGACATGTTCAGCTTCACTCCTCCGATGAGTCCGGTTGTGATTGCATTATTGCCAAATAAAACGAAAATTATTTCCACGATACAGAAAAAGGAGTTCGCGATGGCCACAACCCCCATTCCCGCGAAACGCGGCAGAAAACCCGCGGCTGCCACTGCCCAGCAGGCTGGCGGTCAGGTTCAGTCGCTGACCCGCGGCCTGAAATTACTCGAATGGATTGCCGAGTCCCACAGCAGCGTCGCGCTGACCGAACTGGCGCAGCAGGCGGGTCTGCCCAACTCCACGACTCACCGTCTGCTGACCACCATGCAACAGCTGGGCTTCGTCCGCCAGGTTGGCGAGCTGGGTCACTGGGCCGTAGGGGCGCATGCTTTCGTGGTCGGCAGCAGCTTTCTACAAAGCCGCAATCTGCTGGCCATTGTCCACCCGATCCTGCGCCAGCTGATGGAAGATTCCGGTGAAACGGTGAATTTAGCGGTGCTCGACCAGAGCGACCACCAGGCGATCATTATCGATCAGGTGCAGTGCACCCAGCTGATGCGGATGTCGGCGCCAATCGGCGGTAAACTGCCGATGCACGCTTCCGGCGCCGGGAAGGCGTTTCTCGCGCAGCTGAGCGAAGAGCAGGTCACCAGTCTGCTGCACCGTAAAGGGCTGCATGCCTATACGCATGCCACGCTGGTCTCCCCGCTGCATCTGAAGGAAGATTTAGCCCAGACCCGCAAGCGGGGCTACTCTTTCGATGATGAGGAGCACGCGCTCGGCCTGCGCTGCGTCGCCGCCTGCATTTACGATGAACATCGCGAACCGTTCGCGGCAATCTCCATCTCAGGCCCCATCTCGCGTATGACCGATGATCGGGTGACTGAGCTGGGCGCGCTGGTGATCAAGGCGGCGAAGGAAGTGACGCTGGCGTATGGCGGGGTTAAATAAAAAAATGCCCCAGAGGGGCATTTTAAGTAGGCCTGATAAGCGTAGCGCCATCAGGCAGATCGGCGCACCTTGCCGGATGGCGGCGTAAACGCCTTATCCGGCCTACTGTCGGCGCCATAGCGCACGCTAAAACGCTGCTTGCGCCGGTAGGCGTAGACATCTTCCACATGGCCGTTTTTAATCCGCATCTGCAGTGCGCGCCAGTAGTCGGCGCGCAGCAGGTCGGCATGCATCTCTTCAAACAGTGGCCCAATGCGCGGGTCGGCGCACAGCCAGTGGCGGAACTCCTCCGGAAACACATCGCCAGGCGAAACGCTGTACCACGGCTCGCTGGCCAGCTCATCCTCCGGATAGCGCGGCGGCGGGATCTCGCGAAAATTCACTTCCGTCATATAGCAGATTTCATCATAGTCGTAGAACACCACCCGGCCATGGCGGGTGACGCCGAAGTTTTTAAATAACATATCGCCGGGAAAGATGTTGGCGGCGGCCAGCTGGCGGATAGCATTGCCATACTCTTCTACCGCATCACGCAATGCCTGGCCGTTAACCTGCTCCAGCCACAGGTTGAGCGGCACCATTCGCCGTTCAATATACAGATGGCTGATGACGATGCGGTCGCCGAGATCGGTGAGTTTGTTCCCCGCTTCCGCCTGCAGCAGCGCCAGCAGCGCCGGCGCGATTTGCCGTTTATCCAGCACGAAATTTTCAAACTCCTGGGTGTCCGCCATCCGCCCGACGCGGTCATGCTCCTTTACCAGCTGATAGCAAGCCCGCACATGGGCGGCGGTCATCTCTTTCTGCGGCGCGAAGCGGTCCTTGATCACCTTAAACACCCGGTCAAAGCCCGGCAGGGTAAACACCAGCATCACCATCCCGCGAATACCCGGCGCTTCAATAAACTGCTCATCGCAGCGAGTAATGTAGTGTAGATATTCGCGATAGCTTTCGGTTTTGGCATGCTTCTGACAGCCAATCGCCATGTACAGCTCGGCCGTCGTTTTACCCGGCAAGATCTCGCGCAGCCATTCCACCAGGGCGCCGGGCAACGGCGCATAAACCATAAAATAGGAACGCGCGAAGCCAAAAACGATACTCGCTTCGGCATGGGTTGTGAGGCAGGTGTCAACAAACAGCTCACCCTCTTCGCTGCGGTGGATCGGCAGCAAAAAAGGCAGCGTCGCCATCGGCATGACCAGTTTGCCCACCAGCCAGGCGGCTTTATTGCGGTAGAACAGCTCATTGGCGACCTGCAGATGACAGGTGGCGAGCAGTTCCTCCCCCAGCGCCTCCTGCAGACTGGCAATGATATAGCCGATATCCCGCGCTTTGTTTTGCCACGGTAGCCGCAGCGGCAGATCGGACAGTACTTTACCCAGCAGGTGCGACCAACCGCGTTCCGGAAAGAAATCTTTCGCCAGCGGTCGCGGGAGGGTACGAAAGGGTCGCTCGGGCTGCGAGCTGAAAATAAAGAGCCGCTCGGGGGTCAGCGAGCGGTGGTCAAACAGGCGGCAGTAGACCGAATTGAAAAAGCTCTCAGCAATTTCAAAGCGAGGGTAATCCGGTAAAAGTTGGGTGTACTGCTGTTTCACCCGCAGAAGAAAATCGACGTCGGTGCTTTTCCCTTCGGTGATGCAGCGCAGCTGCTCTACTACCAGGCCCACGTGGTGATCGTAGAGATGGATCCGCTGCTTCATCGCCTGCTGCACGGCGTGCCAGTCAGCCTGTTCAAAGCGCTGCTGCGCGCCGGAAGTGACTTCAAGAAAACGCCCATACTGCGCGTCAAATCCCTGCAATATCGTTTGGGCAATCAGTAATTCCAGACCACGCGTCATCGCTTTCCCCCATCCGGCGCCACGTCATGCCGGATGGCGCGCTCGCTTATCCGGCCTGCGTCCTCTTGCAGGCCCGGTCAGCGTCGCGCCACCGGGCATGGCTTAAAACTGATCTTCTTCGGTCGAGCCGGTCAGCGCCGTTACCGACGAGGTACCGCCCTGGATAATGGTGGTGACCTTGTCGAAGTAGCCGGTGCCCACTTCCTGCTGATGCGAGACGAAGGTGTAGCCTTCCGGCCCGGCGGCGAATTCCGGCTGCTGCACTTTCTCAACATAGTGGCGCATCCCCTCACCCTGAGCGTAGGCATGGGCGAGGTCGAACATGTTGAACCACATGCTGTGGATCCCCGCGAGGGTAATAAACTGGTATTTGTATCCCATGTCCGACAGCTGCTGCTGGAAGCTGGCGATGGTTTTATCATCGAGATTTTTCTTCCAGTTAAACGACGGCGAGCAGTTATAGGCCAGCAGTTTGCCCGGGAAACGCGCATGGATAGCCTCGGCAAAGCGGCGCGCCTGCTCGAGATCCGGTTTCGACGTTTCACACCACACCAGATCCGCATACGGCGCGTAGGCCAGCCCGCGGCTGATCGCCTGCTCGATCCCGGCGTGGGTGCGGAAGAACCCTTCGCTGGTACGATCCCCGGTAATAAACTCACGATCGTACGGATCGCAGTCTGAGGTAATTAAATCCGCGGCGTCGGCATCGGTGCGGGCGATGACCAGCGTCGGGACCCCCATCACGTCGGCCGCCAGACGCGCCGCCACCAGCTTCTGAATCGCCTCCTGAGTCGGAACCAGCACTTTACCGCCCATATGGCCGCACTTCTTCACCGATGCCAGCTGATCTTCGAAGTGAACAGCCGCTGCACCGGCTTCAATCATCGATTTCATCAGCTCAAAGGCGTTCAGGACGCCGCCAAAACCGGCCTCCGCATCCGCCACGATCGGCAGGAAGTAGTCGATAAAGCGCGGATCGTTCGGTTCAATTCCCGCTGACCACTGGATCTGATCGGCGCGGCGGAAGGTGTTGTTGATCCGATCCACCACCGCCGGTACCGAGTTGGCCGGATACAGCGATTGATCCGGATACATGCTGGACGCCAGGTTAGCATCCGCCGCCACCTGCCAGCCGGAGAGATAAATGGCTTCGATACCCGCCTTCGCCTGCTGCAAGGCCTGGCCGCCGGTCAGCGCGCCGAGACTGTTGACGTACCCTTTTTTCGCCTCCCCGTGCAGCAGACGCCACAGTTTCGCCGCGCCAAGCTGCGCCAGCGTGCATTCCGGATTCACCGAGCCGCGTAACTTCACCACCTCTTCCGCGCTGTAGGGACGGGTAATGCCTTCCCAGCGCGGGTTCGTCCATTCTTTGTTTAATTCTTCGATTTGTTGGGTACGGGTTTTCATGTGCAGATGCTCCATATAATTTCCTGGCTCCCCAGGCTCATAGGTGAAGGACTAAATGGCGAACCACACCATCTGGCGATTAGGCCAGCAGGCGGTAGCCCGGCAATGTCAGAAAATCAATTAGCTCGTCGGAGGTGGTGATCTGCTCCATCAGTCGCGCCGCATCGTCAAAGCGGCCGTGGCTGAAGCGGTGCTCTCCCAGCTCCTCCTGAATCACCATCAGCTCTTCCGCCAGCCACTGGCGGAACAGCGCCTTAGTGACCGGGGTACCGTCGTTCAGGGTTTTCTGATGATGGATCCACTGCCAGATAGAGGTGCGCGAGATCTCGGCCGTTGCGGCGTCTTCCATCAGGCCATAAATCGGTACGCAGCCGTTGCCGGAGATCCACGCTTCGATGTACTGCACCGCCACGCGAATGTTGGCGCGCATTCCGGCTTCCGTGCGTTCGCCCTCGCAGGGAGCCAGCAGTTGTTCAGCGGTAATTGGCGCATCCTCGCTCCGGGTGACCGAGAGCTGATTCGGCTTATCGCCCAGCACGCGGTCAAACACCGCCATGGCGGTATCCGCCAGGCCCGGGTGGGCGATCCAGGTCCCATCGTGACCGTTGTTTGCCTCCAGCTCTTTATCGGCGGTGACTTTACTCAGCACCTGGCGGTTACGTTCGGTATCTTTGCTCGGGATAAACGCCGCCATACCGCCCATCGCAAACGCGCCGCGTTTGTGGCAGGTCTTAATCAACAAGCGTGAGTAGGCGCTGAGGAAGGGTTTATCCATCGTCACCACCTGCCGGTCCGGCAGTACGCGATCCGGATGGTTTTTCAGCGTCTTGATATAGCTGAAGATGTAATCCCAGCGGCCGCAGTTCAGGCCAACAATATGGTCGCGCAGCGCATGCAGGATCTCATCCATCTGGAACACCGCTGGCAGCGTCTCAATCAGCAGCGTGGCCTTGATGGTGCCGCGCGGCAGGTCAAAGCGATCTTCCGTAAAACTGAAGACATCGTTCCACCATGCCGCCTCCTGCCAGGCCTGTGTTTTTGGCAGATAGAAGTAGGGACCACTTCCTTTCGCCAGCAGCGCCTGGTAGTTATGAAAGAAATAGAGCGCAAAATCGAACAGGCTGCCGGGGATGGCCTCATTACGCCAGGTCACATGCTTTTCCGGCAGATGCAGGCCGCGCACACGGCATACCAGCACAGCGGGATTGGGCTGCAACTGATAGATTTTGCCGGCCTCGTTGGTGTAGCTGATGGTTCCGTTCACGGCATCGCGCAGGTTGATTTGACCATCAATGACTTTGCGCCAGTCAGGCGCCAGCGAATCCTCAAAGTCCGCCATAAAGACTTTGACGTTGGCATTCAGCGCGTTAATGACCATCTTGCGCTCGACGGGGCCGGTGATTTCCACGCGGCGATCCTGCAAATCAGCCGGGATACCGCGAATAGTCCAGTCGCCATTTCTAATGGAAGCAGTTTCCGAAATAAAATCCGGAAGCTGCCCGTCGTCAATAGCCTGCTGTTGCTGCAAACGCGCGGCCAGCAGCTTATTGCGCGCCGGCGTAAAGCGGCTCACCAGTTCCGTCAGAAATTCTACCGCCTCAGGCGTTAAGATCTGCTTCTCCTGCTCGCCATAGGGCTGACTAAAGGCCAGTTCATCGGTGATTGTCGCCTGCTGCGTCATTGTGCTGCTCCTCTTGGTTGATCCGCTGGAAGCGAGCGAAAGATCGTTGTGCAGTTTTCGCTCAGCACAATTAAGACTACTCAATTAATTTCCAAAATCAAAAACAATTTCCATTTTAATTTTAAATTATCATTAACACATTGATAACAATGAAATTAAAGTTATCATCGTGTATGAAGTGAATTTCGGAAATAAAAAAGGCACCCGAAGGTGCCAGAGGCAAAATGCTGAAACGCTTTAGGATCGTCTCACATAGAGTATTATTCCAGCGTCGGATTCATATGACGCAGATCGTATGGCGTAATCTGGTAGACGTAATAGTTAAGCCAGTTAGCGAACAGCAGATTGCCGTGGCTGCGCCAGGTGGCGCGCGGTTTGTTCTGCGGGTCGTTTTGTGGGAAATAGTTATGAGGTATCTCAGGGTTCAAACCGGCTTCCACATCGCGGAAATATTCACTTGCCAGGGTATTGGCATCGTACTCCGGGTGGCCGGTGACAAAGGCGATGCGCTTATCTTTACTGGCGAACAAATACGCATCGCCCTCTTCCGTCTCCGCGAGGATCTCAAGATCGGTATAGTCGCGAATAAGTCCGGCCGGAAAATCAGCATAGCGTGAGTGCGGGGCCAGGAAAGAGTCGTCGAAACCGCGGGTCAGTAAGGCGTGCGGATGAAGAATATGGTGTTCATAGACGCCGGAAATCTTTTCGGCGCGGGTCTGCTTGGGAATGCCGTACAGAATGTTCAGCGCGGCCTGAACCGCCCAACAGACGAACAGCGTCGAAGTGACGTGATCCTTGGCCCACTCCAGTACCTGTTTGATCTGCGGCCAGTAAGCAACATCGTTAAACTCAACCAGGCCTAAAGGAGCGCCGGTAACAATCAGGCCGTCAAAGTTCTGATCGCAGATCTCATCGAAATTACAGTAAAAGTTATTCAGATGCTCCGCAGGGGTATTACGCGACTCGCGCGCATCGATACGTAATAACTGGATATCCACCTGCAGCGGAGAGTTTGATAGCAGACGCAGGAACTGATTTTCCGTCTCGATTTTCTTCGGCATCAGGTTGAGGATTAACACCTTCAGGGGGCGGATTTCCTGAGTCGTTGCACGTGTTGTCGTCATTACGAAGACGTTTTCATTGCGCAAGAAATTGACGGCTGGCAGCTCGTCCTGCACCCGAATTGGCATAACTGTATTACCTCATAGCATACGTATAAACGTTTAGACATCCAGATAGCTGAAGATAACCAAGAATCGGGTGAATGTCGAGTCTGCATGTTCACGGTGAGAAAATTTCACGGCGCTTGTTGAGTTAGAATATAAGAATGTAGAAAAGGAGAAAGTATGGTTATTAACATCCGCCGTTCCCGGCCTGATGAAGGGGATAAACTGACTGCGATCTGGTGTCGGTCGGTCGACGCCACGCATGATTTTCTGACAAAAGCGTATCGAAAGGAGCTGGAGGAGATGGTACGCGCATTTTTACCGGAGGCTCCGCTGTGGGTGGCGGTTAATACGGAAGACCAGCCGATCGCCTTTATGCTGCTGACCGGAGATCATATGGATGCGCTGTTCGTCGATCCGGATGTCCGCGGCTGTGGCGTGGGGAAGTTGCTGATTGAGCATGCGCTGTCGTTAACGCCGAAGCTGACGACCAATGTAAATGAGCAGAATGAACAAGCGGTCGGGTTTTATCAGAAGATGGGTTTTAGGGTGACAGGGCGCTCTGAAACGGACGATCTGGGGCAACCGTATCCGTTATTGAATTTGATGTATGAGCAGCAGGCTGAAGCAGACTACGATTGACGTCGGTAACTTTGCGGCATTGATGTCCCCTCGGCCAGCAGGTGGCCGAGGATCCGTAGCCCCGGTAAGCGCAGCGCCACCGGGGAGGCATACCGGCACGCTGGCCGGACGACAGAAACGCAAAAAGCCCATCCGGCAGGATGGGCTCTTCACTTGTTTGATGCCTGGCAGTTCCCTACTCTCACATGGGGAGACCCCACACTACCATCGGCGCTACGGCGTTTCACTTCTGAGTTCGGCATGGGGTCAGGTGGGACCACCGCGCTAGTGCCGCCAGGCAAATTCTTTGTGCTCAGTACGCAATTCTTTATCGCATCAGCTGCGTTGCCTGCGCTCGTAAAGTCAGTCACATACTTCAGTATGCTCCTTCCTTTCCGTCGCTTGTCGCCTTGCTGCTGCGCAAATTATTGCGTACTCAACTCTGAATCTAAGCTGAAAATTCTCTCAATCCGCCAAAACATCTTCGGCGTTGTAAGGTTAAGCCTCACGGTTCATTAGTACCGGTTAGCTCAACGCATCGCTGCGCTTACACACCCGGCCTATCAACGTCGTCGTCTTCAACGTTCCTTCAGG